>JBLWTG010000007.1:0-219179 GCA_048270225.1 Pusillimonas sp. | reverse complement strand
GATGCCGGAATCGTGTCTGTGACGAGAGAAGTTGCACCATAGCTTCTCGCATCGCCATCTAGATGCCAAGTGTCGTTCTTGGCACCATTACAGTACGCTTCCGGCGAACCTTGCAATTACCCAGCGGTGCACACACATTGAGCCGTGCTCTGTAAACAAGAGACGATCGCGTCCACGATAGTTGAGTGGCGACAATAATGAGCACAGACTCTCTTAACACGAACCGTCGCCGACGCATCCACACGCGACAATTCAAGGCGGAAATGGTGTCATAACGGTAGGCACCCGGTCAGGGTCGTGTTGCCGAACCGGCCAAGGTGTTGTCGATCTCGATGCGTTCGTCGTGCAAATCTAAAGGTCCACTGACTTCCGGCTCAGGTCATAATTTAGGAAATCACTATGAGTATCAAGACGGAAGACGAAATTTCTGTGCTGATCGTGAGCAGGGCCTCAGCGCGAGTCTCAATATTTTTTGTCGACTTTGCGGGAAAAGCTTGAGCCGCAGCCTCAATGGCCAGACTCATCTGCGCTCTATCGGCGCGGGCTTACTCACAAATAAACCCGGCAGGGTCAGAGGGGGGTTGATGTTGCGGCCCTGACCCGTCCCTTCCATCCAATGTCCATCGATTAAATTACTCAAAGGGCGGTTCAGCACGATTCTGGAATACTCAATAAATTAAACTGGGGAAATTAAAGGCTCGTGGGCGAAATGCCGCTCGGCGTTGTCAAGAAAGCGCACGACCGAACTATGAATGGCGTAAGGAGAAATCCCGGCGATATGCGGGGTCAGCACAGCGTTATCAAATTCAAGTAGCTGCCTAGGCGGTAATGGCTCGTTCTCATAGACATCAAGAGCGACTGCCATTAGCCTCTCTTCCCTCAAAGCGTCGGCCACAGCCTGAGTGTCCACTAGTGTTCCGCGTCCAATATTCACGATCACACCGTCCCGTCCAAGCGCATCTATCACCCGAGCATTAATGAGATGGCGGGTCTCGAATCCACCTGGCGCCGCGACTACTAGGAAATCCGCCCATTCGGCCAGCGCTAAAATGTTGTCAAAATATTGGTAGCTACAATCTTCCCGGAAATTTCGATTGTGATATCCGATTTCCAATTCAAATCCCTCGGCGCGGCGGGCGATTTTTCTACCAATTGCACCGAGTCCAAGAATGCCGAGGCGTCGAAATGACACTTGCGGTGGACGCCGTATATCGTCGCGCCACAATCCGTGTCGTACGTTCTCGTTGAGGAATGGCAAACGTCGTATAGCTGCAAGTAGCAGCATCATTGCATGGTCGGCAACGCAATCATCGTTTGTTCCGGCAGCGTTGGCGACTGCAATATTACGCTGGCGCGCCCGACCTAGACTCACGTTCTCGTATCCGACCCCTAAGGTACAAATCAACTCCAGTTTAGGCATCGCATCGATTTCTTCAGCCAGCAAGCCATACGTGCCGTTTGTCAATACAACGCGTATATTCTGGCCATGCTTATTAATTTCCGCCGCGCCGCGTGAGCGATCCGCGCTAAGCTGTCCGTTAGGCGCGTAGATCATTTCGAATTGCAATGAGACAAGAGCCTGATGCTCTTCCGACAGAAAGACAAGAACGAGTAAGAGAGGTTTCATAACTCAAGAGAATATAATTTCTATTATCAAAGATGTTTAATTTCAAATGAGACCGTATTTACAAGCGGTGCTTATCTCAATTAATACTCATGCCGAAGATTCTAACGAGTCCCTTTTCATCGATTTCATTATTCATCATGAGTACCTCCTTCATTCGATTCGGTGCACGGCGTAGATCTTAATCAAGGTCGTTACCTGGTCAGGTATTAACGTTGACCGTCACCCACAGAAATATCGTTCACACGCAAGCCACCCAAGCGTTCATGTATGCGCGAACCCGTTGCCATCACCAGCGTGTAAAAGAGCTCATCGGCACGAGGCGCATCAACGTAACCCACTTCAATCGTATTGAAGTGGCTGCGGACGTAACATGCTTCGATATGATGCAGAGGAACGAACAAGCGGGTGCCAGCAGCGGCAACCACCTTTGCAGCAGGAACAATCGACTTGGCTTGGCTGAGCACATTCCGCATTGCCCATCCACCGGCTTCGTGCCAAAGAGCACCATGTTCTAGCTCTCCATCCAAGCCAACAATTGCGCCCTTGCCGTAAGCCTGAATCTCGTCCTGTCCGCCAAGCGCCTCAATGAGTTCGGGAACCAGTTTGTCGGCTAGACCACGCGCATCTTCAACAAACTGTGACAGGTCTTCGATATATTTGCCAGCAAACGGATTTTTTACGACCACAGAGATAGAGCCTTGCTTGATCGGCGCAGCAGGGGTTGGACCGTTTTCGTGATAGATAGTTTCGATGTTTAGCAGCTTCTTGCGTACATTTATGAGGGACATTCTAGTCTCCGAAGTATTGAGGAGTTGATTGAATCGTCACAGACTAGTGCGGCGAGGCCTTTCCACGGGTCGTAGGATAAAGATTTGAATGAATAGACGTTACTCGCATCGGTACTGACACGACGACACTCATACTCTCTCTGAGCATACCTGCAACGGCATCAGTGATGCTCTCCGACGGGAAAGGAACAATTTCATGTAGCGGCTTTTCGGGAAGTATGGCTTGGGAGATCAGGGCGCAACAAGCGCCGCGGCAGCGATCACAGGTCGAAAAGTCTAATGATCAGTCTCCTCTAAAGAAAGTATTCAGGTTTTGTTTTCAGAACCAAACTGCACACCAGCCCATTTTTCAAAATGCTGAATAATGGATGCATTGTCTTTGGCGCCATCGCCCTGGGCGATGGCGAAAGCCAGCAACTGACGCACCAGACCAGGAACCATCATCGTGATGCCAAGTTTTTCTGCCTCTTCGATGCACATCTTCACGTCCTTGTGAAGAAGTAAAGTGGTGAATCGCACAGGGAAGGATCTATTTAGAACACATTGCGGAATGCGCTCGAGCGTTGCAAAGGACCGTCCGCTCGAAACGTTCAGGGCACTCAACATCGTTTCGGCGTCCAGTCCTGCTTTGACGCCGTAGATCAGTGCTTCGCTACTTGCGATTAGCGAGGTAGCGTAGAGCGTGTTGTTGATGATCTTCATAGTCTGGCCAAGGCTAGGGTCCTCGCCAAGATAGAAGATATTCTTACCGATTACCTTGAGAATCGGTTCAACCTGTTCGAAAGCCTCACGGGGGCCGGCTGACATCACTGCCAAGGTACCCTTCTCCGCTGCTACTGTACCCCCACTAACAGGCGCACCGATCATGGCGATTCCTTGCTCAGCAAGAAGCTGGGCCACTTCAGTGGTGACGGATGGACCCGTCGTAGAGAGATCCAGCACGGTTTTAACACTCGTGCCGTTGATAACACCGCCCTTTCCCGTGGTCACTTCCTTGACTATCTGCGGGATCGGCAGACACAACAGCACTGTTTCAACTACCGAAGCAAGCTCCTTCGCGCTTGAAACTGCCTGAGCACCCTTGGCAACCGAATGCTCTACCGCCTGAGGGTTCGCATCATTGATGAACAGTTCATGTCCAGCCTCAAGTAGGCGATTAGCGAAGTGAAAACCAATATTGCCAACCCCAATTAATCCTAGTTTCATGATGCATCGTTTCCAATTTTATAAGCGGCTTTACCCGTGAAGAACATTCATTGGGTACTAGTTTTCTTGTTGGAGATGATAGGAGCCAGTGCTCCGGGCCGCAAATGCCATTTTTGGGATGCCCTATGCGTTAGTGTTAATGCGTGGCTATCGAGCTTCATGTACACGTTAAAACACATTGTCATTATTCTCCCTTGACTCGACCACCATGGCCCGATTGCCACACCTTTGCGCTCCACAGATCCTCCTGCGTGTGCACGTGGAATTTGCCTACCCGCTGGCGGCCGTCAACGAACCTACACTCGTGGTACATCTCGACCGGCTGCCGGAATGGCGGAGGTGGGAGGTGCGCCAATGCCTCTCGAGGTTATTCAACTCAACCCTCATCTAGATTAATCAAAAGACATAGGGCGCCATCGAAACGGCAATGGCCCAGCAAAGTTCGGCTCTATACAATTTGTGCAGAGATGTGACCCAGCTGCAGAGGACTAAAAAAATATACGGAGACATACCATGCGAGTCATTCAGTTTCTTTTTCGCGCCTTAACAGTATGGGCTTTTGGCTTGACGCTCGCCGCGGCTCAGACGCCATGGCCATCTTTCAAGCCTATCACCCTTGTCGTTCCTTTCGCGGCTGGCGGCACCACCGACATTATTGCTCGCATGATCGCACAACACCTTGGCCCTATGTTGAACACCCAGGTGGTCGTAGAGAATCGGGCCGGTGCCAATGGAATTGTTGGTTCTAGGGCCGTGGCGCGCGCGGAGCCAGACGGGTACACGCTGGTCATCGTGGCGCCCGGCCATGCGAGCAATGTTTCTCTCTATAAAAACCTACCCTATGACACATTGAAGGACTTCCAGCCTATCATGTTGTTGTTAAAGCAGCCTAGTCTGTTGGTAGTGCGTCCTTCTCTCCAGGTCAAGAACGTCGAGGAACTGCTAGAGTTAGCCAGATCCAAGCCGGGCTCGGTTACCTACGCCTCCGGAGGAAACGGTTCATCGCAACATTTGGCTGCAGCGATGCTTGCAAGCATGGCCAATGTCGAGATGGTTCACGTTCCTTATAAGGGCAGCGCCCCGGCTGAGGTAGGCCTACTCGGCGCCCAGGTGGACATGATGCTTGCTTCGATGGTTTCGGTGCTGCCGCAGGTCAAGCAAGGCCGCTTGCACGCGCTGGCCGTGAGCTCCAAGAATCGCTCGCCTGCCGTGCCCGATCTGCCGACAATTGCTGAATCTGGCGTGCCTGGCTACGATGCCGTAGCTTGGGCAGGGCTCCTGGCCCCTGCGGGAACTCCTTCGGAGATCGTCGAACGTCTGAACGCCGAGATCACGAAGATCATGGCGCTGCCAGAAATAAGCACACGCATGGTGAGTATGGGGGCCGAGTTTTCACCAAATACCCCACAGGATTTTGACGCCTATATCCGCAGCGAGATCAAGCGCTGGGAAAAGGTGGTGCGCTATGCCAAACTTAAAGCAGAATAAAAATATCATGAAAATTATGCGGGCAGCTGAGGCTGTGCAGTTGGTGAGCTCCGGTGACACAATTGCTATCTGTGGGGTGGTGTCGCTGCTCTCCACTGAAACCGTGCTTGCCGCGCTGGAAAAGCGGTTCAACGACACCGGTGAACCTCGCGCGCTAACGGTGGTGAGTCCTTGCCGCACTGGCTGGTCGGCTACCGGCGCGACCACGGGTCTCGAGCACTTGGCCGGTAAAGGTATGGTGCGGAGACTGATAGCGTCGTCCTATAACATACGCGACACGCCGAAGCTCGTGGGCAGCGCCATGGTCAACGACGTCCAAACTTACGTGCTGCCTATGGGCGTGATGTATCGTTGGATGCGTGAATGTGCCGCTCGCTCGCCAGGTCTATTGACGCAGGTGGGCATGGGTACTTACTTCGATCCGACATCGCCTGACGCTGGCGACGTCCGGGTACATCCCGATGCGGAGCCGTTGGACTTAATACAGCGGGTTAATGTGGGCGGCGACGATTGCATTCTTGTCCGCAGCATGAAATTCGACATCGCCATCGTGCGCGGCTCGGTTGCAGATGAGGATGGAAATATCAGCCTTGAAGACGAGCCGATTTCCGGCGGTGTACGGCATATGGCGATGGCGGCGCGCACGTGCGGTGGCCGCGTGATCGCGGTGGTCAAGTCTATAGTGCCGCGCGGCACACTGCATCCTCGCCAAGTGGAAATTCCCGGCATATGGGTCGATGCAGTGGTGGTCGACGAGAATGCAATCCAGACGCAGATCGGTAGTGAACCAGCCTTCACTGGTGCGCTGCGCAACGAACAAAAACCCCAATTAATGCCGCTTAATCATCAGAAGGTCATCCTGCGCCGGGCAGCAATGGAACTAGAGAGTGGTGATGTGGTGAATCTTGGCGTGGGAATCGGCTCGCAACTCCCCGCCATTGCGGCAGAGGAAGGCCTGCTGGACGAGTTGACGTTTAGCGTCGAGCACGGTGCGCTGGGCGGCATTCCGGCCATGGGCATTCCGGGCCAGACCGGTGCTTTCGGTGCGCACTTCAATCCGCAAGCTATTATCGATTCGGCTGACTTGCTGGATTTCTATCACGGTGGCGGGCTTGATGCGACGCTGCTGGGCTTCGCGCAGATCGACGGCGCGGGCAGCGTAAACGTGGCACGCTTCAACGGTGCTATCCGAGGGCCAGGTGGCTTTATGGATATTGTTTTCCGCACGCGCAAGATTCTCTTGTGCGGAACGCTGACCAGTGGTTCCCTTGAAATAGAAATTGAGTGTGACACCGTAGCTGGGCCTGTGCTGCGCATAGTGCGTGAAGGCCGTCATCGCAAACTGCTGTCCACCATTGAGCAGGTTAATTTACATGGTCCAACGGCCTTCGCGCGTGGTGCGCAAGTGCGTGTGATTACCGAGCGCTGCGTACTGGCACTATCTGAGCGAGGTCTCGTTCTAACTGAAGTAGCTCCAGGTATAGATATCGACACCCAAATCCGTCCACACATAGGTTTCACGCTATCTGTAGCAACAGATTGCCGTGTGATGGATACGCGCCTTTTCATTCCAGAGCCCATGCAGCTTTCCTTTAATTCTAGGACTCTTTCCTCATGTCAGAAACTATAGTTCGTAAGATTCTAGAGCGCGGCCTGCGCGAGCCTATCGATACTGGCGGCAAGCATGCCGCCATGCTCAACGGCATGCACTTATCTGGGCATACCGCGATGCTCGATGAGCAGCTCAGGCACACTCTCTCAGGCACCGGCAACATCCCGCGTAGCAAAAATCCGATTGGACGAATTGTTGCGCACCCGAACATCAGCGATTCGATGTCACGTATCCGCCCGCTTGTATTGGCGGGATACGAAAAGGAGGCGCGCGAAGCGCTGTCTATTTATCTGAAGGAGCGAGTAGAAGTGGCCGGGGCTCCGGTGTTCTCCACTGCCCCGAGCACGCCGGGATGGATCTTTGCGGACACCGCCTACATGGTCCCTCCTTCATTGGTGATAATGGGTGAGGACGATAGGGCGCTCTCCGACCTAGTGCGTACATACGAATTGCTGGCTACGCCTTCCGGTCTGATCCGCCACGTGCTTAATGCTGCGGTACCCGAGGAAGACAGCTACTGCAAGGTCGACATCTGGATCGACGGCACTGCCTGGGGGCGCGCCAACGGGTGGTGGCTAGCGGGGGTGGTGGATACTCTCGAGATTATGCAGCCAAGCGACCAGCTCCTTACCATGTTTCGTAAGAGCTGCGAAAGTCTGTTGGCCTTGCAGGAAAACGGCTTCTGGCGAGCAACGGTAGATGACAGCTACTCTTTGATAGACAGTAGTGCGACAGTAATGATCGGCTACGGATTCGTTAAGGGATGGCAGCTGGGCTTATTGGAAAAGTCTTACGAGGAGGCAGGCGTGCGCGCGCTAGAGTACGTGTTGCGCCATCACTTCGATCTGCGAGACGGTACGCTGCATCATCAGCAGAAGGGCCCGTTGATCGTCAACGTGGGCAGTCCGAATCCTTGCTATTTGAGTTCGGCCAATCCTTACGGACAAGGTTTCCTTGCCAGCCTTTACTCGCTTGTGGCCAACGATGTAAACGTGCGTGATATGAACGTGCTCAAGTTGAAGATAGCCTGAACGAATTCACCCTGCAGCGACGAGATCCTTGATGGAAAAACTCGAGAGACTGATGGGCTACCTTGACCTTGCGCCCTATCTGACACCAGAGCAGTTCGAGTTCCGCGAAAGCGTGAGTCGCGTACTAACGCAGCACGCCACACCCGATTATTTGCGCCTCCATGACGAAGAAAAGCGCTTTCCGAAGGAGCTGGTGGAATTGATCGGCAGCAGGGCTTGTTCGCCAATACGCTGCCCGGGGAGTGCGGTGGCGTAGGTAGCTACATGGACATGATTGGCATGTTAGAGGTGATCGGCTATCACAGCAGTACATTGGCGCGCTACTGGAACATCGACGTCAACATGGTGCGCTTCTGCGAGATCAATTTCGTCAATGCGCGAGTACCCGAAGTACAACTGGTTGGCTACTTGCATTGCGGCGGAAAGCTATTATTGGCACTGACGAGATAAATATCGAGGATACACGCAACGGAGTCGACTGCCGCCTCGTCGAGCCGCTCATTCAAGGTGTTGTCGCGCCACATGATGATCAATCGCAACAAGCGTGGTCTGTCTAGCGACCTGAAGTCGCCCGAGAGGCGCGTGATCTTCCTCGAACTGGATCTGATAGGGCGGCGCGACATTGTGCTTCCAATGACTGGCCCGTAGCTGTCCGACCTGATTGCCGCACAAATGGCCGCAATTGGCATTTTGTTGGCACTGCGTCGCGTCGAACAGACAGACGGGGGCGAGTACATTGACATCGCACTTTCGGCAGTGCTTACTCGCTGGCGGTGACGGCATTGTCCACCTGCCTCGGTAGTGGCACGGTACCCACCCGTGGCGAAGAGCGCCACAACGGCCGCTCCCTCTGGGCGGACATTTACGAGTCTTCGCCTGGGGGTTTTATCACCATCTCGACGATTGAAAGGCATTTCTATAGCAACCGTTGCCATGCTCTGGGGCGGCCAGTATGGACTGAGCCGCAATATGGTGGGGAAGAGCAACAAGAGGAGGCTCGGACCGAGTTGCGCCGTATTTTTCTGGCGTGTACTCGCGACGAGTGGTTCGAGCAATTTAAAGACATGGAAGTCTGTACCAGCCAGGTACTTGCGATCGCAGAGATCACGGGGAGGGAACGAAGATGAGAGATGTAGTCGGCTATGAGATAGAGGATCGCATCGCGCGTATCACGCTGAATCGGCCTCGGCGGCACAACGCGCTCAACCCTCAGGCGATGCGGCGACTTCACCAAATTTGGCAGGACGTCATGCTGTCACGCGGGCTGCATGTTGCCATCCTGTCGGGCGCAGGGCCGAGTTTCTGCTCTGGTATGGATATCGGCGAGACGCATTCTGGTTTCGGTTATCTACCCGAGGTCGCCGTCGGACTGGATGCTGACGAACTGCAGACTGCGCACGCGTACGAGGCCTTGCCGGGCGAGAGGCGCAGATTGATGTATATACCGCCGCCCGATCTGGGAAGACCAGTAATTGCTGCGCTGCATGGGCGGGTGAGCGGTGGCGGACTGGAGCTAGCGTTGTCCTGCGACGTGCGCATAGCGACCGAAGATACTGTATTCGCATTGCCCGAGGTGACGCGCGGGATCATCCCTACCAGCGGCGCAGTGTACTGGCTGCCGCGCATCGTCGGCGTGGGTCATGCGCTAGAGATGCTGCTGACTGGCGAGCCCGTTACGGCCGACGAGGCGTTGCGCATCGGCCTGGTCAACAAGCTGGTACCGCGGGATTTGCTGGATGAAACAGCGACGGTTATGGCGTTGAAGATAGCACGTAACGCTCCTTTGGCGGTTCAGGCGTTGCGCGATGCGCTCATCCGCTCGTCGGGTACAAGCGCCTATGAGAGTCTCGCGATCGCGGAAAACCTCGGCCGATCATTGAGAACTACGCAGGACTACGCAGAAGGTTTTCAGGCGTTTGCGCAGAAGCGAGTGCCGAACTTCTCGGGCCGCTAAGAAGTGCTCATTATAGGCTGCAAGGAAACATAATCAAAAACTAGGAGATAGTGATGAATGCTACAACCTCTTTCCGTAGATTTCTTCTCCACCGCGAATTGCCTTGGCGATCCGTGCTCGTTGCTGTCGGCCTGATTCTATGCGTCAGTGTTGCAGTCGCGCAGAGCTACCCGAACAGGCCGATTCGCATGGTCGTACCCTTTCCGCCCGGCGCGACGGATGCGGGTGCCCGCATACTCGCTAAGGCGCTCTCCGTAAGTCTGAAGGAACCGGTAGTAGTAGAGAACAAGGCGGGGGCCAATGGCAGCATCGGCGCCGAAGCCGTGGCACGTGCCACACCCGACGGCTACACGCTTCTGTTCACTTCGATGGGTACGCTGGTGATGAACCCCCATATCTACCGCAATCAACGTTTTTCGGTGGAGAACGATCTGATTCCGGTGGCCAAAGTCTTCGATACACCTCTGGTCATCGTGACGCGACCCGACCGCAATATCAAGACGCTAGATGACCTTGTGGCGCGAGCAAAAAGTGCTTCCGGTAAGTTGACCTTCGCTTCAGGCGGGTACGGTTCCTCGAGCCATATGGCGGCAGAACTGTTCCAGTACAGCACAAAGGTGCAGATGAACCACATCCCGTACAAGGGTAACGGCCCAGCATTGATGGATGTGCTGGGAGGAGAAGTTGACGTGATGTTCGACCAGGTGGCCTCTTCATTACCACACATCCAGGCTGGCATGCTGTGGCCAATCGCAGTCACCTCGGATAAGCGTCTCCCATCGTTACCCGACGTGCCGACGGTGGGGGAACTCGGCCATCCCGAACTCCAGATATCGTCCTGGGCATCGGTAACCGCGCCAGTCGGCACGCCTCCCGAAGTGATCGATCTACTCAGTCGGTCCATTGGAGAAGCGTTGCAGCAGCCCGACGTTAGAAAGAGCATGGAGAGCAACGGCGCGGTCACTGCTCCTGGTGACGCACGTGAACTGGGCACGTTGCTCAAGAACGAAACCGATCGCTGGGGAAAAATCATCCAGGCTGCTGGAATTAAAGCAGAATGAGCGTGATTTTTGATGCCGAGCGGCTGCGCAACTGGTCCATTCCCGACGTTAGGCGCTCGTATTCGAAACTAGACACCATGCTCTACGCGTTGGGCGTCGGACTCGGGAGTGACCCGCAAAGCGTGGAGCAATTGCGTTTCGTGTATGAGCAGAATTTGCAGGCATTGCCTTCATTTCCGACAGTGCTGGGCTACCCGTTTCTCTGGTATGCGGAGCCCGGCACCGGCATAGACTTACTCAACGTGGTGCATGCCGAAATGGGTTTCGAGAATCATTCAACGGTTCCAGTCGAGGGCACCGTGCGTAGCGTGACGCGTATTATCGACGTCGAGGACAAAGGCGCACGAGTGGGGGCACTGCTGTCGACTCGGTGCGAGATTTTCGATACGGCAAGTGGTGCACTGATTTCGACCCTACACTCAGCCTCTCTTGCGCGTGCCAACGGTGGCTTCGAACCGACGCCAGGACGACGCCCGTCGGCTGGTAGGCCACCGGAGCGCGAGCCTGACGCGGCATGTAATATCGCGACGTTGCCGCAGGCTGCGCTTATCTATCGTCTGAGCGGCGACTTCAATCCTCTGCATGCCGATCCTAAAGTAGCTGGCAAAGTGGGGCTTCCGGGGCCGCTACTGCATGGCCGGTGCACTTTCGGCATTGCTGCATGGGCCTTGATGCAACTATGCTGTGGCTATGATGCGCAGCGCCTCAAGCGCATGTGCTGCAGATTTTCCAGTCCAGTTTTTCCGGGTGATGTGATCCGGACGGAGATTTGGGAGAACGGTCCCGACATACGGTTCCGGTGTTGTGTGCCGCAGCGTGGAGGCGCTGTGGTGCTGTCGCACGGCCAAGCGGAGATCGTGTTCTGAACGCCGAAGCGTCAACGTCAACCGTGCCGAGCAGCCCTATATCGCCCTCATTATCGCTATACGAAATCTTCGTTGTATCGTGTAGCAGGAGCAAGGGCTCCGATACAGCGTAAATACGATCGCGTGTGTCCTGCTGCCTCATCAGCATCTGTGACCATATCAAAGGCCGCTCTGTATTTGAGCCGCCGGTGTACGCATGGTGTTTTGCCAAGAGGTATCTTGTAGTCAGTGGCATTAAAAATCAAACACTGACCTAACTAAGATGGCATGGGCCTAGTGCTCAACAGACAGGGCGTGATGGATTCTAGCGGCTCGTAATCAAGAGTTCACGCATCAGTGGGGAAGGACATCTCCGTTTCCCATGGCAGGGAGGGGGGAAGAACCTTGTCCAGTTCTTCCTTAAGAGCCTGGATGCGTGGAGATAGCTGACGGTTGGGCAGATAAACAAGCTGAACCTTCTTCCCAGGCGGGGTCCAGTCTTGCAACACAACCTTCAATTTCCCGCTGAGGACGCCAGGCGCAGCAATATAGCTCGCCATACGGGCAATCCCCGCAGCGTCCATGACGGCATCAAAGATAGCCTCTGGGTGATTAACATTCAGATTTCCCTGGGGTACATGGGTGTATCGTTGCTCGCCTTTCTGAAAGTGCCACTCATGGTACCGGCCCGTATTCCATTGAGCGTAGGCAAGGCAATTATGATTGATTAGCTCATTGGGAGTCGAGGGCATACCGTACCGCTCCAGATAGCTGATGCTGGCGCAGGTGATATATCTTAAATGAGAAAGCGGCCTGGCAATCAGGCGCGAATCTGATACGTCTCCGATTCGAATGATGGCATCGAAGTTTTCTTCGGCGATATTTGGGGTGCGGTCGCTGAAATCGGCATTGATGGACAAATCGGGATACTTTTTCGTGAGTGACAGGAGTGCCGGCATGATCAGTGCTCGTCCCATTCCCACCGGGGCATGGATTCTCAACTTTCCGCGTGGCTGCTGATTTGATCGGATGAGAAGTCCTTCCGTTTTTTCGACTTCGAGAAGAATTGCACGGCATTGTTCAAGTAATAAATCTCCCTCATCTGTTAGGGAGAGGCTGCGCGTGGTCCGGTTGAGCAGTTTCACCCCGATTTCTGCCTCTAGCAATGACACACTCTTGCTGACTGCAGCAGCAGAGATACCTAGCCTGTTGGCAGCTGCGGTAAAGCCTCTGCACTCAGCTACACGTACGAATACAACGACATGCTTGAAGTTATGAATGAGCGTGGACATGCGAGTGTGGCGTGGTGTGTGGACAGTCGATTGTTAGCTTAAGATTAAAAGTGATTTTTGTATATGTCGGTTTATCTCCCCACAGGCCCTGCGTAGACTTCTTTACTTCGAACAACGGTATTGATGAATATACCCGTCTTCGATTAATAAAAAAGATGTTGACAGGAGCGAGCATGGAATCAGTATCGGAAAAGCGCATTGGGCCTGAGAAATTCTACTTTAATAATCTGGAGGCTGGGCGATTCATGATTCAGCGCTGCGATGCTTGCAGCCGTGCTGTGTTTTTTCCGCGCAATATGTGCCCACATTGCGGTGATGCGGCCCTGAGCTGGTTCGAGCCGGCGGGTAATGGAACTGTCTATGCAACGACGACAGTGCATCCGACCAAGGTTGCGGGAGACTCCTATAACGTGTGTTTGGTGGATCTTGACGAAGGCGTTCGGCTTATGGCGCGAGTCGTCGATGTGCCCGTTGAGGCCATACGTATTGGCATGCGTGTTAAAGCTTGCGTCGATGGCGTAGGGGCCGGTGCCAAGGTGGCATTTGTAAGCGAGCGGGGAGAGTGAAATGCTGAAGCCGTTCAGAGGGAAGGCTGCGATTGTAGGCGTTGGCATGGCTGGCTTGGGGCAGGCAGAGGGGTATTCCGAGCTTGAGATATTGAGTGCTGCAGCCATGAACGCCATCTTGGATGCCGGTCTGACCTTGCGGGATATTGACGGAATTACGACATGCAGCTCTTTGTCTTCGATGTGGGCCTTGCCCGTCATAGAGTACCTGGGCATACGTCCTACGTTCATTAATAGCACGATGCTGGGTGGGTCGAGCTATGTGGCTCATCTCATGCCGGCCATTCAAGCGCTGGAATCTGGCCAATGCAACGCGGTACTTGTGTGCTATGGCAGCACCCAGAGAACTGCGCAGTTCAATCGTGCGGAGTTGACCAAGGTGCGCAAGGTGCTTGAGCCTCAGCCCTATGAAATGCCGTACGATCCGCCGCTGCCAGTAGCCGCTTATGCGCTTGCCGCTAGCAGGCATATGCATCAATACGGTACGACAAGAGAGCAGTTGGCGGAAGTTGCAGTGGCTGCTCGCAAGTGGGCGCAGTTGAACCCGGAAGCAATAATGCGTACCGACCTCTCGATAGAGGACGTTATGAATGCCCGCCCCATTTGCGATCCTTTAACGGTGCGCGATTGTTGCATGGTGAGTGATGGTGCCGGAGCTTTTGTACTCGTGCGTTCGGATCGGGCCAAGAATCTCAGGCGAAAACCGGTGTACGTGTTGGGCAATGGGACAGCAGTCTGGCATCGTCAGATATCGTCCATGGAGGATCTCACAGTCACGGCTGCCTCCGAATCAGGGGCGAGGTGTTTCGATATGGCAGGGTACGGTGCGGCGGATATGGACTTAGCCATGCTGTATGACGCTTTCACTATCAACACGATTCTGTTTCTGGAGGATCTGGGTTTCTGCAGGAAAGGTGAGGGTGGCGCATTTGTAGCCGATGGCGCGTTGGCCCCGGGTGGTCGCCTAGCGGTGAATACCAATGGTGGAGGACTTTCCTGCGTGCATCCCGGCATGTATGGGGTATTTTTGATTATCGAGGCTGTCCGACAACTGCGCGGCGATTGTGGCGCACGCCAGCTTGACGGCCCAAATCTGGCTGTGGTGCATGGCAATGGGGCCACCTTGTCCAGCCAGTCAACGGCAGTGTTGGGAACCGCCGACACACTTTGACGTTAACGGAGAAGGGGGGTTCTATTCTCGTTTTTCCATAAAAATTTATCTCGGTGCTGTGTGTTCCGGCACGATTTCACGTGTTTCCTAGTGGTGAGGTTATGTTGAACAAGGTGGTCGGTTCGATCGACGAGGCAGTGTTGGGGATTCAAGACGGCGCTACGTTGCTGGTTGGGGGGTTTGGTGCTTCCGGGGTTCCTGAGGCGTTGCTCGTAGCCTTGCTTGATACGGGGGTTAGAGGCCTGACAATTGTGAACAATAACGCGGGAAACGGAGAGATAGGTCTAAGCCAGCTTATCCGGGCCGGGCGGGTGCAAAAGATGATCTGCTCCTACGCAAGGTCTTCGAATCCGAAGAAGCCGAATGCTCAAGCCTTTGCCGATTGGTATCGCGAAGGAAAGATCCTGCTCGAGCTGGTCCCTCAGGGAACGCTGGCTGAGAGACTGAGGGCTGCGGGTGCGGGTGTAGGTCCCTTCTTTACACCCACCGGTTATGGCACACGCTTGGCGCAAGGTAAGGAAACCCGTGTCATAAATGGGCGTGGATATGTCCTTGAAGATCCGCTGCATGGTGATGTGGCCTTCGTGAAAGGGGGGTGTGGCGACGCTGCGGGCAACCTGACCTATCGGTACGCAAGCCGAAATTTTGGACCGGTCATGTGCATGGCGGCCCGTTTGGCTGTAGCGCAGGTAAATAAAGTGGTGCCTTTGGGTGAACTGCACCCTGAGCAGATCGTAACGCCAGGAATTTTTGTGCAGCGAGTGGTGGAGTGTGGCAATGCTGATTGAGATGTTGACTCGCCAAGAAATGGCACAGACCGTCGCCAGGGATGTGCCAGCCAACTCTTACGTGAATCTGGGTATCGGCATGCCCACTCTGGTAGCCGATTATCTTCCTTCCGGAAAAGGCATTGTTCTGCATAGCGAGAACGGCCTGCTGGGCATGCGGGGATTGAAGGCTGGTGAGCTTGTCGACCCCGACATTCTCAATGCAACCAAGGAGCCGGTGGCACTGGATGAGGGGGCCTCTGTCACAGACCACGTAGTGTCTTTCTCCATGATGCGTGGCGGCCACATAGATCTGACGGTTTTGGGTGCGTTTCAGGTGTCGGGCCGAGGGGATATTGCCAACTGGGATACGGGCGACAGCGACTCAATCCCCGGCGTGGGCGGAGCAATGGACTTGGTAGTAGGTGCCAAGCGTGTGTTTGTGATGATGCAGCATATGGATCGAAAGGGTCGACCGAAGATCGTTCCTGAGTGTGTTTATCCACTCACGGGCTGCGGCGTTGTAGATCGCGTATATACGGACCTGGCCATTATCGACATCACACCTTCCGGTTTGATTGTGCGGGAGATGCTTGAAGGGTTGGCTTTTTCTGAGCTGCAGAACCGTACCGGCGTGGAGCTGCAGCTCGCCACAGATTGTCATGCTATTGGTCGCTGCACTAATTCCGAGCAGTGAAGGAGGATTGAATGAGTTGGACCGCAGAATTGAATGAGCTTGTACAGCGTAAGAAATTTTCTTTGGAGATGGGGGGGGCGGACAAGATTAAGCGCCAGAATGATAACGGCAAACTTACCGTCCGTGAACGCGTCAAAAGGCTGGTGGATGTGGAGTCTTTTGTTGAGGTCGGAGGCCTTGCGGGCAGCGGCGAGTACGACGAAAGCGGGCATCTGAAGAAAGTTGTGCCATCTAACGTTGTCATGGGACGGGCCAGGCTCGACGGTAAACCCCTGGTTGTGATCGGCGATGATTTCACGGTGCGTGGCGGCGCGAACGATGGCGCTGTAGGCGACAAGATGATATTCGCCGAACAAATGGCTTATGACCTGCGCATACCAATCGTGCGGATGATAGACGGAACAGGCGGAGGGGGCTCGGTCAAGAACATTGAAAAGATGGGATATGCACTTTTGCCTAAGATGAAAATCTGGTCTTATGTCGCTCGAAATCTGTCTCATGTTCCTGTTGTGTCGCTGGCGTTGGGTTCAGTGGCCGGGCAGGGGGCAGCACGAGTATCGGGCAGTCACTATTCCGTCATGGTCAAGAACACGTCGCAACTGTTCATCGCGGGTCCACCAGTGGTGGCAAAGATTGGCCAGAACCTGGACAAGAACCAGCTAGGCGGAAGCGCTATCCATACTCGAAATGGTGTGGTTGATGACGAGGTAGCCTCTGAAGAGGACGCCTTCCTGGCTGCACGAAAGTTTCTAAGCTATTTGCCGCCATCCTCTGATGAGGTAGCGCCCAGGTCTGCTGCTCCCATCAGTGTGGCGGATCAGACATGGTTGCGGGAATGCATTCCGCATGATCCGCGCAAGGTGTACAAGATTCGTCCGATTATCGATTCCCTGTTCGACGAAGGTTCAATTCTGGAAATCGGGAAGTATTGGGGAAAGGCGATCGTCTCTGGGCTAGCGCGAATCGACGGCTGGCCGGTGGTGTTCGTAGCAAGTAATCCCTATCACTATGGAGGAGGGTGGGACCGTCATACTGCCGAAAAATTTATCCGCCTGGTGGATCTCGCTGAATTGTTTCGCTTACCCGTTGTCAATTTGGTTGATATTCCTGGCTTCCAAATTGGTCTGGCGGCAGAGAAGGACGGTGTCATGCGCGCGGGTGTTCGTGCGTTGACGGCGGTTAGCCAAGCGACCGTACCCTGGTTTTCACTCATCATGAGACGCGCCTTCGGTGTTGCTGCTGGTGGTCATCAGAACTCTAGTCGCTTCAATTTCCGCTACGCATGGCCGTCGGCGCAGTGGGGTTCATTGCCTATCGAGGGTGGCCTGGACGTAGCCTACCGATCAGAGATCGAGGCTGCGGAAGATCCGGTGCAAAAGCGAATCGAAATAGAAGAGCGTGTACGTGGCTTAACTTCGCCCTTCAGGAGTGCGGAGGCCTTTGTTATCGAGGACATCATTGATCCTGGTGATACCCGGGAACGTTTGGTGGAGTTTGCTACCTTAAGCGCCAAGTTTCGTCGGCCTCGTGAGTTTGCCGTTGGCGTAAGACCATGAGGACGACATGAAAAAGATTCTGATTGCCAATCGAGGGGCGGCTGCAACCCGTGTTGATCGAGCTGCGAAAAAACTGGGCATGAGTACTGTTGTCGTGTATTCGGAGGCGGACAGTGATTTGCCCTACGTTCGGGAAGCAGAGGAAAGCTATTGCATTGGACTTGGACCAGCGCTGAAAAGCTATCTGGACCAGGATCGGATTCTTGAAGTTGCGCGTCGATCTGGTGCGGATGCGGTTCATCCCGGCTATGGATTTCTCTCGGAGAATGCCGGCTTTGCCCGCAGGGTGGAAGCGGCTGGAAAATGTTTTATCGGACCCTCGCCGCATTGGCTGGAACGTTTGGGCGACAAGGCCGCGGCACGTGCGTTAATGCATGAACACGGCCTGCCCGTGGGCCGTAGCTCAGGTGTCTTGCCGAGGGATGACCTTGCTGCGGTAGAAGCTGCTGCTGAGGCGATCGGATACCCAGTCTTGATCAAACCCGCCAAGGGTGGTGGCGGTATCGGGATGATCCCGGTAGAGGAGGCTGGGCAGCTTGCCGAAGCGTGGAGAAAAGCGGGAAGCATCGCGACCAAAGCCTTCTCCGATGCAGCGCTCTATCTGGAGAGGTTCATTCTGGAGCCTCGCCATATTGAATTTCAATTTCTGGCGGATCGCTACGGCAATGTAATGTCGCTCTATGAGCGCGATTGCTCGACACAGCGTCGTTACCAGAAGGTGATAGAAGAGGCACCCGCTCCTGGGGTACCCAGAGATGAGCTGGATCGCATGGCAGCGATGCTTAGCAGAATTCTGTCTACCATTGGTTATGACGTGATCGGAACTGTAGAGACTTTGTATAGCCCCTGTGCAGGCTTCTCATTCCTGGAGGTCAATACCCGCCTGCAGGTCGAGCATGCCGTTACCGAGGCAGTCACTGGGGTGGACGTGGTGTGCGCACAGATTCAGTTGGCGGCGGGGAAGCGGTTGTCTGAGGTCGTGCCCAAGCTACCGTCCTTGAGGGGACATGCGATTGAGGCTCGGATCTACGCGGAGGATCCCTTGACCTTTCTGCCTTCCCCTGGCGTGCTGAAGGCTTTTGACATTGGCCAAGGGACTCCTGGTGTACGAGTCGAGACTGGATACGCGCCAGGCAGTCGAGTTTCGAGCTACTACGATCCAATGATTGCGAAACTGATAGTGCAAGCAAATACGCGTGACGAGGCGGCGGAACGGCTTATGGAAATGTTGCAGGCTGCAAGGGTGGAGGGTATCAAGACCAATATCCCCGCCATCATCAAGGTGCTTCAATCTGGCCGTTTCAAGCAGGGTGTGATGACTGTCGATGCCATGGGGAAAGTACTGACCGAAGAAGCCGTTCAACTAGCCTAGTGAGGAATATATGAAGGAAATTCTGTCGAATATATCGGGATGTGTAATTGCCTGTAATACGAAGATAGGGGACGAGATTGAACTGGGCGACATCGTGTTGACGATTGAGTCCATGAAGATGGAAATTCCGGTGGAAAGTGATGAGTCCGGAAAAGTGCTCGAGCTGTGTGTAGCCGTGGGAGATGACGTTAAAGAAGGACAGTGCCTGGCCATTTTGGCCTGAGAGAATTCAAAAAATTACAAAGGAGATCAACGTGAAGCCGGTGAATAAAGGAAAGTACAGTCATGGCCTAGCCGTTGCCATGCTTGGTAAGGTGCTAGGCGCAGTCGTCGGCACCATTATGGCAGTGGTTCCAGCCGTTGCGGCCGAAACGGATTACCCAACAAAACCGATCCTTATAAATGTGCCATTCTCTGCGGGTGGAACTACAGACCTTCTTGCTCGGGCCATTGGCCAGCAGTTGGGACAGAAGTGGGGTGTTTCTGTTGTGATAGAGAATAAACCTGGTGCTGGCGGAAATATCGGAACCGCGCAAGTGGCTCGTGCAGCACCTGATGGCTATACGATTTTAATGGGCACCATCGGTACGCATGCTATCAATCCGAGTCTTTATAAAGACATGCCGTATGACGCGGTCAAGGATTTTGCACCCATTACCCGTGTAGCCATGGTGCCGAACGCCCTAGTGGTTCGGAAAGATGCTCCGTACGATACTGTTCAAGAGCTTATCGCGTATGGAAAGGCGAATCCGGGAAAATTGAACTTCGGCTCATCGGGGTTCGGGAGTACCTTGCATATGTCGGGAGAAACTTTCAAGATGATGACCGGCGTGCAAATGGTTCATGTGCCCTACAAGGGAAGCTCACCTGCTGTAGCCGACCTTCTGGGTGGCCAAATTTCCATGATCTTCGACAATCTTCCTTCGGCGTTGCCGCATATTAAGGCGGGCCGGCTCAAGGCTTTGGGTGTTACCTCGTCGGAACGTGCGGAGCAACTGCCAGATGTTCCCACGATCTCAGAAGCAGGAGTAGATGGTTATGCGGTCATGTCTTGGTTCGGGCTCTGGGCACCTAAGGACACACCGCCGAAAATCGTGAAGAAGCTCAACGAGGCTGTGGTCGAAATCTTGAACGAACCTGAAATGCAGATAACCATTCGTTCTCAGGGGGCGATTCCACACCCGGAAACCCCGGAGGAGTTTGCCGAGTTTATCGGCAGCGAAACCAAGAAATGGAGCGATGTTGTACGCAGCGCGAATCTCACCATACAGTAAACATCAAAGCGGTGTCGGCATGACTGACAGTCTCGCTGGAAAGGAACGAATATGGAAAGCATGATGGAAGATAAAGTCGTAGTTGTAACTGGAGCAGGCGGCGGCATAGGGCGTGAAGTTGCACTGCAGCTCGCTGCGGCAGGCGCGCGCGTGGTTGTAAATGATATCGGCGTAACACTTTCGGGTAATGCGTTAGGCGAGCTGGACTCTGGCCTGACACCGGCGCAGGCGGTTGTGAAAGAGATTACTGCGACCGGAGGATCTGCAGTGGCCAACCAGGATTCGGTCGCAGACTGGGACTCAGCTCGCTCCATCATTGAATGTGCCATGGATCACTTTGGCAGGATTGATGGTGTAGTGAATAATGCCGGCAATCTACGTGATCGTTCCTTTCACAAAATGAGCGAGGAGGAGTGGCGTGCCGTTATCTCGGTCCATTTGGATGGCTCCTTCTTTGTAAGTCGAGCTGCCGCCGAGAATTTCCGTAAGCAGGAGAGCGGCGCGATGGTTCATATGACGTCGACCTCCGGTTTGATAGGTAACTTTGGGCAAGCCAATTATGGAGCGGCTAAACTCGGTATCGTTGCGCTTTCAAAAATGATTGCCCTTGACATGCAGCGTTACAACGTGCGTTCGAATTGCATTGCTCCCTCCGCATGGAGTCGTATGACAAGCTCGATTCCGGTCGATACGCCACAACAACGCGAGCGGGTTGAGAAGCTCAAGAAGATGGAAGCGGGAAAGATAGCGCCCATGGTGATCTATCTGCTCAGCAACCGCGCACAGCAGGTGAGTGGGCAGGTGTTTGCGGTTAGGGCTAATGAAATTATGCTGATGAGCCAGGCGCGTCCCGTACGGTCTACGCATTACAGCGATGGCTGGACGCCCGAGCTGATTTCGGAGATAGCCATCCCGGCCATGCAAGCACATTTCTACCCACTGGAAAGGTCGCCGGAAGTTATGAGCTGGGATCCGATCTGATTAACCGCCAATGGGGTCGTTAAATACCCGTAATCATAGAGGTTGGTGACATGCTGCTTAGTTATGAGCAATTACTGAACTACGACATACCAGAAGTTAATCAACGGTATACCGTAAAAGATGTCCAGTTGTATGCTCTTTCGATCGGTATTGGGCAGGATCCTATGGATCCCTACAGCTTGTTGCACGTCGACGAACAGCATGGGCCTCGAGTTTTGCCGTCGATGGCCGTAGTTCTGGGATATCCGGGCTTCTGGCTTAACGTTCCGGAAATTGGTGTTGATACTGTCCGGTTGTTGCATGGGGAGCAAGGTATCGAGCTATTGGAGCCGCTTCCTCCGAGCAGTCATGTATCGGGAAAGACAAGAGTGACAGAAGTGGTGGACAAAGGCGGCAAAGGCCTGCTCTTGTATTCCGAAAAACAGCTAACAGACTTGGACTCCGGCCGATTGCTAGCTCGAACGTTTGCTACGCATGTGCTTCGTGGAGATGGCGGAATGCCGGGCGCCCCTACGCGAGCGAAGCCCGTACACGAGATACCTTCACGGTCGGCTGATGAACGTGTGCAGGCGCATACACGGCCGGAACAAGCGCTGCTGTATAGGCTTAACGGTGACTACAATCTCTTGCATATCGATCCCGACGTTGCCCGTCAAGCAGGCTATGGTCGACCTATTCTGCATGGGTTATGCACCTTCGGTGTGGTGGCGCAGACACTGCAAAATACCTTAGCCCGACTAGGGGTTGGGGACTTGAAAGCTTTGTCGCTGCGTTTCACCGCCGCCGTTGTTCCCGGCGAAACGCTCGAACTGGACATCTGGAAAGATGGGTCGGTACGGGCGCGTGTCCTGGAAAGGGATGTGATCGTTGTCGATAACGGTTGTTGGGAGACATTCCCGGCAGAATGAACGGCCATGCTGCGGGGGATTTTGTGTACCGGCCGTCAGGATGAGTTTCCTTGCTCACTGGCTTGCGCGGACGAGAACCTTGCCGCGCGCGTGCCCGGTAGCGAGCTTCTCCAGGGCTGAGCGCGCCTCATCCAGTGGGAAAATCGAGTCCATGACGATTTGCAGCTGGCCAGCCTGGAACTGGCGAGTCGCTTCTGACAGGAAGGGCCGCGCGCTGGCGAAGAACACGAATTCGCCCTCGCATTTTCCCTGTGGCTTGATGTCGAACTCCACCAGGCTCGCGATGCGCCCGCCGGGGCGCAGCACTGTCCATGACCTGTTCAGCGTCTCGCCACCGATGGTGTCGAGCACTAGGTCAATATCACGCACTTGGGTGAAGTCCTGAGTACGGTAGTCGATGACTTCATGGGCGCCCAGACTCTTGACTAGCTCGTGATTTGCGGTCGACGACGTGGCTATCACATAGGCGCCCGTGTGATAGGCCAGCTGGACGGCCATAGTGCCGACGCCGCCCGCTGCCGCATGGATTAGAACCCGCTGCCCGCGTTGGAGTTGGCCGATATCGAACAGGCCTTGTTGCGCGGTGCCGAAGGCGGTTGGCAGCGCCGCCGCCTGCTCGAAGCTCATTTGCTCCGGCATGATCTGCAGGTCGGTTGCAGCGATTACCAGACTCCTGGCAAGTGCGCCGCCAGCGCCGGGCGCGGTACGTCCAAACACGCGATCGCCTGGCATCAAGCCAGTCACGTGCACGCCAACTGCTTCGACTACGCCGCTGAAGTCTGTCCCCGGCGTATAGGGAAACTGAACCGGGAAAATCTGTTGCATATAGCCGGCGATGATCTTCAGATCCAGTGGGTTCACACTGGCGGCTTCCACACGCACGGCAGCTTCATCGGGCTCCAGCGCACGCAAATGCCCTTTGCCGACGGTGATAGCATCCGCGCCGCCGAAGGCATGTATAGAAGTGGTTTTCATGAATGACATTCCTTGCTTAATCGTAAAAAAATCAGGCTCGAGGCGGGAACTGGCCGAGTTCAAGAAACAGGCCGAACCAATCCTCCAGATGCCACGTCGCTAACACCTGTTTGCCATCGAGCATGTGGAACTCGTGCAGGCGAAAGCTCACCCGCTTGCCTGTGGGTGCGATACCAAAGAGCGCGCCTAGATGGGTGCCGCTGATCTCGGCACGAACTCCTATCCGGCCTGGCTCCTGGATAACGTCGTGGAGCGTGATCCGGACGTCTGGGAAGGCCGCCACGACGCTGCGGATAATAGGCTTGATGCCCTCGGGGCCAGGACCCTGGCCGGGTGCCAGCGGGATGTCGTCCCAGGTGGGGGCGAGCACTTCATCCACGAGGTCAGGGTTCTTGTCACTGAAGGCTCGATAGAAGGTTTCCACTGCCAGGCGCTCAGCGCGAAGTCGGCGGGCGAGGTCATTGCTGGATGTGTTCATAGATCACTGCCCATGTGTAGGTTATTGGCGATAGCGAAATGGTGTACGCTGCAGTAAAATCTGTCCAACAAATAACTTGTATATGTGATTATTCGTCATATGGATTTTCATGGGGTCGATCTGAACCTGCTCGCTGCGTTCGATGCATTGATGAGCGAGCGGAATGTGACGCGTGCGGCCACTCAAATGGGTGTTAGCCAACCGGCCATGAGTGCGGCGCTTTCGAGGTTGCGCAAACGCTTCAGCGATCCACTGTTCTTGCGCAGTGCCGATGGTTTGTTGCCTACGCCACGTGCGAGGGACCTGGCCGTGCCTATTTCTCAGGCCCTGCGACAAATCGAGTCCACGCTGGTGAAGAGTCCCGAGTTTGTGCCCGATACAGCATCATTCACGCTCAAGCTGGGGCTGTCGGATTATCCGGCCTTCGTACTTCTTCCGTCCATGCTGCACGCGTTGGGGCAGCAGGCTCCGGGCGTGTCCCTGCACATCCTTGCCTTCAATAACCGGGATCATGCCGTTGATCTGCTGGATGCCGGTGCGATTGACGCCGCCATCGGTGTACCTCCTACGCATGCCGACGGCCGGATACTGACGCGCCCGGTGCTACGTGATGAGTTCGTCACAATCCTGGCCATCGATCATCCGGCAGCCAAGGGTGGCATGAGCATGAAAACCTATCTGGAACTGACCCATGCGCTCGTTTCTCCTGAAGGTGAGCTATATGGCATGGTGGATCAGGCGCTCGCGCAGCAAGGCAAGACGCGTAGGGTCGCGCTCACCCTGCCGCAGATGTTCGCCGTGCCGGCCGTCGTGGCTCGAACAAACATGGTGGCGACGGTGCTGAAGCGGGTCGCGCTCAATTCGCCCGCCGCTAGCCAGCTGCAGCTGTTTTCGCCTCCGGTCATCCTGCCAGAGGTTGTATTCGATCTTCTCTGGCATCGACGCAGCGACACTCATCCTGCCCAGAAATGGGCGAGGGAACTTATCGCAGGACATGCTGCATCGTTGTGACCGTGGCTGGCTGGCGAGCTATACACAGACGTTGCGTTCGTCCCGTATCGGCTCTGGTCTGGGGCCTTTCATCGAAGGCTCGATATGTGTCCCGGCGAGGGGCTGCGGTGGGCAGGGTATGTCAGGCTTAGAAACGGTACACGTAGCCCAATCCGATCGAAGTCTGGTTCGCCTTGTCGACCAGCGGACTGTTCTTGACTGTGCTGCCGAAACGACTGGCCGCAAGATCGAGATACAGCATGTGATGCCGTGCGGGCGTATAGTCCACGCGCAGACCAGCAAGGATATTGACGGTGGACTTACCCTCGTACAGCGCGCGCGTCGCTGTCGCTTCGGATGGCCGCACGCCGTAGTAGTAGTCGACGTATTTGTCATCGACCCATTCCGCGGACAGGCGCGGCGTAAAACCAAACCTGCCAGAAGCAAAGCGACGATCCACCTGCAATCGAGCGCGGGTACCCTTGCTCTTGCCCATGGTGTCGGCCAGCACCTCGCCGGTGAAATTGGCGAAATCCGTTCTCCAAATCACTGCGGCGCCGGCCCACAGACTGGCTTTGCGCTCCTCCATGCCAGCCAGAAAAGGCGAATCATCGGCTTCGTATCCGTCCCCTCCAGCATAACGCGCACGCAACCGAAAGGACAGCGAGTCGCTGCTATATAGTTTGAAGTCAAACGTCGGAATGGAGGCGCTGATCCACTCGTTCTCGTAGCCGACGACCGGCAAACCTAGAATTTTGGTATCGATATCGCGGTAGGGTTTTTTAATGGCGACTACGCCGGCTCCCAGCCTCCACGACGAGCCGTGGGGTTCTGCGGCGGTATCGGTTTGGGCAGAGACTGGGGACGCCCACGACCCGAACAGGGCAACGGCAGTAATCAGGGCCGCCTGTGAAGGAGTGGTGGAGAGTTTCGAGGGTCGCGACATGGTTAAGTCCTTTCTTTGGAGCATTGGGAGGAGAGGGCATTGGGTTTACAGGCGCATACCGTTGAGCGGTCGAGGCCATTGATGGATTCAAGAAGGAAGCAGCGATTTGGCTGGCCGGAGGCACATGGTTGCGACGAGGGTGAAGTTGTGGATGCCGAAGCGAGCATTCGGCGAGAGGCCGGCAAGAGGCGGTGCACTGCGGATCGCCAATGCGGTCTGCGTTGCGGCGTTGACCGGGTATGGCGTCATGCGAGGGCTTGGTATGCGAATCAACATCGAGCTTTCCGAGTCTCATGGCACGTCGACATGACACACCTGCAAGCCAACATAGTGCCCAAACCGATTTAGGCTATTTTTAAGACTTTTAGGATTTCTTTAAGAAACTAGCCTGCCAAGAAAAACGACTAATTCCTTCATCATTTGATCAGGAGATGGATGTCGCATGCTGCCCAAGTGGTTCGGCGCCACTGCCTGGAAAGACGACACGGACCGTGAGCCCTCGGTCTTCCAGTCCGGGGCCAGTTTGAATAGTGCCTTTATGAGCCGTAGCAATGCTCGCGACCAATGACAGGCCAATGCCGCTACCGCGCACGGAAGTGTTCGCTATTCGGTGAAAGCGCTCGAAAATGGCATCTCGTTCTGTGGCAGGAACACCTGGGCCATTGTCGGAGACTTCCAGGAACACCCTGGACGCTTCCCCAGACTGCACAGACTGAACGTCACCGCAGCGCACCAGGACATTGCCGCCTTCGGCGGTGTAGCGCATGGCGTTGTGCAAGAGGTTACGCAGCAGGATTCCGATTTCGTCAACGTCGCACAGGATTGAGCAGGAAGACACGTCCAGGAACAGCAATCGCTGGTTTTGGCTGGCGTAGACCTCGAACTCTTGTGCGACATGCTGCACGAGCTTGCTCAAGTCGGCTCGCGCATGCTTGGGTGCCTTGACACCTGCACGGATGCGTGCCAGATCGAGTAGTTGCTCGGACAGTCGGGTGCTGCGACGCGCCACTATAAGCATCTTTCGTAGTGACGCGTCTTTCACCTGTGGGTTAGTTTCGCGCAGAGCAATTTCTGCCTGTCCCTGCAAGGCCGATAGCGGTGTGCGCAGCTCATGAGCTGCATCGCCAATAAAACGGCGTTCCCCCTCTATGGCCTCGTCGAGTTGGTGGAGAACATGATTGAAAGAGTCGACCAGAGGCCGCAACTCCCGCGGCAGACCATCCACCGGCAGCGGTGTGAAATCGAAACTGGGCCGCCGTTCCATGGCAGAGCCAAGGGCGCGTACCGGTTTGAGCGCACTGCGGGTGACGAGCCACATGACGACGCCCACGATCATGAGCAGTATGGTCGTCTGGATTACCTCCTCGGCCGCTTTGTGACGGAAGTCAGCATCTACGACACTTTGCAGGTTGCCTACCTGGACCGTCACCCGTCCGGTACTATCCGACGCAGAGTAGACGCGCCAATTGTTTCCTTCAACGTGGGTTGACTCAGCTCCATCGGAAAAACTAGGCCGTAGCGGGGCCTGCGGCCCTCCGGGTGTGCTTGCGAGCAGCTTGCTTCGATCTATCCATATCTGAAAAGCCAGTGGCCCGCGTACGATATCCAGGGGGTGTGTCAACGTCAGACCTGGACCCTCCCGCTTGTCGAAATGAGTGTCGGCGGGGATGGTGACCAGCAATTGTGTGGTGATGGCCTCCAGCCGCTCGTCCCAAGTACTGCTGCGGTTGATCGTGGTTTTTGTCAGAACCACCGCGATCACAATCAACCAGAAAAACGCAGTAACCACGACGATCGCCAGGATCAACTGAGCGTTGATGGATCGCGATTTCATGCCGGTTGTCCCACTACGTAGCCGAGCCCGTGAACGGTCCGGATCAAGTCGTCACCCAATTTACGGCGTAACTGATGTATGAAGACGGCGATTGTATTGCTTTCGACCTTACTGGTCGTGCCATAGACGATGTCGTGCAAATGGTCGCGCGTCACCACATGTCCAGGACGCTCAACAAGCGCCAGCAGCGTGCGATATTCCTGAGCGCTTAGGACAACTTCGGCGCCGGCCTTCGTCACGACGCGGCGGCTGCGGTCGATTTGCACGTCGCCATAGGTAAATATTGGAACGACCCGTCCCTGACTGCGGCGGATGACCGACCGCAAGCGTGCCCAGAGCTCGTCAAACTGGAAAGGTTTGACCAGATAATCGTCCGCGCCCGCGTCCAAGCCGGTAATTCGTTCGCTTAATTGACCTCTCGCGGTCAGGATCAGTACAGGCGTGCTGTCATAACGAGTGCGCATGCTGCGCAGGACACTGAGGCCGGATTCCTCGGCAAGACCGATGTCGAGCAAGACGGCCGCATAAGCATGATCCACCAGCACGGCGCGTGCGGCCCTTGCGTCACTGACGTGATCAATGTGCCAGCCACTCTGGCGGGCCCCATCGCAAATAGTCTCGCCTAGCATCTGGTCGTCTTCTACGAGAAGCAGATTCATGTCATATCAATCCATACCTACACATTGGTGCTACTCCTACATAGTAAGAATGATGAAGCAACCAGATTAGTTTTTTATTAAGAGTCGTTCGCTCAGGCTTAGCCCACCGCCCGGCCAAAGTGCAATCCTCCAGCGTCTGCGACGAGGCAGCGGAAACGGCATAACCGCGACTCAAGCTTCTCTTCACCGGTGCGCGCAATGATGTGCTGCCGCAGGCCACGACCCGGGAAGGCTAATGACCGTTGGTCATGGCGTAAGGACGATGCGCTCGTTGGCGTGCGGCGCCTCGGCCCAAGCCTGCTCAACGTTTCGCAGCGGCATGGCCTTCACGTCAATGCGGAACGCTCCGCGCGCGATTTCTTTCGCCAGCGCCGGCAGTGCCATGAGAATCTCGCGGCCCGACACTGAGCCGTACCCGCTGCCCATGATCTGGAGTTTCGCAGAGCGTAGGAAGGCACCCGGGATGGCAGCGACTTCCCCCGCCATCGAGCCGACGTGTATCCAGGTGAGGGGTAGGCTGCGATTTGCCCGCTGCTTGAGTACCGCCTCCATGACACTCACCGAGCACTCCCCCCAGACGAAATCGAGTACGACATCGACCTCGCAGGCAAGGGCGCCCAAGCGGACGTCACTCAGCTGCACGATTTCCGTGGCACCAAGCGCGGGCAGCTTTGCGAGCTTGAGTGGGTCGCGTCCCGCAGCAATGATCTGCGATGCGCCCAGGTGCTGCGCGATCTGTACAGCCAAGCTTCCCGAGCTGCCGGTGGCGCCGAGGATGAGCACCTTTTGTCCGTGCTGAAACTGCACGCGACAGCCCAGCGCGAGCCATGACGCCATCGCAGGATTCATGGTGCCGGCGACGACGGCTGGGTCGCTTTCCTCAGGCAGCTCGATGCTATGGTCTAGCTCAATCACCGTCTTGTCGGCCATTGTCCCCGTCCGACCAGGGCCCTGCACGAAGTAGCGCAGCTTGCCGTCTGTGCCGCGTCCAACGCCATCGACACCCGGAATCAGCGGCAACTGTGCGGTGCTGGAGTAATGCATGCCTGACGCTTGACCGAGAGTGATGTGATGAAGGCCGATGCCCAGCACATCAACGAGCGTTTCATCGGGGCCCGTTGGCACGGGATCTGTGTGGTGGCCATAGTGCGGCGGCTGGCCGAATGATGTAATGATGGCGGCTTTCAAAGGATTCTCCTGAGATCAATTTACGGCTATATAGTTCGTAATACGTACTATATATTGATGCGTAATACGAACTATGTCAAGATGGAAATACAATGAATAAGCAAATATCTGTGAAGCAAGCCTCGGGGGCCGAAGAAGGGCTGGCCGATGCACTGGTGACCTCCGCTTTTGTTACGACGGCCATCATCAACAAAATTGGCGCCGAGAACGACTTGTCGCTCTCACTGGTCCGTGTGTTAGGAATTTTGTGGGACCGGCGCCCGCGAATGGCCGAACTCGCCGACTATCTCGGGCTGGAGAAGCAGACGATGTCAGGTCTTATCGCCCGAGCAGAAAAGAGGGGGCTAGTGGCGCGTGCGCCGAACGAAGAAGACGGAAGGGCGACAGACGTTTTTCTGACAAGCGACGGGGCTAAATTGGTCAAAAGGCTGCGTGTCCAGGGGCAACAGGCATTGGCCCCGGTAATCGAACAGCTCAGTGCGTCAGATCAGCAGCTCCTTATGGAGCTGCTTCAGCGCATGCTAGAAACCCGGAAGGGTTGACGGCCACATGCCGGCGAATCGCCCGATTCACATGCTCATGGATCGCGCCTACGAAGGCAACGCGCCAACCTTAATCCCATGCAGTCATCGAGCATTGCATATCGCCCGCTGGTCAGTCCATAGATCGCCGAGTCGGATTTAATCGTTATCTAGCAGTTCCCGTGCGATGACAAGCCGCTGGATTTCACTTGTTCCCTCGACGATCTCCAGGACTTTGGCTTCACCCAATAAGCCTGAAACGGGATATTCTTCGAAAACGCCGTAAGCCCCATGGGCCTGGATGGCCTTCAATGCGGCCTCCACGGCCAATTCGCTGCTGAACAGCTTGGTCATGCTGGTCTCATTTCGGAAAGGGCGACCCTCGTCGACCAGGGTAGCCGAGTTCCGAACCATCAGCTCGACGGCGTGAATCTTTGTCAGTATATCGGCAAGCGGAAACGATAACCCCTGGTGCTCTAGAATGGATTTGCCGAACAGCTTACGGTCACGACCATAGGCTTTGGTTAGATCGATGGCACGTCGTGCAAGTCCTAGACCGGTAGCGCCGACCAAGATGCGTCCCACGCTCAGTACCGTCAGAACTTGTTTTAGCCCATCTCCAGGCTGTCCGATAAGATTTTCTTTTGGGACCCGTACGTTATCGAAAAAGAGCTCCACGGAATCCGCGAAACGCCAGCCGATCTTGTTTGCGCGCTTGCCAATCGAAAATCCCGGCGTGCCAACCGGAACGATAAAGGACGATAGACGCTTTGATCCCGCATCGGGGGCAGTCACCGCCACCACAGTCGAGAAGCCATGTAGCGGAGTCCCCGCATTTGTGGAGAACATCTTCTGCCCGTTGATGATGTACTCGTCTCCGTCCAAAACCGCGCTGGTTTTGACAGATGCGACATCGGATCCGCCCTGCGGTTCGGTTACGCCGAACGAAGCGATCATCTTGCCCTCGTTGACGGCCTGCAACCATTCGCTTTTTTGTGCATCGTTTCCGTAACGGGCTATCAGTGAGGCCGGCGCACTGTTGCACAGAAAGATAGCAGCGAAGGATGGCTCAACGCGGGCGAGCAGTTCTGCAACCAGCGCCGCGCCTCGTGTACCGAGGCCTCCGCCACCGTACTCGGATTCGTAAGAAACGCCAAAGAATCCTAACTCGCCAAACGCTTTTACCAGCGCCGTTGGAAACTCATGTCTGGATAAGTACTCGGGCATTGCAGGCGCCAGCTCACGTTCCGCAAAACGGCGGACCGCATCAGTCAGCATATTTTCGTCATCGGTGAATTCATTCAACATTTTGATGTCCTATGTTTATTCAAGGTGTTTTTGGCGTCCGGGTGAGTGCAGTTTTCCATAAAGTATTGGTTGGCTTCATAGTCCATCACCTCGGCGCGCGGCATCATTTGATTAGCAAAGAACCGTTTGGTGCTGGCAACCGCCGGACGCGGTAGAGCGGCGATTCGAGTCGCAATATCCATGGCCTTTTCCAGTGCGTCACCGTCGGGTGCCGTGTAATCAGCCGCACCTATTGCCAGGATCTCTTTACCGCTTAGTTGGTCCAGGCAGAAACAAAGGTTGCGGGCCCGGACCCGACCGACGCGTTCAATCAATGCATTCAAACCCCAAGGGGTCAGCCAGCCATGGGGTACCTCAGGTAGCCACCATCGTGAGTTCTCTGCGGCGACGACGATGTCGCAGGAAATGGCCAGAATAAAGCCGCCGCCGATCGCAAAGCCTTCGACCGCACTAATAACCGGCTTTTTCACGAACGCGATAAGGCGCGCCATGTCTCCCGTTTCCTGTTCGAAGCGAGCCATATCCTCCATTGTTAGTTCACTAATGAATTTCAGATCGCTTCCAGAACAGAAGCCATTTTTTTCTCCTCGCAAGACGATCGCCGCTACGGACTGGTCCCTATCGAGTTGCAATAGCAGCGACTTCAAGCTGTCTATGAGGGCTTGGTCCATTGCATTTCGGCGAAACTCGCGTTGAATGGTCAAGACTCTGACAGCACCGTGCTCCTCGACATGTACCACCTTCTGGCTATCACTCATGCGTGCTCTCCTGTTGGAATAACTTCCTGTCCATAATTGGAAGGGGCTCCCGAATGCCGACAGGAGCGAAGTCCATCAAATCCAGCACCTGACTCTGCAACTCAATACCTGGAGCGATTTCTTCCAGGAATAGCCCTTCAGGCGTCACGGAAAAAACCGCACGCTCGGTAATAAGCAATGCCTGTTGGCCCTTCACGACGCCTTCTCGCAAGCGGTAGGTGATATGGTCTGCACGCTTGACGAACTTACGTGACTTGCCCTCTTTTTCGATTTTCAAACCGGCTTCGTCAGAGTAAGAAATTTTCAACCCGCCAGTGGTGAAAGTGCCGGTAAAGACCATGCGCTTTGCGTTCTGGGCGATGTCAATGAAGCCTCCGGCCCCGGGGTTTGCGTTGCCAAAGCGGCTAACGTTCACCGTGCCGGACTCGTCGAATTGTGCAAATGCCAAAGCGGCGAACTTGCATAGGCCTCCGTCAATCAGGTCGAATTGCGTCACGCCGTCGACGTTAGCTCGCGGATTGATGTTGCCCGAGAACTGCCAGCCATTCATGACTACTCCGCCAAATGAGCCGTGCTCCGTGGTGAGCCAGTAGTCGTCAATGTTTGACTCGGTAATCATCCCGTCTTCGACCATGACCAGCGGTACATCCGACGACGCGCCGAAACCGAATATCGTCAATTCGTGCTGCCTGACTTCCTGTGCGGCTCTTCTTGCAATGATCTTGGCAGGTGAGGCTGGCAGTTTCTTCAACGAGTTCAGTGGCGCGTTCTGATTACCTAAGTAGGCAGGGTCTGCCGCAACGTCCGTTACCATCAGTTGATCCGGCACGACCACAATGTGGTCTACGAGGGCCGCAGGTATGCGTGTGTTCACCGCCAGGCGCGTGCCTCGAGGAACGATGCGTTTGACTTGGGCAATGACCTTGCCGCCGCAAGCTTTCGCTGCCATTGCCAAGCTGATATTGGCTGACAATAGCGGGTCCTCTTCGAACGAAAGGTTGCCAAGATCATCTGAACTGGTCGCGCGGATAATGGCGGTGTCCAGCTTCCAACTGGGATAGAAAAGCAGGCTCTCGCCTTCGAACTCTATTTTTCTTACCAATTGCTCGGTAGCAAGAGTAGTCAATCTCCCGCCTGTCTCATCCGGGTCGATATAAGTACCCAGTCCAACGCGAGTGAAGTAGCCAGGGCTATTTCTGGCAACCTCCCGCAGCCACTGCATGCTGGCGCCGATGGGCCAGCTATAAGCCTCGATTCGGTTTTCCTGAATAAGCTGCATAAGAGCAGGTCTAGAACCCGTCTTTGGATTAGTGGGATTCACGTACGAGCCAGAGATGATTCGCTTCATGAGTCCCTCCGCCGCAACAGCATCCATTCCAGGTATATCCATGGAATCGCCGGTGCCGCATGGGAAGTAGAAGGTCAAGTTACGGGGACTTTGCGTGTCGTCAAATCGTTGTCGAAGCGCACGTAGGACGGCATCAGGAGTAATCCAGCCGATGACGCCAACACTGGCAACGACATCGCCATTCTTGATGTGGTCAATTGCTTCCGCAGCAGTGCATATCTTGTTCACGCCTTTGCTCCAAACCGAGCAAGTGTCGCCTTAGCGCGGTCATGCTTGCAGTTTTCAATGAATACCGAGTTGGCCGAGGAGTCGAGTGCCTCGCTGGCGCCGGCGACCATAGGTGCATAGAATCGTTTGGTTGATGCCACTGCTGGCTGCGGCATGCCGGCGATCAAGGTCGCATGTCGCATAGCCTCGTCCAGCGCTTTGCCTTCGTCCACCACGTAGTCTGCCAAACCAAGCCGGAATATATCGTCGCCGTTCAGCACCTCATGGCCGAACGTCAGGCGCTTGGCCGCGACTGGACCCACACGCGAGACTAACGCCTGCAGGCCCCAAGGCGGTAGCCATCCATTGGGCACTTCGGCCAGACTCCATCGCGCCGTGGCGCTGGTCACGATGAGGTCGCACGAGCAGGCCAGGATGAAACCTCCACCGAAGGCGTGACCTTCCACGGCAGCAAGGACGGGCGTATCGAGGAAGGTAATTTTACGTGCTACGGCTGCCGTGACAGCTTCGTGGGCTGCCATCTCGCCCAGATCCATAGTGCCCAGCTCTTTCAGGTCGCTGCCGGCGCAGAAGCTAGGCTGAGCACCCGTCAGGACAATGGCTCCGACCGACTCATCGCGGTCCAAATCGGCAAACTGACGATCAAGCTCCTCGATCATTGCGCTCCCGAGCGCGTTGCGCCGATTGGCACGATCCAGGGTGACGATCGCTACGTTATCGTTATGTTCGACTTTAATCATTCTATAAATCTCCATTCAAGTTCAATTGAGTTGCGCACCATCTCGGTTCAATGCCTCGCGCACTGAAACGGGATCGATGTTTCTTGGCTGTATGTTCTCTAGTGCCGAAAGCGCGGCTGCGTGCCCGATAGCGTGACCATACGAGAAGCACTGTGCCGTAACCCGCGCAGAGGCCATTGCTTCCGCCTCTGCGGATAAGCACCGCCCCGCAACCAGGAGCGACTCTCCTCTGGCTGGTACGAAACACTCGTACGGAATTTCGTAATAGTCGTTAAACAGCCATTCCAGCTTCGGCACTGCGCCTGCGTGTTGCTCGATGGGCCACGCCGAACGCGCGATTCCGGATCTGAATTTGGTGCCATTGGTGACGTCGCTGTTGGCAAGAGTGGTCACACCCATCGCCTGACGACTTTGTCGGATGCCGACCTGCACACCGGTATCGTTCACATAAGCGTTCTCGCATCCCACCAAGTACTCACGAAAGAAGCGTTCATACTCGCGCACCTGTTTTCTGCCCTGGATCTCCGCCTCTGTGAGGTCAACGGCGTCCAAGGGATCCAGATCTCGACCATCTGCGCCCAGGATGCGCGTGCAGTTGCAAAGCAACTGATTGGGGCGTGGCGTGGGAAATAAGAAGATCTTCTGGCGTGGCAGGACATATCTTCCAGATGCATTTGCCTCCTGAATCATCTCGACTACCGGGCCGGGAAGAACGCTGTTGTCACCGTATGTGTCCAGGAACTGCTTCACATCTACGCCATTGATGCGAAATATCATGGTGGGGTTCTGGATCACTCCATTCAGGCTGCGATAGGTCTCCAGGCCGGCCATCGCGGTCAGGTCTGCATCACCGCTAGCATCGACCGTGACTTTGGCTGTGACGCGCAGTTTTCCCTGTTTGTTATAGGCCACGACGCCGGCCACACGCTCGTCACCATCCATCAGAACATCGCTGACAATAGTGTGATACAAAACCTGGACTCCACTGTCGGCTAGGAGGTCGTCGCCTACTTCGCGCCAAACCAGAGGGTCATGGACCAGGGTGTATGTCTTGCCGTAGCGCGTAGGACCGGATAGTCCACCCCTGGAATGCATACGGCGAACGAACTCGTCCGCAAAGCCGTATACCAGGCGCACGGGGGGGGCTTGGGGAGCCTCCCGCGCCTCGAACAGACCGCAGATCGTGCCCGATAATCCCGCGACCGCACCGCCACCGCAGAAGCCATAGCGTTCGAGCAGAATAACCTTCAGGTTCTGACGGGCTGCAGTCACTGCTGCAGCCACGCCTGCGGCGCCTCCGCCTACTACAAGTACATCAGCCTCGAGTGCAAATTCGGGACGTTTATCTATCATTTCTCACTCCAATTTTTGAGCAACTAAAGTCTTACTACTTCATAAAGCCTGGCAGCCACAGCGCAATTTGTGGGAAGAACATAACCAGCAGCAACCCAAGGATCTGAAGGCCGATGAAGGGTGCGACGCCTTTGAATATGTCGAGGAGACTAATCTCGGGTGGTGCGACCGCCTTGAGGTAAAACGCTGCGGGAGCGAACGGAGGGGCCAGATAGGAAATCTGCATATTCATGCAGAATAAGATGCCGAACCAGAGAGGGTCCAAGCCCAAAGCCTTGATCACCGGCACGAAGATGGGCATGGTGAGCAGTACAATCCCTATCCAGTCAATGAAGCAACCTAGAATCATGAGGATGAGCATCATCAGCGCAACAGTGGCCAAGGGAGGAATAGGCAAACCAGTGATGAAGTCCTGGAGAAACGCCGTGCCGCCCGCCAGCGTGTAGACAGATACCAGGGCGGACGCTCCGAAGAATATCCAGGTCAGCATCGCAACGGTGCTTCCAGTACGTCGAAGCGAACTCCATATCGTGTCCACGCTCAATTTGCCGTTGACGCCGGCCACAAACAGCGCACCAAGCACGCCGACGGCTGCGGTTTCGGTGGGTGTGGCTATGCCGCTGTACAGAGACCCCAGGACCAACAGAATTAACGCCAAGGGCAAGACAAGTACGCGACCCAGTGCGATCTTTTCGGCGATCGGCATGTTGAGCTCTTCAGGCGGCGCCAAGGGGCCGAGTGACGGATTCATGTAGCAACGTATGAGAACGTACCCAAGATAGAGTCCGACGAGCAGAAAGCCAGGCAGTACCGCTGCGGCAAACAGGCTTCCAATGGAACTCTGTGACACCAGTCCGTAGACGATCAGCACAATACTGGGTGGCAACATGGTGCCTAGTGAACCTCCCGCACAGATGACGCCCACGGCAAGCTTCTTGTTATAGCCACGCGCCAACATGGCTGGCAGACACACCATTCCCAAGACGACGATCTCTGCTCCGATGACACCAACCATGGCGGCTAGAATTGTCGATGCGAACAGGCAGCCGACCGCCAAACCACCGCGCAAACGCCCGGACCAGATGTGCAGGGCATAAAACAGTCGTTCTACCACTCCTGCCTTCTCGAGAATGCATCCCATCAGGACGAACAGCGGCACTGAAATCAATGCGTAGTTGTTCATGAGGGTGAAGATGCGACTTGGAATGAAGTAAAGCGTCTCCGGTCCGAACAGCCAGAGAGTGAGGGTGACGGCGGTCATCCCTGTGGCGAATGCAAGTGGAATGCCGGTAAGCAGCAGTAGCAACAGTATTGCCACCGTCGCTAAGCTAACCAGTTCAGTGCTCATTAGAAATAACCTTTATGGAATCGATTAGGGACACTAGGCTTTGAAGGACCATCAATGCTGCACCCACGGGAATCGCGACTTTCATGTACGTGGGGGCCAGTGAATTCCACCCGCCTCCTGAGCGTTCTCCCATTTCAATTGCCGGGAGTGCTTGCTGAAATCCGTAATAAACGATGATTAGCAGGTAGATAATGGCCATAAGGTGAGCCATGACATCCATCCAGTGCTGTACGCGTACTGGCAGGAGGTTGTAGATGACGTCGATGCGTACGTGAGCATTGTTTTTGATCGCATGGGCGCCGGAAATTACGTAATGAATTCCTACCACCATGATGACGAACTCAAGCGCCCAAATTGTGGGCTTATGCCAGATATATCGAACCGTCACGTCGTAAATCACGACAACGAAGACCACGAAATAAATAGCGCTTGCGTAATCGCCGATTTTTTGGTTTAGATCGCTTATGAATCGCATAATTGCTTATTCCAGAGTGCGCGAGTGTCCATGCCTAAGCTCACAGGGGACAAGGCTTGTTCAACGAGCGCAGGAGTGAGCGGCGCTCTCAGGGTAAGGTCGCCGCTTGGTTGGCAGGCTAGATCAGTCGATCAAACCCTTGTCGCGAAGGAACTTGATTTGCCCTTCCACGGCGCGGTGCGACAGGTCATTCTGCTCGCCATACTTATGCCAGATATCGACGGCGGCCGTGCGGAATTTCCTGCGATCTTCTACGCTCCAGTCAACGAGCTCCACGCCGCTAGCCTTAAGCTTCTGCGCGACCTTTGCATCGGCCTTTTGGATCGTAGTCAAGAGGTCTGCAGCAAAATCCTTTACCGATTGCTCCAAGATTTTTTGCGTATCGACATCGAGTTTGTTCCATACTTTCAGCGGAATTGAAATATCCCCCGTAGGCGTGGAGTGGATGCCTGGATAGATCTCAAATTTGGCGATATCGTGAAAACCCAGCTCATCATTCATGCTTAATGTGCCCCAATCGGTCGATTCAATCGTGCCGCTATCGAGCGCACTAAAAACCTCGGAGCCAGGCAAGTTGATAGGAACAGCCCCAAATCGGGCAAACAAGTCCGACGACATGCCTTGTGGAAGGCGGATTTTCAGGCCAGCCAATTCTTCGGGCGAAGACACCTTCCGAGTCGTAGGCAGAGACTCTGCGCCCCACCATACCGCTCCAATGGGATATAGACCGTAGGGCTTGTATGCTTCGCGCAACAGCTCTAGCCCGCCGTGCTCATAAAAATATTCATAGGCCAGCTTGGGGTCATCGTAAGCAGCATTCAAGTCACCGAGGACGGCAAATGCAGGATTTTTTCCACTCCAGTACACAACGGCCGAATGCTGCCCATTTAGGATGCCTCTAGCGACTGCATCGAAGGTTTCATTTGGACCCACTACAGCACCAGTCGGCAGGGCCGTTACTTTGATCTTGCCGTCTGTTCTCTCCGCTACGCTTTTTGCCCAGCGTTCGAACGCTTGCTGGGTAACAGTACCGGACTGCCAGAGGCTTTGGACACGCCAACTCTGCGGCTTATCTGCAACTGCCTGGGTCGGCGCAGCGGCAGCAATAGCAATGGCAAGCGCGCCGTAAATACTTCGTGAAAACAACTTCATTAAGATCTCCTCGAGCAGTTCGGTCACATGCCTTACTGTCTGAATTGGTGGGTTAGTGATGACTTCTAATGGTCCCTGCACATTGATACATCAATCGGAAACGAATGATATATCAGCTCTGATGATACGATATGCTTGCTGAGCTTATAATGCGGGTTATCACTAGTTTTGTATCAGCTCTATACAGTGATTAAATAATTCGGCTTGAAGATCAAGTGATATATTAATGAGCTGCTTTACGCGTTTAACCTAATTTTTATAGAAGTTTTCTTGGCACTTATGACCTCATACGCTACTCATGAAAAACCGCTAAAAGATGTTGCCTACGAGGCGCTGGAAGACATGATCATCCGCGGACGTATTGCCGGGGGCAGCATTCTTTCGGAAACAGAGTTGGCCCGTCAGATCGATTTAGGCCGAACGCCCGTGCGGGAAGCACTACAGAAACTAGCGCAGGTGGGGCTGGTAACGGTTCTTCCCCGGCGCGGCATCATGGTGGTGGACGTCACCATCGCTATGCAGCTACAAGTCTTGGAGATACGCCGCCCGCTTGAAAAGTTGGTAGCGAGCCGTGCCGCGGTTCGCGCTAACTCGAGCCAACGTGCAGCCATGCTCGATTTAGCGTTGGCTATCGAAGAAAACGCCAAGTCAGGTGATGGAGATGAGTTTCTTCAGGCGACGAGTCGTAACCATGCCGCTGTAGAAGAAGCTTCGGGAAACGAGCTTATACAGAGCGTTATGTCCCTGGTTCATGCCCGTTCACGACGGTTTTGGTATGCACATTACGAACGTTGTGGTGACCTTCTCGCGGCGGGGGCGGCCCATGCTGATTTGATGCGTAGCATTTCTGTAGGGGACGAAAAGGCAGCAGTGCAGAATGCCGAGCGCCTCGTAGATTATCTCGAACAATTCTGCCGTTCCACCATTGCGCCATACGACCGTCAGTGATATTGAGCAGCACAAAATTGACTAGTTGGTCCCGATGCGGCCGAGATAATGGAGACAACTCATGATGCACTTTCCTTTGACACTCAACTGGCTGAGTGGCCGCGCAGAGAGCATGTACGGCGCGACAGAAGTCATCACCAGGATGCTCAACGGAAATTTACGCAGGCACAGCTACGCAGACATTGTGGCGCGCAGCCGCCGGCTGGCTATAAGGCTTGCAACTGAAAACCTACAGCCAGGCGAGACAGTCGGAACCTTGATGTGGAATCATCACGTTCACCTGGAAGCATACTTTGGTGTGCCCGCTGCCGGTGGCATATTGCATACCATCAACCACCGTCTGTCCCATGACGATCTTGTCTTCATTATCAACCATGCGCGCGATAAGATATTAATCGTAGACGATGTACTGTTATCTCAGGTTCTTGAGATATTGCCACGACTCAAAACGGTCAAGAAGATTCTTGTTCACCAATATGACGGGAACATGGATCCTTGCGGTTTTCCTACTTATGAGGATTGGCTGGGTCAGCCTGTTCTATCCGACGTGAAGCTGCCCGAGCTTGAGGAAAACGCCCCGGCCACCCTCTGTTATACCGGCGGCTCCACCGGGCGCCCGAAAGGAGTGTTGTATTCTCACCGTGGCCTGGTGATGCACGCGCTGTCGCAAGCCATGGTAGACGGTTACGGCATAGGCCGAGACGATACGATTCTGGCAGTGGTCCCCATGTTTCACGGCAACGGTTGGGGGCTTCCCTTCGCTGCGGCGCTCACGGGGGCAAAGCTGGTATTGCCTGGCCCCAAGGTGGACCCGCATAGCTTGTTGGAGCTGATGCAGGTCGAGCGAGTCACGTTCTCGGCTGGCGTTCCAACAGTGTGGCATGAGCTCGTGTGCTGCCTTGAGGAAACGGCGCGAGCGCCCGCTGAGCTTGTTCCCATGGTCATCATTACAGGAGGTGCTGCTCCTCCAAAACAACTTTTTGATCGTCTGGAGCGCTTTGGCATCACGTTGCGTCAGGGATGGGGAATGACGGAAACGGCGAGCGTCATCACAGTTAGCAGGCCGCGACCCAAACACACACAGGCGGATGGTGCTGGCGAAAGTGACTGGCGTCTGAATCAGGGCAAGCCTATGGCCGTCGTCGAAGTGCGGATTATGGCTGAGACTGCGGTGTTGCCGCACGATGGATTTTCAATCGGCGAAGTGCAGGTACGCGGTGCCTGTGTGGCCGATCAATACCATGAACTCGATTTGTCGGACCGGTGGACGGAAGACGGATGGCTACGCACCGGCGATATCGGTCATATCGATCCGAGCGGTAGTCTACACGTGCTCGAGCGAAAAGAAGACATGATCAAATCTGGTGGGGAATGGATCGCTCCGCACGACATGGAAGACGCAATCCTGGAACTGCCGGAGGTCCTTGAGTGCACAGTAATCGCCGTTCCACACGAAAAATGGGGTGAGCGTCCGCTTGCTTTGGTCGTTTTCGCGAAAGGTGTCGAGGTGAGGGACGCGGCATTGCGGTCCCACCTGCTTGGCCGATTTTCCAAGTGGCAGCTGCCTGAGGCGTTTATTGCTGTTCCCAGCATTCCACATACCGCGGTAGGCAAAATTGCACGACGTCAGCTGCGAGAGCAGTATGCAGCCTGGCGGAATCAGGCGTCCGAAACATTCTGCCCTTCATAGGGCTCAGCGACTATGAGTTGAGAACGCGTCGAGTGCCGCCCTGGTCAGGCGATCGAGCAAACCCATGAGCTCATCAGAGGCCTTGACTGCGTCGCCCGGAACGTTCGCGGCGATGCCGTCGAGCACGCTCGCATGCAATTTTGCAGCATCCAGAAAGGCATTGGCTTCCTGAATTGTCTGATACCAGAAACGTCGCGATTGAGCGTGGATCGGCAGCATCGTACTGGTCAGCATAGCGTTATGTGCAGCGAGGACCTGCGCTTGGTGAATGGTGCGGTTGATCTCGAAATAGTTCTCCACATTCTTCTTTCTGGCTGCTTCGAGGAACCGCTTTGCCAAATTCTTTAATTCGCTGCGCTCATCCGCGCTTGCCCGGGCGCAGGCGCATCTGACGACTAATGCCTCAAGCGGACGACGCACTTCGAGCAGTTCCAGTTGTTGTCGGACGTCTATGCTGCAGATCAGGGTTCCACGACGCGGACGCATTTCGACAAATCCCAATTGGCGCAGACGTTGAAGCGCCTCGCGGACGGGCGTCCGCCCCATTTGGAGTTGATCGGCCAATTGCATTTCGGATACAACGTCGCCTGGAGGCAGATGGCGGGTGACGATCATCTGCTCGATGCACGAGAATGCGATATCAGTTTGAAACTGATCTTTGGCGGCATCATCTTCCTTAAAGGAAGGTGTATTTCGTTTCAACGCGGAATCTCCTTAGTTCACCCGAAGCTTTATTCTAAGGAAATCTGTAGTGGATTTCAGATTTATTACGTTGCCATAGGCCACGCATCGTCATGATGAGCGAAGCTCGACGGGCAGGTTTTCCTTACGAATGGGGGAGGGCAGGCGGTTTACCAGGATCAGAACGAGTCCGATAGTCAACACCCCAACCATGGCAAGCAGACCAGATTCCATGGTTCCCGTGAGCGTTTTGACGTAGCCGATGAGCGTGGGGCTGAAGAATCCTCCGAACGCCCCGATCGTGTTGATGAGAGCGATTCCACCGGCTGCAGAGTCTCCTTTCATGTAGTCCGACGGCATTGCCCAGAATACGGTGTAGGCAGCCCATAAGGCTGCAGTGGCAACGGTAATACTGACAAGTGTGATGACGAGACTTGACCCATTGAGCGCCGCAATCAAGAGTGTGACGGCGGCCAACGCCAGCATCGAAGCACTATGCCAGCGCCGCTCTCCTAGTCGGTCGGAGCGGCGTGCCCACCAAAGCATTGCGAATATCGCAAAGACATAGGGAATGGCGGCATAGAGGCCGATTTGCATGGTGCTCGTTACTCCAGCATTCTTCAGCATCGTTGGCAGCCAAAAACTGACGGTGTAGTGTCCACAGATAATGCAGAAGTAGGCTATACCCAGCAACAGAACGCGCGGATCGCTGATGACCTGCTTGAAGGAATGGTGCTTACGGGAATCGCCGTTGCTACTGCGTTGCAGTTGGGCTGCAAGATAGTTTTTTTCGTCGTTGCTCAGCCATTTGGCGTCTGCAGGGCGATCAACAATCAGGCGCAAGGCAATGAGGCCGAGAACGATACACGGCAGCCCTTCGCAAAGAAACATCCATTGCCATCCCGACAAGCCACCGACTGCATCCAGCGCGGTCATCAAGCCAGTGGACAGCGGAGCGCCAACAATGCCGCCGATCGGACCACACAGCATAATGATCGTGATTGCCCTGGCCATCCGGTTTTCAGGATACCAATAAGTCATATAGAAAATCAGTCCCGGTGCGAAGCCGGCTTCGAATACACCCAGCAGTAACCGCAGCGCATAAAACTGGTTGGGGCTGGTTACGAAGAGCATCGATGCCGAAGTAAGGCCCCATAGGATCATGATGCGGCTGAAGGTGCGGCGAGCGCCTAGCCGTGGGAGAAGCAGGTTGCTGGGAATTTCGAAAAGCATGTAGCTCAGGAAGAATATCCCCGCTCCTAACCCGTAGGCAGCATCGCTCAAGCCGACGTCCGCCTGCATCTGAATCTTGGCGAATCCAATATTTATTCTGTCCAGGTAGGCAAATACGTAACACAGGGTGAGGAACGGGAGTAGCCGCCAACTAATCTTCCTGAATAGGGCTTGCTGGCCGGATTGCGAAAGCAGTGTGTCTGTCATTGGGTTGCTCCATAGGAGTGGTGACGGCCCCGCCAGCGTAGGCGGCCTGCACGTCGAAAAGGCTGATGTCGCCAGTAGCCCTTTGTGTCGACTGGATTTGGCAACTTCGGAATTGGCTTCAAATTTATCGGTATATAAATAAATGACTCGTAGCGCGGCCATCACGGTGATATCGACATTTAATCTTATTGATACTCAACTGATATGTCAGAAGAGTGCTAATCATTCTCCTTGGTTGCTGATTGATCAATACGGGTTTTTACTATTCTCGTTTTGTGCTTGCCCGCGTTAAGTGTTTGAGACTAAAATTTATATTGACGACAATTGATATGTTAGTTGGGCATCACGATTACGCCATTACATGGTGTAGATCCGGAACGCGATTTTTTGCCGAAAACAACTTTCATTTGGCCCGCTTTCTGGAGCCGATGCCTTGACGGACGTTGCATTGTTGTATCTGACAACAAACCCTATGTAGAGCCGCTGCCGCCGTACCAAGCACTATTGCCGCTTGATGCACACTGCCCGGCTATTGGCCAATTGACAGACACGGTGTCTGGCTACTCTCGTACTATCCCGAAATCCATATGAAAATACTCCTTGCTGGTTTCCAACATGAAACGAACACTTTTGTCGCCCTCCACGCGGGTTACGAGAATTTTGTCAATGGCGAAACTTTTCCAGCCCTGAAGCGTGGACGGGAAATGTTGACCTTACGGGAGGTGAACATTCCGGTTGGCGGCTTCATCAAGGAGATTGAGCGAGACGGTCACCAACTTGTGCCTGTCGTATGGGCCGGTGCGGGGCCTTCCGCAGAGGTGCAGCACGACGCGTTCGAGCGCATCGCCGGAGAAATCGTCCAGGCTGCCCGCATTGAACAGGCTGACGCGATCTACCTGGATTTGCATGGAGCTATGGTAGCCGAGCAAGCCGACGATGGAGAGGGTGAACTGCTGGAGCGATTGAGGCGAGTCGTGGGAGACGACGTGACTATCATCGCCACAGTGGACCTTCACGCGAATGTCACTGAGCGGATGTTGCGACTTGCCGATGCGATCGTGGGCTATCGTACGTACCCTCATGTAGACATGGCGATTACCGGACAGCGTGCTGCGAAGCTGATGCGCGAGCGGCTCAATGGTTCGCGTTGGCATTGTGCGTGGCGCAAACTCCCCTTTTTGATTCCTTTGAATTCCATGTGTACGCTTGTAGAACCGGCGTATGGGGCATATCGGCGGCTTGAGGCGATTGAGGGCGCCGGACTGGCCTCGCTTTCATTTGCCTTGGGATTTCCCGCTGCAGACTTTCCTGAGTGTGGTCCGACAATCTGGGGCTACAGTGCGGATGAGAGAGAGGCGGATCGTGCCGTAACGGTTTTGGCGGACGAACTTGTAGCCTCTGAGGCATCCTGGCAGGCGCATTTCTTGTCGCCGGAGGCGGCGGTCGAGCAGGCGCTGCGGTTATCAAAGACGGCTTCGAAGCCTGTAGTTATCGCCGACACGCAGGATAACCCCGGTGCAGGAGGGGAGTCGAACACGACCGGTATGCTGCGTGCACTGATATCCAAGAATGCTCAAGACGCTGCTTTTGGCGTCGTGTATGACCCTGACGCAGCGCGATGTGCTCACGAAAGCGGCATTGGTGCTTTGATCGACATCCCTCTTGGAGGAGAGTCCGGCCTTCCCGATGGCGAACGCTTTCGGGGCGTATTTGAGGTCGTCACCCTATCAGACGGCGTGTGTCGCTTCGGCGGGCCGATGTTGAACGGCATGGACGTGAAACTAGGGCCCGCTGCGCTGTTGAAAATCGGGGGAGTCTCGGTGGTGGTGAGTTCGGAGCATCCCCCTCAGATGATGGATCGGAACCTATATCGAGTAGTGGGTCTTGATCCTGAGAAGATGAAAATACTGGTAAATAAAAGCTCTGTTCACTTTCGTGCGGATTTTGATTCTATCGCGCAGGCGACGCTCATCGCAAAGGCACCCGGAGCCGTCGTGGCGGACCCAGCTGATCTTCCCTGGCGGCGTCTAAGAGCCGGCTTGCGTATTGGTCCTTTAGGGCCATTTTTTGCTGGAAAATGAACTGGCGCCGACGCGGTCTAGATGTTCACTTACTTCCTCTTGTAATAATCATTGATATAGGTAATGGGAATCCAGCGGTATCCGTCCCCAGCGACCTGCACATGTCCCACACCGGGAAATGATACGTGGTCTCCCGCGATCCAATAGCCGCCCTTCGCTGCGTCTGCGAGCACCTTTTTGCGGGTGGCTGCGGCAGCTTTGGGGTCCACGTCAAAGACGATCGTGACATCCGGTCGGGGAAGTTGCACTTCCGCGACATGAAGCAGATCTCCCCAGAACACGAGTTTCTTTCCCTGGCTCTCGAGTGAATAGAGGGTATGACCTGGTGTGTGGCCGGGGGCAGGAATGGATCGGATTCCTGGGAACAGCAAGGTTTCCCCGCTGAATGGCTTCACTTTCCCTGCATCCACGTAGGGCTGGACTTTGGCGGATGCTTCGTCGAAGTACTTCTTCATCGATTCAGGTGCTTGTTTGCGATGATCCGGATTTAACCAGTAGTCGATTTCCTTTTGCTCAATGTGCAGGGTTGCGTTGGGGAAAACCATGCGATGGCCATCCATCAGGCCGCCGGTGTGGTCTGTGTGGATGTGAGTGATCAGGATGTCGGTGATTTGTTCCGGTTTGTAGCCCGCAGACTTGAGGCTTGCGCCCAACTTGTTCAGATTGGGACCATAAAGTTCGCCCGTGCCGGCGTCTACCATAATGAGCCGGTCACCGGCCTTGATTAGGAACGCATTGATGGACGCCTGGACATCCGTGCTCTGGTATGTGTGCGCAAGGCGCGATGCGACCTCGCCGGTCCGGACGTTCGTAAGCAGCTTGTCCGCGGGGATCGGTAGCGTGCCATCAGATAGTGCGATGATCTCGATCTCGCCGATCTTGAAATGGTAGTAACCGGCCTGGAAATGACTGATCGAGGATGGAGGGCCGTCCGCTGCCGTGGCCAGCGTGGGGCTGATGGCAGGTGAGAGCACTGCGGCAATGACCAGGGACATGGAAAGGAGCGATCGACGCATTTGGGTTTCCTTTTGAAAAAGAGGTTGTGCGATATAGTGCTGGATGCAATAAGTCAAAGTGTAAAGAGGATGTCCAGAGGATCGTTAATTGTTAGTTTCGATGGGAGGTATCGGAATGTTCGATATGAAAAAATCAGAGTTGCATCTGCTGATTTCGTTGGACACCTTGCTGGATGAGTTGAACGTGACGCATGCAGCGCAGCGCCTGCACATCGGTCAGTCGACGCTGTCGGGCCACCTTTCTCGTTTGCGCGATCTGTTCCAGGACCCGCTGCTTGTCCCTTCTGAAACGGGACGCGGCATGGTGCCGACCGAAAGGGCGCTAGCGTTGCGTCCCGTCCTGTCGGAGGCACTGGTCAGGCTAAGCGATGCCGTGGCGCAATCTCACGAATTTGATCCTCGAACCTCGGCAAGAACGTTCGTCGTCGCAACAAATGACAGTGTGTTCACGATCTTGGCACTGGACGTCATGGCGAAGGTGATGAGTTATGCCAACCACAAGTTGCGGATGGCCGTCGTGCCTGCGGACGACGCCGGTCTGGTTGAGCGCATGGCGCGTCGCGAGGTCGATCTCTTTCTAGGAGATATAGACAAGGTACCCGAAGCCCTTAAGGCCCGCTTTCTTCTCAGCGATGACTTCGTACTGGCACAACGTTGTGGACACCCTCGAGGTACCGGAACACCTGATCTGACGGAGTATTGCGATCTGCGACATGTCGTCGTTTCATCGCGGGCAGGCTTCTCCACTCCCGTGGACGCAGTTCTGTCCGAACTGGGCGTGGAGAGAAACGTAGTCGCTACTGTGCCCAACTATAACCAAGTGGCGCTTGTTCTGGCTCAGACTGATGGTGTGGCAAGTCTTCCGAGAAAATTGCTCGAACGCCATTCGACATTTGTTGATTTGATTCCCCTTCCATTTCGTATGCCGCCTTTTCGCCTGGCGATGGCATGGCATCCGCGTGCCCAAAGTGATCCTGCCGGCATATGGATCCGGGATCGCTTTCTGGAGATCGGCAAGCATGGAAAACAGGATAGGTCAGACCTACAGTAGTTAGAGAATCGCTGTATGCCTTTGAGATAACATTCCCTTGGGCCGTGCAACATAATTATCAAAGGTGCGAAATGGAATTGCGCCATCTGCGCTACTTTATCGCCGTAGCAGAAAGTCGGAGCTTCCGAATGGCGGCGGAACGAATTCATATCACCCAGCCGGCCATCACTCGCCAGATCCACGACCTTGAAGCTGAAATCGGAGTTGCGCTATTTCAGCGCACGACGACCGGAGTCGTAGTGACGCCAGCCGGCGAAGTATTCTTGCGGGAGTCCCGTGCCGCGCTGAGTGGTCTTGCCAGTGCAGCCCGCTCCGCAAAGCGAGTTGCGGGTGGTCTGGAGGGCAGTCTGTCCGTTGGTTTTGTGGAGAATAGCAGTTGGGACGGTCTGGTGCCCGACGTATTTGCGCGCTACCAGATCGAAGTGCCTGATATTCAACTGGAGTTGTTGCCCCTGAATTCTCCCGAGCAGGTCGATGGGATTCTGGCAAATCGGATAGATGGTGGGTTCATCTACACATTCGAGGAACTTCCTGAAAATATCAGTTTGATACCCCTTGCTCAGAGAAGTGTTCTGCTTGCCGTCCCAAGGCAGTGGGGGTGGGCGGAAGACCAGGTCGTCAGTGCAAGCGAGCTGAATGGCAAACCCTTTGTCGCCTTTCCCCGTCACACTTATCCTTCTTATCACGACTATCTGATCGGTGCCTGTCGCGAAGCCGGGCTCAAGCTGGACGTGGTTCAGGAGGTAGCGACCGAAGCCGCTATTTTGTCGCTGGTCTCAGCTGGTATCGGCGCGGCGATCGTGAATGCGAGCAATCGACACCGTCCGCCCGCAAGAGTGCAGTTTCTGGAAATAGCTGATTTTCCAGCCATCATTCCTTTCGCATTCGCTTATCGAAAAGAGAATCTGAATCCGACATTGGCTCGTTTCATTGCCATGCTTGACTCCTTGCACGCAGAGGCAAATTAATTCTGTTCTGACAGTTCGCGGCCGTTGAAGCCGTGTATTGCCGCATTTGAGTCAATGGACTGGCGCGCAGTTTGTCGCCATGCCCCTCAGCTCGGGCGATGCCTCAGAGGCATCGATTGACGTAGTAATCGGCATTGGAATAGTTTTCCGTGAGTCTTCATGATTCAAGGTGTGGCGACGATATGTGTCAGCCCTACTTTTCCACGGCGGAGGCAATCATGAATACTCAAGTTTCCCGTATTTCCACGGAGATTCGATTCGATGAGGACGGTTTTCAGACCGGCACCCTGCGTGTGCCGCATTCGGTGGACCGATCGGGATACGGCCATATTCCCATTCCTGTCGCGATGCTAAAGAATGGTGATGGCCCCACACTGCTGCTGACGGGGGGCACTCATGGCGACGAGTATGAGGGGCCCGTCGCACTGATGAAGCTGTTGCAGAGACTTCCACAAGCCGCCATCAACGGACGCATTATTGTTGTTCCGGGGTTGAACTTTCCCGCATTTCTGGCAGGAAAGCGTACTTCACCGATCGACCAGGCAAATATGAACCGTGTTTTCCCTGGCAAGAACAACGGGTCGATCACTGAGATTATCGCGCATTATGTGGATACCGAGCTCATTGCGCGCGCCGACGTTATCTTCGATATTCATGCTGGCGGAGAGTCGTTTAACCATATGCCCATGTTGTTGATCTATCCTCCACGTGAGCAGCCTGCGCGGTCAGAGTATCTAAGCCTGGTGAAATCATTCGCGGCTCCTCATGCCATGATCATGGATATGCTTGGCGAAGATCGTACTTATGCCGCGTCTGCGGCACGCCAGGAGAAGGTTTTCTTGTGTGGTGAGTTCGGTGGCTACGGTACTTGCAACCCTGAAGGACTGGCCATTGTCGAAGAGGGACTCTCAAGACTGCTCACCGCGTTAGGCATCACTCGAAAAGAAACCGCCACAAGCCCACGTTTTGACACGCAGTACCTGCAGGTTGAGGGGCAAAGCCACTATGTGTTTTCTCCAGTTAATGGTGTGTTTGAGCCTACCGTCAAACTAGGCGATCACGTCAAGAAAGGCCAACTGGCCGGCCGGGTATTCAATCCGCATGCGCCATGGGCCAAACCGTTCGAATTAAAATTTGACGGCGATGGCATGGTTGTTTGTCTGCGCTCGTTCGCAGGCCTCGAGCCAGGCGATTGCGTAGTTCTTCTGGCATCCGGCACGGTGCTTGACTGATAAACGGAGAATGAGATGCCGACTTTAACCTCCGCAAATTCGCAGCACGGCTTGGACGACGTATATCGAAAAATATCGTTACGGCTGCTGCCGTTCTTGACCCTGTGCTATATGCTGGCATTTCTGGACCGTATCAATATCGGCTTTGGCAAGCTTCAGATGCAGAGCGACCTGGGCTTGTCCGATGCCGTATATGGGATCGGGGCAGGGATCTTCTTCATTGGCTACGTTCTGTTCGAGATTCCGAGCAACTTGCTTCTACCTCGCATAGGCGCCCGGAGAACCGTCGCACGGATTATGGTTTTATGGGGCCTTGTCTCCGCATCCATGATGTTCGTGCATGACGCGCATTCGTTCTATGGTTTGCGTTTCCTGCTCGGTGTTTTTGAGGCCGGCTTTGCCCCCGGAATGATTCTGTACCTGACGTACTGGTATCCGCCGGCGCGAATGGCGCGAGTGATGGCGGTTGTCATGGCTGCAGGACCGATTGGCGGCATGGTTGGCGGTCCAGTATCAAGCTGGGTTATGACTGCGCTGGCAGGCTCGCACGGCCTGGCGGGCTGGCAGTGGATGTTCCTCGTCGAAGGGCTGCCCTGTGCTGTTCTGGGTGTGGTCGCCTGGTTTTTCCTGACTGATCGGATCGATGACGCCAAGTGGCTGTCACCTTCGGAAAAAGCTGCACTGAACCGGGAGCTTGCCGCTACGCCTGGTGCACAGGGCGCCCATCGCGCCTTGCTCGCGGCGGTGCGCAATCCATCTGTTCTCGCGCTGGCGTTCAGCAATTTCTGTGTAATTTGCGGCATCTATACAGTGAGTTTCTGGTTGCCGACTATCATCAGGGCTGCGGGCACGGTCAGCACGATGGAAATCGGAATGTGGTCGGCAGTACCATACGTTGCGTCCATCGCTGCCATGTATGCACTTTCCTGCAGCTCGGATCGATTTGGGGAGCGACGCGTTCACAGTGCGGTGTGCAGCATCGTCGGCGCGGGCGCATTACTGCTTGCAACGGTGTATTCCACAAGCCTGCTCGTGTCTCTCTCTGCCATTACGATCGCTACTGCGCTGATGTGGGCATCATACACGGTGTTGTGGGCCATCCCTGGAGACCTTCTGAAAGGTGCCTCTGCACCCGGCGGTATCGCTTTTATCAATGTTGTTGGGGTTCTGGGTGGCTTCTTCAGCCCGGTGATCATCGGCACCGTGAAGTCAGCGACAGGAAGCATGCAGGTTGGCATGATCGTGATGGTGATGTTGCTTGTCGCGGGTGGTGTGGTGATGCTTGCCAATCAGCTCGTCCCCCGTTCGACATTGTTGGCGAACACTCATAAGGAAGCATGACCTCTATGAACGACAATAATCGTATTTATCGTGTTGGAGACGCGACCGTCACGAAGGTCACCGAACGACACTTATCGCTCAAAGCGTCCACTTTGTTTTCGCAGTTTGACCCGGAAGTAATCACCGAGCATCGCCCGTGGCTCGCTGGCGATCATTTGGACGCATCTGAGGAGAATTTGCTCCTCAGCGTCCATACTTGGGTGGTCCGCATCGGAGGTCGGACCATATTGGTCGACACCGGAATCGGAAATCATAAAGATCGTCCTTTCGGAGCTATCTTTCATCAACTGGACACACCGTTTCTTCAACGCCTCGCACTCGCGGGTGTGAGCCCCGATGATGTTGACCTTGTCTTGCACACTCATCTGCATGTTGATCACGTTGGGTGGAACACTCGCTTGCATGAGGGAAAGTGGGTGCCGACGTTTCCAAACGCGCGCTATGTGTTTCCAACTGTTGAGCGCGAGTTCTATGACACTGACGCAGCAGCCAGCCGCAGGATTGTCTTCGAAGACAGCGTCCTTCCGGTGATTGAGGCGGGGCTCGCTGACGAAATCGGAGCGCAGGGGGGAGAGTATCTACCTGGCATTCGATTCAAGCCGACACCAGGACACAGCCCCGGTCACATGTCGATCGAGATTGAATCAGCGGGGGAATGCGCGATTTTTACTGGTGATGTATGGCATCATCCCCTTCAGGTGTATCGTCCGCACTGGAATTCTATGTTCTGTGCCGATCACGAAGGCGCTACTCGTTCGCGTCGTTGGTTGCTTGATCGTGCTGCTCAAAAAAACGCTCTGCTGTTCACACCACATTTCGCAGGAACGTCGGCCGGCACGGCCCGGCGTACTGGTGAAGGTTTCGCCTGGGGATTTCTCTAGGGTAGTTTCGCGTTCTAGGTCGAACTCGTCAAGGGCGCGCTGGGTTTGGGCGCCCCAGTAGCGGTCAGCGGGCACATCCACCGGTTCAAAGACATCGTGCTAGATTCGGGTACGCACGGCGGAAGTCACGAAGTCAGTCAGTGGATGCTCCATTGTTCTTTGTATGAGTGTTGACTAAACCTTTGCCCGTAGTTAACCATCATTGGCGTGCCCGTGTATGCGTATTAGGGGCAATTCTCACGGAAGGGCGCAGGCGGAGATACGAAAGATCCAGAGTGTTCACGACACACGCCCCGGGTGCTGCAATCAAAAGCACCTGCTCTGCGATCGGCTCGAAATCAGCCCGAAAGTGGCAGGTACTCTTTACGACTATCAATCTCTGATTCTCGAGGTCTACCCCAAGATGGTGGAATGGCGCGGGGTCAAAGGCCTGCATCCGCTTTGACGTCACGACAACCTGAACGCCGTCGATTCTCAGCAAGGCCATGGGGCCCAGATCCGTGTTGTTGCCGCAGTTAATTCTGCCGGTAGCCACAAATTGGCCGTCACCGATCTGCTCGACCACGCATTCCGTTGTCAGTGGAGTTACGCCGGCTGGCCCATGTCTTCCGCCAATGGAGAGCGTCAGACGTTGGCCCTTGCCGGCCTCGCACGCCTGCGCAGCGGCATGAGGATCATGAATCAACCCGATGACCGTATCTTGCGCACCTGCCTCGATCAGCGCCTTGAGTAGATCTGTGGTGTCACCAGTACCGCCGCCGCCAGGGTTGTCCTGGATATCGGCCACCACCACAGGCTTCTTGGCATGGAGAGCAATGCGCAAAGCTTCGTGGATACCTGACGGAACGTCCCAGACCCGCTCGGCAAAATCAGACTCCCGGCTTTCGATCGCCTCCAGAAGGCTGGCCGTGACCTGCTCGGCCTCAGCTTGCGTCGTGGCATAGGCGACGACGCAAGGTCCACACCAAAAAACGTCCGCCAAGGGAAAGCCTGCTAGATATGATAACGAGATGACTCCGCCGTGATTGCATTGCGAGTGCGCCACGATCGAATGTGTCGGCTCAAGCAGGGTGCATTGGCTCTGCAGCGGAATAAGGAAACTCGCATGTCGCAGCGACCGTCCTTTCGGCCGCCCTTCGCGCATCAGCCGCTCTAACACCACGGCGGCTCGCCGCCCGGTATCAACACGGTCTACGTGTGGATAAGTCCTGAAGGCCACGATTCCGTCGGCTAGCTCAACCATTGTCGGTGTGACGTTGGCGTGGTAATCCAGGCTGATCACCACCGGAACGGATTCGCCAACACACGCCCGTACACGCCGCAGAAGTTCACCTTCTCCATCCTCCAGACTGGCTGTCACCATCGCGCCGTGCAGGTCCAGGTAAACCGCGTCCACTGGCGCAGCCTCCGAAAGCCGTCCCACGAGTTCGGCGCAGATACGTTCGAAGGCATCGTCCGTCACCAGACCACCAGCCCCGCCACTGGACCAGATCAGTGGGACCAGATCGAAATCCACGCCGATCGCGTCCAGGAAGCCTGACATCGCGAAGCTAGTCCCCGCGAGTCGATCCAGAACGGCAGGACCCCGGGTGAGCGCTGGTCGGTCTCGTTCATCCAAGAAATAACAGTAGTCAGCCCGGTGCTTTGCACTGAACGTGTTCGTCTCGTACTGGAATCCACCCAGCGCAATCCTGCGGATTGTCATCAGAGCACCCCAATCGTTTCGATGATCTCACCCCATCTCTGGCGTTCGCTTTGGAGAAACTCCGTGAATTCGGCAGTGCCCTTGGGTGCGGATGACACGCCAAGAGACGCCAGCTGTTTAACGATTTTTGATGCACGTGCGGCTACCAACGAAGCCTTTTCCAGACCTGACAGCGCATTGCTGGGAGTGCCGCTGGGCACGAAAAGCCCATTCCAAGTCGGAAAGCCAAATCCCTTGAAACCGAGCTCGGCCACTGTTGGAACGTCGGGCATGATGCCGATGCGCTGATCACCGAGGGCTGCCAGTGTTCGCAGCCGTCCTTGGGCGACAAAGGGCTTAACTAGACCAGCGCTCATGGGCGCGATGTCGACTCTACCTTCTTGAAGATCGATAATTCCTTGGCTTTCGCCCTTGTACGGTACGTGGACCATGTGCACGCCTGCGCGCTTGCAGAGATACTCCATAATGAGATGCAGGGACCCCAAGCGCCCCGTGGAGGCAAACGTCAGCGCATTGCCGGACAAAGACGCTGCTTTTAGAACTTCGTCTAAGGTCTTGAATTTACTGCTTGCGGCAACCACCAACACAAAATCTACGGCGCACAGGCTCGCAACGGGCTGTAGATCTTTTTCGGCGTCGTAGGCCAGTCCAGTCTGCGTCAGGGGGAGCACGACGTTAGTTGCCAGACCACCGAACAAGGCGCTGTATCCGTCGGGTCGCGCTCTGGCAATCCATGAGGCTCCAATCGCACCAGATGCGCCGGGGCGGTTCTCGATAATTACAGAACCGAATCCTTCAGGTACTCCTTGAGCGAGTAGCCGTGCCGCAGCATCTGTCGTACCTCCCGCAGCAAAGGGCACGACCCAGTGCGTTGGGCTGGCAGCGGCGGCGAAGCGTATTTGTGGCGCAAGTAGCGCGGCGGCAAATGCCTTTAGTGTGTGGCGACGAGACGGCATAGAAGGGTCCTATTTGGGATACTTAGCGCCAGTGTGCCCTTCACAGTGGGTGGCAGGAAGCGCATAATCGGCCATACAGTGTTGCTATATGGGCAACACACTTAAATTCTTATAATGAAAAATACTCACATCAATGAAGCCCGGGTTGCGTACTTCGCAGCTGTGATGGACGCTGGCAGTATTAGGAGGGGCGCGGACCGACTGGGGCTAGAAGCGTCAGTCTTGAGTCGACAGATCCAAACTCTGGAGCGTGAACTCGGCGTGCAACTCTTCCTGCGCAGTGCTCGTGGCGTGACGCCAACGGAGGCGGCGGCGGTTCTGTTGTCATATGCGAGAACAGCGCAATCCAATGAAAACCTGCTCAAGGCGCAATTGGAAGAGCTCACTAGCGCCAAGCGGGGATTGATACGCCTGGCGGTCGCTGAAGGCTTCATTGAACCCTTGGTCTCGGATGTCTTGCGAGAGTTCAACCAGGCGCACGACAAAGTAGAAGTGACTTTGACTCTTGTGAGTGCAGTGGAGGCGGTACGCATGATCTCTGAAGACACGGCAGACATAGGGCTAGCAATCAATCCTCCGCCAGCGGAACAGGTGCTTGTGCACAGTCGACGTGTACGACCTACAAGACTGGTTGTCTGGCCCACGCATAGGCTCGCATCGTATCAGACCGCAGTGCCTTTGGACGAACTCCTGCATGAGCCGCTCGCGGTTTTGTCGCCAGGGTATGGGCTCCGACAGATGGCGCAACTCGCGGGGTATGTAGAAGGGACATCGCTTCGGCCCAAATATGTGACGAGTTCGGTGGCAGCGCTCAAACTTCTCGTACGCAATGAATTAGCGGTTACGTTTATGTCTAATTCCGCAGTCGAGAGTGATGTCCGGCGGGGCGAACTGAAAACAGTCCCTTTGGAGAGCGCCGTTCTCAATGCAACGGAGATGCAGTTAATCGTCAAATTTGGCAAGAGTCTTTCAAATGCGTCTCAAAGACTGATGGCATACATCGATCAACATATCTTCTAACGTGCGGCACTTGATTACCGTCCGATAATTATGCAAACTGGATTCGCCACCTAGTTGCATGCTCTCCGGTCCATGAGTTGAACATAGGAGGATGTCCATGAGCTCTCAACGCTTTACGTCAGGGTAACAACTAGAAGCGGTTCGGAAAGTCACCGAACGTGGTTATTTTGTAGCCGAAGTGGCTGTCCGAGTTGGCGTATCAGTCCAAAGCCTATACAAATGGGTTAAGGCGATATCACTCCACAAGACTGAACAACACGCCAGTGATATGCTTGAAGTCAAGAGCGGGTTGCTCTGCCTGCGCGCTGAGCTTCGTCGGACCGAGGAGGAGCGTGATATTTTAAAAGCGCTGCGGAGCGTTAATGCTGTCACGGAGCCCTTTCACCCTGGATCGAGGGTCTGGGGCGCTGTTCATCCTTATGCTCTGCTAGCCAGGATTTTCGAGACTTCAGACACGTGTCGCCGAATAGTTCATGTTTTTCAAATCGTCGAGCAAGCTTGGGCCTGTCGGCAGCCAGCCCAGTTTCTGCCGAGTCAGCGCGCTCGAAGCCGTCATGTTGGCCGTAACGAACGTGGCCAACCATCCGAAATGGGCTTCCGCTTCCTCTTTCGAGAGTGAGACGGCCGGGAGCTCAAGTCCGGTGGAGATCGTTTCCGCGATATCGCGCACGGCAACACCCTCTTCGGCCACTGCATGGTAGCGGGCGCCAGGCTCGGCACGATCGAGTGCTAGGACGTAGAGCTTCGCTATATCACTCACATGGCCTGAAGCCCAGCGGTTGGCACCCTGGCCCACATAGGCCACGAAGCCCTTCTCGCGAGCCATGTCGATATAGGGCGAGATCATTCCCTGTCTGACGATGTCGTGCACCTGAGGCAGTCGAACGACGCTCAGGTTGACGCACGCCGCGAGCTGTTCCTGGCCGGCCAGTTCCGAGGCTATGCGCGGATTGAAATGATGGGCGTCGAACACGTCCTCGCGCGCGGGTTCGCCATTGCCTGGATCGCCGATGCCGACGCCTGAGGTGATGAGCAGCGGCCGATCTGAACCCTTCAAAGCGGACCCGAGCGCGCCAATGACGAGGCGATCCTTCTCGCAATTTGCCGCGAAGTTCGAGAAGTTATGGTCAAACGCCGTGTGGATGACTGCGTCGGCGTTCTCGGCTCCCTTGGCGAAGCTTGCCGGCTCCTCCAGCGTTCCGAAATGGACGGACGCACCGGCACTTGCGAGCGCTTTGGCTCCGATATTGGAACGAGTGACGCCGATCACCTCATGGCCAACGGCCAGCAGCTCTTGAAGGACATGGGACCCGATGAACCCGGTGGCACCCGTCAGAAAAACACGCATATCAAATCTCCTTGTATTGACCTGAGAGATGATTTCATGAAAAATTGTCCCGTTAAAGCAGTGAGTTTATTCTGGTATAATTACTAACAGGCTCACATGAGCGACAGCCTCTCAGAAAATGCTCTCGGAACATTCCTGCGCGATCGTCGCATGCGCCTTGATCCGACTTCATTCGGTTTCCCGGCCGGACGCCGGCGTACGCCGGGCTTGCGTCGCGAGGAGGTCGCCCAGCGCGCCAATATAAGTCCGACTTGGTACGCTTGGCTGGAGCAGGGGCGCGGCGGGGCGCCGTCCGCTCATGTGCTTGATCGCATCGCGAAGGGAATGATGCTGACCGAACCAGAACGCCACCACCTGCATATTCTAGCCTTCGGCCATCCTCCCGAAACGTGTTACCGCCAGTATGAAGGCATCACACCGCGGCTGCAGCACGTGCTGGATGCCATGCCATTCAGTCCTGCCCTAATCACGACGGCTACATGGGATGTGGTGGCGTGGAACAATGCCGCAGCACTCATCCTGACGGACTATGCTAAGTTGCCTAAGGAGCACCGCAACATTCTTCGCATGATGTTCTCCGATGAGCGAGTGCGTGTTGCGCAGGAGGACTGGCGCACGGTCGCTCGTTATGTCGTTGGCGCATTCCGGGCTGATGCCGCGCGCGCCGGAGCGGGTGTGGAAATTCGACAATTGGTCGAAGAACTCTCTGCCAGCAGCCCGGAATTCAAGACGATGTGGGATGACAATGAGATTACAAGCACGAGCAACGGCGTCAAGAGCCTTCACCATCCAGTCCTAGGGCCGATCGATCTGGAATTCTCGGTCTTCGCGGTCGAAGGCCGGTCCGACCTCAACATGATGGTCTACTGCCCGGCAAACGCCAAGGTCATGGAGCAGTTTCGCGTACTGATTACCAACGCTTGTTGATCTTGACTGGAGCAAACTCTCCGGTGGTAATTCCCCCAGAAAAAGAACGGTCTTAAAGGTAGAATTTTCCAACGACAGTATTTGGTGATTTTTGCATGAAGACCTCACGCCTCACCGACAGTCAGTCGATGTTTTATTCGTTTTGAGTAAGACCATATTTCTGGGCCAAACCCTCGAATCGGCTATAGCCGGACATGCGGTCGAGGTCATTCGTATCTGCGAGTAAATGATGTACTTCGGCGATGCTGGCGGTATGCCTGAATTGCTGCAACGTTGTGGCTACCGCCCGGTGCGCCGCCTGTAAGCATAGGCCGTTATAGATAGCCAGGTCGACGCCCGCCTCTTGCTCCTGTGCGACGGATGCGTTGCCCGTATTTACCAAAACGACCTTGCCGGGAATCTGAGCACGGACCTCACGTAGTTGCGCGACGGTTATACCACTCGGCATGACACTGTCTGCGCCTGCGTCGAGATAGGCGCGCATGCGGTCGACGGCATCCGACAGGCTGCCGGTTGCGTAGGCAACGTCGGTGCGCGCAATGATCTGGAAATCGGGGGCTTCGCGCGCGTCGAGGGCAGCGCGTATTTTCTGAACCATCACCGACACCGGCTGTACTGTTTTGCGAAGGCTGGTGTGCTTTCCGGACAAGTGGTCTTCGATATGGATGGCCGAGACGCCGGTGCGCTCTATGGCCCGGATGGCTTTTTCCAGTGATCCAGCATTGAAGAAGCCGCTTTCAGCGTCGGCCACCACCGGGATGTCGACCACGTCGCATATCTCCCTGAACCGCGCGCACATCGTGGTGAGATCAAGTAGGCCGAGATCGGGTATGCCCAGGTTCGTCGACAATGTGTAGCTGCCAATGTATGCCACATGGAACCCTGCTGCTTGGATCTGTAAGGCTGTCATCGGATTATATGCCCCGGGCGCCACCGTGGTTGCTGATTGCGCCATCAAGTTTTTCAGGCGCGCACGCATGGATTCGGTTTTCATGCAGACTCCTTAACAGAGGGCAGTGCATCGGCCTGTGTCGGCGGTGGAGGCAGGCGGTTAAGTATCAATAGGCCCGTGCCAAGTACGAGTACACCGACCATCGCAAGCAGCCCGAACTCCATCGAACCGGTAAGCGTGTTGACATAGCCGATAATGGTCGGACTGAGAAAGCCGCCGAACAGCCCTATGGTATTGATCAGGGCGATGCCGCCGGCCGCCGCCTCGCCTTTCACATAATCAGAGGGCATGGCCCAGAATACCGTATAGGCGGCCCACAACGCCGCCGTCGCGACCGTGATGCTCAGGATGGTTATTAGTAGGTTGGAACCGTTCAGTGCGGCGATCAGCAATGTGATGGCTGCCAACGCGAGCATCGATACACTGTGCCACCGACGCTCGCCCAGGCGATCGGAACGGCGGCCCCACCAGATCATAACGACTATCGCTGCGATGTAGGGAATCGCTGCATACATGCCGATCTGCATCATGTTGGTGACGCCAGCCTTCTTGAGTATGGTTGGCAGCCAGAAGCTGACGGTGTAGTGGCCGCAGATGATGCAGAAGTAGGCGGCGCCCAGCAGCAGGACGCGCGGGTCTCTGGCGACTTGTGCGAACGAGTGGTGTCCGCGTGACTCCGCGCTTGGTGCGCGTTTCATCTGCTGCGCAAGATAGTTTTTCTCGGCTCCGGTCAGCCATTTGGCATCGGCAGGGCGGTCCACGACGTAGAAGAGTGCGATGATACCCATGATGACGCAGGGGATGCCTTCCACGAGGAACATCCATTGCCAGCCCGACAGCCCGGCTACCTTGTCGAAGACCGTCATTAGTCCCGTAGACAGCGGCGCACCGAAAATCCCCCCGATGGGGCCACACAGCATAATGACGGTAATGGCGCGTGCCATCCGGCTTCCCGGATACCAATAGGTAAGGTAGAAAATCAAACCCGGCGCGAATCCCGCCTCGAACATGCCCAACATGAAGCGCAACACATAGAACTGGTTAGCGCTGGTTACCAAAAACATGGATGCGGAAGTCAATCCCCAGAGAATCATGATCCGGCTGAATGTGCGGCGTGCACCAAGTCTGGGGAAAAGAAGATTACTCGGTATCTCGAACAGCATGTAGCCGAGAAAGAAGATTCCCGCACCCAGCCCATATGCTGCGTCGCTGAGGCCGACGTCTACCAGCATCTGGAGTTTGGCGAATCCGATGTTTATTCGGTCTAGATAGGCGAACACGTAGCAGAGGGTAAGGAAGGGAAGCAGCCGCCAACTGATCTTTTTGAAGAGTGCTGCGGGATCAACGGAGGGTGATGGCACTGATGTGTTGTTCATAGTCTGAGACAGTTGAGAGTTGATGGTCTGCCTTGTGCGGTTGGCCCATCGATAGGGGAAGCACGGAAAAAATCATGACAAGCTGATACTGGAGCGTGGGCTGTCCGCACCGAGAAAATAGAGCGGCCGATGCTGGGATGAGATCGCGCCAAAAAGAATGCCTACGCGGATAGTCGAGAGATGGAGCGCCAAGAGATTGGTGGAGTAGGTCCGAGAGGGACTATCGCGATAGCGGCATGGTCGGGTCCAACAGGCATAGAAAATCCTTCGGGCAATGAGTGCTCAATGAGACTTGAAGATGTCGTGTGCGCATGCACCATTTTCCTGAGAGCGGCGCCCAAAGGCGTCCAGGCTAGCCAGCGCAGACAGCCGTTAATGCCGTAGCTGTTCCTTGATGCTCTAGGACGTGAGGTGCTCGGCGACGGTGCAAGCCAGCCGGATTTCCTAATGACTCGGCAGCCTCATGGTGATGGTGATGCAGGTCTATGTGTTGGGGAGCCAGTTGGTGTGCATTGGTGGCGATTTTCGCAATAGCCTTACTCGACGGTCGTCTTACGCGATGAAGCTGGGATGTCAAAAAGGCAAAAACGCAAGAGAGCAAATCGCGAGGCATTTTGATCTTCATTGATATTCAATTGATATGTCAGATGGATTTCAGTATCATTAATAATAAAATTGTCGTCAATTAGGGTTTTCCAGCTCAAGGGTTTGCCCTTGCTTTGCTGATTTTTTCGGATATTGAACATCTTGTGCGCGTGGTGCGCGGCGAGGTTTCGATTGTCGTATCGAATCTTCATGCCCACGGGGCTGAACGTATGCTGCCACTGGCATGTGTACCTTTGCGCATCCGGCTAAGGCGACCTTTCTCCGGCAGAAACATCCTCTCTCCCAGCAAATGCTCTCGTTTTCTTGCCGGATTTGTATTTTTTATAGATAATAGATTAAATAAACAGCTTGGAGACAATCATGACCAGTGGAAGCCCAATTACGCTGACTGGCGACGACATGACGATACGGCAAATTGTCGAGATTGCACGGTATGGCGCGCCCGTTACGTTAGGAGCAGCGGCTCGTAAGAACCTCATGGCGACTCGCACTTTTATTACCGACCACTGGCTTGTGGATGATGCGCCATTGATGTACGCCTTCAATACCGGAGTCGGCGCGCTAAAAAATCAACGCATCAGTGCGCAAGATATTGCGAGGTTCCAACGAAACTTAATCCACTCTCACTCAGCAAGTACCGGGGAGCTCATGCCGAGTGAGGTCGTACGCGCAATGATGGCTATTAGAGTCAATACCTTTGCGCGTAAGCATTCAGGCATCCGTATTGAAGTCGTTGACCGACTCATCGACATGCTAAACAAGGGAATCACGCCGCTCATTGCATCAAAGGGAAGCGTTGGAGCCAGTGGTGACCTGGCACCTCTCGCCATTATGAGCGGAGCACTACTTGGTCTAGAACAGTCACAAGTAGAATTCCAGGGTGCAGTCATCAGTGCTAGATCTGCATTTAAACAAGTCGGGCTGCCATCTACATTCGACGTAGAGGCGAAGGATGCGACAGCCTTGATTAACGGCTCCACGGCTTCCCTCGCCTATGCCGTCATCGCGGCATTTGACGCCAGACGCTTATTGTCGAATGCGACGATTTCATTGGCACTTTCTTTAGAGGCCATTCGGGCAGAACGATCATGCTTTGAAGATCGTGTAATGATGGCCCGTCCCCACCCTGGGCAGCGTAGGGTTGCACTTGCAATCAGGCGTCTGCTCAATGGTACCTCCCGATGTACTGACGAAGCGCGCGCTGTAGCGCTTTCGGGGGCCCCGGACAGCGTTGGCGGAGGCGACGCGCCATCAATCGCAGCACCACCGCGCATACAGGATGTTTATTCATTTCGTTGCGCCCCACAAGTCTATGGGCCGGTTCTCGACGCACTCGATTATATCGATGGGATTTTATCGACGGAGATGAACAGTGCGACAGACAACCCCTTGATATTCGAGACCAACGAAGGATATGACGTTGTCTCCTGTGGCCATTTCCACGGTCAATACATTGCCCAAGCGATGGATTTGCTGGCGTTGGTTGTGACCGATCTGAGCGCGATATGTGATCGTCGCAATAACTTGCTTATCGATCCGGCCTGTAATTTTGGGCTACCCCGAAACTTAATCGCGTCTGAGCCAGGAATAAACACCGGCTTTGCTGTAGTCCAGAGCATGGGTACGGGCTTGGTTCTGGAAAACATGGGGCTTTGCAGCCCCGCGAGCGTTATCAGTTTACCTGCTAAAGGAAACCAAGAGGATCATATCAGTAACTCGTGTTTCGCGGCGCGGCGCACACGAACCATCGTAGACAATGCGCAGACTGTCATCAGTGCGGAGATTCTGATCGCTGCTCAGGCTCTGGACCTCGCTCATGAGGCGCTGTCGAACTTTCCCATTGGTCCCGGGGTACGCGCCGCTGTAGATCGAGTCAGATTGGAGATTCCTGCCATGCTGGGTGATGACCGCTGGGTATATGACGATATCGAAACGATCAAGCATCTGGTAACCGGGGGGCAATTAACCGAGGCCGTAGAGGCTGTTTGCGGTGATGTGTGGGCGATATCGGAATGATCGGAGAGGCGAAAGAAAACGGCGGCGCACCAGACTCGATTCCAATGCGCATCGCGGCTTCCTTGGCCGACCGGATTATTCGCGGGGAGCTTAAGCCTGGCGATCGTGTACGGCAAGATGAAGTCGCAAGCGATTTCAACACCAGCCATGTTCCAGTCAGAGAGGCCTTTCGGCAACTGGAGGCACGAGGACTTCTGGTCCCCCGCGCTAGAAGGGGCGTCTACGTTTCGCTTCTGGATCAGGCATCGCTTATAGAGATCACGCGTATGCGTATGGCGCTCGAAGTGCTTGCGCTTAAATACGCCATCCCTCATCTGAGCGATGAAGATATCTTTCGGGCAGAGCAATCAGCAGAGCAGGCAGACTGCTCCAAAGACATGAGTGCATGGGAGGACGCGAATCGGCGCTTTCACCTACATTTATATCGCCCTTGCGCAATGCCTCGCGTACTTCATGACATTGAGACGCTTCATGAGGCAAGGCTTCGCTATATGTATGCAACCGCGACGATCATTGACTGGAATCCGACCTCACAAGACGAACATAGGGAAATCATTGCTGCGGTAAAAATCCGCGATACAGCTCGTGCCTGCTCATTGTTGGAAATGCATATCGCTGAGGCAGGAGAAGTATTAGTCGCAGCATTGTGACACTGTGAAGCGTTTCAGTTACCAGCGCAAGCGTAGGAGCAAGCTGGCGACGGTTCGCATAATGCAGGTGATGGCCTGGAAACACAGGCCACCAGTCCTGGAGTACTGGAACCAATTGACCGTGTTCAATGTGCGACTGTATTAGATCAAGCGGTACATAGACCAAGCCCATGCCGTCCAGCGCCGCCTGGAGCATCAGCAAAGTATTATTAGATGTTGCTTGGGCTGTCCTGCACGAGTGCTCAGAGCACAGAATATGCGCGTTGTATTCTCTATTAATTAGTCTTTCACTAAGACGGGAATCGAAATCATGACTATCAAAGCTTATGGTGCCCTTGCGGGCGACCTTCCTCTTGAATCGCTGGAAATCACCCGACGCGCGCCAGGTCCGCACGATGTGCAGATTGACATCGCCTTTTGCGGAGTGTGCCATTCTGACCTGCATCAGGTTCGGTCCGAGTGGGCCGGTACGCTCTATCCCTGCGTGCCGGGGCATGAGATTGTGGGGCGAGTATCGGCAGCAGGCGCGCATGTGACGGACTTTCAGATCGGCGATCTGGTCGGCGTCGGCTGTATTGTCGATAGCTGCCAGCACTGTGAGGAATGTGATGAAGGACTGGAGAACTACTGCGACAACGTGGTGGGCACCTATAACGGTCCTACACAGGACGCACCTGGCCACACGCTGGGTGGGTACTCGCAGCAAGTCGTCGTGCACGAGCGCTATGTGCTGCGCATCAGTCATCCTGAGGCGCAGTTGGCTGCTGTCGCACCGCTTTTGTGTGCGGGCATTACGACCTACTCTCCACTGCGTCATTGGAAAGTCGGCCCAGGTACAAAGGTCGGTGTGGTGGGTATTGGCGGCCTGGGCCATATGGGCATCAAGCTGGCGCATGCGATGGGTGCGCACGTCGTGGCCTTTACCACCTCCGAGTCAAAACGCGAGGCCGCGAAAGCGTTGGGGGCGGACGAGGTCGTCGTATCGCGCAATAGCGATGAAATGGCGGCGCATGCCAAGAGCCTGGACTTTATTCTGAATACCGTCGCCGCGCCGCATGACCTGGATGCCTTTTTCATGCTGCTCAAGCGTGACGGCGCCATGACACTGGTGGGGGCGCCTGCCACACCGCACCCCTCGCCGCAGGTGTTCAATCTGATCATGAAGCGCCGCAGCCTGGCCGGTTCAATGATCGGTGGCATCCCGGAGACCCAGGAGATGCTGGACTTTTGCGCTGAGCACGGCATCGTGGCCGACATTGAAATGATTCGAGCTGATGAGGTCAACGAGGCCTATGAGCGTATGCTCAAGGGCGATGTGAAATATCGTTTCGTGATCGACAATGCCTCGTTGGCGGCTTGATCACTAATCAAGTTGCGCAGACGGTGTGCTACTGAATGGAATCCTTGCTTGCCTTGACGACTTGCTCCCAGCGCTGCGCATCCTGCTCAAGAAAGTGCTGAAACTCGGCTGGGGTTTCTTGACGCAGCACAATACCGTATTGCTTGGTCAGCTTGTCGATGGTGGCGGGATCGTTCAGCACTGTGTTTACGCTTTGGTTTAGGTTGTCGACTACCTGCGCAGGCATGCCCGACGGGCCGACGAGGCCGTAATAAACTCCGATGTCGTATTTTGGGTATCCCAGTTCTTTGAAGGTAGGGACATCGGGCGCCAGTGTTGATCGCTCATCACCTGTAATGGCGAGTGATTTGACTTTATCGGACTCCACGCTGCCGAGCAGGGGATTGATCAGCATGTCTACCTGGCCACCCATCAAGGCAGCAAGGGCGTCGCCGCCTCCTTTATAGGGGATGTGTGTCAGCTCGGTGCCGGTGACCTGTTCGAACAATATCGTGGCCATATGGGGCGTGCCCCCAACACCCGAAGAGCTGTAGTTCAGCTTGTGGGGATGTTGCTTGGCATAGGCGATCAGGTCTTTAAGCGTTTCTATCTTCAGCTTCTTGTTCACTTTGAGATCGACCGGCCCTATCCCGATATACGCCACCGCCTCCAGATCTTTCATGGGGTCATAGTCAAGATTTTTGTAAATGGCCGGGCTGATCGCCAGGCTGTTGGCTGCAACAAGCAACGTATAGCCGTCTTTCGCTGAGCGTGCCACGTATCCCGCAGCAATGTTGCCGCCGGCACCGGGCTTGTTCTCCACAATCACGTTCCCGTCAAGCACCTTGGCTAATTTGTCAGCGACGACTCTGGCGACGATATCGATACTGCTGCCGGGCGAGAAGCCCACCACAAGCTTGACGGGCTTCGTGGGATAAGCGGGCTGCGCGATAACAACAGAGGACATCGTCAATGACATGGCCGCGCCAAAGAGTGCAACTGCTAGGCGTTTCGCTTTCATGCTTACTTCTCCTGGTCTTTGTGAGGGGAGGCGGCTCTTTGGACGTGGTCGCCTGTATGCGTGGTTGGCGTCAGGACACGATGGGTTTATTTCGTGTCGATGGTTTGGAGTACTTGTTTGAACAGTTCGTTGGCGTATTGCGCTTCAAGCCAGCGCACGACAACAACCAGCCGCCGCTCGGGTTCCACCCAGACCAGCGAGCTGCCTGCGCCGATCCCAAAGAAGCTGGATGCCGGCACGTCCGCAAAAATTCTGCGCTCGTCGTTGAGCCATATAAGGTAGCCGTAATACGGTGCGATATCGCACGGCTGCAGCATCTGGCGGACCCAGTCTCCAGAAAGCACCTGCTGACCGCTAGTGCTCTTGCCGCCGTCCAGCAGCATTTGTCCGATCTTTGCCTGATCGCGTGCGCTGATGGACATGCCGCCGCCCCAATGAGTGCCGCCCGTGACCGACTGCATGTGCTGACCGTTTATCTCGACCCACGAACTATCGTAGCCAACCCATTGCCAATCTTCCGACGCGCCTATCGGCCGCATGATTGCTTCGCGGAAAACTTCTGGCAAGGGCCGTTCAAACAGGTACAACAACGCACGCGCCAGCTGATTCACGCGTATATCGTTGTACTCCCAATACTCGCCGGCCTTTCGCAAGGGCCGCGCATCGCCTTTCACGCCATCGGCAGGGGTGCCGAACGTAGCGGAGCTGTAGCGATCAGCCTGGTCAGGTATGCCCCATAGCGTGCCTTCCCATTCACTCGTTTGCTGCAACAGATGTTTCCATGTGACGTGAGCGTTGTTGCCGTCGTCAAAGCCAATGCCAGTCAAGCGTGATCCGATACGCTCGTTTACATCGGGAAGCAGGCCGCGATCATGTGCCACGCCGGCCAATAAAGCCAGATAGGTTTTTACGACGCTGTATGTCAGGTCGGCTCGGTCAGGCTCCCCCCATGAAACCAACTCGGAGCCCTCGCGCAAGATGACGCCAGACGCGGGGCCGCGAGAATGTATTGGCCCATACAACTTGTTCCAGGGCGGTCTTTCCTTCTTGTGCACGCCAAACTGGCCATTGGCGTCACGATCCCATGTCGACTCGTGCGCCTTGGCGAAGGCTATTACCTCGTTAAAACCTGTCATCAACGCTCCATGTGTATCGTTCAAGTATTCACATTGCTGCATCGTCAGCGTGCGCTGCCGAAGATGGGTGCAAGCCTTCCGTGCGTTTGTTTTTGCGTGGACTGTTCACGGATCTAGTTTATACCTGCCGGAAAATACGCAGGGTAATTAGCTAATGAGATTGAATAGTGCTAATTGCGTGGTGATTTGCGTATGAGGGAGGGGGGACTCAGTAGTGGCGGGGCTGTTGATCGCTATCTGATACGTCTATCCAAAACGTAAGTCCGGCTTTGCTCCTATACGAGATTGAATCTTTGCGATTTCTTGTCGAACGAACTCGATGATCTCCAGCTGTCGTTCTGCATGCATGCGACTTTCGATTGCTGCTACGGAGATCGCGGCTACAGGAGTGCCATCTGGATTAAGTATGGGAAGCCCAACAGTTGCAGTGCCAGGTGCGAGCTGAGTACATACGTATCCCCTTTCTTTGAAATCTGCGAGCTGATGTCGCACGCGTTCAGCGGTGAATAAGCCATAGCGGGGATAGATGTCCTTATTGTGGTCTATTACCCGGTCGATCTCGTCTTGAGGCAGCGAGCCCAGGATGCTCAGGCCCGATGCATTGGCTCCTAGGGGTCTGCGTCCTCCGATATCGAGCGACAGAACCTTTACGGGGTAGCTTCCTTCTAGCCGGTCAATGCAAACTGATTCGTATCGACTGCGGATGAGTAGATAAACAGTATCTTCCGAGAAAGTCGCGATTCGCTCCATGGCATCACGTGCCAGGTCACGAATGTCTACCGTAGGCTTGATAGCAAAACTGAGTTCGACAATTGCGGGCCCGAGGTAATAGCGTTTGGAGCTCGCGTTCTGCTGAACCAGCCCTTCTAGCATCAGCGCCTTAAGCAGGCGGTGCGCGGTGGACTGCTCAAGGTTCGCGGCTCGGTATAAGTCTACAAGTCTGCTGCCTTGCGAATTTCGAGACGCAATGGCCTTCAGCAGGACGCCTATTCGTTTGACAACCTGTGCTCCGGCGACCTCCGTAGTCGTTTCTGGCTTTGGATTTTTCATATTAATAATCCATTATATGGGATAGTAATTTAACTAAAAACAGAATATTTAATTGACCATCTTTTTTATCACGCATAGACTGGATTTAAGTTTGGAGTATGAATCAAATGATAATTCATATTGTGGATTATTGAAAGGGATATGTAAGTATGTTGAAGGACGTCAGGGTGCTGGATTTAAGTTGGGTGCTAGGTGGACCATTCGGAGGTCAGACTCTTGCTCAACTGGGAGCTGAGGTGATCAAGATCGAACCCATGCACGGCGACATGTCGCGCACTATCCCACCTCATTTTTTTGAGGGAGATTCCTCTTTTTTCTTATCGGTGAATCGGGGTAAGAAGAGCATCGCGCTTGACTTGAAAAAGCCTGAGGGTATCGCTGTGTTGTATGACCTTGTGCGTCAATCACACGCCGTGATTTATGGGTTTGCGCCTTCGGTACCAGAAAAACTCGGTATCGATTTCAATTCGTTGAAATCAATCAACCCAAAAATTGTCGTTGGCCAGCTAATAGGTTTTCACGATGAAGCGCCATACGACGACGCGCCGGCATTTGACTTGATCGTACAAGCTCTGAGCGGGTTCATGAGCATCACAGGAGAGAAGGATGGCAAGCCAGTGCGTGCGGGCTATCAGATTGCGGATCTTGCTGGTGGGCTTTATTTGGCTCTAGCTACCTTGGGGGGGCTGTTGTCATCGGCATTGACTGGAAAAGGCAGATCGGTACAGATCTCTTTGCTTGATTGCCAACTGGCGCTTCTCAGCTGGCAGGCGCAAAACTATTTTATATCTGGCCAGGTTCCTATTGCTCAGGGTTCGCGGCATCCAATGATCGCACCGAGCGAAACGTTCTTCTGCGCCGATGGCAAGCCTCTTGTTATTTCTCCCACGGGAGAGGTCTTTTGGGAAAAATTCTGTATTGCCATTGACCAGCCGAGCTTGGCAGTCGATCCGCGCTTTGCCACTGCCTCGGATCGCATAAGGAATGTGAGCGACCTCGCGGAGGTTTTGGGCGAACTATTCAGGGGAAAGAAAAGGGACGAGTGGACCTCGCAGCTATTCGATGCCCGGGTACCGGCTGCGCCTGTTCTGAATATTGCCGAGGCGTTGACTCAACCGCTGTCCATGTTGCGATCTATGGTTGAGACGCTAGGTAACCCCAGCACGGACGGAGGTCTCGAGTTTCTAGGTAATCCGTTCAAGTATGAAAACGCCGAATCTTTGGCGTATCCGCCGCGGTTGGGTGCGGATACCGATGAAGTCTTGACTCGCCTTTGTGGATATGACGAGAAGCATCTCGACTTATTAAAAAGCAAAGGCGCTATTTTCAAACACGGAGAAAAATCGATATGACACGTCCAAGTGAGATTAAACCGCGCGAAGGAGATCAGCCAGGTACGCCTTACGAAGCCTTTGAAGTAGGTGCAGAACTTCCCGACATGGCATTTTCAATTACGCCGGAAATCAACGCCGAGTATCTTGCCGCCATTTCGGAGGAGAACGCTGAATATTATCTATTCAATGGTCGCAAGGTATGCGCGCCTAATGTGCTGTCGGTCTATCTTCTGGCAGTTCTGTACCGGCGATATCCACCAATACAGGGAATTGTTGTGTACGACCAAATGTGGAAGTGGCGCAGCCCGATCTTTGCTGATGAAAGCACCGATCTTGTTGCTGCGGGCCAGGTGACTGAAAAATTTGAGAAGCGTGGCCGTAAGTGGCTCAGATTCACCGCAGAGTTTCGGAAGACGGACGGAACAATCGTTGCAGAAGCGCACCACACGCTGCACTTACCTCAATAAGGAGTTCAAAATGTTACAGAAAAAAATTGAGATGACTCAGGCCATTATTGACCAGTATGGCCAGATCAATGGGGACAACGACACGATTCACTATGACGAAGCGCTGGCTGCGTCACGAGGCTTCAGAGGGACATTGGCACATGGTCTAAATGTCATGGGGTATGCAGCTGGCCTTGCGGCCAAGAAGTATGGGGATCGCTGGTACACGGAGGGTGAGCTCTATACCAAATGGATCGCACCTGTTTGTCCGGGAGATCAGCTTGTTGTAACGCTGGACGATGAGGGCGAGATTGAAGGGAAAGTGGCAGAAGGGCCAACAATGGTTGGGCACGCAAAGTTGGTGAAGTAATGAGTGCGCCAGTCATCAAAATGCACTTTCCTCCCCAGTTGGTCATACAGGGCAATTTTCAGCGCGCCCTGCAAGATACAGACGCCAAGCGAGTTCTGATTGTCGGTTCCTCGCGTAGTGCCAGTCTTGCAGACTGGAATGCGCTCTTTCCACATGCGAGTGTGTCTGTATATGCGGGCTCTCAGCCTCACAGCCCAGAGTCGGTCTTGGTGGAAGCTACAGCCTTGGCTAAGGGTTTCAAGCCGGACGTAATGATTGGCATTGGAAGCGGAAGTGCCATCGACCTGGTGAAAGGGATACTGGACACGGTGTCTGCCGATTTTATCGCTATCCCCACGTCTTTGGGTGGCGGTGAGATGACCAACGTATATGGGATTCGCACCGACTCTGGAACGAAAGAGGGAAAGGGAGGTTTGAAGTATCTGGCCAGGAAAGTAATTTATGATCCGGAGCTGCTTATATCCCTTCCTCAGTACGAGCTGGCTGCCAGCGGTATTAACTCATGGGCACACTGCATTGAGGCTTTCTACAGTGTAAAGGCTAACTGGTTTGGTAAGGCAGCCGCTGCTCAGGGTGGGCGCATATGGCCAGACTTGTTGCGGGCTTCGGCTCAAGGAGCAACGACTGCCGGAATGGGCTTGAAACTCTTTGAAGCCGCAAGTTTGGCGGGATTCTCCATTAATAGTTGCGGCCTAGGCTTGCACCATGCTGTGTGCCACGTTGTTGGTGGTGCAACGGGGCTCACCCATGGCGTGATCAATGCCGTTGCGCTGCCTAAAACGCTGAAGATCAATCGCGATATTGCGCCTCAGGCAATTCGGGCTGTAGAACGAGCCTTTCAGGTTGACGACATTGTCGATCTGTCACAACAGCTTGTTGCGCAAATGGCCCTTCCCGATAGTCTGCTGAGCCTTGGTGTCGAATCAGATCGGATTGAGCCGCTTGTTGATTCATTGATGAACGCACATCACCTGAAATTCAACCCGGCGGTACTTGATCGACCCAATGCCGCACGGCTAATGGAGGCGGTGTTTTCTGGTCATTTTTAATAAGCGTAAAACAAGAAAAACTACCAGCGTGTTCCGCTCATCAAAGGAGTAAGTTATGCCTGCATTTCTCTCTGAGTTGAAGTTTGTGAAGCTCGGTTTTTTGATTTCCAGCATAGTGATCGCGGCGGCATCTCATGCCGCTGGAACCCATACCTATCCTGACAAGCCGGTCGAGATAATTGTCCTCTATTCGGTAGGAGGATCAACTGACTCAACGGCACGGCTTGTAGCCAAAGGATTGACAGAGCAGCTCGGTCAGACGTTCATTGTTGTTAACCGTCCAGGCGCAGGAGGGCAGATTGCCCATGGGCAGGTCGCGGATGCAGCAGCAAACGGATATACGCTGTTGTTCAGTGCGGCGGGGCCCTTAACGGTAACCCCACATAGTTATTCGAAGCTATCCTATGATCCCATCAATGCATTTAAGCCCGTCAAGCTAGTAGCCGCCGCACCGTTACTATTGATCGTGAACCCAAGGCTAAAGGGGTACGACTTGAGGTCTCTCATCAAACTTGCTCAGGAGAAGCCCAAGGAACTGACATACGGCTCATTCGGAGTTGGCAGTGCCGCTCACTTGGCAGGAGAGTTGTTTAAATCATTGGCGCACGTGGATATTACCCACATTCCATACAAAGGCAGCGCGCCGGCGTTGACTGACCTGGTGGGAGGGCAGATAGATATGATGTTTGATGTGTTGGTTACGGCGCTTCCACAAGTAAAATCTGGCAGAGTATTTCCGATAGCTGTAACGTCGTCCACTCGCTCCACGCTCATACCCGATGTTCCTACCATCGCGGAAGCAGGCGTCAAGGGATTCGATGCGCAAACATGGTTTGGACTATTGGCGCCAGCAAAAACCGACGACAAAATCATCCAGAAACTTTCTGATGCACTGGATATAGTCCTGGCTGACCCAAAGTTCAAAGAAACCATAGTTGCCCAAGGTATGGAAATCAAAGGTGGAACGCCCCAGGAATTTAACGAATTTTTCCATTCCGAGTATGAGAAATGGGGCAAAGTTGCCAGGCAGGCGGGAATAAAAATGGATTAGATCTGGCTGCTCTCACGGGTTGGGGATTAGGGGGTCGCAATAGGGCCCTATAAGGGCAAAAACATGGCTGCCCGCCCACCCCCCATTCGCGCTGCCTCACCGGGTTTGCGATAATGCCTTCATCATGCCCCGCAGCCATTTACTCCTGAGAAGCCTGACATTCCAGATTTTTGTCTGGGGCCTGCTCTTGTGCGCCGGGGCGGCGGCGCTTGCCGCCTGGCAGTATCGGGCGTTGGTTGGTGAGCTGGAGCAGGAAAGTGCGCAGTTGCACAAGCTTGCGTCTCAGCGTGCGGGACAGCATGATGCACATCTGACCGCCTTGTCGGCCATCGTCGTGGCAACCGAGGCGCATGAACGCAGCCTTTTCCTGGAGGTTGCCCAGACCATCACGCATTTTTACCCCCGTATTGACGAAATACAGCTTGTTCCGCTCAGGCAATCACAGGGCGTGGTGGGCACGCGTGCGCTCTCGCCGGATCTGGAAGACATCATCCGTTCCGCAGCCAATGCGTCAGAAGGGAAGATTGCTCTGCTGTCTGTTGCCGATCACCCTGATCATTATCTGATGATCAAGCGCAGTCCTAATACGGCTGATGCCCGCTATGGCTTGATGCTTGCGATCGATGCGGGCGGTTTGCTCGGGCAAGCGGGGCGCTACTGGTCGAGGCAGAATGTGGGCTTGGGCCTGTTTTTGCCCGATGGGCAGCAAGTGTACCGTCTCCATCGCCTGCCGTCTGTTCCGCAGTATTCCAGAGCGCTGGGCAGCGTTTCGCAGCCTCTTGTCCTTAAAACAGGCATCAGTATCGATCTGGCTGATCTGTTGCCGCCATGGCGCCTGGCATTGATTCTGCTGTCGATAAGCATGGTGTACTTTGCATTGCTGGCGGTCTGGCGAGAACGCGCCCGTGTACTGGTTGCACAAGAGCAGGCCAGGTTGAGCGCCATAGAGTCTCGTTTAGCACATGCGTCGCGTGTGAATGCCCTGGGTGAAATGGCCAGTGGCCTGACGCATGAGCTCACACAGCCGCTGACGGCAATTCTGGCGCAAACCCAGGCTGGCCTGAGGATGATGGGCAAAGGCGATAATGCCGTGCTGGGCACGGTGCTTAAGGACACGGTTACCCAGGCTCAACGTGCGTCGGCTATTTTGGCGCGCTTCCGGAACTGGGCGCGTCCGCAGCGCGCAAGCAGCGAGGTCTTTGATTTGCGTGGCGCGTTGAACAACGTGCAGGCGCTGCTCACGCCGCAGGCAGCATCATCGGAGGTAGCGCTGGAGTTTAACGTTCCGCCGCAGGCTGTGCTGGTTAACGCAGATCCGGTTGAAATGGAGCAGGTCGTGTTCAATCTTGTACGCAATGCAATCGAAGCGCTCGATGGCCATCACGGTGAAGGGCGGGTTGTCGTCGATCTAACAGAACAAGCCTCTGGGGTTGTGCTGGAAGTCATGGACAATGGTCCGGGCGTTTCCAATGCGCTGCGCCCTCATCTGTTTACTCCTTTTGCCACCGAGCGTGAGGGAGGCATGGGCCTGGGACTCGCATTGAGCCAGCGCCTGGTGGAGCGGGCCGGCGGCGACATTGCCTGGGTCGATACCCGCAGCGGTACGACTTTCAGGGTCAGCCTGCCGCGCGCCATTCGGGCTGCGGGAGCCGGGCAATGAGCTATCCGGTGTACTTGATAGATGACGACGAAGCGGTGCGCAGCGCGCTTTGCCTGTTGTTGTCCACCGTCAATATCCAGGCGACCGGGTTTGCGGATCCGCAGGCCTTTCTCAGTCATGTCGGAAAACTCGAGCCTGGCTGCCTGATTCTGGATATTCGCATGCCGGTCATTTCTGGCCTGAAGCTCCAGGAGCGGCTTTCAGAGCGGGGCATACACTGGCCCACTATTGTCATGTCGGGTCATGGAGACATCGAAGCGTGTCGGCGTGCCTTTCGTAATGGCGCCATCGATTTCCTTTCCAAGCCGGTGGATGAGCAGGATCTGATCGACGCCATACAGCGTGGACAGCAATTGTTGGAGCAAAGCATGCGCCAGCGGGCAGAGCAGGCTGAAACGCAGGCGCTGTTGGCAACGCTGACGCCGCGCGAACGCGAAATACTGGACCAGGTGGCCCATGGTTATACCAGTCGCCAGATTGCTGACGGGCTGGATCTGTCGGTACGTACGGTCGACAGCCATCGCGCCTCTCTGGGGGGGAAACTGGGCACGACATCGCAGGCGGAGCTGACGCGCATCTGGCTTGAGGGACGCGATACGCTATAGCGGCGCGACTCCGTAGTACTACGGAGTCCAGCGCCCGCGCTACGAATATACATCACCAGGCAGGGACATTAACCTTTCATTGTTCACTTTGAAAGGAAAGACAATGATCAGAAAACTTGTACTGCTGGCAACCCTGGCTGCGCCTTTGGCCGCCCATTCACAAGATCTCCCCACCTCCCCTTATCTGCCGCTGGAGATGGCCACCACGGCTGCGCAGGCTGCATTGAAGACGTGCGCTGCGGAAGGTTACAACGTCAGTGTCGCGATTGTGGCGCGCGATGGTTCGACCAAAGTGCTGCTCAAGGCCGATAACGCGGGCCCTCATACAGCGGGCAGCGCTCAGGGCAAGGCATTCACATCGGCAGCCATGGGGCGTGATACCGCCGGACTGGCGGAGTTCATTGCCTCCAAGCCGGCCAACGACGGGCTGCGCGATATGGATTCACGCATGGTCATTCAGGCGGGCGGGCTGCCGATCAAGTTCGGCAAGGCATTGGTGGGCGGCATCGGCGTGGGTGGCGCACCGACCGGCGATATCGATGCGGGTTGTGCCGCGGCGGGGCTTAAGGCAATTGGGGCGGTGTAAGGTATCGCGATCAGCGATGCCCCCTCGCCCCATGCGAATCCCTTGAGGAATGTCCGCGATGCTTCGTGTCGCGTCCATGCTGCTCCCGATGATCCGAGTGTCTGTGTGCTTGCGAACGATGCGAGCGTTGCGGTGAATATCGGTTTCCCCATGCCTGATATCTGTGATGAGGGCGCTCGATATGCCGATGCCGCCGCGCGTCACGATAGTGGGTCCGCGCCCTCCAGTCCGGGCGACTGCGGTGATAACTGCGATGATAGTGATCAGTGCGACCGTAATAGTCGCGTTGATAACCGCTGTATCCGCCATATGAGTTGTAGTAGGGGGCGTCGTAGGCACAGGCAGACATGGTTAGCGCCAGACCGATGGCGACGGCGGCGCGAGCCAGCATGGAGCGGCTTGCAAGGCGCGCGACGGATCTCCGGTTGAAGAAGGTAAAGAACATATTCGGCTCCCATGCTGCGAAGGCAGCTGGTTAGTGGATGTCCTTATCTTAGTGTTGCATTTGCCTGTTGAGCGGGGCCCTGAAACCGTGCGAAACAGAAGGGTGAGTGCTGCGGCGTACGATGAAACCGGCTGAAGTAAAGTTGCAAGCAAATGGGACAGGGATTCACCTTGTCTCCTGTCTTGGGCTCAATGAATCGCCCTGCGGCCGAATGCGTTGAAGCCGCAGGGTGAGCGATGCTGCCATGGCGTCTGGTCCGGCAAAGGCTGCTTAAGCAGCCTGCTTAGCTCTTTGTCGAAACACCAGCGCCAGCCCAGCCAGAATCGCAACCATGCCAGCCACCGACAGCGCGGGCAGGGCATTGTCCAGCAGTAAATAGTCCAGTATCACCGTGACCACCGGCACCAGATAGAACAGGCTGGTGACGTTGACCAGATTGCCGCCTCGGATCAGGCGATACAGTAATAGTTGTGCGCCGACAGAAACCACCAGGCCCAGCCACAGCAAAGGAACAACGAATCCCGTGTCTAGTTCGAAGTGAAAGGGCTGGAAGGGTACGAAGACCAGGCACAACAGTAAGGTCATCAGATACTGAAGCGGCAGCACCTGCTCGGGTGGCTGCTGGATGCGTTTTTGCTGTAAGGCGCCCACGGTGATGCACAGCAACGCGCCGAGAGCGAAACCCATGCCGGGTCCGGATAGTCTGGTCACGATCAGGCTTTGATACACGACTAGTACCAGGCCCCCCAGGGATAGCAACAGACCTAGCAGGCGTCGCGATGAAAAGCGCCGCTCGGTCAATAGCAATGTGAGGATAGGCTGTGTGCCCAGCAATGTTGCAAGCAGGCCGGGTGTGATGCCGTGCGCGATCGCCTGGAAGTAGCATACCGAGTAGCTGCCGATCAGCAGCAGGCCTGTGCCGGCAACCTGCCGGCGCGTGCCAGGCAGCGGCAGCCAGCGGCGGGTGCGCAGGCCGATTACAAGCAGGGCGCCGAGCGCCAGGCCGAAACGTAAGACCAGCACCGCGAAGACGGAGCTGTGGTCGAGTGCCCAGCGGGTGAAGATGGCTGCGCTGCCCCAAAGCAGCACAAAGGTGCACATGGTCGCGAAGGACTTGCATGTAGTGGGTGTCATGAATGTACTCATCTGTCGAGTGAACGAACAGGCCCCCGTCATCCATGTGCGGCATTGTGCCGATGAATGCTGAATGTGCGGGAAGGGGCCGTGAAAGCGGGCTGGTTCAGCCTGCGATGGTGGCGTGCGGCGGGTGAACGCCAGCCACTGCAATACCAGCCAGGGGCGGTGCGACAGATGATGTGGGGGGAGGATTCGCGGCACGCACGCCAGCCGCCGCGTTAAGCGCGGCAGTAAGTTGTGGGTGGGTGTGCAGAAGCGAAGCCATCAGGAATTCCCTGAAACGGGTAGGTGAATAGGGATAAATACTATCAGCTTCCTGTGCGGTTGGGAATACGGTGTGATTCGCAGCCACGTGTGTGTACATACGCTGAACTTGTCCAGAGAGCATGGCCTGATATTTTCGAAGCTTGTGAACATGCCGCAAGAGTGGGCGTAGCGGGATGCCTGTCTGAGCTTTAAGTAGTAACACCTATTCTCAATACATAACCACCCCTCATAAGATAAAGGTGCTACCAGAAAAAATTGGTGTTACTCGTCTCGTCCCGGCCCGGTTGCAATGGACCAGCATCGTAGGAAACCAAGTTGGAAACCACTGCTATCGACAAGCGTGTTGTAAAGGCGGCCAATCTCGGGCGAAGGGCGAAAACGTCCTGGCTTAGGTGGTTGCACCGGGCTTTTGTCGTGTGCATGTATCTGTTCATGCTTAGCCCTCTAATTTTTGTGGTCTGGCTGAGTTTTTTCAAGGATGCAATTCTTTATTTTCCTCCATCGGGTTACACCCTCTCGTGGTATCAGAAGGCGCTTACCGACTCGGCATTCGTAAGCGGCTTTGTCACTAGTTTTCAGGTGGCTGTTATCGCGTCTATTTGTGGTGTGACGCTCGGGGTGGCTGCTGCGCTGGGCATTATCCGCTATCGCTTCAAGGGTGGCGATGCCATCAATACGCTCTTGCTTTCTCCGCTTCTGATCCCCGGCATTGTGGCCGGGGTGGCCATCTATCTGGCATATCTACAGGTGGAAAATTTTCTCGATATGGATGTGGTGGGCACGTATGGAGGCCTGGTTCTCGCACATATCTGCCTCACTATTCCCTGGACGGTTCGGTTGGTCTCGGCAAGCATGCATGGACTGGATCCGTCTATCGCTGAAGCAGCCCGCAATCTCGGGGCCAATCCACGTGTGGCGTTCTGGCGTGTCACATTGCCAATGCTGCGTCCGTCCATAGTTGCTGCATCATTGTTCAGCTTTGTTGTTTCTTTCGAGAACCTGGAACTGTCCTTGTCATTGGTAGGGCCTGGCCGTACAACCCTGCCGATCGCGATCATGCAGTATCTGGAGTTCAATCTTGATCCGACGATCGCAGCTGTTTCTGCCATGCAGATTCTGCTGTTGGGGGTGGTCATGCTAATAACCGACCGTTTCGTAAAACTCAGTCAGGTGGTTTAGAAAATGGCTAAAGTCTCTATGGCAGGATTAAAAAAAACATTTGGTTCGGCCGTTGCGGTTTCTGACTTCTCGCTGGATATTGAGGATGGGGAGTTGGTCGCATTTTTGGGGCCTAGTGGCTGCGGCAAGACTACGACCTTGCGTATGATTGCTGGCTTTATCGAACCCACAGCAGGAACGATCCATATTGGCGATGAAGACGTAACGCAGATGCCTGTGCATAAGCGCAATACAGGAATGGTGTTTCAGCGTTATGCCTTGTTTCCCCATATGACTGTCAGCGAGAATGTGCTGTTTGGCCTGGAAATGCACAAGGTTGCCGCTGCTGAGCGAGATCGGCGTATGCGTGAAGCGCTGGACATGGTACGCATGAGTCAGTTCCGCGATCGATATCCGCGCCAGTTGTCGGGAGGGCAACAACAGCGAGTGGCGATTGCTCGTGCGCTGGCTATACAGCCGAAGGTATTTCTACTTGACGAACCGCTGTCCAATCTGGATGCAAAGCTGCGCGGTGAGGTGAGAGAGGAAATCCGGACGCTTCAGCGCAATCTGGGTCTTACCACTATTTTTGTCACTCATGATCAGGAAGAAGCGTTGGCGATTGCTGATCGCATGGCCATTATGTATAACGGAAAGGTACAGCAGATCGGATCGCCGGAAGGGCTGTACGAGAAGCCGGCTAATCTGTTTGTCGCCGACTTTCTCGGAAAGATGAATTTTTTCGATGGAAGAATCCAGTCGGCAGGTCGATTCGTTACCGGAAGTCAACGGGAAATCTTCATCGAAGATGAGGAGCGTGACACTACCAGGATAGGAGTGCGGCCCGAGCGAGTCATTTTGTCGACGGAACCTAAAGGCGAGAATGCCTTGATTGGTACTATTGATTCAGTGGTGTATCTCGGGTCAGTGATCGATGTTCGAATACTTCTGGATACGGGGGAGAGCGTCAGCTCTCAGGTGTCCAACCTTGGCGACGGCCATGAGCGGAAGCTCGCGCAAGGTGCACGTGTCCATGCATGTTTCCGCCCGTCGGATTGCGTTCTTTTTTCTGAGCGGGAAGGTTAAACCTCATGAGTTCAGCCGATCAGAATTCTCGAGCATCCCGGCGCAGGGGCGCGAGCCTGGCATTTCCCGCCTCCATCATGGTGCTGGTCATCATGCTGCTCCCCATTCTGATGTTGTTCCGGTATAGCTTTAATCATTTCGAGGCTTCCGTAATGGTCGAGGGCTTTACGCTCGGGAATTACCAGGCTTTTTTTGCCGACCCTTATTATCGGGACGTTTTCTTAAACACGGTTTATGTCGCTGCCAGTTGTACGATTCTGTCAGTGGTGCTCGGCTTTCCTGTAGCCTATTTTCTGGCGAAATCTCAAAGCCGTTACAAGAGTCTGTTTATTATTTTGTTGGTCTTTCCACTGATGGTGGGCAGTGTAGTGCGGGCGGCTGGATGGATGGTTATCCTTGGAAATGCCGGATTCCTGAACTATTTCATGGAACTGTTCGGACTTATAGATAAGCCCGTCCAGATGATGTATACGCCATTCGCCGTCATTGTCGGTACAACCGGCGTAGTGTTGCCTTACTTGATACTGACTTTGCAAAGTGTTCTGGAAGGAATGGATTTTGCCGTGGAAGAGGCGGCTCAGAGTCTGGGCGCCAATTTTTTTACCACCTTTCGCAGGGTGGTATTGCCGATTGCCGCACCGGGCGTAGCAGCGGGAACGGTTCTGGTTTTTATTCTTTGCATGAACGCCTACGCGACCCCGGTACTGTTGGGTGGCACCGGCATCACTATGATGGCCCCCGCACTGTATGACCAGATTACCAAGGCGGCCAACTGGCCATTTGGCGCGACACTTGCCCTGGTGCTTGTTGTTGCGACCCTGGTGATGGCCACTTTTTCAAACTGGCTCATTCATCGCCGATACGTGAAGACGATGGTTGCCTGAGCGCTAATAATCTGTGCCGAAACCGAGGAGTGATTCTGTGACCACTGTGCTTTTCAAGAATGGAAATCTGCTAGATCCGACACGCAATGAATTGTTGGAAGGCTATGATGTGCTGGTTGAGGATGGCAAAGTGAAGGAGGTGTCGGACAAGCCGCTTAGCGCCACGTCAGCACGTGTGATTGATGTGGCCGGCAAGACCATCATGCCGGGTTTGATAGACCTGCATGGTCATGTCATGGCCACTCAGCTTAACCTTAGTACGCAAGGAGCACTACCCGATGCGTTGGTGATGATGCGTGCGGTACCTATCATGGCAGCCATGTTGCGCCGTGGATTTACAACCTTGCGTGATGCGGGCGGCGCGGGGTGGGGCCTGAAGTGCGCTGTGGAGGAGGGCGCTATTGTTGGGCCCCGTCTGTTTATTTCGGGCCGCGCGCTCAGTCAGACAGGTGGTCATGGAGATCCACGCCAACGTTCGGATCATTTGCGTCCCATGAGTATCTGTGGTTGCTGTTTTCGGGCCGGAGATATCGGCCGTGTTGTGGATGGAGTAGATAACCTGCGCCGGGCAGTACGCGAAGAGTTTCAGATGGGCGCGGATCAGATCAAGATCATGGCGTCCGGCGGCGTGGCATCACCTACCGATCCCATTGCTGCATACGGATATTCAGAAGCAGAAATAGCAGCCGTCGTGGACGAGGCCCGCAGTCGCCAGACGTATGTCATGGCGCACTCATATACCGCCGATGCGATTGAGCGTGCGGTGCGTAACGGTGTGCGAACCATTGAGCATGGAAATCTGATTGACGAGACGGTGGCCAACTTAATGGCGGAAAAAGGCGCATATGTTGTGCCTACGCTGGTCACCTATGAGGCGCTGGCCAACGAGGGCGCAGCTTATGGTTTACCGCCTGATAGCGTGGCCAAGATAGCCACGGTACGTATGGCGGGATTGGCATCCTTGGAATTGTACAAACGCGCAGGCGTAAAAATGGGGTTCGGTACCGACCTGCTGGGGCCTTCGCAACGCTTGCAAAGCGATGAATTTAGAATTCGTGCAGAAATTCTGTCGCCATTTGAAGTCATACAGAGCGCTACCCTGATTGGCGCGGAGATATTGAATCTTCAGGGAAGTGTAGGGCAGGTGATTGCCGGAGCTTTTGCTGACATACTCATTGTCGATGGGAACCCATACAGTAATATTAATTGTCTGCTTGGCCAGGGGGAGCATATTCCTCTGGTAATGAAAGGCGGGCAGATTTACCACGACGAACTTTCCACAAGTTGAAACGACATGGGAAGCGCGACTTTGGGGGTAAAAATAGACGACTCCGTACGCGGTCGCCTGAAACAGGCCTCAGCGCAGCTGGGGCGGAGTCCCCACTGGCTGCACAAACAGGCGCTGCTGTCATATATTGATCAGATAGAGCAGGGAAATGTGCCTCAGGAGGTTTCTACCGAGTCACGCGGTAGACATGTGGGACGCAATAGAGGTAATGGGCAAGGCAATACAACTCAGTTCCTTGAGTTCAGCCAGGACATTCGCCCGCAATCAGTTCTGAGAGCGGCGATTACGTCTGCCTATCGGCGCGCTGAGCCGGAATGTCTTCCTTTTCTGCTCGAGCATGCCCGCGTGCCTGAGCCTGACAAGGTTCGGGCGCTCGCAGCCAAACTTGTCACTGCGCTGCGGGGCAAGCGAGCAGGAAGGGGCGTGGAAAGCCTGGTGCAGGAATTCTCGCTGTCAACGCAGGAAGGCGTCGCGCTGATGTGCCTTGCTGAAGCATTGCTCCGTATCCCAGATCGCGCTACCCGTGATGCGCTGATCCGGGACAAAATATCCACCGGTGACTGGAAAGCGCATACCGGAGGATCGTCCTCGCTGTTCGTCAATGCGGCAACCTGGGGACTGGTGCTGACAGGAAAGCTGGTTGGAGTGAATAGCGAGCTGTCTCTTTCCAATGCGCTGACGCGTTTGATCGCAAAAGGCGGGGAGCCGTTGATCCGCCGCGGTGTAAACATTGCAATGCGGATGATGGGCGAGCAGTTTGTGTCTGGCCAGAATATTTCCGAAGCCATTGCCAATAACCGGAAGATGGAGGCACGAGGGTTTCGTTATTCATACGATATGCTGGGTGAAGCTGCAATCACTGCGGCGGATGCGCAGCGTTACTACGCATCCTATGAGCAGGCAATCCATGCCATAGGGAAGGCTGGCGCGGGGCGGGGTATATATGAAGGACCAGGGATTTCCATAAAACTGTCTGCCTTGCATCCGCGATATTCCCGCTCTCAGTACGATCGGGTTATGTCGGAGCTGTATCCGAGGTTGCTGGCTCTAACGACATTGGCCTGCTCGTATGGAATAGGCATCAATATTGACGCTGAAGAATCAGACCGTCTGGAAATATCTTTGGATATGCTTGAGGCATTGTGTTTTGAGCCGAGCCTGAAGGGATGGAATGGCATAGGTTTTGTGATCCAGGCGTACCAGAAGCGCGCGCCATTTGTCATTGACTACATGATTGAGCTGGCCAGGCGCAGTCGGCATCGACTAATGGTTCGGCTGGTCAAAGGGGCGTATTGGGATACCGAGATCAAGCGGGCACAGGTTTCTGGCCTGGAAGGTTACCCTGTCTATACGCGAAAGATTTATACCGATGTATCTTTTCTTGCTTGTGCACGAAAGCTGCTGGATGCGCCGGACGCGGTATTTCCACAATTCGCGACGCATAATGCGTTCACCGTTGCAGCGGTCTACCAGATGGCGGGCCGAGACTACTATCCTGGACAATATGAGTTCCAGTGCTTGCATGGCATGGGTGAAAGCCTGTACGGGGAAGTTATAGGCTCTAGCGGGCTGAACAGGCCTTGTCGTATCTATGCTCCAGTGGGCACCTACGAAACCTTGCTGGCATACCTGGTGCGTCGCCTGCTAGAGAATGGCGCCAATACATCATTCGTCCACCTGATTGGACTGGAGAATGTGACTGTTGAGCAGCTTGTCTCGGATCCCGTGGAGGCTGCAAAGGAAATCGTGCCGCTAGGAGCCCCTCATGAGAAAATCCGAATCCCCCGCGATCTGTACGGGACTGCTGCTTTCGGGGGACGGCTGAATTCCCACGGGATAGATCTAAGTAATGAGCATCGTCTAGGATCGCTGTCCGCGGCCTTGCTCGCGCGTTCAGGAAAATTCTGGACAGCCGGCCCTATGATCGGTGGGACAGAGAATATATGGGACGAAAGCCGAGCTCGGAATGTGATCAATCCGTCCGACCATCGCGATATCGTTGGCTACGTTGTTGAGGCGAATGAAGACGACGTACGGAAAGCGCTTGAGCGAGCAGCGATAGCCGCCCCGATTTGGCAGTCTACTCCGGTTGTTGAGCGAGTGCGCTGCCTGAACCGTGCTGCTCAGATGCTGGAAGAGCGGATGCAGGCCTTGTTGGGTTTGATCGTTCTTGAGTCTGGAAAATCAATACCTAACGCTATTGCGGAAATCAGGGAGGCTATCGATTTTTTGCGCTATTACGCAGCTCAGATTGAAAGAGAGTTCGACAACGAGACGCATCGACCACTCGGCATTGTGGTTTGCATCAGTCCTTGGGATTTACCGTTGGCGATTTTCTTGGGTCAAGTTGCCGCCGCGTTGGCTGCCGGCAATGCAGTTATTGCCAAACCTGCCGAGCAGACACCTCTGATCGCTGCTCAGGCGATAGGAATACTTCATGCCGCCGGAATGCCGCCGTCCGTCGTTCAGCTTCTACCGGGACAAGGCGCGACGGTGGGCCATGCTTTGGTTTCGGCGGCCACGGTGAGTGGCGTCATGTTCACTGGGTCGAACGATGTCGCGCGTCGCGTTGCGTGTTGCCTGTCCGAAAGACTGAGCGATGTGGGACACACGATTCCCTTTATTGCCGAAACCGGCGGTCGGAATGTAATGATCGTGGATTCATCCGCGTTGCCAGAGCAGGTGGTGATTGATGTACTTGAGTCCGCTTTCGATTCCGCTGGCCAGCGTTGTTCGGCATTGAAAGTGCTGTGTTTGCAGGAGGAGTGTGCAGACAATATCGTTTCCAGGCTGATTGGAGCAATGCACGAGCTGAGAGTAGGTCGTCCGGATAAGCTCTCGGTGGATGTTGGTCCGATCATTGATGCTGAGATCAAAGCGAACGTCGAGCAGCACATTGAGTTCATGCGGGCCAAAGGACATCGGGTGGTACAGGTCGAACTGCCTGAGGATGCCAGCTACGGCACGTTTGTTCCTCTGACTTTGATCGAAATCGATAGCATGGACGTACTGGAAAACGAAATATCTGGTCCTGTTCTTCATGTGCTTCGCTATCGAAGGGAAGGATTGAGCACGCTGATACAGGACATTAACAAGATGGGCCATGGCCTGACGTTTGGCGTGCACACACGCATTGATGAGATGGTTGCGTGTGTGACGTCCGGCGTGTTTGCGGGAAATATATATGTGAATCGCAATATGGCAGGCGCAGCGGCTGGCGTTCAGCCTTTCGGCGGTGAAAGATTGTCTGGTACCGGGCCCAAGGCGGGCGGTCCGTTGTACTTGTATCGCTTGCTTTCTGTGCGGCCATTGGGCCTGTCGGTAAGCGTTGGTTTTCCTGGGGGACGGTCTTCCGCGCAAGAGTTTCCGGGTCCGACAGGGGAAAGCAATAGTTACGTGCTGCGCCCCAGAGGCCGAGTGTTATGCCACGGATGCAGCGAGAGTGGTATCCGAGCGCAATGGCAAGCCTGCCGGGAAACAGGCAATAAGGCTTTGTTTGTGGATACGTACTTTGCCAGATCTTTCGTGCGTGGCCTTGACGAAGCTGAAAAGGACTATGCAAGCTTGGTCTGTGATAGCCATCTGGATGAGACTGCATTTGATGCCGTGCTTTTTGAAGGCGATAGCGATGCGTTGCGTGAGTTGAATTGTCGCATTGTTCTGCGACCCGGTCCTCTGGTGTCTGTGCAAGGGCTATCCACTGAGGCGATTTTGAGCGGGGAGCGTTATGCGCCGGAAGTTTTGCTTGTGGAACGGTCGGTCAGTGTCAACACTGCGGCTGCGGGAGGCAATGCGAGCCTCATGACGATTGGTTAACTATAAAGGAACATCATGTCCAAACCCGACAATCCTTATGTAGATTCCCAGCCTGGCGAGGAGATGGGTGATCTGAACGCGAGTAAAGGCTGGCGTCCTCCTGTTGCCGCGACTAGCCGTGATCGTGGTGAGGGACCGTTCACGAGGCTGGTGCTACGTGGTGCAACCATTATTGATGGCACCGGAGCGCCTCCCTGGGGGCCTGTTGATGTCGTGATTGAGAACGACCGCATTGTTGCCCTGGTTGGCGTCGGGGCTTCACTGAAAACCATCAACCAGGATCGCCGCCCTGTGGCAGGCGACAGGGAAATAGACTGTCATGGCAAGTTTGTCATGCCGGGGTTGGTGGATTCCCACGCACACATCGGCACGCCATATCACTCGATGTGCGGCGTGGAACCGCCCGCAGACTATATCTATAAGCTCTGGCTGGCGCATGGCGTGACCACGGTTCGTGAAATGGGTGGGCTGAACGGACTCGGCTATACGCTTGGGCAGAAGGAGTTGTCAGCCAAGAACGAAATCGCAGCACCGCATATCTTGTCATACGCTTACTTCCCAGCAGTCAATGACCGGGTAAAGACCATCCATACCGGTGATCAGGCCAGGCAGTGGGTGAGAAAGCTCAAGGCTCGCGGCGCGGATGGGATCAAATTTTTTGGTGCGCCGCCCGCCATCATGCAGGCGGCGTTGGACGAGGCGGGCAAGGAGGGCTTGCGGTCAGGTTGCCATCACGCCCAAATGGCTGTGACGCGGGTGAATGCGCTTAAGTCCGCTACCTGGGGACTGACAAGTTCCGAGCATTACTATGGTTTGCCCGAAGCCTTGTTCGAGAACAGAGTAGTGCAGAACTTTCCAACGGATTACAACTACAGCGACGAGTATTACCGATTCGCGTTGGCAGGGCAGACATTCAAGCAGGCGGCGCAACCGGGTAGCGCGAAATGGAATGAGACCATGCAGCGGTTCCTGGAGTTGGGGCACACGTTTGTGCCCACGTTCAATATTTACGATGCAAACCGGGATCTGATGCGTGCCCGAAGGGCGGACTGGCACGATGACTACACTTGGAAGGCGGTCTGGAAATACTTCCAACCGCAGCGTGGAGGGCATGGATCATACTGGTATCGCTGGAGTACGGCCAACGAGATAGAGTGGAAGGAGAACTATCGCTTATGGATGCAATTCATCAACGAGTATAAAAATCTTGGTGGGCGCGTATGTGCTGGTAGTGATAGTGGGTTTATTTTCCAGATCTTCGGATTTGGTTTGATTAGAGAGTTGGAGTTGTTGCAGGAATCGGGATTTCATCCGCTGGAGGTTCTGCGATCCGCCACATCCGAGGGAGCCGACCTGCTTGGCGTCGGCAATGATAGAGGCTCGGTTGACGTTGGTAAGCGGGCCGATTTGTTGGTTCTGGAGGAAAGCCCTTTGGAGGATTTCAAGCTTTTGTATGGCACAGGTGCTTTGCGCCTGAACGATGATACAGGCAAGCCCGAGTGGCGGCGCGCCTTGCAGTACACCATCAAGTCAGGCGTCGTTTATGACGTGGACCAACTTCTGGCTGATGTGCGTGAGCTGGTGAGCAATAGCTGGGACGGAGATTCTTCTGAAAGGCCTCCCTATGTCCGTTGAACTGATTATTCTCGCAGGGTTCCTGGGCAGCGGTAAAACATCACTGCTGGTCGATCTGCTTCAAAGCGATAAAAAAGGCGAAACTGGTGTTATTGTCAATGAGGCAGGTGAAATCGGCATAGACGGCGTGGTCGTGGAGGACGGTTCTTTGGACGCGTCTGTGACCATGTTGGCGAATGGGTGTGTATGCTGTTCCTTGAGGAGCGGACTTGTCGATACAGTCAGTACGTTGCTTGATGCGCCGCGGCCTCCGGGTTATGCGCCCATCACGCGGATTGTGCTGGAAACCAGCGGTTTGTCTCGACCAGGGCCTATTATTGCGTCGCTTACGGACCCGGAGCTAAGCTCCAGGGGAATACGCGTATCAGTCTTGACTGTTTATGATTGTGACCGTGGTTTGCTCAATGTCGAGGCATTCGATGAGGCGGCGGCGCAATTGGCCGCCGCGCAACGCGTCGTCTTTAGCAAGGTGGACCTGGTTGATCAAACGAGCCTGGCGCACCATGTGAGTATCGTACGTGGCATGAACCCGCTAGCACAGATTGTTGTTGAAACGGACAGGAAGAGATCTGTTGACCTGGCCTTTTCGCCCTCCACGCAAAAGGATTCCGTTGATCTTGCTATAAAAGGTCTGATCAGCTCGGGCCGCAGTTTTGCGCATCCACGAATCAATGTAATGAAGGGAGTTATCAGGCACGATATTTCCTGGGATAGCGTATCCATCTGGTTGGATGACTTGGCCGCCTTGTGCGGCGAGAGACTGCTGCGGGTCAAGGCTGTTTTGAATGTGTCAGATTGCAGCGAGCCAGTTCTTGTGCAAAGCGTGGGAACAACGTTCGGTATGCCGCGCAGAATGATGCAGCACCGTGAGGTCGGAGACATATGTGTAGTCATCACGCGTGATATCGATGCGATGGAGATAAACGCCGCTTTTCCAGACCCACCGGTCATGCTCTCCGTACTCAATGCAGAACCTGATGGCGAGCGATTGCACTTCAAGCAGGAGATTGCGGTCACCACCCAGTAAGGGCAGTAGGTTGGTACGAGCAGTATCTACGTTAATAGTTCTGTTTCTAAAGAGGGCAACTATGCATAAGCAAAATCTGAATCGACGCGGTTTCATTAAGCAGGCTGCAGGGCTGGCCTTGGCGCCGGCGCTTCCCATGATCCCGGGTATTGCCCATGCTGACGCTTCTGACGTCGTCGTCGGTACCTGGGGAGGGGACTATCAGAATCTTCTTCAGAAGTTCATCAATCCTATGGTTGCTTCCGATGGCGTGAACGTGATTTTTGATACGGGCAATGCAACTGCTCGCAATACTAAACTGAAAGCGGAACGAAATTCCCGTCGTGGCTCGATGGATGTAGCCTTTCTGGGCGATCTTGATATGTATGACGCCAGCACGGTAGGCGTGTTCGAGACGCCGAATGAGGAGCATATCCCCAATCTTGCCAATGTGATTGAGACTTTCAGAACGCCATATTCCATACCGCACATCTTCAGCGCCATGGTGCTGGTATATAACCGAGAAAAAATCTCTACGCCTCCGGCTTCATTCAAGGAAACATTGGATCCGAAATACAAGGGGCGTGTCGGTTTTTCCGATATTCTTTATAACTTCAATACTCTGTTTGCGGGCCTTGCGGAAGGTGGGAAAGGCGATAGCTTTGAGCCAGGCTATGCTTTTCTCAAGAAGCTCAGGGCAAATAAACCCAAGGTGTTTCCGTCTAATGAGGCCGTGGCCACTGCATTCAAGTCTGGTGAAATATGGATTGCTTGCATGTGGAAGGCCAGGGCACTGCAGTGGCGTGAGGCGGGGCTGCCGCTGGAGTTCGTCATTCCTGAGGAAGGGGCAATCCCTGTCACTTTTGAGGCGGCCGTTCCGAAGAACAGTCGGAACAAAAAGGCCGCATGGAAGTACATGAATGCATTACTGGTGCCTTCAGGCCAAGTAAGCTTTGCCGACACGATGGGCTATGCGCCAACGGTTAAGAATGCAAAACTGCCTCCCGAGCTGCAGAAAAGTGTTGGGTTTTCCGAGGGTGAGCTGGCTCGCATACATCCATATGACCTTAAAGCGTTGGCAAGCCAGCGCGCGGCGAGCTTGGATTTTTGGAATAAACAGTTCAAGGCTGGGTTGTAGACAATATTCGTTTGGCCGAAATTGGAGGCGGTTCATCGTGGAAGGTCTGTCTCCAATTTGATTTCATTGTTGGGCTGTCTTGGAGAAAAGTATGGGGCGCGTTCCAGAACGTAAAGTACCGCAGCCTAAGGCGATGATCGTAGCGCCTCAACCGGAGGCCGTATCAGCTGGCGCAGCAATACTCAGGGAGGGTGGGTCAGCGCTTGATGCTGTCATTGCATGCGCATTGGTGCAAGGGGTTGTCGATCCCCTGATGTGCGGGATAGGTGGTTTTGGCATGCTGCATCTCTATGATCCAGCGACAGGGGTACGCAAAGTATACGAAGGCTTTGGAGGGTGTCCGTTGGAAAGCCGGGCGGATATGTGGCAAAGCATCGCACTGGGCGAAACTACTGACGGCTTTGGGTTTATCGTCAAGGATTTTATCAATGAGGCCGGCGCTCAGTCTGTGACCGCGCCTGGGACGCTCAAGGCCTTGTCGGCGGCTCACGTGCAGTACGGCGCCATGCCCTGGTCGGATCTGTTTGGTGCTGCGATTTCTTGCGCGCGAGATGGCTGGATGGTGCGTCCCCATGTTTATACCGTTTTTACACAGAACGAGCGAAAGTACGGAAGAATGAACTATGGGGACAAGCTAGGGCTGACCTCAGATGGGCGTCGTATCTATATGGAGCCGGATGGGACATATAAGAAACTGGGTACCATCATCAAAAATCCGGATCTTGCCGTTACGCTGGAAACACTTGCCCTAGATGGTGTGGATAGCCTCTACACCGGCTCCTTGGCATCACATATTGTGGACGATGTGCGCAGAAATGGTGGCATGCTTTCCTCTGCAGATTTAGCAGACTTTACGCTGCGTACTTCAGACCCACTGTCAGTGACGTATCATGGTTGGCGGGTTGATACACCTGCGCCACCAGGCGGTGGGCTGCTTGTGAGTCAGATTCTACGCATCGCAGAGCTTTTTGATTTGCCTTCGCTTGGGCATAATTCGCCGGAGTACATACGCATCTTGGCAGAAGCAATGAAAATTGCACTCAGCGACAAAGAAAATTTTGTTGGCGATCCAGATTTTTTCGAAAACCCAGTCGCGCGCTTGTTATCGGAGGATTATCGTCAGGATTGTGCTCGGCGCATCCGGGCCGGTGAGAAGGCCAATGTAGTGCGTAGAAATGCAGGAGAGTCGAAACACACTACGCATGTGTCAGCCATTGATCAGAACGGCATGGTCGTGTCGCTGACGCATACTCTGGGAAACCCGTCAGGCTTTATTCCTAAGGATACAGGGTTTATGCTCAACGGGGCGATGAGCACTTTTGATCCGCTGCCTGGCAATCCGAACTCCATAGCGCCGGGCAAGCGTCGCTACTCCTCCATGGCGCCGAGCATCATCTATGACGGAAACAAGCCCGTCTTCACATTGGGCGCGCCTGGCGCCACCTGGATAGGCCCGGCTGTAGCTCAGGTCATGATGAACGTGTTGGAGTGGGGCATGGGTATCCAGGAAGCTATCATCGCACCGCGCATTGTTGCGACGAGCAATGCGCTCGATATTTCTAACCGTGTTCCCCAACATGTGCAGACCACGCTGGAACAGCAAGGTTATGAGGTTCGCCGTAGCCCGTTGAGCTATGCGTTTGCGGGCGTGCATGGCATTACCTGTTTTGAGGGCCGGCTTGAAGGCGGTGCGGATCCGCAACGCGACGGCTATGCTGAGGGAATTATGTAAGCCCGCGTTCTCAACAAGCCGAAAACAAGGCCCCAGCCCTCCCGGTGGGCACACTACTTGCCTGCACATCCGCACGGATCTGCGGAGACGGAACATGCACATCGATTGGGTCGGGATGTTCGGGTTTTCTATGTCCCCGTGGGAGCTGGTGCTGCGGGGATCCATCATGTACTGGCTGATTTTCATGCTGTTGCGCCTGGGCGGCCGGCGCGACCTGGGTTCTTTTGGCGCGGCCGATGTGCTGCTGGTGGTCCTGATTGCCGATGCCGCCCAGAATGCCATGGCGGCGCAATATAACAGCGTTTCCGAGGGAGCGGTGCTGGTCGGTACGCTGGTTTTCTGGAGCGTGATGTTTGATCGCGTGGCGTATTACTTTCCCGCGACCCGCCCCTTTTTCGAGCCCAGGCGCGTATTGCTGGTCAAGGACGGGCAAATGCAGCGGCGGGGCATGCGCCGGGAGTATGTCAGCAAGGACGAGTTGATGGAAGAGCTGCGTCTGAAAGGGATAGACGATCTTGCCATGGTGCGCAGGGCTTACATGGAGTCTACCGGCAGTATCAGTGTCCTGAAGATAAAGGGGGCGCAGGAGTAATCGTCTCCTTCATCCGTCCGCCCGGTGAACTTCCAGCACGGACTGTTCGAGGATGGCTAATGGACCGCCGAGGTGTCCTTGACTGCGACCGCTTGGCCCGGCATGTCGGGGATCGTCTGGACAAATGCGCTGCCCCCGCCTGCCGGCGGGACATTGACGGTCAGGGCCGAGGCCCAGGTGCCCGCGCGACGTTCCTGTATTTGATAGGTCTGCAGCTTGCCGGCATTGCGCGCGACAACATACAAGGCGCCATCCATGACCCGCATGGCGGGCGCCGATGCCACATTGGTGGTGAGCTTTCTGGCCTGTGCATTTTCCAGTAGCCAGAGGGCGCCTCCAGGCCGCTCCAGCACGGCTACGGCGACGTCTCCGCGCTCATTCAGGCCGACAGCCGGCTTGCCGACGAACTCAAGGCCAAGATCGGCGGGCGGGTTCCAGGCCAGTGCCGCTGTGCCGTCTGCTGCATCCGGCGTCGATGCCGCCTGCACCATGCGCAGCAAATGATTGCTGTGCCGGTCGCGCAGATAGAGTTCGATTTGATCGTGCGGATTTCGTATTGCCGCCAGTCCGCCAAGGGCTGCCGGCGCCTGGATGTGTTGCCAGGATGACCAGTGGTCGGGGTCCTGGGCATTGTCCTGTCGCGCGACAAAGAGACGGCCATCGGTGTCGGTGGCGAAGATCTCCAGCCTGCCGGCCTTGTCCGTGGAAATGGCCGCGTCGCCCGAGGGCTGTGCCAGCACGGGCAGGGGTTGCCAGTTGGCCCAGTGGTTTTCCGTGCCGGAAGGGCTGGTCCAGTAGAGCAGGCCGTCAGTGGCCAGCGCCACGGCGGCGGTCCGGCCCTGTGATGCTACGGTGGGTGTACGGAAGAAGCGGGCGCCGGCGATGGCCCGCCATCCTCGCCAGCCCTTGTCGAGGTTCTGTTTGTTGGCCCAGATGTCTCCCAGCGTATCGCGTGCGAAGAAACCGATGCTGGTATCGGGGTACATAAATGAAGCAAGCGGGTCGGCGGTGCGCCCGCCCAATGCGCCCCAGCGCTGCGTGCGGCTGTCCCAGATGTTGGCGGCATCGTTGTTTTCGCCTGTGGCCAGGATGAGGATGCCGCCTTGGCGGTCTGCGAACAGGTCAGGCGTCGTGTTATCGCGCGATACATAATAGGATCTGCCTACCCAGGCAGCGGCCGGCCCGGCGGGTTCCTGGCAGTTCTGCGGGCCAGCGCAGTAGCGGTAGTCATTCCAGGCATAGCGGCGGAAGGCTTCGGTTTTTCTGGCCATTTCCTGCTGGTCAAGATTGGCTTCGCGCTCCTGGCTTGGATAGCCGATATAGCCGACTTCGGCGTAATGGCCGGGGGCGGCCTTGACGGCGTCCCGCACCAGACGGGCGCTGGCGATGTGGTCGGGGTGGCCGTGCCCGGCGCAGCGCCAGCACAGTTTGGTGTAGGGAATGAGGATGGTGTCATCCAGGTGACGTATGGTCGTGGGGTGATAGCTCTGGATGAGACTTGCAATGGTGGCCACCAGGTCCGAACGCGTATAGGTTTCGTGGTAGGCGCCCAGGGTGTCGACGGTGGCGCCTGCCACGGATTCTGTCCGGCTCAGGGGGGTCAGGCTGCCCCATCCTTTACCCAGCCACGGGTCTTTGAGCCGCATGTGCAGTAGCTGCACCTTGGGGTTGCCTTGGAGGGTGAAGCGTGCCAGGTGATACGCGCCGACGGCGACGGTATCTTCGGTCCAGAGGTTGGGGGCGTTGGCCAGGTAGGCATAGGCGGCACGCACGCCCCGTTCACGCCCCAGCATATAGCCTTCGCCTTCGCCGCGTTCGCTGGCGGTCAGGTATACGGTGAGCACGCATCCGCCAGCGTTGATGCCGGCAGAGATGTCCGGATTCATGAACAGCAGGTCGTCATCCAGATGGGCGACGAAGACCAGATCCTTGCCGCTGCAATGCAGGGCAGATGGGTTGGCAGGCAGGGCGTGGGCGGCGGGTGCAAGCAGAAGCCCCATGCAGCAAAGCCATATCAGGTGCATGGCGTGGGCAATGCGGGCCAGGATGGGCTTCATGAAATGATGTTCGCTTGTCGTAAAGCAACCGGGAATCCGTGTGGCGGGCCGTCTCCCGCCTGGCAGCGCCACCGTGGCCGGGCGGCGCGTCAACCGACAGGGGAGATTGTTCCGCAAGCGAGTATAGCGAAGTATTCCTGACGTAATGCCTAAGTGTTTGTACTGTGTTGCGCCGAATGGTCGTCGCGCCAGAGGACGCTGCGGTCGATGTCTGCGAGCGTGCGGCATCCTGTCAGGGCCATGGCGACCTCCAGCTCGCCACGCAGGATCTGGATCAGGTGGGCAACGCCCTGTGCGCCGGCGGTGGCCAGGGCGTGGAGCACAGGCCGGCCTATCATCACCGCGTGCGCGCCGAGTGCCAGCGCCTTGAGAATGTCGGTACCCCGGCGGATGCCGCCGTCCAGCAGAATGGGGATGCGGCCGTCCAGGGCCGCAGCAATGGCCGGCAGCGCGGCAATGGTGGCGGGCACGGTATCCAGGCAGCGGCCTCCATGATTGGAGACGACAATGCCGTCGATGCCGCCGTCCGCGGCGCGCCGGGCGTCGTCCGGATCCATGATGCCTTTGAGCCAGAGCGGCAGGTCTATGCGTTCGCGCAGCCACAGGACGTCGTCCCAATCGGGGGCGCTGTCCAGCAGGCCGGAGTCGAAGAGGGGGCTGCCGCCCGGTACGGCGGGGCGGGTCTGTGCGGGGGGCAGGCCGTCCAGGTGGACGGCGCGCACGGAGGCGGGCAGGCTGAAGCCGGCGCGTTGCTCGGCGTTGCGTATGCCGTTGACCGGTGCATCCACGGTGAGCATCAGAGCGCGTGCGCCTGCTGCCTGGGCACGGTGGGCCAGCGCGAGGGTGTCTTCGCGGCGGGCCTGGGCATAAAGCTGGAACCACAGTGCCGGTGCATGGGCAGTCTGGGCCAGGGTTTCGATGCTGGTGCCTGACTGAGCGCTGAGCACCATGGCGGTATGCGTCGCGGCAGCGGCCAGCGCGGTGGCACGCTCGCCATCCGGGTGCGCCAGGGCGTGGTAGGCGGTGGGGGCGATAAAAACCGGGTGATCGTAGGTTGCGCCATGCAATGTCAGGTGCGTGCTGGCGTTGTGCAGCGGACGCAGGACGCGGCTGCGCAGGCTCAGGCGGGAAAAGGCGGCAAGATTTTCTTGCGCAGTGAGGCCGTCTGCGCCAGCGCTGTTCAGGTAGGCCCAGGCGCCGGGCTCGACGCGCTCGCGGGCGCTGGCTTCGTAATCGGCGGCGCAGACGATGTGTGCAGGAATGGCAGTGAGCGGAGGCTGTGGCATGGATGCAGTGTACCGGTGTAGTCGGACGGCGTTATTTGCAGGGACTTAGAGTTCAGACCACATGCGCAGCAGGTTGTGATACACGCCGGTGAGGGGGGCCAGTGCTTCGGGCGAGGCGCCGCTGAGCGTGAGCCGCTGGATGGCGATGTCCTGCTCGAACAGCAGAGCGCGCTGCTCGTCGCTGCGCACCAGACTTTGCGTCCAGAAAAAGGAGGCGTAGCGCACGCCGCGAGTGACTGGCGCCACGCGGTGCAGGCTGGTGCCCGGGTAGAGGATGGCATGGCCGGCGGGCAGTTTGACGCGCTGTTCGCCATAGGTGTCCTGGACGATGAGTTCGCCGCCGTCGTATTCGTCCGGATCGCTGAGAAAGACGGTGGTGGAGATGTCCGTCCGGATGCGTTGAGGCATGCCGGGCGTCTGGAAAATGGCGTTGTCGATGTGAGCGCCATATTGGCCGCCGCCGCGGTAGCGGTTAAAGCGTGGCGGCAATATGCGCAGGGGAAGGGCCGCCGACATATACAAGGGGTCGGCCGTCAGCGCCTGCAGGATACGGTTGCCTATCTGCTCGGCCAGCGGGTGGTCCAGTGCAAGCTGCTGGTTGTCCTTGGTCTGCACGGCCAGGTGGCCGGCTGTCGCCTTGCCATCTGTCCATTCCGCGTTTTCCAGCGCGTTGCGTATTTCGCGAACCTGGTCGGCGTCGAGCAGATCGGGTACTGCAAGCATCATGATGGGTGGCTCCCTTGTACGGTGCACGCCTGCCAGCGGCGTGCACCGCAGGAAGGGCTTAGTAGCTCAGTCTTGCGCTGAGGATGAACTGGCGACCGGGGCCGAAATCGGCGTGGTGGTTGCCATTGTTATGCGAATAGTAAACCTTGTCGGTCAGGTTCAAGGCGTTGAGCTGCAGGCTGAGGTTCTTGTTGACCTGATAAGCAGCCATGGCATCGAAGCGCCAGTAGGCAGGAATGTAGGTGCCGTTGGCGCCGCCGCCTGCCGTGCCGGTTCCCGAGCCGCCGAATGCCTTGCCCACATAGTAGGCGCCGCCGCCCAATGTAAGAGGCGGCAGGACCTTGTAGGTGCTCCACAGGCTGAAGCTGTGGCGTGGCGTATTGCTCAGCGGATCGCCGACATTGACGTTGCTGTAGGCGCCCCGGACCAGCTCGCTATCCATATAGGCATAGCCGCCGTACACAGCCCAGCGGGGCGTGATCTGTCCCGAGATGCCCAGTTCCAGGCCCTGGACCCGCGTTTTGCCGGCCTGGGCAAAGATGCCGTCGTCGATTTCGATCTGCGCATCGCGCCGTTCGTTGCGAAAGAGTGCGGCTGTCAGGCTGAGCCTGTTGTCCAGGACATTCCACTTGGTGCCCAGCTCAAGCGTGCTGCTTTTTTCGGGCTTCAGGTCGTTCATGTCGGCGGACAGGCTGTCCTGGTCGCCGCCGCTCATGCTGGGCGGGGTGGATGCGGTAGCGTAGCTCAGGTAGATGCTGCCGTTCGGCGCCGGCTTGTAGACCAGGCCGAGCTGGTAGTTGAACATGGTCCAGTTGCCGTCGGTCGATTCCGCCACTTTGGCGCCGCGGGGCAGGAAGCTGCCTGAAATATCGTAGTGGTCCAGGCGCAGCCCGGCATTGACCTGGAACTGCTCGTTGATCTCGATACTGTCGAAGAAATAGGCTGCCTTGGTCGTGGACTTGGCGTCGACGCTGAGCGGCCCGCGCGTGATCGAACCGGACCAGGGATCGTCGGGATTGGGATTGTAAAGCGGTGTGCAGTCCTGCTTGCCTGCGAAGACGGCTGGGCAGGAGGATCCCTTCACGGTGTCGATGATGTAGCTGGCGTTGCGGGTTTTTTCGCGCGAAAGCTCCACGCCTGCGTTGAAGCTGTGCTTGAGCGAGCCAGTATCGAATTTGCCGTAGAGCTCGGTCACGTTGGCCAGCATATTGCTTTTCTGCCAGCGCGATTTGGTGCCGCGCAGCAGCCAGTACTGGTTGGTGGGGGCGTCATAGGCGACCTGACCGTCTCCGGGATTGGTCACGACGTAGTCGTTGAGCGTTTCGCCATAGCGCGTGGCGTTGCGCAGCGTCAACCGGCTGGAAAAGTCGTGCTCGAGCTCGACAGTGGCGATATCGGCCCGCGTCTTGCGGTAGTCGCGGTCGTTGACGCCATAGAAGGTATCGCGGTCCACGTCGAGAATGCCGTTCTCGGTCTGATAGGGATAGTGTCTGGTCGCGGTCTCGCGAGTGAGCGGCACGCCGTAGTCGGACATGCCGTCGGTTTGGTAGTGGTAGTAGCTGATGGTCGCGCGGGTGGGCGTGCCCAGGCCGAAGGTGATGGTCGGCGCGATGCCGAAGTTTTTGTAGTCCACGGCGTCGCGGCCGGCCACATCGCCTTTGGCGCCCAGCACATTCAGGCGGAAGGCGGCAGAGTCGCTGAGCTGCCAGTTGCCGTCGGCGGTGGCGCGCAGGTAATTGTCTGTGCCTATGCCCAGGGTGCCGCTGGCGCTGTTGCCCATGTGTGCGTGCTTGCTGGAAAGGTTGATGCTGCCGCCGCCGGTGCCGCGTCCGCCCAGCGCGGAGTCGGCGCCGCGTACGATTTCCACGCTCTCGATGTCGAAAATATCCCGTGTCTGGCCGCCGGGGTCGCGGATGCCGTCTACATAGATATTGCTGCCGGACGACATGCCGCGGATGACAGGCCGGTCGGCCAGGGGCTGGCCGCCTTCGCCGGCTCCGAAAGTGATGCCCGGTGCATTGCGCAAGACGTCTTCCAGGGACGTGGCCGAGGTGTCCTGAATGACACCTTGCGGAATAATCTGGACGGATTTAGGGGTGTCCACGAGAGGAGCGGTGAATTTCACCTGGGAGGCCTCCGTCGCCTGATATTCCTGCGGCTGGTGTCCGGTGACTTTGACAGGGCTGAGCGTAGCCGGGCTTGATCCGGATGACGTGGATTGCGCCAGAGTGGTGACGGGAAGAAAGAGACCGGGGGTTGCGAGTGCCAGAGCGAGGGACGACCCGAGCAGGGCTCGGGAAGGCTGGGAGGGGGACGACAAGGCTTAACTCCTCAAAAGTTTCTGAAAATAATAATTGTTCGCATTATATTTAAAGAAACCAAAAAAAGGGCCGATCGGCCCAGTCATGAGGAAATGTTGCGTCCCCGCAACACAAGGGCGGGGACGTATCGTGGAGAAGCCTGGCGTGCGCGTATCAGCCGCGGGACAGGCCTGGGCGTGTGCGTATGCGCCGGTTGATGCGCAGCGCCAGCAGGGTACACGCCGACCCCGACAGCAGGTAAAGGCTGAGCGCCGCCAGGCCGAAGTGTGCCGACAGGCCCAGGGCCACCAGCGGGGCAAACGCGGCGCCGATCAGCCAGGCCAGGTCTGCGGTGAGCGCAGCGCCGGTATAGCGGCATTGCGGCAGGAAGTTGGCGGTGACAGTGCCCGAGGATTGTCCGTAAGAGAGGCCGAGCAGCGCAAAACCGATCAGGATGAAGGCGTCCTGGCCTACGATCCCTCCGGACAGCATCCAGGGCGAGGCGATCGCAAAAACACCTATCAGTACGGCCAGGAGGGCCAGTGTCTTGCGGCGGCCGTAGCGGTCGGCAATGAGGCCGGAAGCCAGCGTGGACAACACGGCGATCACCGCCCCGACCAGTTCTATGATCAGCACCTTGGGGATGGCCTGGCTGTGGTGGATGGCGATCCAGGACAGGGGGAATATGGTCACCAGGTGGAACAGGGCATAACTGGCAAGGGAGGAAAATGCGCCGATGAACAGGTTGTATCCCTGGGTACGTATCATCTGCACCGTGCCGATGGGCGTCAGTGCGCGATCTTCCAGCAGCTTGGTGTATTCGCTGGCTTCCACCAGACGCAGGCGGGCAAACAGCCCGACGACATTGATCGCGAACGACACGTAAAAGGGGAAGCGCCAGCCCCAGTCAAGAAAGTCGGATTCTTTCAGTTCGGTGTGCAGGTACAGGAACAGCGCGGCGGCCACCAGAAAGCCCAGGGGTGCAGACAACTGGCCCAGCATGGAATACCACCCGCGCTTGTTGGCCGGTGCGTTCAGCGCCAGCAAAGAGGGCAGGCCGTCCCAGGAGCCGCCGAAGGCGACGCCCTGCAGACTGCGAAGTATGGCCAGCAGCAGGATGGCCGTCATGCCAAAGGTGGCATGTACTGGAAGGAAGGCGATCCCGGCGGTGGAGGTGCCCAGCAGGAACAGGGCCAGCGTCAGCTTGGGGCCCCGGCCCCAGTGGCGCTGTATGGCCATGAACAGGGCGGTGCCGAATGGCCGGAAAATGAATGCCAGGGAAAAAATGGCGAAGGAATACATCGTGCCCGTCAGCGCATCCACGAAGGGGAAGAACACATGGGGAAAGACCAGGACGGACGCGATGCCGTAGGTAAAGAAGTCGAAGAACTCCGAGGTGCGGCCGATGATGACGCCGACGGCGATATCCCCGGGGGTTACCTCGTCGAGCCCTTCGGCGGCCCGGGCGGCGCGTTGCCGATCGTCACGGCGCGCGCGGGCGCCTGGGGCTGGATGATACAAGGCCTGTTCAGTCATGGCGGGTCCTTCTTGCGACAAAAAGCTTGAAAACTGTGCGACACTTGAAGCGTGGCACTCCTGCGACAGAGGCGCTATTGGACAAAACCCTTGTGCCTCTGACTTGACGCAATAGGACAAAATGTCCAATTCACGGATGAAACTTTCAAATCTATAGTACTAGTTTCCCAGTTTGGCTATGCTAACTCCGGCTCTGCGGCAATGATTCGTATCAAGTATTTAAAGTTTTTTCTTCTCCCCGCCGTCGCTTTTTTGTTGACAGGATGTAACGCGGTATTGCTGAATCCCTCCGGGGATGTCGCTGTCCAGCAACGCAACCTGATCTATCTGGCGACTGGACTGATGCTGATCGTGATTATTCCGGTCATCATTGCAACCATTGTGTTCGCGTGGCGGTATCGCGCATCCAACGCCAGCGCAAAATACGATCCCGAATGGCACCACTCCACCAAGCTCGAGCTGGTGATCTGGTCCGTTCCCCTGATGATCATCATTGCACTGGGCAGCGTTACCTGGGTCAGCACGCACCTGCTCGACCCCTACCGCCCGCTAGACCGCCTCGATGCCAACCGTCCCATTCCCGCCGAAACCCGTCCCTTGACGGTGGAGGTCGTGGCGCTGGACTGGAAATGGCTGTTCATCTATCCCGAGTACGGCATTGCCACGGTCAACGAGCTGGCCGCGCCGGTGGATCGCCCGATTTCCTTCAAGATCACCGCCTCGGCCGTGATGAATTCCTTCTTCATTCCGGCGCTTGCCGGCCAGGTTTATGCCATGGCCGGCATGCAGACCATGCTGCACGCCGTCATCAACAAGCCTGGCGTGTACGAAGGGATGTCCTCCAACTACAGCGGCGCCGGTTTCTCGGGCATGAACTTCAAGTTCCACGGGCTGGACAACGCGGATTTCGACAAATGGGTGGCGTCCAATCGCGCCACGGGCGACACGCTGGATCGCAGCACGTATATTGCGCTCGAGCGCCCAAGCCAGGACGAACCCGTGCACCGTTTCAGCAAGGTTGACCCTGATCTGTACGACGCCATTCTGAATCGCTGTGTCGAGCCGGGCACCGTCTGCATGCGTGATGTCATGATGCAGGACGCCAAGCGCGCCGCCCGCATGCGTGGCGGCGAGCGCGTCCAGTCCGGCGTGAATCTGTCCCTCGCTGGCGATTATGTGGGCGAATTATGTTCCTTCAGCGAGGCTCAGGCCGTCGCGCAACTGCTGTCTCAGGACCGCAATTTGGCCCTGACCCAGCCATGATGCTTTAAGGCTGTGCGCCAGGGCTGCGCTTCTCGCAGCTGTTTTCCAATCCTTGCCGTCATGGCAATACCCGATGTAAGACTTATGGACCTGCAAAAACTGGTATTCGGTCGCCTTACCTGGGACTCGATTCCCTTGCATGAACCGATCCTCGTGACGACCTTCATCGCTGTCGCGCTCGGCGGCATTGCGGTGCTGTATCTGATTTTCCGCTATCGCCTGTGGGGCTATCTCTGGCGCGACTGGATCACCAGCATCGATCACAAGAAAATCGGCATCATGTACATGATCCTGGGGATCGTCATGCTGTTGCGTGGCTTCTCCGATGCCATCATGATGCGCCTGCAGCAGGCGATATCGTTTGGCGACTCCACGGGATACCTGCCGCCGCATCACTACGACCAGATCTTCACCGCGCACGGCGTGATCATGATTTTCTTCGTCGCCATGCCTTTGGTGACGGGCTTGATGAACTATGTCGTGCCGCTGCAGATCGGCGCTCGGGACGTTGCCTTCCCGTTCCTGAACAACTTCAGTTTCTGGATGACGACCAGCGGCGCCGTGCTGGTCATGATGTCGCTGTTCGTCGGTGAATTCGCCAAAACGGGCTGGCTGGCTTATCCGCCTCTGTCGGGACTGCAATACAGTCCTGACGTGGGGGTGGATTACTACATCTGGTCATTGCAGATAGCGGGGGTGGGCACGCTGCTGTCCGGCATCAATCTGGTGGTCACCATCATCAAGATGCGTGCTCCCGGCATGACCATGATGAAAATGCCGGTGTTCACCTGGACGGCATTGTGTACCAACGTTCTGATCATCATCAGCTTTCCCGTGCTTACCGCCACGCTGGCCTTGCTGGGCCTGGACCGCTACGTCGGCACGCAGTTTTTCACGAACGATCTCGGCGGCAATCCGATGATGTACGTGAATCTGATCTGGATCTGGGGCCACCCTGAGGTCTACATCCTGATTCTGCCTCTGTTCGGCGTGTTTTCCGAAGTCGTGGCAACGTTCAGCCGCAAGCGCCTGTTCGGCTACACCTCCATGGTGTACGCCACGGTGGTCATCACCGTGCTGTCCTATCTTGTCTGGCTGCATCACTTCTTCACGATGGGGTCGGGCGCCAGCGTCAACTCCTTCTTCGGCATTACCACCATGATTATCTCCATCCCTACCGGGGCAAAGATATTCAACTGGCTCTTTACCATGTACCGCGGACGCATCCGCTTCGAACTGCCCATGATGTGGACGGTCGCCTTCATGATCACCTTCGTGATCGGCGGCATGACGGGCGTGTTGCTCGCGGTGCCTCCGGCAGACTTCGTGCTGCACAACAGTCTGTTCCTGATTGCGCACTTCCATAACGTCATCATCGGCGGCGTGCTGTTCGGCCTGTTCGCGGCCATCAACTACTGGTATCCGAAAGCATTCGGCTATCGTCTTGATCGCTTCTGGGGCCTGTGCTCGTTCTGGTTCTGGGTGGTGGGTTTCTGGGTCGCCTTCATGCCCCTGTACATCCTGGGCCTGATGGGGATTACACGCCGTCTCAGCCATTTCGACGATCCTTCGCTGCAGATATGGTTCCAGATTGCGGCCTTCGGTGCGCTGCTGATTGCGCTGGGCATTGCCAGCTTCCTGATCCAGCTGTATGTCAGCTATCGTGATCGCGAGTCTCTGCGCGACCATACCGGCGATCCCTGGGATGCCCGTACGCTTGAATGGTCCACGTCCTCGCCGCCGCCCGACTACAACTTTGCGTTCACGCCGCGAGTGCACAGCGGCGATGCGTGGTGGCACATGAAGTCCATGGGCTTCAAGCGTCCGGAAACAGGCTTTGACGCGATACACATGCCCAAGAACACGGGGGCCGGCTTCATCATTTCGATGCTGTGCATGGTTTGCGGTTTTGCCCTGATCTGGCACATGTGGCCGCTGGTCGTGATCTCCTTCGCGGCGACCATTGTCTATACCATCTACCACACCTTCAACTACAAGCGCGACTACCACATCCCGGCCGATGAAGTCGTTCAAGTTGAAACCGCGCGTACTTTGCAGCTTGCCAATCATGTCTGATACCACTGCCATTCTTAAACCGGGCGTCGCCAGCCAGTCCGCCGCGCCCGACTTCCTGGTCAAGGAAGCCCATCATCCTCAGAACGGCACCCTGCTGGGGTTCTGGATCTACCTGATGAGCGACTGTCTGGTTTTTGCCTGCCTGTTCGCGGTCTATGGTGTTCAGGGCCGCAGCTATGCCGGCGGCCCTACCGGTGCGGAGCTGTTCGAGCTGCCGCTGGTGGCGCTCAATACCGCCATGCTGCTGCTGTCGTCGATCACCTATGGTTTCGCCATGCTGGAGATGCAGCGCAAGCGCATGAACGGCACGATAGCCTGGCTGATCGTCACCGGCCTGTTCGGCCTCGCCTTTCTTGGGCTGGAGCTCTATGAGTTCACGCACCTGATTCACATCGGCGCCGGGCCGCAGAGCAGCGCTTTCATGTCTGCTTTCTTCGCGCTGGTCGGCACCCACGGGCTGCACGTTACGTTCGGCATCGTCTGGCTGGTGACACTCGTGTTCCAGCTCAAGCGCCACGGCCTGATCCCTGAAAATCGTCGCCGCCTGATGTGCCTGTCCATGTTCTGGCACTTTCTGGATGTGATCTGGATCGGCGTATTTACCTTTGTATATCTGATGGGGGTGCTGTCATGAGCGCGCACCATAGCAACGACGAACACCTGCATGCCGACGATCACGATCATGATGACGGCCACGCGCCCAGCACCTTCAAGGGCTACATGACAGGTTTCATCCTGTCGGTCATCCTGACGGTCATTCCGTTCTGGCTGGTCATGGGCGATGTGCTCGGCAATGGCAGCACCACTGCGATGGTCATCCTGGCAATCGGAGCGGTGCAGATGATTGTGCACATGGTTTACTTCCTGCACATGAATCCGCGCTCCGAAGGCGGTTGGACCATGCTGGCGTTGATTTTCACGATTATCATCGTGGTGATCGCCATGGCCGGTTCCTTGTGGGTGATGTACCATCTGAACACGAACATGATGCCGAATATGGTCCACGACATGCAGAATATGCCGTAACACCCGGCAAGGGTTTCAGGTTGATGTCCTCATCTTTGCCTATTGATGCTTCCTCGCCCTCGACGACGCGGCTTCGTGCCCGCCGCGGGGGCGTTTTGATAGTGTGGGCCGTGCTGGCTGCAGTGGCATTCGGCGGCTTTGTGTCGCTGGGCAACTGGCAGTTGCGGCGCATGGCCTGGAAGCACGATCTGATCGCCCGTGTCGCGCAGCGTATTCACGCTCCGGCGGTGCCTGTTCCCGCCCGCGATCACTGGCCTGCAGTCAGCGTTGAAAAAGATGAGTATCGGCGCGTCACGCTCAGCGGCACATTCATGAATCAGGACGAAACCCTGGTGCAGGCCAGCACTGAGCTGGGTGCGGGGTTCTGGGTGCTGACGCCGTTGCGGCAGGCCGACGGCAGCTATGTGCTGGTCAACCGCGGTTTTGTGGGCACGGCGCAGCGCAATCCGGCATCGCGAGGCCAGCCGTCGCCGCAAGGGCCGGTCAGCATTACTGGCCTGTTGCGGATCTCCGAGCCCGGCGGCGCATTTCTGCGGCACAACGACCCTGCCGGCGGGCGCTGGTACTCGCGCGACGTGCAGGCCATTGCCGCGTCGCACGGGCTTGCGCCGGTCGCACCTTTTTTTGTGGATCAGTCGGCCCCGCCCGGGGCGCCCACGGCGGGGCCGGCCAGTGGCACGCCGACGGCCTGGCCGGTGCCAGGGCTTACTGTCGTATCGTTTCGCGACACGCATCAGGTCTATGCCATCACCTGGTACACCCTGGCCTTGATGGTGGCGGGCGCGGCGGTGTTTGTCGGTCGGATCGAATACCGTCAGCGGCGAGGGGCAAGGGCTGGCCATGAACCAGAGCACGGCTGACATGGCTTCCTTCGAGCCTGACGACAACGCAGACGACGCAGTTTCCGGCGACGACGGCACGGGCCGGCAGAATCTCCGGCAGCTCATCCAGCTGCGCTGGATCGCCGTCCTGGGCCAGATCATCACCATTTTCGTCACGCAGGCCAGCTTTGGCATTCCCTTGCCGATAGGCCCCATGCTTGCTGTGGTTGTCGGCCTGGTGGCCTTCAACCTTTGCAGCCTGTTGCGCCTGAACATCCGCGCGGCGGTGCGCCAGACCGAGCTGTTTCTGGTGTTGCTGGTCGATATTCTTGCGCTGACGCTGCAGCTTTATTTGAGCGGCGGCACCACCAATCCCTTTATTTTTCTCTTCCTGCTGCAGGTGGCGCTGGCTGCGGTACTGCTCAAGCCGTTTTCCACCTGGGTGGTCGTGCTGCTGACGGCCTGCGCATTCGGGGCACTGGGGCTTGTCAGTCGCGCCCTGCATATTCCGATCAATCCGCACGAAGGATTGGCCAGCCCTTTTGTACTTGGCATGCTGATCTGTTTTGTGCTGAACGCCGTTCTTCTGGTGACTTTCATCACCCGCATTACGCACAACCTGCGCTCGCGCGATGCGCGCCTGGCGACGCTGCGCCAGCGGGCGGTCGAAGAAGAGCATATCGTGCGCATGGGTTTGCTGGCGTCGGGGGCCGCGCATGAGCTGGGCACGCCATTGGCAACGATGGATATCATTCTGGGCGATTGGGCGCATCTGGATCCTTTTCGGGACAACCCCGAACTGGCGCAGGAAGTCCAGGAAATGCAGGACCAGGTGCGGCGCTGCAAGGCGATTGTCAGCGGTATCCTGATGTCCGCCGGCGAGGCGCGGGGCGAGACGCTGGTCGAGATTTCGGTTCGCGTGTTCCTGGATACGCTGGTCACGCAGTGGCGCTCCTCTCGCCAGGCATCGCGCATGATGTACGAAAATTACTTCATGGGCGATGTGCGCATTATTTCCGATCTGGCGCTGAAGCAGATGATCTGCAATGTGCTGGACAACGCGCTCGAGGCTTCGCCGCGTGGCCAGCGGCTTGAGGTCACGCGAGATAACGACAATCTGGTGCTGTCGATTACCGATGTGGGGCCGGGCTTTACGCCAACGATGCTGCAGCGCCTGGGCAAGCCATACCAGTCCAGCAAGGGGCGGCCGGGAGGCGGCCTTGGACTGTTTCTTTCACTGAATGTGGCGCGCACGCTGGGCGGCAGTCTCGTGGCCAGCAACCTGCCTGCTGGCGGAGCCTGTGTGACGATCCGCCTGCCCCTGTCGGCGCTTACCCGCGAGGAATCAAGTGATGATGCCTGAACCCAATGATGCAGATCCCCGCCCTGAAAACCTGGTTGGGGCAGCCGGTGCCGGCGGGGCCGGCACGAAGACGCCTGGTCTGGAGGCCTCCGGCGCAGCGTCGTCTGCGACGGATACTCCGCCCCAGGGTGAGCGCTTGTTGCTGGTCGTCGAAGACGATGCTGCGTTATCGCGGACCATGGTGCGCTCCTTCGAGCGGCGAGGCTATCGCGTCATCAACGCCAGCAGCCTGGAAGGTGTGCGGGAGCTCCTGGAAACGCAGACGCCGGGCTATGCTGTGGTCGATCTCAAGCTGCAGGGCGAGGCATCCGGCCTGGTCTGCGTACAGGCCTTGCATGAGCACGACCCCGATATGCTGATTGTGGTGTTGACAGGATTCGCCAGCATTGCCACGGCCGTGGAGGCCATCAAGCTGGGCGCCTGCCACTATCTGGCCAAGCCCTCCAATACCGACGACATCGAGCGGGCGTTTCAGCTTACCGATGGCAATACCGAGGTACAGCTGGCCAAGCGCCAGGCTTCGATCAAGACGCTGGAGTGGGAGCGCATACACGAAATGCTGGTGTTGACCGACTTCAATATCTCGGAGGCTGCCAGGCGCCTGGGCATGCACCGGCGCACGCTGGCCCGCAAACTGGGCAAGCAGCAGGTGCCCTAAGCGGACTGCAGTCGCGGCCAGCCTGCCGTTTGCCTTCGCGCTGTGCTAGGGCATGTACGCCTGTAGTGCCGTGCGTACGGGATCGGGCATGGGCACTGGCCGGCGCGTGTCGGGCGCAACATACACATGGGTATAGGTGGCACGGGCATGGCTCATGTCGCTGCCTTCCGTGAACACGCCCAACTGATAGGTGACGCTGCTGGAGCCCAGCTTGACGACGCGCATGCCTACCTCTATGGGCTCCGGAAAGGAGACGGGTTCGAAATACTGGCATTCTGTGCCGACGACCAGGCCGATGGCATCGGGCGAGGAGGCGCCGGTCAGGCCTTCGAGGATGAGCATGCGGTTGACGGCGGTGTCGAACCAGGCATAGTAGATGACGTTGTTGACGTGTCCATAGCTGTCATTGTCCATCCAGCGCGTGGCGATCTGGGTGAAGTGCCGGTAGCTGTCCCGGGTATCTGGTGTCAATCGTTCCGCCATGTGCTGCCTTTCCTGGAGAGTGTCTGGATAAGGCAAGTATAGCGACGCCCGGGCAATTCCTAATGCGGCGCAAAGGGTGATGCCGAAATCGGCGCCCCGCGTCCCGACACCATGGACTCGAGCAACACCGCGCTGCCGCAGGACAGGGTAAAGCCAAGCGCGCCATGGCCTATGTTCAGCCACAGATTGTCCGCGGACTTGCCGCGGCCGATGATGGGCTTGCCTTCCGGGGTGGCGGGGCGCTCCCCGGCCCAGGCGCTGGCCTGTTGCAGCGGCAGGCCGGGAAAGGTCTCGTCCACCTGCTGTTTGAGCAGGGCGATGCGTCGGGGATTGAGGGCGGGGCCGCGATCGCCCATATCGACCATGGCGGCAATGCGCAGCACCTGACCAATGGGGGCATACACAATGCGGCGTTCGTAGTCGGTTACGCTGATGGCTGGCGCCTTGGGCGGGTTGGTGCTGGCGCCGCCCTCCGCGTTCTGGCCATCGAGTGCCACACTAAGGCTGTAGCCTTTCAGGCCATACAGCATGGCGTCCTCGCCAAGGCTGCGCAACAGTTGCCGGCTGTGCAGGCCGGCAGCCACCACGAAATGGTCCGCCTGTATGGCTTCGCCTGTGTCCAGCTCGGCGGCGGCGATGCGGTTTTTTTCGCGGCGCAGTCGCCGGACGCGCGCATTCAGGCGCAGGCTTGCATCATTTTCCTGCTGCATGGCGTTGAACAGGCCCTGGGTGAAGAGATGACAGTCGCCGACTTCTTCGCCCGGGGTATAGACCGCACCGGCAAGCCGCTTTCCCAGTCCGGCGAGGGCAGGCTCGAGTGCGATGCACTGCTGCCGGTCCAGAATGGTTTGTTGCGAACCCTGGCTGGCCTGGTAGGCGGCCTGCCGGCGGGCCTTGTCCAGCAGCGCCGGGCTGCGATAGGCAATCAGCTTGCCATTGGTCTGGTGATGGAACTGGATGGGGGTTTCCGACATCCATTGGCGCAAGGTTTCCCGGCTCAGGTAAGACAGAGTGAGCATGGCTGCGGTCGTGTCGCGTACGGTTTCTGCGCGGCAGGCGCGCAGAAACTGCAGGCACCAGCGCCATTGGTGCGGGGCCATTTCGGGGCGAAAACGCAGCGGAGATCCGCCATCGAGCAGCCATTTGGGCAGGTTGGGGAAGACGCCGGGATCGGCCAGGGGGGCGACATAGCTGTAGCTGAGCTGGCCGCCATTGGCCAGGCTGGTGCCCAGGCCGGGGCCCGCCTCGGCATCAAGCAGGGTAACGCGCGCGCCCTGGCGCAGAAACTGCCAGGCTGTCGTGGTTCCGATGACGCCGGCGCCGATGATACATACGTGCATGGAGAATGTGCCTGGATATTGACTGCATCGATTCTGGCACGGGGCGCTGGCGCGGGCTAATAGCTAAGCCGCAGGCAGGTATTCCATCCGGATATGGGTGGACGGCGACTCGCGCGGCATTATCCGGCAACACTCCCGCCATAGCCCTGGCTGGACAGCATCTGGCATTGATGCCGCAGCTGTTCAATGAAAAAAACCTCGATGTCGCGGCGTGCGACGGACGCGTGGGCCAATACGCTGATGGGCACGCGGATGGGGGGCGATAAGGGCCGGATATCCATGCCGGGACGCAGCATGCTGCGTGCGGTCAGCGCGTCCACGACAGTGCAGCCGCAGCCGGCCAGCGCAAGCGCGCAGGCCACGTAGTGCGTTTGTACCTGTATGCCTGCTTTCAGTGTCTGGCCGGCATCGGCCAGGGCGGTTTCGAGCAGGGCGCCGGTATGGTCGTGCGTGTCGAGCACGATAAGGTCCTGCGTGGGCAGGTCCTCCAGGCGGATGGGTCCGGGGTTGTGGTCCTGCGCGTTTGTGCCGGGTGCCTGAGGGCCTAGAAAAATCAGCTCTGTGTGCCCGATGGGGGTACGCTCCAGGCCGGGGTGTTCCGCCGCATCGAATGTGATGGCGAGGTCCAGTTCCCGTACATGCAGGTGCTCGACCAGTTCGGCGCTGTGGTAGGTATGAATGTCAAAGACAATCCCGGGATGCCGGGTCCTGCTGGCATGAACGGCCGGCGGCAACAGGCCCAGTCCAAGCGCGGGCGCACAGCCTATGCGCAGATGGCCTTGCGGATGCTGCTTGAGGTTGCCGGCCAGGCGCCTGACTGCGGCCATGTCCTGGTTGACGCGGGCAATATGAGGGGTGAGGGCTTCGAGTTCGGGGGTGGCGTGCAGGCGTCCCTTGACCCTGACAAACAGGGTGTAACCCAGCTGTGCTTCGGCGTGCGCCAGTACTTTGCTGGCTGCTGGCTGCGAAATATGCAGCAGTGCGGCTGCCTGGGTCAGCGAGCCGGTGCGCAGAATGGCGTCGATCAGTTCAATATGGCGCAGGCGCATGTCGAGTCCAGGCGCAAAGCATCAAAGCACTTTGCGGAAAGTAAAGTTGATACGCTGGCGGCCCAGCTCGGGGTGAGGTGCGTCAAGAATGGGCATGACGCCGTGGTAGCGCATGCGGTCTTCTCCACCCCAGACGACGACGTCGCCATGCTTGAGCGGCACCCTCGTGGTTCTGTCGCTGCGCGCGAAGCCGCCGAACAGAAAAACGGCGGGCATGCCCAGCGATACGGAAACAATGGGTGCGCTCAGGTCGCGCTCGTTCTTGTCCTGATGCAGGGTTAGCCGGGAGCCTGGAAGATAGCGGTTGACCAGGCAGGCATCGGGGGCGAATCCTGCGAAGTCCGCAGCGGCTGCAGCATTTTCAGCCAATTCGCGAAACACGCCAGGCATGGCCGGCCAGGGGCGCCCGGTCTGGGGGTTGATTCCGGTATAGCAGTATCCCTGCTCATTGGTGGTCCAGCCCAGCTTGCCGCAGTTGCTCAGCGCCACGGACATGACATGGCCGCCAGGGGTGACCAGGTGATGGAAAGGCGCTTCGGCCTGAATCTGCTCGATGGCCGGCAACAGGCGCGCGACATACGGCAGCGCAAAGCCATGCAGCAGAAAGGCATTGCGACCGAGCGAGGTGCGCTCGCCCGCGCCGCCGAAGGGAAATAGTTCTAGCGTCATGAAATAGGCCGGGTTTGTTCAAGCCCAATATACACCGTAGATCGGCCGCGCTTTGGCGGCGTGCCCGTCTACGCGTATTGCATGACGTCCTGCACGGGACGGCGGGGCTTCTGCGGCCAGTTGCCCTGGGCCGGATAGCCGACGGTGATCAGCATGACGGGTACATCGGTGTCGGCTAACTTGAACGCGCGCGACAGGGCGGCGGGATCGAAGCCGCTCATGGAGCCCGAGCCCAGTCCCATGCCTTCGGCGGCCAGCATCAATGTCATGGCGGCCAACGCTGCAGAGCGGAATGCCTCGTCGCGCTGCAGCGTGGGGTTATCCGTATGCGAGCGGGCTGCTGCCGCGACCCATGCGTCGGACACTGATGGCGCGATGACGCCGGCATCGACGGCGGGCCGCAGGGCCTGGGGCAGTCGCCTGTGCGCTTCGAGCTGGCCGCAGACGATGAAGGTAACGGGGGCCGTTTCGACTTTTGTCTGGCCATAGGCGACGTCCTTGAGACGTTGCTTGGCTTCTGTCGACTGGACAATGATGAATTTCCAGTTCTGAAGGTTGTAGGCGGAGGGTGCGAGGGTGGCAAGCCGTACCAGCTCTTCGATCTGGGCCGGGCTGACTGGCTTGCCGGCATCGTAGTAATTCAGCGAGACGCGAGATTCAATAAGGGTCTTGATGGTCGATACCATGGTGTGGGTCCTGGTTTAACTGAGGGATAGCGGGGTGGCAGGGAGGGGCCTTGGCGCACAGGTTCGTTGCATGATGAAGATGCTGGCCATCACCACAAGCAGGCCCGCCAGCGAGAGGCTGTTCATGGATTGGTCCAGAACCAGCCAGCCCAGCGTCACGGCAGTAAGCGGGCTGAGCAGACCTAGCGAGGATACGGCGACCGGGGACAGGCGCTTTAAGCCGCGAAACCACAGCGCATAAGCCAGTAGGGCGCCCGCCAGCGAAAGATACGCATAGGCGCTGATCTGCAGCGCGCTCAGCCGCGGTAACGGTGCGTCCACCAGCACGGCCAGGGGGACGAGCATGAGTCCGCCCAGCAGCAACTGCCAGCCTGTCAGGGCGAATACGGGCAGAGAGGTGTGCCAGCGCCGGGTTAGATACGTTCCTGTCGCCATGGATGCGGCGCCGGCGGCAGCGGCGAGGACGCCTGTGGTATTCCACACCATGGCTGGTGAAAACAGGAGTGCTGCCATGCCGGGTACGCCCAGGGCGCCGGCGACCAGCGCCAGCCCGGCGGGGCGCCGCCCCTCCAGGCCCCAGACCAGCAGCATGACGATCAAGGGTTGTAGAGCGCCCAGTACAGCGGCCAGGCCTCCTGGAAGGCGATAGGCGGCCAGGAAGAGCAGGGCCTGGAAGCCGTCGATATTGAGCGCGGAAAGCACCAGTAGACGTCCCCATTCCTTGCGCCTTGGGGCGACGCGCAGGATGCAGACCAGAATCAGTCCTGCGGGCAGAACGCGTAACAGCGCTGCGGTAAAAGGCCGGTCTGGCGGTAGCAGTTCGGAGGTGACGATATACGTCGATCCCCATATGGCCGGGGCAAGCGCGGTAAGAAGGGTATCCATGGCGGGACGCAAAACAAGGAGCAGAAATTGTTGATGTGATATTTATCTTGATATCAAGATAAAATACAGTCTACAGAATATATATTTTGATATCAAGATAATTTCATCTGAACGATAATGGTGCTCATCATGAGTGACGAGAAGGCGCTGCGGCCGGTTTGGGCCAGAGGGAGGTGAGATATGAAACAGAAAGCGGGGTCTGGCCGCTGGCAAGAGGCGGATGGCTCGCAGGAGGACGCGGTCAGCGTCATCCTTGCTCAGTGGCGCCGCGAGCGCCCGGAGCTGGATGTGTTCCCGATGGGGGTGATAGGTCGCATCAAGCGTTTGTCTGTCATCCTGCATGGCAGGCTGGATACGGTATTCGCCCAATACGGGCTGGTTCGTGGGGAGTTCGACGTCCTGGCGACATTGCGTCGCTCTGGCGAACCCTTTTGCCTTGCGCCTACGGCCCTGTTCGCTACGCTGATGGTCACTTCGGGCACCATGACGCACCGGTTGCAAGGGCTGGAGAGGCGAGGCCTGATTGAGCGCCAGCCTAACCCGGATGATGCGCGCAGCCTGCTGGTGCGTTTGACTGCATCGGGTCGCGAGCTGATCGACAGGGCTGTGGAGGCTCATGTGCGCAATGAGCAGCGTATCCTTCAGGCCTGCGGGCAGAAAGATCTGGAGATACTGGATGCACAGTTGACCCGCTTGCTGTCCGCCCTGGAGACTGATGAGTAGCTAGATCTCGACCTGTGCGCCCAGCTCAATGACACGATTGCTGGGCAGGCGGAAGTAGTCCGACGCCGAACGCGCATTGCGGGCCAATGTGGCGTACAGCACCTCGCGCCAGTGGGCCATGCCGCCGCCCATGGACGCGATCACCGTCTGGCGGGCGATGAAGAAAGACGTATCCAGCAGTTCGAACTCAAGGCCGTAGGGCTTGCACAGCGCCATCGCGCGCGGAATGTCGCGCTCTTCCTGGAAACCGAAATACATGTCCATCTGGTAGCAGCCATGGTCGAGATTGGTGACGGTGACGCGTTCGGAAGGGGCGATGTAGGGCACGTCCACATTGTGCACGGTCAGAAATATGGTGCGTTCATGCAGTATCTTGTTGTGCGAAAGATTGTGCAGCAGGGCATGGGGGACGCCATCGCCCTCGGACCGGAAGAAAATTGCCGTGCCGGACACACGTGCCATGTCATCGTGGCTGAACAGCGCGGTAAGAAAGTCCTCAAGCGGAATGCTGTGCCGCTCGAGGTTTTCCGCTACCAGCCGGCGTCCGGTGCGCCATGTCAGCATGAGTACCATCACGCATGCGCCCAGCAGCAGCGGGAACCAGCCGCCGCTGGCGATCTTGAGCAGGTTGGCGCTCAGGAGGGCGACATCGATCACCATGAAGAGGCCGGTCGCCGCAATACAGATCAGCAGGGGAAAATTCCACTTGTGGCGGATGACGAAAAAGGTGAGGCAGGTGGTCGCCAGCATGGTGGTCGTGACCGCGATTCCGTAAGCCGAGGCCAGGTTGCCGGAGGAACCGAAGCCGATCACCACCATGACGACCAGTGCGAGCTGCAGCCAGTTGATGAAGGGGATATAGATCTGGCCCATCTGCCGCTCGGAGGTATAGCGCACCTTGAGGCGGGGCAGGTAACCCAGGGCAATGGCCTGCTGCACGATGGAAAATGTGCCCGAGATGGTTGCCTGCGACGCGATAATGGCGGCGATGGTGGCCAGCGCCACCAGTGGGTAGATGCTCCAGGCGCCCAACTGATGAAAGAAAGGGTTGGTCACGGCCGCCGGGTTGCCGAGCAGCACAGCTCCCTGGCCCAGGTAATTGAGGCCTAGCGCGGGGAAGACCACACAGAGCCATGCCATGCGTATCGGTTTTGGACCAAAATGGCCCATGTCGGCATACAGCGCTTCGGCGCCGGTGAGCGCCAGCACGATGGCGCCCAGAGCGACAAAGGCAAGCCAGCCATTGTCCACGAGGAAACGCAGAGCGTGTATGGGGTTGACCGCCTGCAAGATGACGGGAGACTGGATGATGTTGTGCAGGCCCATGATGGCGAGCGCCACAAACCAGAGCAGCATGACCGGGCCGAACCACTTGCCGATGTGGGCCGTGCCCTTGCGCTGAAAGGCATACAGCGCCAGTAGAATGACGACGGTCAGCGGTACGACGTATTGGGTGAAGGCGGGGGTGGCGATGCTGAGCCCTTCGACCGCACTCAGCACAGAGATCGAAGGTGTAATAATGCCGTCGCCGAAAAACAGCGCGGTGCCGATCAGGCCGATGACGGTCAGCACATAGCGCAGGCGGGATCTCGTCTGGAAAGGAGACAGCGCCAGGGCGAGCAGTGCCATGATGCCGCCTTCGCCGCCATTGTTGGCGCGCGTGACCAGCAGCACATACTTCAGCGTCACGACCAGCACCAGACCCCAGAGGATAAGCGACACGACGCCCAGCACATTGGCCTGGCTGAGCGCCAGCCCGTGCTCGGGCGAGAACGCTTCTTTCATGGTGTACAGTGGGCTGGTGCCGATGTCTCCGTATACGACACCAAGGGCTGCAAACGCCAGCGCTTTCAGATTCTGATCAGTGGTATGGCTGCTCAATGACTTCTCCGCAGCCCTTGATGGGCTGCTGCATGGAAGTGTGATTCTATGTAGGTTTGTGTTGCGCAAGCAACCTCTGTTTCTGATGTGTTTTTTATATTGTCTGGAAGTTTGAGGGTATACCCTTATAACCAGGCGCCTGCTGCGCGGGAGGCCGTCTTATCAGGTGCAGAACCGGTGTTGCTGCGCCGCAACAAAATCTACCGAGAATGTTCAGAAACAAGTTTTTCCGTGAGTAGCTTATGCTGAGATGGTTGTTTGGCCGTGGCGCTTCGCCGCGCCATATCGCACGTGAACTGGCATCGATTAGCGACGATATTTGGCGTGACGTGGTGGCGCGACATGATTTTCTTGGTGGCCTGACGCCGCGCGAGGACGAGGCCCTGCGTCATCGCGCAGCCTGGCTGCTGGCCAGCAAGGATTTCAGCGGCGCCGGCGGCCTGGAGATTTCCGACGACATCATGCTGTCCGTGGCTGTGCAGGCGGCGCTTCCCATTCTGGAGCTTGACCCCGCACTCTACGAGGGCTGGAGCGAGATTATTCTGTATCCGGGCGGATTCGTCATCCCGCGCACCGATATGGATGAAAGCGGGGTCGTGCATGAGTATATGCAGGAGGCTTCGGGCGAGGCCTGGGAGGGCGGGCCGGTGATACTGTCGTGGGAAGACAGCGTGGCGCAGCCCGGTACCCGCGTCAATGTGGTGATTCATGAATTTGCCCACAAGCTCGATCTCTATGCCGGCGATGCGGACGGCATTCCCCATCTGGGTGCGCATCGCGATATCCGCCCGCGCGAATGGCGGCAGGTGCTGCTGGCATCGTTCGATGCATTCAGCGATGCGCTGCACCGCGTCGAGGACGCCATCCCCGCGGATGTCGACCCCGAGTCTGACGAGGCCGCTCCCTGGTACGACCGCCTGCCGCTGGATCCCTATGCTGCCACCGATCACGCCGAGTTCTTTGCCGTGAGTTCCGAGGCTTTCTTTGTCGATCCGGTTCCCCTGTCGCAGAGCCTGCCGCACTGGTATGCCTTGCTTTCCCGGTACTACAGGCAGGACACGCTGAAGCGCCTGGCCCGCTAGTCGCGGGGCGGCGTCGCAGCCGCGCATTACTGAGAGGCGGTTGGTGCTCGTGCGGCGATGTCCAGAAGCAGGGCGGTGACGGTATCGGGCGAGGTCACCATGGCATCATGGCCTGCGTCGATACTGATGTACTCCCAGTCTGACTGCTGCTTGACCCACTCTCGCACAGACTGCAGCGGTCCATATTCCGGCTGGACTGCAATATAGGTGACAGGCAAGCCATTGCCGAGCGGATGCCGCAGCGACAGGCTGGACTCATAAGTCGAGACAGGGTGGGGCGTACATTTATCCCGGAGCCACTGCGCATCGGCCGGGTCGCTCACGCCAAAAGCTTCCGGGGGCGGAACGGGGATGGTCAAGCCGTCCGGGCTTTCCTGTGCGAGCTTGCGTCTGGCAGCAGCAACCTCAGCCGGCACCACGGAAAACGGGCTTTCCCCGTTCTGGATGAGGAGTGAGTCCAGGTAGATCAGGCTGCGTATCCGTTCAGGGACAATATCCGCGGCTGCGCTCACGGCAATCCCACCGAAGCTGTGTCCTACCAGGATGACGTCGCTCAAGTCCTCCCAGAGCAAGGTATTGATGAGATCGTCAGCATGGGTATTCAGGGTGATGTTGGCCGACAGCAGATGTGAGCGCTCGCCCAGTCCGGTGAGCGTAGGCAGGTAGACCCTGTGTCCGCGCTCGCGCAGCTGATCCGAGACGCGCCGCCAGCACCACGCGCCATGCCAGGCGCCGTGAAGCAGTACAAAGGTGGCGGGGGAAGATGGATGCGTGGTAGACGGGCTCATGATGCTGATTGAACCATGAATGGGCTAGGCATGTTAGCCCCGCCCAGCATTAGCCTCGCTGCTTTGTGCTATATTTTTCGCCGAGGATGCGATTTGCTGTCGCATTCTTCAAACGTTCTCAGGGCGGGGCGCAATTCCCCACCGGCGGTGATGGCATGCAAGGTGCCCAGCCCGCGAGCGCTTGCCGTCAGGCCTGTCACGGGTTTGCCGGCAGGGTCAGCAGATCCGGTGCGATTCCGGGGCCGACGGTCATAGTCCGGATAAAGCGAGAGCGGGATGCGTGACCGTGCAGGCTTGCCTGCGCTTGCAAGCTGTCCTGTCTGTCAAAATATCAAAAGCCCTGTTTTTTGTTGTGTCCGAAAACAGGAGTCGTTTCATGTTGTCCCCTTCCATTGCTGTGCCATCCGTGCCCGAGGCCTCTGCCGGCGTCCAGCGCATTGCCTTTATCCAGTCTGGCTGGCATCACGATATCGTTGACCAGTGCCGTCAATCATTTATCGCGGAAATCAGCACGCTGGGCCATGAGGAATCCAGCATTGATTTTTTCGACGTCGCAGGCGCGTTTGAAATTCCGCTGCATGCCAAGATGCTGGCCCGCAGCGGCCGCTATGCGGCGGTGGTGGCTGCCGGGCTGGTCGTGGATGGCGGCATTTACCGCCATGAGTTCGTGGCCGACGCGGTGATTTCCGGCTTGATGCAGGTGCAGCTGGACACCGAGGTGCCCGTGCTGTCGGCCGTGCTGACGCCGCATCATTTTCATTCGGGCGAGGAGCACCAGCAGTTTTTCTATCGGCACTTTCAGGTGAAGGGCGTAGAGGCTGCTCGGGCATGTGCGTCGACGATCAGGAGCCTGGGCAGCCTGGCTGCCGCGCTCGATCATAGCGAGTAATCATCATGTTTACAGGAATCATCCAGGCGGTCGCAACCATTGCCTCCGTGCATGACCGTGAGGGGCTGCGCACATTCGAGATTGAGTTTCCGGATGGATTTTGCGATGGGCTGGCCATAGGCGCCAGCGTGTCCGTGGACGGTGTCTGCCTTACCGTCACGGAACTGCTTGCGCCGGCGCATGCTGCCTTCGACGTCATGCTGCAAAGCCTGAACCTGACAACGCTGGGCGGCTATGTGCCGGGCGCGACCGTCAACGTCGAGCGTGCGGCCAGGGACGGCGCCGAGATCGGAGGGCACCCGCTGTCCGGGCATGTGGACTTTTCGGCTGAGATAGAGCATGTGCGGACTCTGGATAACAATCGGGTTCTGCGTATTCATATCCCACGCGCTTTTCGCAAGTACATCTTTGCCAAGGGCTATATCGCTGTCAATGGCGCCAGCCTGACCGTCTCGGAGGTGGACAAGCGCGATGGCTGGTTCGAGGTCTGGCTGATCCCGGAAACGCGCAGGGCGACTGTGTTCGAGCAGAAAGTTGCTGGCGACAGGCTCAACATCGAAATCGAGCGCGGCACGCAGGTCATGGTTGATACCGTGCGCGACGCCGTGCAGGAATCCCTGGGCAGTCTGCGGCCTGCAATTGAAGCCTTGCTGAAGGAAAAGGGGCTGTCGCTGGACGAGCTGATTCAATTGCCTGTCGTCAACAGCAGTGGAGTGAAGGAGTTGCCGGGACAGAGTCCCGATACCGTCAAGGTCAGGGATACTCAGTAAGGTTCAGACTGCTGTACGGATTCCAGGCTCATGAGGCGTTTTGTGTTCTGTCAGCCCAGATTGTCCTGGGCCCATGCTTCGCATTCTATCGCCAGATCCATCAGCTGTTTGATGATCTGTTCCTGGGGCTTGCCGGTTTCGCGCTCGGCATCGACATAGTCCGCCAGACTCTCGTCTGTGGGAAACCAGTCTTTTTCGGGCTGCAGTTCGAGGCCGTTAATGTTCTTGATGTTGCCGTTGGGCAGGATATACCATGTTGTCATGGAATGTTTGTACCACAGGCCACGAGTCCATTTCTTCGATTTATTGCCAAGGAGCCGCAATGAATGCCCGCTTGCCCGATGACGCACTGCCGCCAGAGCTCGATCCCCATGCCATGCAGGTTTTTGTTGACGAGAAATGGGATCGCGAAATCATCCCTGCGCTTGTCGATTACATCGCCATTCCCGCCAAAAGCCCCGCTTTCGATCCGGACTGGGAAAAAAACCAGTATCTTGAGCGGGTGATCCGTGACGCGGCCCGGTGGGTCGAGGCGCAGAAGGTCGGCGGGCTGACGCTGGAGATCGTGCGCCTGCCTGGCCGGACACCGGTGATCTACTTCGAGGCGCCGGCCACTCGCAAGGATAACGGCGATACGGTGCTGATGTACGGCCACCTGGACAAGCAGCCCGAGTTTTCCGGCTGGCGCACCGGTCTGGGGCCCTGGACGCCCAAATATGAAGACGGCAAACTTTATGGGCGTGGCGGCGCCGATGACGGCTATGCAGTTTATGCCTCGTTGACGGCTGTGCTGGCATTGGACAAGCAGGGCATTCCGCGACCACGCTGCGTTGGCCTGATCGAAACCTGTGAAGAGTCGGGCAGTTACGATTTGCTGCCCTACGTGGATGCGCTGCGCGGGCGCATGGGCAATGTGGCGCTGGTGGTCTGTCTGGACTCGGGCGCAGGCAATTATGACCAGTTATGGATGACCACCTCGCTGCGCGGCATGATCAGCGGCACACTGGAGGTGCAGGTGCTGGACGAAGGCGTGCATTCGGGCGACTCCAGCGGGGTGGTGCCGTCAAGCTTTCGCATTTTGCGCCATGTGCTGGACCGCCTCGAAGACAGCAAGACAGGCCGCCTGCTGCCTGAAAGCTTTCACTGCGAGATACCTCCGGACCGTATCGAGCAGGCGAGCGCCACGGCGCGTATTCTGGGCGATGAGGTCTGGCGGCGCATGCCCTGGAGTTGCGGGGCGGACGGCGGCTTCGTGTTGCCTATGACCACGGATCCGGAGCAGGCGCTGATCAACCGCACCTGGCGTCCTACGCTCTCCGTTACGGGGGCGGAAGGGTTGCCGCCTATCGGTAACGCAGGAAACGTACTGCGTCCACGTACGGCGTTCAAACTGTCCCTGCGGCTGCCGCCGCTGATAGATGCAGGCGCGGCATCGCAGGAACTCAAGCAGTTGCTGGAGGATGATGCGCCTTACAACGCCAGGGTCGTATTCCGGCCGGATGCCGGCATTGCCACGGGCTGGAATGCGCCGGCCTCGTCAGACTGGCTGACGCAGGCCCTGGATACCGCTTCGCAGCAGCACTATGGCGCGCCGTGTGGCTACATTGGACAAGGCGGCACGATTCCCTTGATGACCCTGCTGCAGGAAGGTTTTCCCCATTCTCAGTTCATGGTGTGCGGGGTGCTGGGCCCCAAGTCGAACGCCCATGGACCCAATGAGTTCCTGCATGTGCCATACGGCAAGAAGCTGACAGCCGCCGTCGCGCAAACTATTGCGGCCTTGCCCTGACGACCAGACATGGTCAGGGCAGGGCCGCAAAGTGGGGCGCGTTGCCCCGTCCTGCCTGGCAATCAGGCCAGAGTCAGCGTCACATCGATATTGCCGCGTGTGGCGTTGGAGTAGGGGCACACGATATGCGCTTTGTCGACCAGTCCCTGGAGCTGCTCGCGATCCACGCCGGGGGCGGAGATCTTCAGTTCAACCTCGATGCCGAAACCTGTGGGAATCGGCCCGATGCCAACGGTGCCCTGTATGCTGGTGTCGGCGGGTAATGCGACTTTTTCGCGGGAAGCGACCAGCTTGAGCGCGCCCAGGAAGCAGGCGGAATAGCCGGCTGCGAACAATTGCTCGGGATTGGTGCCCTCGCCGCCTGCGCCGCCCAACTCCGTCGGGGTAGCCAGTTTGACGTCCAGTGCGCCGTCGGACGATACAGCCCGGCCGTCGCGGCCTCCGTTGGCAGTGGCTTGTGCGCGATAGGCAACTTTTTCGATAGACATGGAAAATCTCCTGTTCGGTTGTAAAAAAAGACTGCGTTGGCGGATGGTTTGTTGACGCTCCGGTCCGCCTTGGCCGGTGTTTTATGTGCTATTTAATAGTGTGCTATATAAATATGAAATGAATGTTTCCGTCTGTTGTGGCGGCCTTTCAGGTCACGCCTGGCGTGGCTGTATCTGCCAGGTTCGTCCGCAAGATTTCCAGCGCCGTCTTGATGGACTGGATCTGGTCGGCCGAGCAGTTGGCCGCGCACAGTACCGACTCTGGTACGGATTTGGTCTTGGTCTTCAAGGCCTTGCCTTCACGGGTGAGCGATACCACGACCTGCCGCTCGTCCGACGCGGAGCGTGTGCGATCAAGCAAACCCGCTGTCTCGAGCCGCTTGAGCAGCGGTGTGAGTGTGGCGGAGTCCAGAAACAGGCGCTCGCCGATGGCTGAGACGCTAAGCCTGTCTTGCTCCCACAGCACCAGCATGACGAGGTACTGAGGGTAGGTGAGCCCCAGACTGCTCAATAAGCGGCGATAGACCTTGTTCATGGCCAACGTGGTGGAATACAGCGCGAAGCACAATTGCTGATCAAGCAGCAGGCTGGGCTGGGCAGGCTTTTCCTTGTTGGCTTTTTGGCTGCGAGAGTTCATGAGTGCGATATTAAATCGTGTGCTATTTAAATGCAAGCGTGAAATAAACATTCCTGGCGGTTTGTGGCCGCCCACCGTTAAATGGGAGCGGGTGCCCTGTCTGCCGCCAGAGGCAGGCTAGCGCCGCCCTTGAGGCTCCACCAGCGCAAAGACGCCGCTGGCGCGGAATATGGGCGTGTCGTTCACGCTGAGCGTGCATTCGGCAAATGCCAGACGCCTGCCTTTTTTGTTGATGCTGGCGCGTGCGACGACCCAGTCATTGACTTGTGCAGGGCGCAGGAATTCGCTGGACATGCTGACGGTCACCAGACCGATTTCCTCGTCGTAGTTGTCGACGATAAAGTCGCCCAGCACACTGTCGGCAAGCGTCATGAGCATGCCGCCATGGGTGATATTGCGCAGGTTACGGTGTTTGTCCTGGATGCCGAGGGCTAGGGCGGTGAGGCGGCCATTTTCGCGCTGTTCGTAAAATGGTCCGCATAACCGGAGAAAGTCGCTGGTGTCGGTTCGCTCTACGAATCCTGCGGGTATGGTCATTGTCATAGGTATTGCGCGCGTTGGAGTTGAATCAGATGCATCAGGCAGGCAGCTTTCAGTTCGAGCCTGGGCCAGCGTGCAATTGTATCGCTACATTCGCAGCGCAGCTGCTGCCTCGGCCAGCTCGCTGTCTGTCGCCCTGGCGGCGGGGCGTATGGTCAGATTCTGCTCGGCAATGTATTGCGTGGATGTGATGTCGCTGGCGGTATGCATGGGCACTACGTGCGCATGGACATGGGCGATATCGGTTCCGGTAAAGAAAAATCCCACGCGCTCCACACCGTAGTGTGCTTTCATGGCGGTCGCCATCTTCTGGCCCAACAGCATGATTTCGGCGGCGAGGTCTGGCGGCAGATTCTCGAAGTAATCCGTATGCTGGCGCGGCACGATCAGCAGATGGCCCGGCCGTATGGGCTGGATATCCAGGAAGGCGATGAGACGCTCGGTTTCGTGAACGATGGTGGCGGGAATGTCGCCCTTGGCGATGGCGCAGAACAGGCAGCGAGAAGCCGTCGATACGGGCGACATGATGTGAAAGTCTCCGGTAATTGAATAGGGAATAGGGGCGCCTGGGAACGCAGCGGCGCCAGATGAAGCGCGGGGCGGCGAGCCGTCCCGCGGCCTTGCGCCTTCAGGTTTCGTCTTTGATGACGGCGTCGGGCGCGTGTTTCTTGACGGATTCGATACCGCCTTCGCGCGAGGCCACGCTTTTGTACATTTCGCTTCGGCCTATGGTCTGGCCGTTGCGGGCGCCGAGCACGAAATAGGGAGAGCCGTCCTTGGCTTCCAGCCTTTGGTAGCGCCCATCGTCAGGCCCGTTCTGCCTGACCGAGGCGATGCCGTCCGTGGCTGCCTGCTTGGTGTTGTAGCGTTCGCTGGTCAGAATAATCTGTCCGTTGGATGCTTTCAGGTTGAACATGAACTGCGTGCCGGATTTTTTCAGTTGAAAACTGCCGCTCATTGACTGACTCCTTGGGTGGTGGACAATAGTCGGTGCTGCGCTGCGTGTCATGCATGACGGGAAGGCAAGTCCCGGGTCGTTTTTCTGCTTCTTGGCGCAGTATCGTCTCTTGCCGAATGGCCGTCAACCTCCTGCGCGTGCCGGCTCATGCGGCCTCGGGTTCCATTTGTTCAAAATGCTGTTTGAGCATTTCATAGATATGCAGCGTCAGCGGGCTGATCGTGTCTTTGCGCGTCCACAGGCGATAGGTGATGGGCGGCAGGGCGGGCAGGCCGTCCGCCTCGCCCAGCACGCGCATGTCCGGGCCAAGAAACTCTATGCTTCTTGCCGTCACGCCAAGCCCTGCACGTACGGCGGCCTTGATGCCAACCAGTGTGGGGGCGAGGTAATTGATGTGCCAGGTCAGGCCTGTCTGCTCAAGCCCCTCAAGGGCAATCTTTCTGAATATGCTGCGCTCATCGGCAAGGATCAGCGGCAGGGGAGCCCGCTTGTTGTAGACATAGTCCGCGGCGGCGATCCAGGCGATGGGTGAGGTGCGCAAGGCAAAGCCGTTCAGTTCCGCGTCCTTCCTGGTCGATATGGTCAGGTCTATATCGCCGGACAGCAGGGCATCCATCAAAAAGGGGCTGCGGTCCACGCGGATTTCGAGCCGTACTTTTGGCGCATGCCTGGCAATGTGGGTGAGAATCGGCGGCAAGATGGTGTCGGCGACATCCAGCGGCGCGCCAAAGCGTATCTGGCCCTCCATTTGCTGCTGCCCCACCGTGCGCAGTGCCTCGTCGTTGATTGCGAGCAGGCGGCGGCCGTAGTCGGCCATCTGCTTGCCCTGGGGGGTGAGTATGCGCCGGCGGCCCTTCTTCTGGAACAGCGCGCAGCCGAGCTGGCTTTCCAGCTTTTGCATCTGCTGCGTGATCGCAGACTGGGTTTTGAACAGAATTTCCCCCGCACCCGAAAAAGTATTAGTCTTTTCGATGGTTACCAGCGTGCGAAGCAGATCCAGGTCCAGATTCTTCATAGGGAATTCCCTTATATTTTGCCACTCCCTAAAGGGCCTTGCATAGGAGAAAGATTAGCATTGCTTATGTATTTCTTACCACAATTAATTTGTGCCCGCTTTACATCAACCTCTATATTCGCCTCTATTCAAGGAGATGCACATGAACATGAAGCATGAAAAACAGGCCGCTGTTGCCGGTCTTGTCGATATCGCCAAGACGCAAACGGGTCAGGAAGTAGACCGCCAGCGTTTGGATGCCGTTCTGAACGCGCTGATCGAGGTCGCCTCCCATAAGGAATGGTGGTCCGCCGATGACTATCCGGCGCCTGCGGAAAACGAACTGCAAGCCCGTTATCTCATACACGAAGAATCTGACAGCACCTACGCGCTGTATCTGAACGTGATGCGGCCGGGCAAGAAAATTGTGCCGCACAATCACACGACCTGGGCCTGCATCGCTGCGGTGCAGGGCACGGAGAGCAACTATCTTTATGAACGCACCGATGACGGCAGCAAGCCGGGTCATGCCACACTGGTGCAGACAGGAGAGAAGCAGGTGGGGCCGGGTGAAGGGATAGGGCTGCTCGCCGAAGATATCCACGCTGTGCGGATTGAGGACGAAAACGGTATCCGCCACCTTCATATGTATGGCCTGGCGCTGGAAAAGCTGCACGAACGCGTCGGCTACGACCTTGAAAACAACACCTGCAGCATCATGCCGGTGGGCGTCAAGACCCGGCGGAGCGACAGCTGATGGCGGTGGCGTCCAGGTCCACGCAGCTTGCCAGGCTGGGCAGGCCGGCGTCGGGGTGGGCCAATACGCCTATCGTCAAGGGCAGCACTTATCTCTTCGAGAGTGTGGCGCAGTGGCGTACTACGCGCGCGCTGCGCGAACAGGAAAGAGTGCTGTCCTACGGCGCACGTGGAAACGAAACGGTTCATGCGCTCGAGGATGCCATTACGGAACTGGAAGGCGGATACCGGACCCAGCTGTTTCCCACGGGACTGGCGGCGATTGCCGCCACGCTGCTGGCCTGTCTGAAGTGCGGCGATCATGTGCTGATTTCTGCCGGCGTCTACGAGCCTGTCAGGCGGCTGTGCGCAACACAGTTGGCCAACTACGGTATCGCCTACAGTTTTTTCGATGCGGACGACGCCGACTGGCAGCGTCACCTGCGTGCCGAAACACGCATGGTCTATGCCGAGTCGCCCGGCTCTCTGCTCTACGACATGCTCGACCTTCCTGCCATGTCGCGCATATGCCGGGAGCGCGGCGTTCTGCTGTGCGCGGACAATACATGGGGTTCCAGCCTGAACTATCAGCCGCTGGCACTCGGATGCGATATCTCGATACTGGCTGCCACCAAGTATCTCGGAGGGCACTCCGATGTGATGATGGGTTCGGTCACGACGAACGAGGCGAACTTTGCGGCCATTGAGAACGTGAGCATCAATCTCGGGCAGACGGTGGCCGCCGAGGATGCCTTTCTGGTGCTGCGAGGGCTGCGTACGCTGCAATTGCGGCTGGAGCGCCATGCGCAAAGCGCATTGGACATCGCGGGATGGCTGGAGAATCAGCCGGCAGTCTGCTCGGTGTGGCATCCCGCCTCGCCGGGGGACGCCAGCCATGCGTTATGGCAGCGCGATGCGCAGGGCAGCAATGGTCTGCTGACCATTGAGTTCGATCCTGCACTCAGCGCTGACCGTGTTGAGCAGGCCATAGATGGCATGCAGCTGTTTGGTATTGGGTCTTCCTGGGGCGGCTATGAAAGCCTGGCGCTTCCGGTGGATCCTGCGCGTACGCGCCTGGCCGCACCGGGCTATCTGCTTCGCCTGCATATTGGCCTGGAAGGGCTTGAAGACCTGAAAGACGACCTGGGCCGCATGTTTGCCGCCCTGGCCTGAACGATTCCATTGAAAAACTTAAAGACTGCAACATGACTTCACCTTCTTTGCGCTATGTCGATGCGCATCAGCTCAAAACCTGGATTCACGATGAAGCGGAGCTTGCCTTGCTCGATGTGCGTGAGCATGGTCAGTACGGCGAGAATCATCTCTTTTTTGCCGTACCGCTGCCTTATAGCGTGCTGGAACTGAATATTCTCAGGCTGGTGCCGCGCAAGGCGGCGCGCGTCGTGCTGTATGGCGATCAGCAGACCGAGCGCGCGGTGCAGGCCGCTGCGCGTGTGCTTGCCGGCATGGGTTATGGCGATGTTCATATTCTGCGTGGCGGCATGGAAGCCTGGAAGGCGGCAGGATATGCGACCTTCGCAGGGGTCAATCTGCCGAGCAAGACGTTTGGCGAGCTTGCCGAGCATGCCTACGGCACGCCCAGCGTGTCGGCGGCCCGTCTCAATGAGATGTTGAGCGATGATCGCGAACAGGTGATGGTGCTGGACGGGCGCCCGATTGCGGAATACCGCAAGATGAGTATCCCGGGTGCGGTGTGTTGCCCGAACGGTGAGCTGGCCCTGCGAGTGCAGGAACTGGTGCCCGACCCCGAGACGACCATCGTCGTCAATTGCGCAGGCCGAACGCGCAGCATCATCGGCGCGCAGACGCTGATTCATCTGGGCATACCGAACAAGGTCTATGCGCTGGAGAACGGCACGCAGGGATGGTATCTGCAGGATTTTCCCCTGGAGCACGGGGCCGAGCGTATCTATCCTGAGCAGATCAGCGAAGCCTCCCGAGACAGTCTGCGCGAATGCGCCGCGCGTGTGAAGGAACGGTTTGGCCTGGTGTCTGTGGATGCGGAACAGGTGCATGCCTGGCTGAACGAGGACAGCCGCACGGTGTTTCTGTGCGACGTACGCACTGAGGAAGAGTTCCGCTCCAGCGACTGGCCCGGTATTGTCCAGCATGCGCCCGGCGGCCAGCTTATCCAGGCAACGGATCAGTACGTCGGCGTGCGCAAAGCCAGAGTGGTGCTGTGCGACATGGACGGCATACGGGCGCCGATGGTGGCGAGCTGGCTCAAGCAGTTGGGCTGGGAGGTGTATCTCCTGGCGGATGCGCAGCATTTGTCTGATGCGCTGGCAGTACCCGTCCACCGCCCTGCGCTTGAACGCACGACGGAGATTCCTGCGGTAAAGCTTGCGGAGTTTGTGGCCGCGCATCCCGATGTCCATATCCTGGATGCGCGATCCAGCATGGCATACCGTGCGCTCTGCCTCAAGGATTCGGCCTGGACTATACGTCCTGTGCTGCTCGAGCAGCTGGGGGAAGTTCGCGACAGGCCGGTGCTGCTGCTGGGCGCCAGTCTGGCAGGGCTGCAGGTGCTGGCCGGGGATCTGGAGCAGGCGGGTGTTGCGCGTGTTTATGTCTGCGTCGTTGATGCGCAAGGGTTGAGGGACTCAGGACTGCCTGTCATGACAGGAAAGGACGTACTGCCCGACGCCGCCTGCATTGATTATCTGTTTTTTGTACACGACCGCCATGACGGCAACAAAGAGGCTGCGCGCCGGTATCTGGAGTGGGAAACCAATCTGATTTCCCAGATAGACGAGCAGGAACGCAATACGTTTTCAATTGATTTCTGAATCAAAATACAGGAGACAACGCTGTGAAATTTCAATTCAAAAAAACAGCCATCATGGGCGTCATTGCCCTTGCCACCGTATGGACCAGCGCTGCCTTGGCCGGCAGGCTGGATGACATCAAGCAGCGGGGCACCTTGATTTGCGGCACACAGAATGCCAGTTCGCCCTACGGCTTCCAGGATCCCAAGACGCGCGAATATGTCGGCTACGACGTGGATATGTGCAAGGCCATTGCCAAGCAGATGGGCGTGAAGTTCGAACATAAGCCGCTGTCGACGGAGGCGCGCATACCCGAGGTGAAAATGGGCCGGGTGGATGTGGTGGCCGGGGCGGTTGCATGGCTGCCCAAGCGTGCCGAGCAGGTCGATTTCAGCAAGCAGTATCTCCAGGGTTATATAAAGGTGCTGGTGAAGAAGGACTCGGGCATCAAGTCGCTGGCAGACCTGAAAGGCAAGAAAGTGTGCGCGTCTTCGGGCTCCAGCTCGGCCGCGATTGCCCAGAAGGTGATCAAGGGCGCCGACGTGCTCACCTTCCAGAATATTTCGCAGTGCTATCTGGGACTGCAGAACGACAAGGTTGCTGCAATGACGGCTGGCGAGCTGGTGCTGCGCCGCTTTGCCAACGACTCCCAGAAGACCGACTCTCCGATGGAGCTGTTGTCCGAGCCGACGTACACAGAGCACATCGGCATCATCATGAACAAGGGTGAGCCCGCGTTGCAGCAGGCCGTGAACGAGGCCATTGTTGCGCTGGACAAAAGCGGGGAATTGAGCCGTATCTTCGACAAGTGGATGGGACAGCAGTCCATCTACAAGCTGAAACGCAGCTTCGAGGTGATACCCGTCGACGCGTCGCCCACCTGAAAGGAGGGGGCGCACCGTCGCCCCTAGTGCTGTTTATGGATTTTTCTCTATCCTCCATGCTGTCCGATCCGGAGATCATGGGCATGCTGGCAAAAGGCGTAGCGGTCACGCTGCGTCTCTTTATCGGCGCGCTGGTCTGTGGATTCACGATTGCGCTGCTGTTGTCTGCCGTCAATCTGATTCCGTCGAAAATCATACGGGCGGTGATTGCACTGTATGTGGAGTATCACAGGAATGTGCCGACGGTGGTGCAGATTCTGGTGTGGTACTTCGGCATGCCTGAAGTGCTGCCCAAAGCCTTGCGCCTGTGGATCAATCAGGGCAATACGGAGTTCTCGTTCGCATTGATCGCACTGTCGCTTAACGTGAGCGCTTATTACTACGAGGATATCCGGTCGGGCATCAAGGCGATTGCGGCCACGCAGGTTGAGGCAGCCCGTGCCGTAGGGCTGGGCGCATTGCAGGCGATGCGCTACGTGATCATGCCGCAGGCAGTTCGCTATGCCGTGCCGCCTATCATCAACCGCTCTTTGATCCTGTTCAAGGACACCAGTCTGGCGATGGTGATCGGCGTGACGGAGCTGACCTATCAGGTAAAGAAGATAGAAAATGCCACGTTCCAGACCTTTCAGATTTTCATGATCTCCACACTGATATACCTGGTGATCTCGCTGATGATCGCAGGTCTGGGCGCACAGGTGGCGCGCAAGTATCCGTCAAGCTTCAAGAGCTGAACATGATTGATTTTCTCAATACCTACGGTTTGATGTTTCTGGTCGGCTCCTGGCCCAACGGTCCGATAGGCGGCTTCGCCGGTACACTGTTGCTGGCATCGCTGGGTCTGTGCGGCGCCTTCCCGTTTGCGCTGTTGATCGGCGTTGCGCGCACCAGCCATTGCAAGCCTGTCAAGGCGGTGTCCACGGCATGGGTATACACCTTCCGGTCCATTCCGTTGATCATGATCATCTTCTGGGCCTATTTCCTGCTGCCTGAGTTGATAGGCACGGAAGTGCCGGCATTCTCGACAGCACTGGCCGCCATCATTGTGTATGAGTCCGCTTTTCTGGCCGAGATTATCCGCGCCGGCCTGGAGTCGCTGCCGGCCGGGCAGGTCGAAGCCTCGCGGGCGATAGGGCTGGGCTACTTCAAGACTTTGCTTTTTGTGCAGCTGCCGCAGGCGCTCAGCAATATGATCCCTTCGCTGCTCAATCAGTTTGTTTCCACCATCAAGGCAACCTCCATCGCCTACATCATTGGTGTCCAGGAGGCGGCTTTTTCGGCACAGCAGATAAACAGCATTGAGCTGACCGGTACCTTGCGTACCTATCTGATTCTTGCGCTGTTCTACTTTCTGCTTTGCGCCTTGTTGTCCCGCCTTGCAAAAGTGCTCGAGGTGCACCTGTACAACAAGCGCATGGGCATCATGGCGTAACCCATAGGAGATATCGATGATTCAGTTCGAAGGCGTCAACAAGTGGTACAAGCAGTATCACGCATTGAACAATGTCTGCGGCGAGGTGGCGAAGGGAGAGGTGCTGGTGGTGTGCGGGCCGTCGGGCTCAGGAAAATCGACCATGATCCGCACCATCAACAAACTGGAAGAGATTCAGAGCGGTACGATACGCGTCCAGGGGGAAAACATTACGGATGCAAAGCTGGATATCAATCGCCTGCGGGCGGGAATAGGCTTTGTGTTCCAGCAGTTCAATCTGTTTCCTCATCTGTCTGTCAAAGACAATATCGCGCTGTCTCCGATGAAGGTGGGCGGGTGTTCGCGCAAGGAAGCCTATGACCTGGCCGAGTCGTTGCTGGAAAAAGTGGGGCTGGCTGCCAAGGTAAACGAGATGCCGGCCAATCTGTCTGGGGGTCAGCAGCAGCGTGTGGCGATTGCGCGGGCGCTGGCGCAAAAGCCTTCCCTGATCCTGTTCGATGAGCCAACCAGTGCGCTTGATCCGGAAATGGTGGGCGAGGTGCTGGGTGTGATGAAAACGCTGGCGTCAGAAGGGATGACGATGGTGTGCGTGACGCATGAGATGAACTTTGCGCGCGAGGTGGCCGATCGCATCTGGTTCATGGACCAGGGCGAAATCCTTGAAGATAGTCCACCCGAGGAGTTCTTTTGCGCGCCGAAGCATGATCGGGCGAAGAAGTTTCTGGCGGATATTCTGCATTGAGTCTGGTCGGCTGGGGACGCCGTATGCCGGTGTGTTTTTCAGGTTTCTTAAGGTGCGGCGGTGCTGTATCCGGTGCATTTTCAGGTTTCTTAAGGCGTGGCGGTGCTGTACCCGGTGCATTTTCAGGTTTCTTAAGGCGCGGTGGTGCTGCCCAGGGCTGCCCGGGCATGTTCCGGCGGTCCCTGCGGGACTCCCCGCGTGTTGGCCTGGATCGGGGCGGCCGCAAAACTCGCACGGTGCACAGTCCACAGGACTGTGCACAAGCGTCGTGCTCGAGCAGTTGCGGCCTTGCCTCCCCGCTCCAGACCAACACGCGGCGCCTGCACAACCTGCCCGTTCAGCCCTGGGCAGCACCGCCGCGCAAGGGCGGGGAATGGTCAATGTGGCTGTTTGATGTCGAAAGGTGAATCCAACGTGGTCGGGTCGGTTTATGCCAAAAGACGGATGAGCCCGCACCCCACCATCTTGGCAGCCGGCACGCTCAAGGGAACAATGCTCGGTTTGTGCCAAAAATCGGCCAGGCCAGACTCGCCGTCGCTATGCTTGGTGATAAATACGGGCGCCTTTTTCGCGGAACTCCACCGATTTTTCCTGCATGCCTTCACGCAGGGCCTGTTCTTCGTTCAGCCCCTTGTTCTTCGCATACTCCCGGACGTCTTGCGTGATCTTCATGCTGCAGAAATGCGGACCGCACATGGAGCAGAAGTGCGCTACTTTCATGGAGTCCTTGGGCAGGGTCTCGTCATGGAAGGCGCGTGCTGTGTCGGGGTCCAGGCCCAGGTTGAACTGGTCCTCCCAGCGGAATTCGAAGCGCGCCTTGGACAGAGCGTTGTCGCGGATAGCTGCGCCGGGATGCCCTTTGGCCAGGTCAGCGGCGTGGGCGGCAATCTTGTAGGTGATGATGCCGTCCTTGACGTCCTGCTTGTCGGGCAGGCCCAGGTGCTCCTTGGGGGTGACATAGCACAGCATGGCCGTGCCGTACCAGCCGATGATCGCGGCGCCTATGCCTGAAGTGATGTGGTCATATCCAGGCGCGATGTCTGTCGTCAGCGGGCCCAGTGTATAGAAGGGCGCTTCGTGGCAGTGCTCAAGCTGCATGTCCATGTTTTCTTTGATCAGGTGCATGGGTACATGGCCAGGGCCTTCGATCATTACCTGAACATCATGTTTCCACGCGACCTGAGTGAGTTCGCCCAGCGTCTTGAGTTCGGCGAACTGGGCTTCGTCGTTGGCGTCATAGCCTGAACCGGGCCGCAGGCCATCGCCCAGGGAAAAGCTCACGTCGTAGGCTTTCATGATCTCGCATATTTCGTCGAAGCGCTCATACAGAAAGCTCTCCCGATGATGCGCAAGACACCACTTGGCCATGATGGAGCCGCCGCGCGAGACGATTCCCGTCATGCGGTCGGCCGTCATGGGAATGAAGGGCAGGCGCACGCCGGCATGAATGGTGAAGTAATCCACACCCTGTTCGGCCTGCTCGATCAGCGTATCGCGGAAAATCTCCCAGGTCAGCTCCTCTGCCTTGCCATTCACTTTTTCGAGCGCCTGGTAGATGGGAACGGTGCCGATGGGAACCGGCGAGTTGCGCAGTATCCATTCGCGCGTCTCGTGGATGTTTTTGCCGGTCGACAGGTCCATGACGGTGTCGCCGCCCCAGCGTATCGCCCAGGTCATTTTCTCGACTTCATCACTGATGCTGGAGCCCAGCGCCGAGTTGCCGATGTTGGCGTTGATCTTGACCAGGAAGTTGCGGCCGATGGCCATGGGCTCGATTTCGGGGTGGTTGATGTTGGCGGGGATGATGGCGCGCCCGCGAGCGATTTCGTCACGCACGAATTCAGGGGTGATGGAGGCGGGGATGGCTGCGCCGAACGATTGGCCGGGATGCTGGCGCAGCATGCGCTTGGCCAGCTTTTCGCCCTCGGGTCCGCTGGTGCGCAATGCCTCGATATATTCTTCGCGGCGCAGGTTCTCGCGCAGGGCCACGAACTCCATCTCGGGCGTGATGATGCCGCGGCGCGCATAATGCATCTGCGAGACGTTACAGCCGGCTTTCGCGCAGCGAGGCGCACGCACGCGGGGAAACCGCATATGGTCCAGGCTGTTATCCTGCTGGCGCATGCGGCCATAGTCGCTGCTGATGTCGTCCAGCACATCGGTGTCGTCGCGTTCGGTAATCCAGGCTTCGCGCAAGGGCGCGAGTCCCTTGCGCAGGTCGATTACGGCCGTCGGATCCGTGTAGGGACCGCTGGTGTCGTAGATCGTCAGAGGGGGATTCTTCTCGCCGCCGAACATGGTCGGCGTGTCATCCTGCGATATCTCGCGAAACGGTACGCGCAGGTCGGGCCGGGATCCGGTCACATAGACTTTGCGCGAGCAGGGAAGCGGGGCGATGGCAGCCGTGTCGACGGTGGCATCAAGTGCTGAAAAAGCTGGATTGGACTTCAAGGCGTGCTCCAAAAAAATAAATGGAGCCGATAGGGAATTGTCTCGTGACTATAGGAAGTATGACGCAGCGCCAGCAGAGGACGCAGGTCAGTGAAGATACGAGCACGCTCCCAGCATCGGCGTTATCCGTACTGGTACGAAGGGTTTTATCTCAACCCACCGAACAAACCCGGCGAGTACCCCTGCGTGCTGAGTAGTATAGGGGATAAACGCGACGCGGTGAACATGTATAGAAAACAGGCCTTATCTATACATGTCATGACTGATATGTATAAAATTTCGTGTTTTCTATACATGTTGAGGCTAATATGTATAGAAAAATAGGTTTTTCTATACATGTTTGCCATCACGTGTATATGAAACCGCTTTTTTCTATACATGTTTCTGCGCTTACTTTGGATGCTTGCAAATGGTGTCGCTTCCTTCCCTGACCACGCTTGATCCCGTGCGTTTTGATACACCGGTCATCCTGAAAAAACTGGCTGTCGCCGCACGGGTGCTGGCCGAGCTGAAAGGGGTGGCAGCGTCCATCCCCAATCAGGGCATACTGATCAACGCACTTGTGCTGCAGGAGGCGAAAGACAGTTCTGAGATCGAAAATATCGTCACTACGCACGATGAGCTGTTCAGGGACGAGCTGGCATCGGAAGACGGCATGCATCCCGCTGCCAAGGAGGTGCTGCGCTATCGGCAGGCCTTACGGCTGGGTTTCGCGCGCGTGGTGGAAACCGGGCTGATCACCAGCAATGCCATTGCGGATATTCAGGCTGAGCTGGAGCGCAATAGCGCGGGTTTTCGGAAGCTGCCAGGCACGGCCCTCAAGCGCGAGGACGGGGCGACGGTCTATACCCCGCCACAGGATCCGGACGAGATTGTGCGGCTCATGCGCGATCTGGAGCGCTTCATCAATGAGGCCGATGCATTTGACGCCGATCCGCTCATCAAGATGGCGCTGATTCATCACCAGTTTGAGAGCATCCATCCCTTTTACGATGGAAACGGCCGCACGTGCCGTATATTGAACGTGCTGTATCTCGTGCAGCAAGGCTTGCTGGATGTTCCGGTTTTGTACCTGAGCAGTTACATTGTGCGGACCAAGGCGGACTATTACCGCTTGCTGCAACGTGTACGGGACGACGGTACCTGGGAGGACTGGGTGCTCTACATGCTTGAGGCCGTCGAGCAGACTGCGGGGCACACCATGTCGACCATCAACGGAATCAAGCGTGTGCTGTTTGACTACAAGCGTCGCATCCGCGCCGGGTTCAGGTTTTATAGCCAGGACCTGATCAACAACCTGTTCATGCACCCATATACCAAAATCGACTACTTGCAGCATGACCTCCAGGTGTCGCGGCTGACCGCCACGAAATACCTGGACGCACTGGCCGAAGGCGGGTTTCTGGTCAAGCAGAAGATCGGACGCAGCAGCTATTACGTCAATACGGCATTGACCGATGTATTGACCCAACCGCTGCGCTGAAACCAGCCCCTAACCGCCCAGCAGCTTCATCCGCTGCGGCTTGCCCTTGATCAGCATGCGGCTCAGACGCGGGTAGACGGAGCGGGCGATGCTGCGATCGAGCGCAATGTAGCTGACCTGGTCGGTGATGCTGATCTTGCCGACCTGCTCGCGCGTGAGCCCGCCATCGCCGGTGAGCGCGCCGAGCAGGTCGCCGGCACGCAGCTTGGCTTTCTTGCCGCCCAGCACCAGCAGCGTGACCATGGGCGCCTGCCTGGGGCGCCCCTTGCCGGCCTTGATCGTGTCGAGATTAGACCAGCGCAGCGGCTCGCCCAGGTATTTTTCGATTTGCGAAGCGGCATATTGTTCAGAGGCCGAGCACAGGCTGAGCGCCAGGCCTTTTTCCTGCATGCGCCCGGTGCGTCCGATGCGATGCACGTGCACCTGGGGATCCCGGGTGATTTCCACATTGATGACAGCGGACAGCGATGGAATGTCCAGCCCGCGCGCGGCGACGTCCGTGGCGACCAGGACGTTGCAGCTCTGGTTGGAGAACTGGGCCAGTACGTCGTCGCGATCGCGCTGGTCCATGTCGCCATGCAGTGCCAGCGCACTGAATCCCTGGTTGCGCAGGTAAGCGGAAAGCTCGGCGCACTGCGCCTTGGTGTTGCAGAAGGCCAGCGTGGATTCGGGCTGGAAGTGATTGAGCAGACGGGCCGTGGCTTCATAGCGGCGGTCTTCGTCGATCTGGTAGAAATGCTGTTCAATCTGGGTGTCGTCGTGCAGGGTTTCGACCTTGACCTGCACCGGATTGTTCAGAAAGCGATCCGCATCATCGCGGATGCTGTCCGGGTAAGTAGCCGAAAACAGCAGCGTCTGGCGTTTTTCGGGACAGACGTTGACGATGTCGACCACATCGGGGAAAAACCCCATGTCTACCATGCGATCGGCCTCGTCCAGCACCAAGGTGGTGACGGTGGACAGATCCAGAGTTTGCCGCTCCAGGTGATCCAGCAGGCGGCCTGGCGTACCCACGATGATGTGCGCGCCGTGAGCCAGCGATTCGACCTGGGGCCTGGCCGATGCGCCGCCCGTCAGCGTGAGTACTTTGATGTTGCCGTCGCCACGCGCCAGTCGGCGCAGTTCGACGGCCACCTGTTCGGACAGCTCGCGGGTGGGACAGATCACCAGCGCCTGGATGGCGTAGCGACTGGGCACCAGATTGTGCAGAATGCCAAGACCGAACGCGGCCGTCTTGCCGCTGCCGGTCTTGGCCTGGGCGATGAGGTCGCGCCCTTCGAGGATGACGGGCAGACTCTGTGACTGGATGGGTGTCATTTCCAGATAGCCCAGTTGCGTCAGGTTGTCCAGTTGGGCCGGCGAGAGGGGAAGCGAGGAAAATGAGTTCGTGGTCACAGTGTTTGCCGTAGACGGTTCAAACAGGAAGTCTAGCAGGTAAGGGCTCGGCGCTTTGCTGCCGCTTGTAATAAAAGCCCCAGGCCAGTCCCAGCAGCGCCGCCGCGGAAGACGCTACCAGTACGCCCAGCTTGGCCGCGCTCAGCAGGCTTGCGTCGGCGAAGGCCAGCGTGGCGATGAATATCGACATGGTAAAGCCGATGCCGGCCAGCAGGCCGACCAGGCCCAGCCCCTTCCAGTTGACGCCGGGAGGCAGGCTGCACAGGCCCAGCCTGACGGCCAGCCAGCTGGCGGCCAGCAGGCCTGCGGGCTTGCCGATCACCAGTGCGACGATGATGCCGACCATGACCCACTGCGCGCTGCCGGCGCCCAGGTCGATGCCCTGCAGTGACACGCCGGCGTTGGCCAGTGCAAAGAGCGGCATCACGCCGTAGGCGACCCACGGGTGCAGCACCATCTGTACGCGTGTGACGGGAGGCAGGAACTCGCGCTGTGCGATCTTCAGTGTTTTAAGCGGTTCGCCGGCATGATGCGGATCGACGGGTGTCGACGGATCTTCCAGCTTGTCGACGGCATGACGGGCCAGCTCTGCCGGATGCCTGGAAAGATAGCGCGGCAGCACGGGCGTCATGAGCCCGAGTACGACCCCGGCGAGTGTGGGGTGGGCGCCGGTCTGCAGCAGGCCCAGCCACAAGACGGCGCCCGGCACGATATAGGCCCAGGCCGAACCTATGCCCATGCGCTGCATCAGCAGGACGGCGACGATGCCTGCGCCGGCCACCAGCAGGCCGGAGTAATCCAGGCCGCCTGAGTAGAAGAGGGCGATGATCAGAACCGCGACGATGTCGTCGATGATGGCGACTGCGAGCAGGAATACGCGCAGATTGCCGGGGATGGAGCGGCCCAGCAAGGCCAGCACGCCTACCGCGAAGGCGATGTCCGTGGCGGTGGGCACTGCCCAGCCCTGCAACTGCACGGGATCGGCGCTATTGAGCGCGACATAGATCAGCGCGGGAGCGACGACCCCGCCCAGCGCCGCCGCCAGAGGCAGCGAAGCGAGCTTGAGGCTGGAGAGCGCGCCTTCGTGGATTTCCCGGCGGATTTCCATGCCCACGACCAGGAAGAATATTGTCATCAGCCCGTCGTTGACCCAGAAATGCAGCGACTGCGAGACGATATAAGGCCCGATGCCGAAGGTCAGGTTTGCATGCCAGAGGTCGTGATAGGCGCCGGCGGCCGGGGAGTTGGCCCAGATGAGGGCGACTGCGGCGGCGAGCAGCAGCGTAATGCCGCTGACGGCTTCGATATGCAGAATGCGCTCGATGACTGAAAAGGCGCGTTCGGTGTATTGCTGGGGGCGCGGCATGGATTGCCGCATGTCGGTTCTTGCCATGGTCGTGGTGTCTCCGCGCGGCGGCCCGACCTGCGCTGTAACCTGCCCTGCGACCACACGATGCGGACGTGACACCCGGCGCGTAGTATAGACAAACATATCCCGGCTGTCATTCAGGTATTTGACAGGTTTACCCTTAGTCCAGGGTGGAGATGCTGAATCGTCCCTGCGCCGCCCTCAGGCGTTACTATCACTCATCAGGCTGCGTCTGCCTTGCGCGGTACAACGGCAAGGCGGGCCGGTGTCGGGGCTGCCGGCCACAGGGGCGGCAGATTCTTGTAATGGTGAACGCCTGAGGATTCGGGCGAAGTGCGCAGGTTAAATAATATGTCCAGTAAGCAGAACAGTGATTTCGATGTTGCCACGCAGTTGACCCGGCTCGGGCGCGATCCCGGCGAGCAGCAGGGTTTTGTCAATGCGCCGCTGTACAAAGGATCGACCGTCATCTACAAGACCATGGATGACCTGGAAAACCGGCGCGCCAGATTTTCCTACGGCACGGCGGGCTCGCCGACGATTGCCAATCTGGAGGATGCCTGGACGCAGCTTTGCGGCGCGGCCGGCACGGTGCTGTCGCCGTCGGGCCTGGGGGCTGTCACGCTGGCGCTGCTCAGCACAACCAAGGCCGGCGACCATATCCTGATGCCCGATTCGGTGTATCGTCCGACGCGCAATTTTTGCAACGGCATGCTGGCCCGGTACAACGTCGCCACGACTTACTACGATCCCATGCTGGGCAGCGGCATCGAGGCGCTGATTCAGCCGAACACGTCGACGATCTTCCTGGAAGCGCCGGGATCCCAGACGCTGGAAGTGCAGGACGTGCCCGCGATTGTGGCCGTGGCCCGCAAGCACGGCATCAGGACCATCATCGACAATACCTGGGCGACCCCTGTTTTTTTCAGGGCGCACGATCACGGCGTGGACCTTTCGGTCGAAGCGGGCACCAAATACCTGGGGGGGCATTCAGACCTGCTCCTCGGTCTGGTGTCGGCCAATGCCGAGAGCTGGCCGGCGCTGCGCGCCACGTATGACGCATTGGCGATGTTGCCGGGCGCGGACGACTGCGTGCTTGCGCTGCGCGGCATGCGCACACTGCACTTGCGGCTCAAGGAAGCCGAGCGCAGGGGGTTGGAAATGGCCCGGTGGCTGCAGGCGCGGCCCGAGGTCAGCCGTGTGCTGCATCCGGCATTCGACAGCTGCCCCGGACACGAATACTGGAAACGCGACTTCACCGGCTCGTCGGGATTATTCTCCATTGTGCTCAAGCCGGGTTTCAGCAAGGAAGACCAGGCACGAATGCTGGACGGGATGGCAATTTTCGGCATGGGCTTTTCCTGGGGCGGCTATGAAAGTCTGATCATTCCTTTTGATTGCACCCAATACAGAACGGCCACTTCCTGGAAGCCCGAAGGACTGGCGCTGCGTCTTCAGATCGGGCTTGAAGACATGGATGATCTGAAACACGACCTCGCGCAGGGCCTTGCCCGGCTGGCGAAATAGGCGAAGCGTGCCGGAGGCCGGGCAGCCGGCATGCCGGAAACCGGGCACACAAGGAGGCGACGAATCCTCATGGATGACGAGCAGAAGAAACTGGCCAGGCTGCGTGCCCGGTTTGGCGGCAAGAACGATGCCGCCATCCACAATGCGCATTTTCGCGCTGTGGCGGCGCATGTCATTGATGAGCGCGGAACGCGCCCCGCGCCTTATGCGGGAATGCCCAGCCTGCTGGATGCGGCCTTCCGGCAGATAGATTGGGCCTGTCCGGATTTTGGCGATCTGCAGGCCTGTCTGGTGGGCGTGCCCATGGACCTGGGTATTACCAACCGCAATGGCTGCCGGTTCGGACCGCGGGCGCTGCGCGCCATAGAGCGCATCGGCCCCTATAACCATGTTCTCAAGTGTGTGCCTGCCAGGCAGTTGCGTGTTGCCGATGTCGGCGACGTGCCGCTGCACAGCCGCTTTAGTCTCGAGCAATCTCATCACGATATCGAGGCTGCCTATCGGGCCATTCATGAAGCGGGGGTGATTCCGCTTTCTGTGGGCGGCGATCATTCCATCACCTTGCCCATTCTGCGCGCGCTGGGCCGCGAGCAGCCACTGGCGATGGTCCACATCGATGCGCACTGCGATACCGGGGGGCCCTTCGAGGGTACGCGCTTTCATCATGGCGGCCCCTTCCGGCAGGCGGTGCTGGATGGCGTGCTTGATCCCGCCCGAACCATACAGATAGGCATACGGGGCTCGGCGGAATATTTGTGGGAATTTTCCTATGAGTCGGGAATGACCGTCATCCATGCCGAGGAAATAAACGCCATGGGCATGGCGGCGGTCGTCGCCAAGGCGCGTGAAGTCGTAGGCGACAGCCCCGTCTATGTATCCTTCGATATCGACAGCCTGGACCCCGCCTTTGCGCCAGGGACGGGCACGCCGGAGGTGGGCGGCCTCACAACCAGGGAGGCCCTGGATCTGCTGCGCGGCCTGGCGGGGATCAATATTGTCGGAGGCGATGTCGTGGAGGTGTCGCCGCCTTACGATGCCACGGCCAACACTGCGCATGCCGGCGCCCAGATGTTGTTTGAAATACTTAGCCTCGTATGCGTGCGACTGGCGAGCAGGGATCATTAAAATCGGTACAAATCATTCCATTTTTTGTAGAATCATGGATTGCGCTTAGCGTTTATTGGGCAGTTTCTATGATTCCCGGCTTTACCGTCCTTGTGCCCTTCATCCTGATCGTCGTCATTGCGGTCTATTTCCAGACCGTTACCGGTTTTGGCCTGTCCATGATCGTGATGGGGCTGGCCGGCGGGATGGGCATCGCCTCAATCGCAACTCTGGCGTCGGTGGTGAGCTTTGTGGGTCTGGTCAACAGCGGTGTCGCTTTGCGCAGCACGCATCGTCATATTGACTGGCGGCTGGCATGGTGCATGGTGGCGGGCGTCGTTCCGGCCAGTATGCTTGGCGTGGTATTGCTCAATTATCTGAGCGGCGCTGCGGCGGATATCATCCAGTTGCTGCTGGGCCTGGTCATCGTCTATGGCGGCGTCAATTTTGCCTGGAAGCCGCGCGCGCTGTCCCGCGTAACGGGGCCGTACAGCTTTGTCTATTACGGTTTCCTGGGCGGCATCATAGGCGGTATGTTCGGCATACCCGGGCCTCCGCTGATTTTCCATCTTTATCGGCAACCCATGACCCTGCCGCAGATACGCAGCCTGCTCATCTTCATCAATGCCGTGGTGGCGCTGGTGCGCACACTGTTTGTAGGCGCGCAGGGGCAGATCGGCGCCGATGTGCTTGTGCTCAGCGCCCTGTGCCTGCCCATGGTGGCGATTGCGACGGTGGCGGGGAACCGGTTTCCACCGCCGCTTTCCTCCGAGGCCATGCGGCGCCTGGCCTTCATCGTACTCATCGTCATGGGCGCCGCACTCATGATGCCGGTGCTGCTGGACTACCTGAAAGCATAAGCAGCCAGACAGCGTCGAGCGTCAGTTAACGGTCGGCCGGCTTGAATCCGTCGCGATTGGGCATCTTGACTTTGGCCAGCGTATCCTGGTTCAGCGTGGTGTCGTCGGGGACGATCTTGGCCTGGGACAGGATGTAGGCGGTGACTGCATAGACGTCATCGTTCGACAGGCTGTTGGGCGAGGTAAACGGCATGGCCCGCTTGATGTAGTCGAACAGCGTTGTCGCATACGGCCAATAGCTTTCCACGGTCTTGATGGGCGGGTCGCCATTGTCCGACTTGGGCAGGGTGCCCCGGCCCCCGATGAGCCTGTCGCCGATGCCGCCCTCGAGCTTGGCGCCATGGCAGGCCAGGCACTGCTGCGTGTAGACCTTCTGGCCCTGCATGACGGTGCCCGATCCGGCCGGCAGGCCTCTGCCGTCCGGGAGCGGCGAGACGAACTGGGTCAGCGCGCCGGCGTCGATGTCAGTGCCGAAACCATAGACATGAGGCGAGGCCGCGGCAGTGCCCTGCGCGTCCGGCTTTGCCGGCGTTTGCGCCTGCGCGGCGCCCGTACAGGCAAGAGCGGCTGCGGCGGCAAGCAAGGCGTGTTTAATAGTGGTGGACATTGGATACCTCCCCGCTTGTGGCGACTTTCCAGCTTTGAATGCCGTTCAGGTGATAGACGGACCTCAGTCCGCGCTGCTGCACCAGTTCTCCTATCGTCGGCTGCACATAGCCGGTTTCATCCGTGCAGCGGCTTTGCAGAATGGCTTCTTTTCCATCCCATTCCCAAGGCAGGCTGAAGCGTGTGTGACAGATGGGGAGCACCGGACCGTGCAGAATGGCATCGCGCCAGTCCTTTCCACCGTTGACCGAGACTTCCACGCGCTTGATGGTGCCGCGGCCGGACCAGGCCAGTCCGGATATTTCATGAAAGCCGGGCTGCTGCAGGAGCATTTCGCCCGATGGGTAAGTGATGACAGACTTGGCTTCCATCAGAAAGGAAAACTGCAGCGCCGTGCCGTCGGGCAGCAGGTCGGTGTATTTCGAGGTTTCTTCGCGGGTCATGAAGGGCGTGTCGGAAATCTCCAGCCGGCGCAGCCATTTGATGGACATATTGCCTTCATAGCCGGGAACGAACAGGCGTATGGGATATCCCTGTTCGGGCCGTATCGCTTCTCCGTTCTGGCCATAGGCCAGCAGACAGTCCTTCATCGCTTTTTCGATAGGAATGCTGCGGGTCATGACGGCCGCATCGCCGCCTTCGGCCAGCAGCCATTTCGCGCCAGGCCGCAGGCCCACTTCATTCAATATGGTGGATAGCGGCACGCCTACCCATTCAGAGGTGGAAGTCAGGCCGTGCGTGCCCTGGACGGTCTTGAGCGTAGGCTTGGCCCACTCGGTCAGGCCATTGCCCGAGCACTCCAGAAACATCATGCGGGACAGCGCGGGAAACCGCTTCAGGTCACCCATGGAGAATTTCTTGGCCTGCTTGACCATGCCGTGCACATAAAGCGTATGCGTGGATGGATCAATAGTCGCGATCCCGCCGTGGTGTCGCTCATAGTGCAGACCGGACGGGGTCACCATGCCCAGGCTGTCCTGCAGCGGCGTGAAGCTCCACGACGATTGCGTGGTCTTGGTGGCGTAGCGCGTGCGCACTTCGGTTTCGAACTGTGATCGCCTGCCGTAGCCGCCGTCATCCGTGGCCACGCCCACGCCCTGTACCTTGGTCGCATCAGGCGGCACGACGCGCTCTATGGCGCCGGGCGTGGCGGCATTGGCCATACCGTGGGCGCCCGCGGATCCCAGCGCCGCCATGGCGCCGAGCATGAAGGTTCTGCGGGTGGGGCCGCGCTGGCCCGGACTGTCTCGCGCATCGCCTCGATAATAGGGAGAGGAGGGATCCGACTGCTGGATCGCAAGAAATCGCTGCTCCTGCATTGCCAGCGTTTCGGATGTTGTGGGGGAAGACGCGGGACGATCGCCTGCGGTGTTTTTCATGTTCGCTCCTGTGGTTCAGACCAGGGTTGTCCGTGCAAGGTATGCACTGATATGGCAACAGGTATGCCAGCGGCCCGGTAGCTGGTAATAACCCTAGTTAATAGCGGTTAAAATACGTCGTTTCCTACCGGTTCGTCCTTGCGGCATCCGCCATATCGACGCGGCGCGCACCTCTTGCTTTCACCGAAACATGTCTTCTCACTCCACACGCTCCCGTGCCGGCCAGTACCCTGTCGGCCTCGTTCTGTTCGCGCTTGCCATTGGCGCCTTTGCCATCGGCACGACCGAGTTCGCGACCATGAGTCTGCTGCCGTATTTCGCAAGAGACCTGCACATTGATGCGCCCACGGCGGGGCATGTCATCAGCGCCTATGCGCTGGGCGTCGTCGTAGGCGCGCCTGTGCTGACCGTCCTGGCCGCGCGCCTGCCTCGGCGCACTTTGCTGATATGGCTCATGGCCATGTTCGCCCTGTTCAACGGCCTGAGCGCCTTTGCGCCTTCGTATGAGTGGATGCTGGTGCTGCGCTTTCTGAGCGGCCTGCCGCATGGCGCCTATTTCGGCATTGCATCGCTGGTCGGCGTCTCGCTCGTGCCGCTGAACAAGCGCAACCAGGCCGTCGGGCGGATATTCCTGGGCCTTACGGTGGCGACGGTCGTAGGCGTGCCCTTTGCAAACTGGCTGGGACATGCGGTGGGATGGCGCTGGGGCTTTGGCCTGGTCGCCTTCGCCGGTACGCTGACGGTGGTGCTGGTGGCCTGGCTGGTACCGGACACCCCGCCCGAGAAGGGGGCAAGCCCCTGGCGCGAGCTGGGCGCCCTGAAGCATGCTCAGGTGTGGTTGACGCTTGCAACAGGCGCCATCGGTTTTGGCGGGCTGTTCGCCGTGTATACCTATCTGGCCGATACGCTTATGGAGGTGACGCGGCTCACGCCTGAGGGGGTGCCGGTGGTGTTGAGTGTATTTGGCGTGGGCATGACCGTGGGCAATGTCATCGTGCCGTGGTTCGCCGATCGCGCGCTCATGCCGACGGCTGCGGCGCTGCTGTTGTGGAGCGCCGCGATGCTGGCCTTGTTCACGCTTACTGCGGGCAACATCTGGAGCATCAGCGTGACCGTATTTTTTATCGGTTTCGGCGGTGCGCTTGGAACCGTCCTGCAGACGCGGCTCATGGATGTCGCCAAAAATGCGCAAGGGCTGGCTGCCGCGCTGAATCATTCGGCATTCAATTTCGCCAATGCGCTGGGTCCATTCCTGGGTGGCCTGGCCATTGCCCATGGCTATGGCTGGACCTCGCCTGGCTGGGTAGGCAGTCTGCTGGCCTTGGGCGGGCTGGTGCTCTTGTTGTTGTCGATGGCCCTGGATCGGGCGCGCAGGCTTTTGCCGCAGGCGTGAGCCGGAGCGGAGCGCCGCCGTCGATGCTGCGGGACGGCGGCGGGTCGGATATTAGTCCTGGCGGTCGGTCACTTCGAGCAGGTGATAGCCGAATTGCGTCTTGACCGGGCCTTGCACGACGCCGACGGGGGCGCTGAACACGACATCGTCGAATTCCTTGACCATCTGGCCGCGGCCAAAAGAGCCGAGGTTGCCGCCATCACGGCTGGAGGGGCAGCTTGAGTTTTCTTTGGCGACTTGCGCGAAATCGGCGCCGCCTTCAATGGCGGTCTTCAGTTCATTGCATTTTTCTTCGCTGTCGACGAGGATGTGACGGGCTGTGGCTTGAGCCATGTATTTACTCCTTCAAAAATTGTCCTGACAGAGTAACTGAATCTGCCGCCCGCGTGTGTCGAGGGGCCGGCGGCAGGCCGATGGCGGGGGTAAAGATTTATGACAAGGGCCCCACGCGCAGCGGGATGCGGCAGAATTGAGGCTTTTAATTATACAGACTGGTATGTATAATTAAATCCATCCCGACGACGTCTGCCGGGCAATCGCCCAGGAGCCCATCGCATGGCCCGTCCGTCAGCCTCTACGCCGTCCGCACGTTTGCGCATATTGGCCTGCGCGTCAGACCTGTTCTACCGCAAAGGCGTCAATCACGTCGGCATCAACGAGATCATCGATGCCAGTGGCGTAGCCAAGATGACGCTCTATCACCATTTCAGCTCCAAGAACGACATCATCACTGCCGTACTCGAGGCGCGCAGGGTCGAGCGCCTCGAGGGCATGCAGGCAGCGATGGACAGGGCCGACTCCCCGCGCAGCAAAATCCTGGCCGCTTTTGATTATCTGGACCGCATCATCGGGGCGCCCCAATTTCGCGGCTGCGCATTCATCAATGCCACTGTCGAGCTGGCCGAGCCCGGGCATCCGGCGTCCCTGATCTCGACCCGGCACAAGCAGCGCATGATCAGCCAGTTCGAGCAGATTGCCGAACAGGCAGGGTGGCGCAACCCGCGGCTGCTGGCCGTGCAATGCCAGCTGCTCTGGGATGGCGCCACGGCGGCGGCCCAGATCAGCTACGACGGTGCGCCCGTGCAGGCGGCGCGCAGCGCGATTCATGCACTGATAGACGCCGCGTCCCAAGGCGTACAGGAAGGCGGGGCGCTGTCATGAGGCCGGCGGCGCAGGCCTGGGCCCTGTCCGGCGGCTCGGCGGTTGCGGTGGGGTTCGCGCGCTTTGGCTATGCGCTGATCCTGCCGGCCATGCAGACGGATCTGCACTTGAACTACGCGCAGGCAGGCTGGCTGAACACGGTGAACTCCCTGGGGTATTTGCTGGGCGCCATTCTGGTCATCTATTTTGTCTCGCGCATTGGCAATCGTCGCCTGTTCATATGGGGCACGGTACTGACGACGCTGGCAGTGCTGGCCAGCGGGTTGACGCGCGATTTCCTCTGGATCAGCGTATTTCGCTTCCTGGCAGGCTTTGGCGGCGCGGGCGCATTTATCTGTGGTGGCGTGCTCGCCGGGGTGATCAGCACGCGGGCGATTGTGATTTTCTTCAGTGGCGGCGGCCTGGGCATGCTGCTGACCGGCGCGGTGCTGCCATGGCTGTTCGAATGGCACGGCGCTGGGGCCTGGCCGCTGGCATGGCTGGGCACCGGCGTGGTCTGCATACCCTTGACGGTTGCGGCCATTGTTGCTGCGCGCCTCATTGCGGAACCGTCATCCGCCCAGGCCAGCGCAGGCTGGCCCTGGCGCAGATGCATCCCGGTGATGGCGTCGTATCTCATCTTCGGGCTGGGCTATATCGCCTACATGACGTTCATGGTGGCCTGGGTCAGGCATCACGCCGCCGACGCCGCAAGGCTGGCGGGTACGGTGTCGGCGATGTGGGGATTGCTGGGCGTGATGACACTGCTGGCGCCGCTGTTCTGGGCGCGCCTGTTCAGCGGCCGGCGCGACGGCAGGCCCATGGCGGCGGCGCTGCTGGTCCTGACCGCGGGTGCGGCATTGCCTTTGCTCTTGCCTGATCTGGCCGGCATCCTGCTGTCTGCGATGCTGGTGGGCAGCAGCGTATTCATGGTGCCGTCGTCAGTCACCGGTTTTGTCAAAAACAACCTGGCGCGGCCAGCCTGGGGCAATGCCATGGCGGTGGCTACCAGTCTGTTTGCCATTGGGCAGACCATAGGGCCGGCGGCCTGCGGATGGCTGAGCGATCTGGCCGGGTCACTGTCCTTTGGGTTGGCGGTGTCGGCGCTGATGCTGCTGATTGCCGGCGGGCTCGCCTTGCTGCAAAAGCCTGTGGGTTGATGCGGCGGCGCGCCTTCCGGCGCGGTGCGCCGGCATGCCGTAAAACGCCGGGAGCGGCTCGCGCGCTTATTGCCAGTCCAGCGTCCAGGCGCCCGATTGCACATTCTGCAGCCATAAGGTGCAGGTCAGGGTCTTGGCATCGCTGACGCTACCCTGCCGGCAAGCCGACAGCAACTCATCGATGGGCATGCTGCGCACCTCCAGGAACTCATCCTTGTCCAGCTGCTGCGCGCCGGCACGCAGCTGCCGCGCAAAGAAAATATGGATGATTTCGGTGGAATAGGCGATGGCCAGATGCAGTGCACCCGCATGGGCCCACTGGCCCGCCGTATAGCCTGTCTCTTCGAGCAGTTCGCGCTTGGCGCAGGCCAGTGGATCTTCTCCCGGATCCAGCTTGCCTGCCGGAAACTCCGTCATGACCATGCCGACCGGGTAGCGGAACTGCCGTTCGAGCAGCACATGCTGGTCATCCAGAAGCGGAATGATGACCACGGCGCCAGGGTGGACGATGTATTCGCGGCTGGCGCTGCCTCCGTCCGGAAGCCGCACCATATCGCGGCGGGCCTTCAGAAACGTGCCGTTGCAAAGCGTCTGGCTGTCGATCAGGGTTTCGATCAGGTGTTGATCTGGTGTGTCTGCCATGCTGTCAGGCGAGTGGTTGCGGATCTCCGCATTCTAGCCTGTGCTTTTTGCATGCATTGATCTCAAGGGGGGCTGGCAGCTTTGTGCGCGTTGTTGCGCCATGCGCATTTCGAGGGGGATGACGTATTGTTTAACCTTCCAGTTGCGATACGGTGTTGCAGTCTTGTTGGGGACAAGCATTCAATACTCCCGATAACCTGCATTAATCAATGGGCCAAGGCCCAGTCATAGAGGAATTGCGCCGACGCAGCGGCGAAAACGGCAAACAGCAAAAGGGAAAGGATGACGATGAGGGCGTGAAGCAGCGTCTTGATGTCAGAGGAGACATCCGGCTCGGCCGGAGGAGGAAGATTGAGCTGGTCAACGAAACCTGGATGCATGGACTTCATCCTCTACCTCAAAATGGTTGGCGTCAATACTGACAAACCATAATGCCACGTCAAGGTTTCAAACGTGAGACAGAGGCATGCGCAGACAAGGGCGGCGCCGTGATACGCCTGCTAACTGGCTGCGAAAGCTGTCTGCGGGGCCGGTCCGTGGCGCAGCGGCGGGCGCTCCGGGCCTGGCCGACGCTGTTCAGCCGAGCTCGTCCAGGCAGGACTGGATCAAGGCCCGGGCGCGCTCCGCGCTCATGGGCTCGCTCTGGAAAAGGTTGCGGTACATAATGGGCGCCACAAAGCGATCCATGATGGTGTCCATGGCGGGAGCGGCTTCCCCGCGCTGTGCTGCGCGATCCAGCATCAGCTGTATCTGCGCACGCGTAAACGCCGAGCAGGGCGCTGCATCGTCTCCGCTTGCCGTGCAGGCGATGACGTCGCGAACCATGGCCTTGCCCGGCCCGGAGGTCATTTCCTCGAAAAACTGTTCACCCCAGGCATGCAGGTCGGTGGCGATGCTGCCAGTGTCGGCGGGGCCGCTGTCAGGGCGCAGGCGCGCCATGGCGACATCGGCAAGAAGCTCGGGCAGGTCGCCCCAGCGCCGGTAAATGGTCGATGGCGTCACCCCTGCCCGTGCCGCAATCATGGGCACAGTGATGCCGGCGCGCCCGACTTCGGCGAGCAGTTCACGCGCGGCCTGGTGCACGGATTCCTGGACGCGGGCGCTGCGCCCGCCCGGCCGTATCCTTTCTCGGATGCTCATGTTGCTGACGTTAACACAAATTATTTGCTTTAAGGAAGAAACAGGCGCAGAATTCATAAACGCAAAAAAATTGCGTTAATTGGAGTTCCCAAGCATGGCTGGCAGTCCCTCTTCTCTTTCCCCGTCCCGTTCCAGCTCGCCGCGCCGGCTCGGCCGGCAGGCGGCGTTCTGGCTGCATGCATTGATACTGGTCACGTTCATGGCCGCATCCAGTGCGCCGACACCGCTGTACAGCCTGTACCGCGAAAGCTGGGGATTTTCCGCCACCACGCTGACTATTGTCTTTGGGGTATACGCCATCTCTCTGCTGCTGGCCTTGCTGGTGCTGGGTTCGGTTTCCGATCACATCGGGCGCAGGCCTGTCGTCGCGGGCGCTTTGCTGCTCAATATTCTGGCCATGGTCTTGTTTCTCCTGGCCGATACCGTCGCCACGTTGATTATTGCTCGGGTGCTGCAGGGCCTGGCTACCGGGGCTGCCACCAGCGCTCTGGCGGCGGGCCTGATGGATTCGGATCGCCAGCGCAGCCCGTTGATCAACAGCGTGTCGCCCATGGCAGGCCTGGCGCTGGGTGCGCTGGGCACCAGCGTGCTGGTGCAGTTCGCCCCGGCGCCGATGCGGCTGGTGTTCGTGCTGCTCATTGCCATCATGGTCATCGAGGCGATTGTCGCCTGCTTCTTGCCTGATCTTGCCGGCAAGCGTCCCGGCGTGCGGGCGGCCATGCGGCCTACGGTCAGCGTGCCCAGGCATGCCTGGCGCGTACTGATCCTGATTGCGCCGCTGGATGTGGCGAGTTGGGCCCTGGGCGGGTTTTATTTTTCGCTGGGCCCGACGCTGGCGGCGCAGGTCACAGGCCAGCATGCGCCTGTCATCGGCGGGTTGATGGTCTTTACCCTGACAATGGTTGCCGCGCTTGCGGTGTTGCTGCTGCGCGGCTGGGTTCCCGGCCGCATGCTGGCGGCGGGTGCCATGTCGCTGATGACGGGCGTGGCGATTACGCTGGGCGGGGTATACGGCAGCTCGGCATGGCTTTTCTTTTTGGGTACGGCCGTGGCAGGCATGGGATTCGGCATTGGCTTTCTGGGGGCCCTGCGCACGCTGCTGCCAGTGGCCCAGGCCCACGAGCGGGCCGGCCTGATGGCTGCGTTCTACATTATGAGCTATCTCGCGTTCTGCATTCCGGCGATCCTGGCGGGTATTGCGACCAGCGCCCTGGGGCTCGGTACGGCGGTCACGTACTATGGCGGCGCGCTGATTGCGTTGTCGGCTATGGCGCTGATAGGCATGAAACTGTTTCCGGCCGGTGTGGCGGCGCCTGCCGGCTGAAGACAACCCCGGTACGCTTGCGGGGCAAAGCGGGGCGCAGACAGCCTTTGGTGTGCACCGATCCCGACGATATACTGCTTGGAGTATATCAACGGGGGAGCACATGAATATGGAGGTATCGCAGTTGCCGCAAGTCTCGGCAGCCGAAGCGTTTACGCACATACGCATCATCATCGGCATGGTGCTGGGCCTATGCATATCCCGTTTGCTGATTGGGGTTGCAGGGCTGTTGCAGCACCGCAAGCCAGGCACCATCTATCCGGTCCATCTTTGCTGGGTAGCCTTTGCGCTGCTCTCAGTCATACATTTCTGGTGGTTCGAGTTCAACCTGCGCACACTGCCCGTGTGGTCCTTTGAAATATATGTGTTCGTGATTGCCTACGCTGGGCTTTATTTCCTGCTGTCCGCTATGCTTTTTCCGGGAGAAATGCATGAGTACGCGGGATATCGCGATTATTTTCTGTCACGGCGGGCTTGGTTCTTTGGATTCATGGTGCTGATCTACCTGGCAGATGTGTTTGATACCGTGCTCAAGGGATGGGATCATTATCATGTATATGGGATCGAGTATCCCCTGCAGGTAGCCGCCTTCATCGTGCTGAGCCTGGTCGGCATGCGTACCCGCAATGCGAGATTTCATGCCATCTTTGCGGCGCTCGCGCTGTTGTACCAGATTACGTATACCGTCAGGCATTTTGATATTTTGACCTGAAGCGCGCAGCAGACGGAAAATGGCTAGGCGATGCTGCGTGCGCGACAAAAACAACAACGCCCCGGAAAATCACTTCCGGGGCGTTGAGACTGCAATGCGTGAAATGCGTTAGCTGTGATCGTGCGGAGCGCGGACGCGGGCTTCGGCGAGTGAGCCAAGGTAGCCGGCCATGCCGCGGTCGAGTTTGTTCAGCAAATGACGAACGCGCCGTGTAAACACTGCGTTGCGCGCCGGCCTGTTCTTTGCGGACATGGCGGCGGTGTTGCTGATCTGGATGTTGCCTACGGCTGCTAGTTTGCCGCCAATTACGTTTGCCATGTCAGAACCCTCGCTGGTCTATGGGTGATCGATGTACTAATTATAGGGTAAACCCTAGATGATTGCTAGGGGTAAACCCTATAGTTGTGTAAAAAGCACATCGATTTCAGTTATTTAGCGAGAAAGCAGGCGTAGTGTGGCCGTCCGGCCCGGCTGTGGGGCCTGGCCGGCGCCTGTTCAATGGGCGAAATACAGTTCGTGCAGAGCCTCCATGTCCACCTCGGCTGCCCGCTGCGCCATGATGATCTTGCCGGTCTGCAGCAGATAGACTTGGTCGGCCACGCCCACCGCACGATGGGTGCTCTGTTCCACCAGAACAATGGTCCGTCCCTCTTTCTTGAGCCGGTCCAGCGTCTGGAAAAGCTCGTTGACAATGACGGGCGCCAGTCCGAGCGAGGGCTCGTCGATGATCAATACCCGCGGGTCGGACATCAGGCCGCGTGCCATGGCCAGCATCTGGGCTTCGCCGCCGGACAGCGTGCCGGCTGGCTTGTTGCGGCGCTCGCGCAGGCGCGGGAACATCTCGTAGGCGAGTTCACGCTGCCTGCCGGCGCCGGCGCGCCTGCTCTTGGGAAATGCGCCCAGCATCAGGTTTTCTTCAATCGTCATGTCCTTGAAGATCATGCGGCCTTCGGGAATCATGACGACACCCAGTTCGGGCATGCGCCAGGTCGGGGTGCCGGTCAGCGCCTGGCCTTCCAGGCTGATGCTGCCCTGGCTGGTCGGCACCATGCCCATGATGGCGCGCAGCAGTGTCGTTTTGCCCGCGCCATTGGGGCCGATAATGGTCGTCAGCTCGCCGGGGCGGATGGACAGCGACACATCCCACAGAATGTTGATGGAGCCATAGCCGGCGCGCAGCTTCTCGATTTCTATCATGCCTGGCCTCCGGTATAGCTTCTGATGACCTCGGCGTCATTGAACACGTCGTCAGGCGTGCCCAGCGCGATGAGCTGCCCGAAATCCAGGGCCGCCACGCGATTGCACAGTTGTCCTATGGTCTCGATATCATGCTCGATGATGACGATGCCTACCTTGTATTGCTTGTGCAGTTGCCTGAGCATGGCGACGAATCGGCGCTTGCCCTGGGTTTCCAGTCCCGCCAGCACTTCGTCGAGCAGAAGCAGCTTGGGGTTGGTGCACAGCGCTTTGGCGATTTCCAGCGCCTTGAGCTCGGTCAGCGCCAGTTCTGTGGCCGCGTTGCGTTCGGCCAGCAAGTCCAGGCCGGTGAAACTCAGCACTTCGGCGATGCGGGCCTGGTCTACGCTGCCTGTGGCAAAGCGCTGGGCAACGATCAGGTTTTCACGCACGGTCAGCTCGGCCAGGGGCTGGGGAATCTGAAAGCTGCGGCCTATGCCCAGCCGTGCCCGGCGGTGCAGCGGCAGACGCCCCAGGTCGGCATTGTCAAAGATGATGCGGCCTCCGGAAGGGCGCACGAGTCCGGATATTGCATTGAACAGGGTGGTTTTCCCGGCCCCGTTGGGGCCGACCAGGCCCAGCACTTCGTTTTGCTGCGCACTGAGCGTGACGGCGTTGACTGCCGTCAGCGCGCCGAAGCGTACGGTCATGGCGTCAAGTTGCAGCATGTTTTCTCCCCAGGCCGCGTCCCAGCAGCGGAAGCAGGCCGCGCGGGCTGAAGATGATCATGGCCACCAGCAGGCCGCCCAGTATCAACTGGTGGCCGGAGGGAATAAGATTCTTGAATATCAACTGGTCCACCATGTATACCGTGAGCGCGCCGGCAATCGGGCCGCCGATGGTGCGATAGCCGCCGAAGATGGCGGCGATGATGGGCAGCGTTACCCACACGCCGCTAAAAGCGTAGTCCGGTTCCAGAAAGCTGATGTAGTGAGCATTGAAGGCGCCGATCACGCCTGTCATGAAGGCTGAGATGAATAGCATCATGGCCTTGAGCAGCGTGCTGTTTACACCGATCACCCGCGTTGCATCCTCGGTATCGTGCATGGCGCGCAGGGCCAGACCGTAATGGCTGCGCCGGATGGCGCGGTAGCACAGGGCGAAAATCAGCAGCAGCGTCAGGATGATCAGGTAGCTGCCCGCTTTGCCGGACAGCGGCACGCCCAGTATGTCAGGAAAGTGCGGAATGCTGGAAATGCCGCCCGAGCCGCCGGTGACCGAACTCCACTCGGTGGCCACAATCTTGAAAATATGCGCATAGGCCAGGATGGCCAGCGCAAAATACGGGCCTCGCAGGCGCAGCACAGGCAGCATGACCAGCGACGCCAGCAATGCACCCACACCGCCCAGCAGCATGGCAATCAGCACCGGCACACCGGCCTGCATCGTGAGAATCGACGAGACATAGGCGCCCACCCCGAAAAACGCCGAATGGCCGAAGCTCACCATGCCGCCCAGATTGCCCAGCAATGCCCAGGCCAGCGCAATGCCGCCTATGACCAGCGAGGCGATGATCAGGCTCATGATGTAGTTGTTGTGACCTGCCATGAGGGGCACGCCGACATAAGCGACGGCCAGCAACAGCAGATATCCATAATTGCGTAGATTCATCCTCGTCTCCCTGCCGAGCCGAACAGGCCATTGGGCATCACAAACAGCACGAGCAGAAACAGCACCATGCCCACCAGTTCCTGCAGGGCCGAGCTGGCCAGTGTGACGGTCAGCGCCTCGGCAATGCCCAGCAACAGTGCGCCGACCAGTACGCCTGGAATGGAGCCTATGCCGGCCAGCACCGTGATGATGAAGGCCTTGATCGTCAGGACATGGCCCAGCGAGGGCTGGATGACGCCATAGCTGAAGATGGCCACGCCCGCAAACGAGGCCAGCAGACCGGCAATGACAAATGAAACGAGCTCTGTGCGGCGTGGATTGATGCCCATCAGGGCGGCCGCGCTCCGGTTGCCTGCGACGGCGCGAACGGCGCGCCCGTACCAGCTGCGCGACAGCCACCACCAGACGCCGCCCATCAGCAGCACGCTGATGCCGAAGAACAGGGGTTCGCTGCGCATGCTGAACAGCGGCCCGATCACAATGGCGTCCAGCAGCCAGGAGGACGATGTGGAGCGGATGTCGGCCGACCAGGTCAGCAGGATCAGATTGGTCAGGATTACGCCGATTCCGTAGGTCAGAATCAGCGAGTTCAGTTCCCGGTCGGATTTGATCAGGCTGATCAGGTAATACATGAGTACGGCTGACAGGCAGACGACAATCAGGGCCAGCGGAATGGCAAAAATGGGGTTCAGGCCGGTTGAGGATTCAAAGGTATAGGCGATATAGGCAGCCAGCAGCACCAGCTCCCCATGCGCCAGATTGATGATCTTCATGGTCCCGAATACCAGAGCAAGGCCCAGGGCGATCAGGGCATAGGAACCGCCCTGCAGCACCCCGGAATACAGCGCCTGCAATAAGAGCTCAGACATAAACGGCGCGTCCTTTATTTCCAGGGCACGCCCGGGAACTGCATGGGCGCGGTGGCGGCGTCTTCAGGCCAGACGATTTCGATTTTCTTGCCTTGATGCTGGCCCATATGGTGGGTGAAGTTCAGGTTGTCACCGTGGGTGAACTGCACACGTCCTATCAGTGTGTTTTCATCGGTCCTGGCCAGCTCTTCGGCAATGCCGCCTTTGTCTATCGTGCCTTTATCCGCCGCGCGTGCAATGGCATTGAACAGCAGCATGGATTGCACATAGCCGAACTGGCCCAGATAGTCGGGATCTTTGTTGAACAGTTTCTTGTACGCGTCATGGAAAGCCTTGCCTTGTTCCGTCGTGAAGGTCGCAGGATAGGGCAGCAGGGCAGTCCCATACACCTTGGGCATCAGGTCGGGGAAGTCGGCCGCCATCTTGGGCGTGGCCAGCGACCAGACGCCGATCATGGCCTTGACATCAGGCTTGAGCACCTTGGCGGCGCGCAGAATGCCGACATAGTCGTTCTCGTAGCCCACCATCAGGATGACATCGGACTTATCGCGCAGCCTGACCTTGTTGACCACAGGCTTGAAGTCGGAAATGCCGGGATCAAAGGGGTGCATGGCAACCTTGATACCCCTGGTGTCCAGGTCTTTCTGCACGTCTTGGGCCAGGTGCGAGGTTGCCTCCTTGGTTGAATAAATAATGGAGGCGGACTTGATCTTCATTTCGTCGAGTACACCGACCATGGCTTTCTGGTAGCCCGCGGTATTGTTGATGCGGAAAAATGTCTTGTAGCCGCGCTGCACCAGCCCGTTGTCGACGCCGCCTGACGTGATGTAGGGCAGTCCCAGCTTGTTGGCGGCATCCGACGCGGGGCCGATGATGTTGGAGCCGTATCCGCCGGTAAAGGCGACCACGCCGTCCGACGCCAGCTTTTCGATTGCAGCCACGGCCTTGGCGGGCGAGGTTTCGTCGTCCTGCGTGAGCAACTTGATCGTGTGCTTGCCGTTGGTGCTGTTGAATACTTCGATGGCGACCTGTATGCCTTCGTGCATGCCATGCCCCACGCGTGCCAGCGGCCCGGTCAGTGGTTCCTGCTCACCGACCAGAAATTCATCGGCAACGGCCGTCATGGCCGTGCATTGCAGCGATAGCGCCAGCGCAGCCAGGCCGGCGCGTCGGAATGTTTTTTTCATGTCTCTCTCCTGTCTGTTATATGGGGCCGGTGTTCCGGCCACGATCTAGTGATGCATGTGTTGCGCCAGTTGTTTCAGCTTTCCTTTGAGTATCTTGCCGGTCGGCGCGGCCGGCATGGATGGCATGGCAATAATGAGCGATGGCCGCTTGTAAGGGGACAGCCGCGCAGCCAGCCAGTCATCCAGCACCCTGGTGTCCTCCAGACCGGCGGCAGGATCGAGTTCGACAAAGGCAACCACCTCTTCATTGCCCCCCGGCGCGGCGCGGCCGACCACGGCGGACTGGACCACGGCGGGATGGGCATTGAGCGCGGCCTCCACTTCGACGGGGTATACATTGAAGCCGGACCGTATGATGAGCTCCTTGCTGCGGCCCATCAGAAACAGCGCGCCGTCCGTCTCCTGCCGTGCAATATCGCCGGTATTCAGCCAGCCCTCGGCATTGATGGCCTGACGCGTCAAGACGGGGTCGCGGTAATACCCCTTCATGACGTTGGGGCCCCGGACCCAGAGCTCGCCCGCTTCGCCGGCGGGAAGATCCTGACCGCGCTCATCGACAATCCGGACCTGTACGCCAGGCACGACAAACCCGACCGAGGTGTCGTCGCGCGGAGCGTCGGCCGGGGTCTGACTGACCGTGGGCGATGTTTCGGTCAGGCCATAGCCGTTGCTCAAGGCGCGCCCGAACAGACGCTCGACATCGTGCTTGAGCGTGAGGTCCAGCGGTGACCCGCCTGCATAGACGAAACGGAGTTTCGAGCGGCTTGGGTTCCAGTCGCCATAGTCGTATTCGAGCAGGCGGGCGTACATCGCGGGCACTCCCTGAAGAATCGTGAGCTGATCTTCGTCTATGGCCTTGATCAATGCTGCCGGTGAATACCGCTGCGCCAGATACAGGCTGGCGCCGGCATACAGCGTGGACATGGCCATGGAGGCCAGGCCGAACACATGGGTAACGGGCAATACGCCGTAAGCGCGGTCCTGCGGCGTCAGCATGCGCACACTGCTGGACGTGGCGGCGATGAAGAGCAGGTTGCGATGCGTCAGCATCACCCCCTTGGGGTTGCCCGTCGTGCCGGTGGTATAGATCAGCGCGGCGACCTGTTGCTCGCTGTCCTGATATACGGGTTCGGGTTCGCAGGCCTCGTTCAGAGGGCCTGCGGCGACCCGGCCGCCGGCAAGCCCGCTCACGCCCGGGATGTCGAAAGGCGTGGCCCCATGGCGCTGGCCATGGGCCGCGGCATCTGTCGATATGCCTGCCGTATACAGGCACAGCCGTGCCTGGCAATGATCACGGATCGCATCGAACTCGGCGGCGGACAGTCTTGCATTCACGTTCACCATCCAGGCGTCAATCCGGGCAGCGGCAAAGATCAGCACGATCTGGGCGATGCAGTTCTCCGCCGCAAGCATGATGCGGTCGCCGGGGCGCGCGCCGCGTTCGCGCAGCAGTCGTGCCGTTTCGTCCACTGCGTCTGCCAGCTGACGGTAGGTCAGCATGCCGCCGTCCTGATGCAAGGCCGGCGCATCCGGCGTTTCAGCAGCCCATCGCAGGGGAATATCGCTCAGGCGCTGTGGCAGCGTACCCAGCGGCGTATCGCCAGAAGCAGTCATTACTGGTTCGCATCCCTGATCATATTGCGCGCGATCACCAGTTGCTGGATCTGCGTGGTGCCTTCGTAGATGCGGAACAGGCGCACATCCCTGTAAAAGCGTTCAATCGCATAGTCGGATACATAGCCGGCGCCGCCGTGGATCTGCACGCAGCGATCGGCCACCCGGCCGCACATTTCGGTGGCGAACATTTTGCAGCAGGATGCTTCGGTGGAAACGTTCTCGCCTGCATCGCGCTTGCGCGCGCCATCGATCACCATGCAGCGCGCGGCATAGATTTCCGCCTTGCTGTCGGCCAGCATGGCCTGGATCAGCTGAAAGTCGGCGATGGGCTGGCCGAATTGCCGGCGCTCCATGGCGTAGCGCAAGGTATCGGCCAGCATGCGCTCGGCCACGCCTACGCTGACGGCCGCGATGTGCAGACGCCCTTTGTCCAGGACCTTCATGGCCGTCTTGAAACCTATGCCTTCCTGCCCACCGATCAGGTTGGCGGCCGGCACCCTGCAGTTTTCAAACACGACATCGCAGGTGTGGGCGCCGCGCTGTCCCATTTTCTTGTCGATCTTGCCAAGCGCAATGCCGGGCGTGCTGGCTTCGGCGATGAAGGCGGAAATTCCGCTGCCGCCCTTGCGGGCCGGATCTGTGCGCGCCATGACGGTGAAGATGCTGGCTTCGGGCGCATTGGTGATAAAACGCTTGGTGCCATTAATGACATAGTCGTCTCCGTCACGCACGGCCGTGGTGCGCAGCGAAGCGGCATCGGAGCCCGATTCGGGTTCCGTCAGGGCGAACGAACCGATGATCTCTCCCGCGGCCAACTGGGGCAGGTATTTCTGCTTCTGCTCGGGCGTGCCGTCGATCACAATGCCCTGCGAGCCGATGCCGTTGTTCGTGCCTATCAGCGAGCGGAAGGCCGGCGAGGTTTTTGCGATCTCGAAGGCGAACAGCACTTCTTCTTCCATCGTGAGTTCCAGGCCGCCGTAGGCTTCCGGGATCGACAGGCCGAACATCCCCAGCTCGCGCATTTGCGCAATGATGGCCTCGGGAATGGTGTCGGTGTCGGCGATTTCGTCCTCAATCGGTATCAGTTGTTCTCGCACAAAGCGCGATACCGAGTGCAATAGGATGTTGAGGGTTTCCTGATCTCTAATCATGACTTTCCTTGTTTGTGCGAGCGGCGTTTCAGCCGTGCCCCATTTTTTCTTCCAGCTCCCGCACCAGCTCGCGCAGGCGGGGGCCCAGATCGTTTTCCAGTTTGTCCCGAGACAGCAGATAGGCCGGCCCGCCGCAGTTCAGGGACATGCGCTGGTCGCCATATTGATCGATCAGCGGCACGCCGACGGCATGGATCTCGGGCTGCCATTCGCCCATATTGATGCAGAAGCCAAGGCGATGGTAAGTGTCCATGGCCTTGAAAATATCGGATTGCAATTGCGGCCAGTTTTCCGGATGCGCCTGGCGGATCTGGTCCAGCAGCGCCGCCCGCTCGTCTTCCGGCAGGCCGCAGATCAGCGCCTTGCCCATCGAGGTCGTTGCCACGGGAATGCGCGAGCCGACATCCAGCCTGAGCGTTACGCGCGCACTGCTGCGGCAGGTTTCGACGTTGATCATGTCCAGGCGGTCGCGCACGCCCAGCGATACGGATACGCGTGAATATTCGGCCAGGGCTTTCATGGCCGGCCGCGCGATGTGGCGCGCATCCATATTGGCCAGCAGGGAATAGCCCAGTCCGAGCACGCCGACGGCCAGGCCATACTTGCCCATGGCTTCGGAGTATTCGAGATAGCCGAGTTTACGCAGCGTGTGGGTAATCCGCGAAACAGTCGGCTTGGGAAGCCCGGTTTCGCGCGAGAGATCGCCGTTGGTCAGGTGGCTTTTTCCGGGCTGGAAGCAATGCAGGATATCCAGCCCGCGCGCCAGCGCGTTCACGAATTGCCTGTCGTCGGCGCCTGCAGCCTGATGGCGTTGATTCATCTCCGTATCCTCCGCCGTTTGTCCTGCCCTCTTTGTGGGGGCTGGTACTCAGGCTAGCGACATTCTGTCACGGGAAAATCAGCCACGCAAATTTTTCGAAACAGCCGTTCGCTCTGCGAAACACTCTATTGTTATAGCGCATACAGGGCATTTCCCGCATTGACATTTCCGGTGGGCGACTAAATAATGATTACGTAGTCATATCAGTTAGTCACCACGCCTGAAAACGCCAAGGACGCATCATGACCCTTTCCATTAAGCAAATTCATCCCTGTTTCGTCGGCGAGGTCAGCGGCATAGACCTTCGCCAGGCAAGCGAGGCGGAGCTGGCACAGCTGCGCGCCGGCATGGAGCAACACGGCGTCCTGGTTTTCCATGGCCAGCCGATGAGCAACGAGGAGCAGCTTGAGTTTGCCCGGCGCTTTGACGGCACGCTGCACACCAAGACCTCTCTGGCGGTGCTTGAGAAAAATCGCTTTGGCAGCGATGCTTTGACGGATATTTCCAATGTCAATGACAAGGGCGAGCTGCTGGGCAACGACGACCGTCGCAGAATCAGCTCGCTGAGCAATCGCCTGTGGCACACTGATGCGTCCTTCCAGAATCCTGCCGGACGCTACTCCATGCTCTCGTGCAAAACAGTGCCGCCGGTCAGCGCCGATACGGAATACGCGGATATGTACTCGGCATACGAAACACTGGACGAAGACACCAAGGCGCTCATCGATGCTTTGCAGGCCTTTCATTCCATCGTTTATTCGCGCCATGTGCTGGGTTTCGAGTTCTCGGACGAAGAAAAGGCAAAACTGCCTGGCGCGGTTCATCCGCTTGTGCGCGTCAATCCAAACACGGGACGGCGTTCGCTTTATCTGGCCTCGCACGCGTCGCACATTGTCGACTGGCCGGTACCGGAAGGCCGCGAACTCCTGCGCCAGCTGACAGAGCACGCGACAGATCGCTGCCGTGTGTACAGCCACGCCTGGCAGCCCGGCGATTTTGTCATTTGGGACAATCGCTCGACCATGCATCGCGGCCGTCCCTTCGACGACAAGAAATATCAACGTGAATTGCGCCGCACAACAACGCTGGATATCGAACCCGCCCTGGCTTGAAATGGGTGGGGTGGCCGACTGAGGAGACGGCTTTCGATATCGCGGGACAACGCTTAGAAAAATACACAAGGAAGAGACATTAATGAATAATCCCGTTGCCGAGGGAAGGCCGCATGCCGGCGCTTCGCCATCACTCCCGTCTGCTGCCGATGAGCCTGCAGGCGCGGTTGTGCCCACAACGTTCTGGGGCTATGTCAAGTCTTTCGGACCGGGCATCATCCTCGTACTGACCTGGTTGGGCGCAGGCGATCTGGTCGATAACGCGGTCGCGGGCGCACATTACGGCTACGCCCTGATGTGGGGGCTTGCGCTGGCCCTGCTGGTGCGCTATTTCCTGGTCAGCATCATCGCCAACTATCAACTGATGAATGTGCAAAGGCATACGATTTTCGAAGGCTATGCCAGGATATGGAAGTTTTATCCCATTCTGCTTGGCGTAGGCGGCATCGTGCTCGGCCACTTTTATGAGTCGTACACCATCAAAGGTTCAGGCGAAGCGCTTTACCATCTTACCGGCAGCGGCTCCATCATGCTGTGGAGCGTCGTGGTCGTGATTGCGGCAGTGCTGATCACCGGCAAGGCGGTATATCGATATCTGGAAAACGTCGAAAAGCTGATCCTGATCGTGCTGGCGGCAAGCCTTATTGGTGGCGCGATCATGGCCCGGCCGGATGTGGGGGCGATCGTGGCCGGGACAATTGCCTTTGATATTCCGAACCAGGTTGGCTCCTTCGGCGCCGTGCTCATTGTGGTATCGCTCATCGGCGCGGTAGGGGGCTCGCTCGCCAATCTTCTGTATCCAACCTTCATGAAAGAAAAAGGATACATCAGGCCGGAGCACCGCAAGGTGCAGCGCTATGATTTGCTGTTCGGGATTGCCGTCATCATTGTGCTGGATCTGGCGGTGTGGGTTATGGGGGCCGAGGTGCTGCACCCGCGCGGGATAACCATCAGCAATTTCAACGATCTGGCCCAACTGCTCGGACACGTGGCCGGCAGATATGGCGAGCTCATTATCTATCTGGGTGTATTGTGCGCCTGCTTCAGTTCGGTGATCGGCTATGCGCATGGATTTCCGAAAATGGCGATGGAGTGCCTGTACTGTATTGCGCCGGCACGCGAGGAAAAATATCGCGAGGCACCAAGCAAAGACCCGTTATTCCGGGCCGCTTATTTTCTGGTGGCCATACTTCCGTTGATGTGGGCGATCCCGGGGATGCCTGGATTTATCTGGCTGACCGTGTTCGTGAATGCGGCGCAGATCGTGCTGATGCCGCTGGTCTCCATTGGATTGATCGTGCTGATCAATCGAAAAGATCTGATGGGCGATCTGGCGGGAAACAGATTCCATACGGTCGTGCTGGTGTTTCTGACGCTGCTGGCGATCTGGGGCGCTTACGTTACCTTTTCGTCAATGCTTGCCGGTTGAGCGGCGTTCGATCAGCTTGTTGGGAAGTTTCACCGTGCTGGGCGGCAGATCAGGCTGCGCGATGCGCTGGCAAAGTCGAGCTACCGCCAGTTCGGTCATGGCCTGCAGGGGTTGGCGCACAGTGCTCAGGCCAATGGCGTCCCAGCCTGCCATGGGAATATCGTCGTAGCCGACAACCCAAAGATCGTCGGGGATGCGGCGCCCTGCGAAGCGGGCGCCGTCCATCGCGCCGATGGCCAGAATATCGTTGCTGCAGAACAGCGTATCGATGTCTGGATGGCGCGCGAGCAGATCCTGCGCGGCAAGGTAACCGTTTTCGTAGGTGAATATATCGAACGATAAGGTCGAAGCCTGGCACAGCATGCTGCCGGCATAATCCTGCATGCCCTGCATGAATCCGAGTTCCCGTTCATGGATGGTGCTGGCGGAGGATTTGCCCGACACGAAACCGATGTTGCGCCGGCCGTTCCTGGCAAGGTAATGGGCGACCAGTGCGCCGCCGGCCAGATTGTCGCTGACTACCGCATCGAAGTCGGTGCAGGACAGGCTGCGGTTCATCAGTATCGCAGGCTTGGCCGCAGCAACCGCCTCATGCTGGCGCAGCGCGATATCGACGGCAGTTGCGAAGATCACCCCATCCACTGCGCTTTCTGCAATGGCCTGCGCCGTGGCGGCGTCAAGATCCGTCCGGGTTTCCCAGACCGTCGTATGAAGATTGCGGTGAGCCAGCGCTGTCACCAGATGGTGCAGCAGGGAAGGGTATAGCGGATTGGTGAGGTTTGCCACGACGACCGCAATGCTTCCATTGCGATTGGACTTCATTGATCTTGCCGCCGCATTGGGTGAATAGCCATGCTTGCGGATCACCTGCAGCACATGCTCGCGTGTCGCGCGATCCACATTGGGAAGCCGCCGTATCACGCGCGACACAGTGCTCTGGGAAACGCCTGCGAGCTGTGCGATATCCTGGCTGGTGAGTTTCCTGTTCATATGATCATGCTTGAATTGACTTGTGCATGGACGAGGGAAGTGGCATGCGCCGCAGCGTACTAATGATATACGACGACAAACAGTCATGAACCGTTGCAGGGAAACTAAGTTTTCTTTTATTCACGGTTTCCTGGCGGTTGCCCCTGCGCCTGCGAGGAAAGGGGCTCAAAACAGTGCGGACGCCATACTGCCTGCACCGATATGATGCCTGGCCGCCTGATTCAGGCGATAGTCTGCGCATCAACACGGGGCAGGCTGCAGTCCTGGCGGAGTGTGCTGCATGTGGCGGGAATTCTGGCACGGTTGTTGCGTACACATCTTGTGCGCTTTTGCTTACCCTCACCCGTACTGGAATTCATCATGTCTTATGTTGCTCCCGCAGACTTCGTCGTCAAAATGGTGGACGCCGGCGAGTCCAAGATTTTCATGGCTACCCGCGACGTCCTGATTCGCGCTTTCATGGCCGGAGGCATTCTTGCACTGGCGGCCGTCTTTGCCGTGTCGGTATCTGTTCAGACCGGCAGCCCCATCCTGGGCGCCGCCCTGTTTCCGGTCGGATTCTGCATTCTTTACCTGATGGGGTTCGATCTTCTGACAGGCATCTTCGTGCTGACCCCGCTGGCCCTGCTGGACAAGCGACCCGGCGTCACGCTCAAATCAGTGCTCAGGAACTGGGCCATCGTCTTCGTCGGCAATTTTCTGGGGGCGCTCACGGTTGCCTTCATGATGTCCATTGTCTTTACCTACGGTTTCTCCACACCGCCCAATGCCGTCGGCCAGGTCATCGCTCATATCGGCGAAAACCGCACACTGGGTTATAAGGAATACGGTGCGGCGGGCATGCTGACGATCTTCATCCGCGCCATGCTGTGCAACTGGATGGTGTCGCTGGGTGTGGTGGGCGCCATGGTGTCCACCAGCGTGAGTGGCAAAGTGATTGCCATGTGGATGCCCATCATGCTGTTTTTTGCAATGGGCTTCGAGCATTCGGTCGTCAACATGTTTCTGTTTCCATCTGCCCTGATCATGGGCGGCAACTTTTCCGTGATGGACTACATGACCTGGAACGAGATACCGGTCGTGATCGGCAATCTTGTCGGCGGCATCACGTTTACGGGGCTGACGCTTTACGCCACACATGCCAGGACGGCGGCCAAGCGCTCGGTGGGCTAAACCGGCGCCACAATCGCGGCGATGGCGTCGGCCTGCACCGCAATGGCATGCGGTACCGGCACCCAGTCTTGCAGCACGTCCGCAATCCAGCGGGCCGTGCTGACTGCATCCAGGGACTGCGGCAGGGCTGGTGCGTCGCGGTCATGCTTATCGGCGGCGGCGATAGCGGTTTCCTGTCCGCCGTCATGCAGCCAGAGCGCTTCGCGCTGCAGCGCTGTATCGGCCGCGGCCTCGCCTTCGGTGCCCCGGCTCAGCAGGACGCCCATCGGGCCTGCTGCCTGAGGCAGCGAAAAATATTCGATCAGCGTGTCACGATAGGCAGGATGCGTGTAGCTGACCAGGCGCAGCGCGGGCTGCGAAAAAGGCTGCAGTATCTTGGCCAGCGTGTGCGCCGAATTGCGCACCCCAAGCGGTTCGCGCAGCGACAGTTGCCGCGCCAGCGCGGGCGCCAGTATTTCAATCGGCGCAAAGGCCAGGCGGCGTTGCGCAAGTGCCTGTGTCACGCCGGCCGCATCCGTGCTTGCCTGCACGCCCATCTCGTTCAGTATCTCGGCCGTGGTGACCCGCCCCGGATCCTGCTGCACGCCATGTATCAGCACCGGGATGCCGCGCCGTGCAAGCAGGCTGGCCAGCAGCGCGACCAGATTGGGCCGCTTGCGTGCGCCGTTGTAGCTGGGAATAACAACCGGTGTGGCGAGCGCACAGTCCAGGGGCGTCATGGTGTCGTGCACGGCATCCAGCATGCCAGCCAGTTCAAGCGCGCTTTCTCCCTTGATGCGATAGGACAGCAGGATCGCGCCCAACTCCAGGTCGCCGACCCGTCCGGCCAGCATGGCCTGGTACAGGATGCTGGCGTCTTGGCGGCTCAGGCCGCGCGCGCCTCGTGCGCCGCGGCCGATCTCGCGGATATAGGCCGCGCAGGAAAACGAGGAAGGGGAGGCTGGCATGATGAATATAATGGTCGCAGAGCAACTAGTGTAGAGCACGACGGAGAACAGCTCATGAATATGCCTAACCTGCCTGTCGCCGCGATAGTGCACGAACACGGCGATAGGGCGGATGGCATCATGCGCTCGCTGGCCGGCGCCTTGCAGGAGCAGGGCCTGCGCGTGCGGGGCCTGGTCATGGTGGCGCCACCCAAGAACAGCCCGGAGCGCGCCAAGCGGCGCCTGCAGGATCTGCACACAGGCCACGAGATCCAGATATTTCAGGACCTGGGCCATGGGTCCACATCGTGCTGTCTGGACGTCGGCCTGCTGGCTCAGGCTACGGACTGTCTGCGGCTGGCCGCCCAGGAGGGCGCGGATCTGGTCATGGTCAGCCGCTTTGGCCGGCAGGAGGCGGCAGGCGATGGCTTTGCCAGCGAGCTTCTGGAGCTCATGTCTGCAGGCATCCCTGTGCTTACGATACTGTCGGCCGAGTTCCTCGACGACTGGCGGCGGTTTACGGGCGGGATGGCGGTAGAGCTGCCGGTAGATGAGGCGCAGGTGACGGCGTGGGCCGTCAAACTGTTGCCAGCCCGCTCTCCTGCGTAATGCAAACCATTGACCAGGCTTGCAGGGGTCAGAGCAGCGGCTTGCCGCAGGGCATGAACTCCCCGTTGCCTGGCTGTCCTGAAAACTCGAAGTCCTTGCTGACAAGCTGGCCGCGCAGGAATGTCATGACGGGCCATCCAGTGACGCGCTTGCCTTCGTACGGCGTGTAGTCGACATTATGATGAAGCTGCGTATTGCGTATCGTCACCTCGCGATGCGGATCCCATAGTGCGATGTCGGCGTCTGCGCCGATCATGATGGATCCTTTGCGAGGATACAGGCCGTACATCTTGGCGGGTTGGGTGGCCGTCAAGGCAACAAATTGCTGAAGGCTGATACGCCCTTCCGCGACGCCTGAAAACAATAGCGGCAGGCGGGTTTCAAGCCCAGGGATGCCGTTGGGGATATGGCAGAAATCCCGCTCTTTGCCTCCCAGCCGTTTTCCTGCCGGGTCGTCAAAGCGGAAAGGCGCATGATCCGACGAAAAAACAGAAAAGACATTGCTGGATAGCGCGCGCCAGACGGATTCCTGGTTCTGTTTGTCTCTGGGCGGAGGGCTGCATATGCATTTGGCGCCTTCGTATCCGTCCTGGTCCAGGTCATCGGCAGTCAGGTACAGATACTGGGGGCAGGTTTCTGCAAAGATTTTTTGCCCGCGATTATGCGCCCAGCGGATTTGCTCTATGGCTTCCGTTCCTGATACATGGACGATAAGTATTGGAACATCCACAAGCTCTGAAAACGTGATGGCGCGGTGGGTGGCTTCACGTTCTACCGCTTGAGGGCGAGAAAATGCGTGATACTTCGGCGCGGTGCGGCCAGCGGCGAGCAGGCCGTCCGTCAGCCATGCAATACAGTCGGCATTTTCGGCATGCACCATGACCAGCGCTTCGTGTTCGCGGGCGACAGCCATGACTTCCAGAATCTGACGGTCATTGAGTTTCAGATCGTCATACGTCATATAGATCTTGAAAGACGTATAGCCCTCTTTGATCAATGCCGGCAGTTCGTGAGCGAGCACCTCAGGGGTCGGGTCAGACACAATAAGATGAAATGCATAGTCGAGCGAGGACTTGCCGTTCGCCCTGAGGTGATAGTCGTCGACCGCAGCCCGTAACGACTGTCCTTTGGCTTGTGCTGCGAAAGGAATGAGGGTCGTGGTGCCGCCACAGGCCGCGGAGCGTGATCCGCTTTCGAAGTCATCGGCCATGCGCAGGCCGAATTCCATGGGCTGATCGAGATGGCAGTGCGCGTCCACGCCGCCCGGCAGGGCAAGCAGGCCCTGCGCGTCGATGACCTGGGCTGCGTCGCCCAGCTTGGTGCCTAATGCGGTAATGCGCCCATCCTGTATGCCTATATCGCAGGTATAGCGGTCAGATGCCGTCACGACATCTGCATTGCTAATGATCAGATCAAATGTTGAAGTCATTGCCAGGTTCTTCCAATCAGCTTTGCCAGTTCGGGTGTGAGGTTTTGATGTGGCTTGGCTGGTGGGGGCGCAAGCGCGCCTGCCCGCCGTGGACGGTATTCAGCGCGCGCCATGGCCTCGGCCATGCGCACGGCGCTTCCTACTCCGTCTATCAGTGGCACAGGAACGTCATCGGCGATCTCGCGGGCCAGCCCTGCGAGGGGTGCGCCGGCCAGGATGATGGCGTCGGCGCCATCCTTGACGCGTTGCAGGCACATTTCCAGCAGGATATTTCTCGCGTCAGTCTGGACCGTGCCAACGTCTGCAAAGGCACGTCCCAGGCCGTGATATCCACAGAAACGGCCAGTCATTCCCAGGCTGGCGACCACTTCCTGATACCAATATCCGATACGCTCGGATATGCCAACGATGGCAAAACGGCCGCCTAGCAGGAAAGCATTGGCCAGTGCTGCTTCGGTCAGTCCAATGACTGGCATCGGCAGCATCTCTTTGGCTTGCGTAACGCCCGGATCGCCGAACGCAGCCACAATCACCGCATCATGGCCTGCATGGCGTTTCGCGATGAGTTCGAACGTCACGTAAGCCGCCACGACTGCTTCGGAGGGCGTCTCAATGTACGCCACGCCGGAGGGGGCCGTGCACAGGGTGATCTGGGTGCTTTCCAGCGTGGCGCGCCTGGCCTCCGACTCAATCAGCGCGGTGACGCTTTCGGAAATATTGGGGTTGATGATGAGAATTTTCATGGTGTCTTGATTCCGTCCTAGAACCCCAGGGTGCGTGGCAACCAGGTCACAATGGGTGGGAACACTACGCATAGCACCAGCACAATGACTTGCATGGCGACGAAGGGCAGGGACTCCCGGACAATGGGCCCCATCGGCGTGCGTGTAATGCCGGATACGACAAAATATAGAACCCCGACTGGAGGCGTCATCATTCCAATCACCAGATTCAGCACAAAAAGAAAGCCGAACCAGAGCGGGTCGATGCCGAATGTTCCGGCAATGGGAGCGAATAGCGGAACGAGCATGATATATGCGGCGTTCGATTCCATGAACATGCCCACAACGATCAGAATCAGCATCGTCACGATCAGGAACATCATGGGATCTGTCGTGATCGCCTGAGCCCATTCTGCCAGGCGTTGCGGAACCATATCCACGGCGAAGATGAAGGTGACTGTTGCGGCGAAAGCAATCAGCGCTCCCACCATGGCGGCAACCACCGCTGCGCGGAACATGCAGCCAGGGATGTCGCTCAGCTTGAGCTTGCGTGTAACGATAAAGCCGATTGCCGCAGAGTAAATGACCGCGACCGCGGCCCCTTCGGTTGCGGTGAATATGCCGCTTACGATGCCGCCCAGCACAATAATGGGCATGAAGAGAATCGCCCAGGCGCGCCGGAACTCATTCAATGCATGGCGCGCATTGAACGCTTGCCCTGTTGGCGGATACTTGCGTTTCATGGACAGAAAGCTGGCAATGCCGATGAAGCCGAGGCACATGATGATGCCTGGAATGATGCCGGCCATGAAAAGGCCGCCCACCGAAACGGACGAGCCCGCCATCAATGCGTAGACAATCATTGCATTGGAGGGGGGGATGATCGGCCCGAGGTTGGCGGCGGAGGCAATGATCGCGCACGAGTAGGTGTCGGGATAGTGTTTGCGCAGCGAGGGTACCAACGCGCTTCCCAGCGCGCTTGCGCTGGCGACTGCGGCGCCGCTCACCGAGGCAAAGATGGTGCCGGCAATAATGGAAACATTTGCCAGGCCGCCATGCACCCGCCCTACAAGACTATTGGCAAAAGCCACGAGTCGCTCCATCATTCCCGCTTTGACCATCAGCTCTCCTGCGAGCATGAACAGGGGAATGGCCATCAGTGGAAAGCTGTCGACAGCATAGAGCATACGTTGAGCCAGCATCGCCATCGGAAAATCTGCGGCGTACAGCGCTCCCAGCGAGGCAAAGCCCAATGCAAACGCCAATGGCATGCCAAGCAAGGCAAAGACAATGAACAGTATCAAGACGAGTACGGTCATAGTGTTCGCCCTCCCCAGATGGATGACCCGCCCAAGGCATACAGCATCAAGTGCAGGGCGGAGTGTATTGAGGAGATTAAGATGCAAATATAGAAAACCGCCGAGGTAATCGGCAGGGTGGGCATGAGCTGCTGCCATTTTTCGCCCGTGGCAATCCACGAGGCGATAAATACGGTGATCATGAGAATGGCGCCTGCCGCAGAGGTGAACCGGAACACGGCTTCGCGCATGCCCGGCTTCAGATAGGTGAGGAGCAGGTCGATGCCAACATGGACCCCATACTTGACGCCGTGAGGCACGGCGAGGAACATGGCCCATACAAAGAGCAGGCGCGACAACTCATCCGCCGAGTCGATGGATGAACCCAGTACGTGTCGCCAGAAAACCTGCGCGACGACAATCAGGCTCATGCCAACCATGGTGACCACAATGAACGCAATCGAGACCTGATCGATCCAGCTCACGATACGCTGGACGCCGCTGCCGCGCCACGGCGGTAGCGGCGGCAGGCTCATCTGTGCCGTGCCCTGGCCTGCCGGCGTAGCGGCCGGGCCTGTCACTCCTTGACCTCGGCCAGTACGGCATCGATCACAACGGGGTCAATGCGCTTTTTGACGTCGTCGACGACAGGCTGGACAGCTTTGCGCATTGCGGCGCGGTCCTCAGGGGCGATTTCGGTGTACTGCATGCCTCGCTTGACCAGCTCTTTGCGCCAGTTTTCGTCCTGGCTGGCTGCTTCGTTGCGTTGCCAGGCCATTGCTTTGGCTGCGGCTTGCTGGACAGCCTTTTGCTGATCCGCATCGAGGCGTTCGAAAGCAGCCTTGTTGGCCACAAATACCAAATAGTCGAAGAAGTGGCTGGAGTTGGACAGATACTTCTGCACCTCGTCAAAGCGGCGTGTTGCGATGATGTTGTAGGGATTCTCCTGGCCGTCAAGCACGCCTTGCTGCAAGGCTGAGTAAACCTCGCTGATATCCATGGCAACAGGATTGGCGCCCAGGTGCCGGAAAGCATTGAGGTGTACCTCATTGGGCTGAAGGCGAAGCTTCAGGTCCTTGAAATCCTCCAGCTTGGCAATGGGATGCTTGCTGTTTGTTACGTTGCGAAAGCCCAATTCGCCATATCCCAGTCCTTTGAAACCTTTTTCGGACAGCTTTTGATCCAGAATGGTGCCAACTTTTCCGTCGACGACCCTGAACGCCGATTCACGCGAGGAAAACAGAAATGGCAGGCTCACCGCTTCGAATTCGGGCACGATCCGGGAAAAGTAAGCGACCGACGTGACAATGCCGAATACGGTGCCGGAACGCACCTGATCTATGTTTTCAGAGGCGCCGCCCAGCATCATGTTTGGGAACAGATCGACAACAACCTGCCCTTTTGTGGCTGCTTCAACTTCCTTCTTGAATACTTCCATGGCTTTTGAGGCCGAGTGCTCCGTCGGGAAATTTCCTGCAACACGCAAGCGCTGTTTCGCCTCGACAGGTGCTGCAGTGGCGAGAAGGCCGCTTGCCGTAAGCACACAGGCAAATGCCTTGAAGATGGTATGTAGTTTCATATCGAGCCTTCTGCAAAGGGTTTGGCGTTCTGGGCATAACGACGGTGCGTTAGAGAAAACCATATTGTTTACATTTTGATCTGTCGGCTTGCGCGATCAGAGAGCGGGCACGAGCCACTATTGGCATTGCCGGTAATTGGCAATGTAAGTTGAATGGTAGATTTGTATTTTCATTGTGAACATAAGTGTTAACACTTAATTTGAAAATTGATGTGCATCGTATGTTCAAATTGTTATTAAATACAATGGATTATCGTGAGGATAAATTGTTTACAATATTGGGATCACTTGTGCGGATACACCGTTAGCAGCATGAAGCTCACAACATTTTTATCTAACGCTTTACTATGTCGATAAGCACTTCAAGCATTGTCAATAATCCAAAGCTCAAAAAAGCAAGCATGGACAGTGAGTTAATCTATCAACGCATACAGACGGGCATACTCGAGCGGCGGCTGTTGCCGGGCGCCAAGCTTGTCGAAGAAAGGCTGTCGGAGGTTACCGGGGCCAGCCGCATGAAGATCCGGCAGGTTCTGGCGCGGCTGGCGCATGAGCAGATCGTTACGCTCGTGCCCAATCGTGGCGCCTACGTGGCGAAGCCCACGGTCGAAGAAGCCCGCGAGATGTTCGAAACCCGGCGGTTGATTGAGCCGCCCCTGGTGGCGAAGCTATGCCGGCAGGCCAGTCCGGAAAACATTGCGGTGCTGCGCGCGCACCTCGAGAAGGAGCGCCAGGCTCGCCAGCGAGACGATCTGCGCAGCATCATCCGTTTGTCCGGAGAGTTTCATATCCATCTGGTGGGTATGGTGTCTACGGGCATCCTGCTTCGCTTGATGCGTGAACTTACCTCCCTGACCTGCCTCATCATCACTTTGTACGATAAGCCGAGCGCGCCCGCCTGTCCCCAGGATGAACATGTGACGCTCGTCGATCTGATCGAAGCGGGCGATGAAACGCAGGCTCAGCAACATATGCTGCATCATCTTCTTCACATTGAAGAGGCGCTTGATCTGGGCGTCGGCGCACTGGATGCGCCAGACCTGGAGGCAATTTTCAGTGGAGCCTGAGCTGAAAGGATGACAATATATCCGGCCCCGGGCAGTAGAATCGGGCGGTAGCATGACAGCGCCAGGTATGAGACTTGCTGCGCGACACCTCCCGGTAAATGACTGGCCGTCACGGCCAAGGAGCATCATGATGAACACTCGACCCCTGACCACCCTGGTTCTTGCCGCCTCGGCGCTGTTTGCAGTTGCCGCGCATGCCCAGGCGCCCGCTGCGGGCAAGGATGGCGTACTGGTCGATAAGGCCGGCATGACGGTTTATACCTTTGACAAGGATACCGCCAATAACGGCAAGAGCGCCTGCGTCGATCAGTGTGCCAAGGCCTGGCCGCCCGTGGTGGCCGACAGCGACGCCAAGCCGGAAGGCGAGTACAGCGTCATCATGCGCGCCGATGGCACCGAGCAGTGGGCGCATCGCGGCATGCCGCTGTACACCTTTGTAAAGGATACAAAGCCAGGCGACAAAAAAGGCGATAACGTCAAGAACGTCTGGCACGTCGCCACGCCCTGACGCCTGCCGGGGTCTCTGCTGTGCAGAGACCCCGGCAGGCGCCAGGATCAAAGCGTTTGCCTGACCTCCTCCAGCGTATCGGCAAAACGCCCCACCATGTCATGCACCTGCATTTCGGTGATGATCAGCGGCGGGCAGAAAGCCACGCTATCCTGGATGCCGCGTACGATCAGTCCGTGCTGGTGGGCGCGCTCATAGACGGCGGCGCCGGCCTGGCCCAGCGGCTCGAAGGGCCGGCGGCTCTCCTTGTCGGCAACCAGCTCCACGGCGGCGATCAGTCCTACGCCGCGCACCTCTCCCACCAGCGGATGGCCTGCCAGGGCGCGCAGCGATGACTGCAGTACTTCGCCCACGCGTGCTGCGTTCTCGACCAGCTTGCGCTCTTCGATGATCTTGATGTTTTCGAGGGCGACCGCGGTGGCGACGGGATGGCCGCTGGTGGTATAGCCATGGCCAAAGGTGCCGAGCTCGCCGCTATGCGTGGCAATGACATCGTGTACTTTCTGATTGAGCAGGATGGCGGCCAGCGGCAGGTAGGAGGATGTAATCTGCTTGGACAGCACCATGATGTCGGGCTCGATATTGAATTTTTGCGAGCCGAACAGGATACCCAGGCGGCCGAATCCGGTAATCACCTCGTCGGCGATGATCAGTACGTCATACTTGCGACAGACAGCCTGGATTTTCTCCCAATAGGTATCGGGCGGCACGATGACGCCGCCTGCGCCCATGACCGGTTCGCCGATAAACGCGGCTACGGTGTCTGCGCCTTCGTGCAGTATCAATGCCTCCAGGTCGGCAGCCATGCGTGTGGCAAACGCTTCCTCGGTTTCGCCGGGGCGCCCTTCGCGGTAAAAATGCGGGCAGGTAGTGTGCCGGATCTGCGGCAAGGGCAGATCAAAGCCACGGTGATTGGGCGCCAGGCCTGTCAGGCTGGCGGAAGCCACGGTAACGCCGTGATAGCCTTTGTTGCGCGCAATGATTTTCTTTTTCTGGCTGCGGCCCAGCGCATTGTTGTAGTACCACACCATTTTGATGACGGTGTCGTTGGCTTCAGAGCCCGAGTTGGTGAAAAAGGCGCTGTTCATCCTGCCGTCCGTGAGCTGGACGAGTTTCTCGGCCAGCTCGATGGACGGGGTGTGGGTCTTGTGCGTGAACGTATGATAGAAGGGCAGTTTGCGCATCTGCCGACTGGCCGCTTCGGCCAGACGTGGCTCGTTGAATCCCACCGCAACGCTCCACAGCCCTGCCATGCCCTCTATATACTGCTTGCCCTGATCATCGAAGACATAGATGCCCTCGCCGTGATCGATGATGCGCGGGCCTATCTGTTGATGCTTGACTGCATTGGTATAGGGGTGCAGGTGATAATTGATATCGCGGGTCTGGGCAGGGCTGAATGTCGTCATGATGAGCTTGGCTGTGGCGGGTTCTTGAAGGTGTTATTGCTTCTGGATATTGCGGTCTTTGATGAGCTTGCTCCAGCGGGCCCGCTCCTTGGCTTCGAATGCGCTCAGATCGGCGCCGGTCAAGGTGCCCGCCTGCGCGCCCAATGACTCATACTTGGCCTGGAGCTCCGGGCTTGCAAGCGCCTGTTTTGCTGCGCCGGTGAGCTTCTCCATGGCTTCGGGCGGTGTGCCGGCAGGCGCATACAGCGCAAACCATGCAGTGACGTCCACATTTTTCAGGCCGCTTTCGGCAACGGTGGGGATGTCAGGCACGGAGGGCGAGCGCTCGGCGGAGGTGATGGCGATGCCCCGTATCTTGGAGCCGTCCTTGATCTGGGCAAGCGTGCTGGGCAGATTGTCCAGCAGGATGTCGACCTGACCGCCGATCAGCGCCGGCAGGGATTGGGATGCTCCCTTGTAGGGAATATGCAGCATATCGATGCCTGCCTCCTGTTCCAGATAGGCGCCGGTCAGGTGGACCGACGACCCTACGCCCGGTGAGGCATAGCTCAGTTTCTTGTCCTTGGCGGCTTTGGCCGCTGCGATCAGGTCGGCCATGGACTTGATGCTGGAGTCCGTCCTGACGGCAATGACATTGGGCGTGGTCAACACCAGCGCGATGGGCGCAAAATCCTTCGCGGGATCGAAGGGCATGTCTTTGTACAGAAACTGATTGATGGACTGGGTGCCGATCGTGCCCATGCCCAGCGTGTACCCGTCTGGCTTGGCGCGGGCGAGCTGGCCCATGCCTATGCTGCCGCCCGCGCCGGCCCTGTTTTCGATGACAATGCTTTGGCCCAGTATGCCTTCCATCGCGTGGGCGACGGTGCGCGCGGCAATGTCGGTGGTGCCCCCGGGCGGGTAGGGGACGATGAGCGTAATGGCGTGCTCAGGATATGACGCGGCCTGGGCGCTCGCGCTCAGGATCAGCGCGGCGATGCCGGCCCCGATGGGGCGGCCGAATGTGCTGCGTAGCTGCTTTTTCATGGATTGTCTCCTCTGTTGTAATAATGTGGAGCGGGTCAGTATCCCACTGCCTGCCCATCCCGACGGGGATCGGATGCCGCGATATACCCGCCATGTGCCTGCCTCAGTATGACCTGCGCGGCACCGAAGTCCAGGCTGTCCCGGGCTTGCGGCGCCACGCGATGGCCGCGCTGCTGCAGTGCTGCAACAACCGCCTGCGGCGTATGGGCCTCCAGCATGACCTGCGGCCCCGCCTCGACGCGAAAGCGCGGCGCGTCGACGGCTGTCTGTGGATTGTGCCCCAGATCGACCAGTTGCTGCATCATCTGTACATGACCCTGGGCCTGCATATTGCCGCCCATCACGCCAAAGCTGGCAAAGGGCTGGCCGCGGCGGGTAATGAATGCAGGGATGATGGTGTGCATGGGTCGCCTGCCCGGCGCGACCTGATTCCGGTGGCCGGGGCGCAGCGAGAAGCTGCAGCCGCGATTGTGCAATGCTATCCCCGTATCCGGCACGACCACGCCAGACCCGAAGCCATGGTAATTGGACTGGATGAAGGACACCATCATGCCGCTGCTGTCGGCGGCGGTCAGGTAGACGGTTCCGCCTTGCCCGGGCATGCCGGCCGTCGGCGTGCCAGCCTGAGAGGGATCGATCATGGCCGCCCGCCGGCGCAGGTAATCGGCATCCAGCAGTTGGGTGGTCAGCGTACCCATGGCTATCGGGTCGCCCACATGCTCGTGCAGGTCGGCAAAGGCCAGTTTGGTGGCCTCGATGGGCAGATGGAACAGGTCAAGGGGATGGCCGGGCCGCGGCGGTTCCAGGGTATCGAGCATGCCCAGCGCCATCAGGGCGGCAATGCCTTGCCCATTGGGCGGGATTTCGTGCAGGACATAGTCGCCGCGATAGCGCATCGATAGTGGCTCGACCCATTCGCCGCGGTGCGCCGCCAGGTCGGCCTTGTTCAGCGCGCCGCCGGTCTGCGCCGCGAAAGCCGCGATCCGGTCGGCCAGTTCGCCTTCGTAGAAGTCCCGGCCCAGGCTGGCTGCGATGCGCTCCAGTGTTCTGGCCTGTGCCTCGAACCGCCATAGCTCGCCCGGCGCAGGCGTTGTGCCGCCGGGCATGAAAGCCTCTGCGTATCCGGGCTGGTCTTTGAATTTAGGCGCTTGGGCAGCCCACTGGCGCGCGATGACGGGTGAGACGGCAAAGCCGTTTTGGGCATAGGCAATTGCAGGCTCGAACAGGTCTGCAAAGGGCAGCTTGCCGAATCGCTCCGACAGCGCCGCCCAGCCCGCGACCTGGCCGGGCACGGTGACGGTGTCCCAGCCTATGTCGGGCATGGACTCTCGTCCCGCAAACCGCTCGGCTGTCCAGCCCTGGGGCGCGCGTCCCGATGCGTTCAGGCCGTGCAGGGCGCCCTTGTCCCACACCAGCGCAAAGGCGTCCCCGCCCAGGCCGTTCATCACCGGCTCCACGACGGTCAGGGCGATGGCCGCGGCCAGCGCCGCGTCGACGGCATTGCCCCCTGCCAGCAGCATGCGCACGCCCGCCTGCGCGGCCAGCGGCTGGCTGGAGCTGACGACGTTGGCAGCCAGGATGGGCATGCGCTGACTGAGATGAGGAAACTGCCAAAATGACTGGTCGGACATGAAGAGGACTCGCAGAAAAAGAAAAGATGCAGGCGGCCTATTGCACGACGATATGAGCGCGTTTGACGAGCGCGTCGATAATCGGCAGTTCCGTCTTGATTTGTGTTCTGAGGGCTTCCGGCGTGCCGTCGGCCGGCGCGATGCCCATGGTGAGCAAACGCTCGCGCACGGATGCATCGTTCAGGGCCGCTTGCAGCGATTGCTTCAGCGTGGCGGTAATGGCGGCGGGCGTGCCGGGCGGGGCTACCAGCGTGAACCAGGCGGTGAGGTCAAAACCGGCAAAGCCTTGTTCATCGAGCGTGGGCAGATCGGGCAGCGTTGGCAGGCGGCGCTTGCTGGTGATGGCCAGTACGTCCACCTTGCCTGCCTGTACCTGTGGCATGCCGGTGCTGACCATATCAAAAAAGAGATCCACGTCGCCGTTTACCACCTGCGGCAGGGCCTGGGTGGATCCCTTGAAAGGCACGTGCAGCAGTTTGATGCCAGCCAGTTGCTGAAAGTATTCGGCGGCCAGGTGCGAGGACGTGCCTGAGCCAAACGAGGCAATACTCATGGCATCCGGCGACTGTCCGGCCTGCGCCACCGCATCTTTCACTGATTTGAAATGATGCTTGCGGGCCGACAGCAGAATCATCGGCCCTATGCCTATCATGCCTATGGGTTCGAACGCATCGGGGTCATAGGGCAATGACTTGAACAGAAACCGGTTGGTGACCAGCGTCGAGTTGGTGGCCAGCAGAATGGTGTAGCCATCCGGCTCGGCACGCGCCGCATACGATGCGCCTATGGTTGTCGCCGCACCCGCACGGTTTTCGACAATCATCGATTGTCCGAGCGTCTTGCTCATGGCTTCTGTCAGGACGCGTGCCAGGGCGTCGGTTGCGCCGCCGGCAGGAAAGGGAGTGACAACAGTAATGGCGCGCTCGGGAAAACTCGCTGCGCCAGCGACGCCGACAATGCTGCACAACAAGGCGGTTGCCAGAAATCGGATACCAGCTTTGACCATAGTTTTCCCCTGTGTGATATGAGTTGTCTACATGGATGAAAAGTTGAAAAGATTTTTGAATTCCGTATAATGGAATTCAATTCCTATATTGGTAAATCCACTATAGGAGCGTACCGCTCAAAATGCAAACTTTTCTCGCCGGCCTATCGAAGCTCTCCATGGAAACAGACACATCCTCCTCAGCCAGGCGGCCAGCGCGGCGCAAGCGCCAGGCGGGCTTTGGCGATACCTCTTCACCGGATTTTGTCGAGGCCCTGGCGCGCGGCCTGAGTGTCCTGCGCTGTTTCGAGCCCGGCGTTGTGGCGCTGGGCAATCTGGAGCTGGCCGAGCGCACCGGGTTGGCCAAGTCAACCGTCAGCCGCATTGTGTATACCCTGACGGCCCTGGGCTATCTGCGCTATCACCAGGATACGGGGCAGTATTCGCCGGATCTGGGCGTGCTCGCCCTGGGCTTCGGATGTCTGGCCAATCTCGAGGTGCGTCAACTGGCTCGCCCATTGATGCAGCGTCTGGCGCAAGCCACGGGTGCGGCGGTGGCCCTGGGCGCGTTCGACGGCGCATCCATGACCTATGTCGAGGCCGTGCACGGCTCGTCGGCGCTATATCTGCGCCTGCCGGTCGGTTATCGGGTTGGGATGAACAGCACCATGGGGCGTGCCTACCTGGCCAGTCTGCCGGACGACGAGCGCAGCCGGTTGCTCGATGCGCTGGTCTTGCCGCCCGGCATGCCGGACATGATGCGCCGCGCCTGCAAGGATTTTGCGCAAAGCGGCTGCTGCTATGGCATCGGAGACTGGCAGCCTGGCATCAATGCCGTGGCCGCGCCGTTCGCAACACTGACCGGCGAGAGCGCGTTTGTGCTCAGTTGCGGCGGGCCCGACAGCATTCTTCCAGAGGCCAGGCTGCGCAGCGAAGTCACAGACAGCCTGAACGAAATCGTGGGCAAGCTGGCGCCGGCGTCGCCCCACGCCGGCCGCGATTGGCGCAAACCACACATTTAGGGCACACTGGCGCCATCGCCTGGTGATTCAAGGCCTATTCATCAGGAAGCACTATGACCGGCTATCAAACCGGCCAGGCCTGCATCGCCATCAAAGGCGCAGACGATCTCATCATCCGATCACTGAGCGACCGCCAGCAGTATTACGATCCCGCCGGGGCTGCCCTGCGCCTTGGCATCAGCTCAGCCTCCTGGCCGCTATTCGGCATGGTGTGGCCCTCGGGCATTCAACTGGCCATGCAGTTGGCCAGCCGCCCCGTCCGCAAGAAAGAGCGCATTCTTGAGATCGGCTGTGGCCTGGCGCTGGCCAGCCTGGTGGGGCACCGGCGCGGGGCGGATATCACTGCCAGCGACTGCCATCCTCTTGCGGGCGAGTTTCTGGACTACAACGTTCGTCTGAATGGTCTGCCGCCGCTGGCATATCTTCATGGGCAGTGGGGCGAGAAGGCTGCGCGCCTGCCGCCGCTGGACGGCACAGCGGTGCTTTCCGAAAAATACGATCTCATCATCGGCAGCGATCTGCTCTATGAGCGCGGCATGCCCGAGACGCTTGCCGATTTCATCGATGACCATGCCGCGCCTGATGCGCAGGTCTGGATTGTCGATCCGAACCGCGGCAACAGGCCGGCCTTCAATCGTCATATGGCGCATTTCGGCTTCAGGCTGTTGAGCGATCTCCGGCTCGATCAACCGCGGCTGCCGGGCGAAGCGGCCAGCCAGGGGTACAAGGGGCGCATGCTCGAGTACCAGCGTTGATCAGCGTTTTTTTGTCTCGATATGCCAGTACTCGCTGAGGAAATCCAGGAATGAGGTGATGCGCAGCGACAGCGCGGTATTCCGGTAATACACGGCATTGATGGCCTGCCGTGTCTCAATGGTGTGGCGGGGCAGCAGCTCGATCAGGCGTCCTTGCGCAATATCCGTATGCGTCATGAAATCGGACAGGCATGCGATGCCGGTCCCGGCCAGCGCCAGTTGGCGCAGGGTTTCTCCACTGGAGGACCGGATGCTGGGGCGGATATGCAGCGATGCATCTTCAGTGCTGCGCAGCGGCCATTCGTTCAGGGTTTCGGGCTGGGTAAAGCCCAGCAGCACATGGGAGGACAGGTCCGCGACATTGCGCGGCTTGCCGTGTGTCTTCAGATAGGCCGGACTGGCCATGATGCGCAGCCTGCTGCTGCCCATGGGTCTTGCATGCAGTGTTGAGTCTTTGAGGCGCCCTATGCGCAGGGCGACATCGGTGCGCCGTTCCAGCAGATCGGTGTAGCCTTCGTTGCTGACCAGCTCCAGCTCGACTTCGGGATAGCGCGCCCGGTATTCCGCGATGGCGGGAACGATGGCATGCAGCATGAAGGGTGTGGAAGCGTCCACCCGCAGACGGCCGGCCGGGTGCTCGCGGCGCGCGGCCATGTGCTCTTCGGCCGCCTCTACGGATGCCAGGATCTGGCGGGCGCGATCCAGCAAGGCCTGGCCTTCTTCGGTGAGCTCCAGTCTGCGCGTGGTGCGGCGCAATAGCGTGGTCTGCAGTTTTTCTTCCAGCCGCCTGAGTGTGCGGCTGGCGCCGGACACGGTCTGGCCCAGGTGCTCGGCGGCGCCGGAAATAGATCCCGTATCGACCACCACGATGAAGGTCTGCAGCTCGTCGAGTGTTGTTTTCATTGTCAATAAAAAATCAAAAGTATTTTCACTATACACGGCTTTTTTGACAAAGATATAACACCTACACTGCACCTTCTTTCTTACTGGAACGGATAGCCATCATGCCTATCGCGCTGTTTGCGCTGACCATCAGCGCGTTTGCCATCGGGACGACCGAGTTCGTGATCGTCGGCCTGATCCCCACTATTGCCGCCGATCTCGGCGTGAGCCTGCCTTCGGCCGGGCTGCTGGTCAGTCTCTATGCCCTTGGCGTTGCCGTGGGCGCGCCGGTGCTTACTGCACTGACCGGCAAGGTGCCGAGAAAAGCGCTGCTGTTGGGCCTGATGCTGCTGTTTACGCTGGGCAATCTCGCGGCCTGGCAGGCGCCGGGCTATGGCACGCTCATCGCCGCGCGCATTCTGACGGGCCTGGCGCACGGCGTGTTCTTCTCGATCGGCTCGATTATCGCGACCAGTGTCGTGCCCAAGGAAAAATCGGCCAGCGCCATCGCTATCATGTTCACCGGGCTGACGGTGGCGCTGGTGACCGGCGTGCCGATGGGCACCTTCATCGGCCAGCATCTGGGCTGGCGCACCACGTTTCTGGTCGTCGCGCTGTTGGGCGTGATCGCCTTTCTGGGCAGCCTGGTCTTCGTGCCCAAGGATGTGCCGCACAGCAAGCCGGCCTCGCTGCGCCAGCAATTCGCCGTACTGGGAAAGCCCAGGCTTTTGCTGGTCTATGCCATGACGGCGGTCGGCTATGGCGGGTCGTTTATCGCCTTTACCTTTCTGGCACCCATTTTGCAGGAGGTCAGCGGCTTTTCCGCCAATGCCGTGAGCCTGGTCATGCTGTTGTATGGCGTTTCGGTTGCAGCGGGCAATCTGTGGGGCGGCAGGCTGGCCGACCGGCAGGGACCGGTCCGGGCGCTCACCCTGATCTTCAGTCTGCTGGCTGCGGTGCTGCTGATATTGAGCCTTACCGCCGGCAATCAATGGCTGGTGCTGTTGACGGTGCTCGCCTGGGGCGCCGTGGCGTTCGGCAACGTGCCGGGCTTGCAGGTATACGTGGTCAAACAGGCGCAAGCCCATGCGCCTGAAGCCGTGGATGTGGCTTCGGGTCTGAATATCGCCGCGTTCAATCTTGGCATTGCCGGTGGCGCGTGGCTGGGCGGGCTGATCGTAGCGCACATGGGATTGGTGCATACCGCCTGGATCGGTGCGCTGGTTGTGCTGGGAGCGGTCGCCTTGACCCTCTGGAGCGGCCGGCTGGATCGCGCAGCGCAGTCCGGGCAATGCCCCGGACCCATCGCCGTCGCCACACATTAACGCCTTGTATTTTTGGCGGGCGGAATGGCCGGATTTATGCCGGGGGCAGCGGTGGCGGAATGTTGCGCTTTGCCAGCAGCCGGTCCAGCTGATTGGCAAAGGCGCGCCTGTCGGCCTGGCTGAACGAACGGGGGCCGCCGGTATCGACTCCGCTGCTGCGCAGTTCCTCCATCATGTCGCGCAGGGCGAGGCGTTCGCGGATGGTGTCGGCGGAATACAGCTCGCCGCGTGGGTTCAGCGCCAGAGCGCCTTTGGCCAGTACCTCTGCGGCGAGGGGGATGTCGGCGGTGATGACCAGGTCCTGCGCATTCGCCTGCTCGACAATGAATGCGTCGGCCACATCAAAGCCTCGCGGCACCTGGCGCGCCGATATAAAGCGCGATGGCGGCGTGCGCAGCATCTGGTTTGCCACCAGCGTTACGTGAATCCGCCAGCGGTCTGCGGCACGGTACAGAATATCCTTGATCACCGCGGGGCAGGCATCGGCATCGACCCATATCTGCATGGCGTTCAAAGCGTTACGGTGCCGCGGCCGATCTCAAGAACCTTGCCGCCCACCTCTATTTCGCGTTGGGCGTTCACATGCAGATGCAGCCGGCAGGGGCGGCCCACGGCCTCGCCCTGGGAAATCTCATGGCGCGAGGGAAGATTCTCGCCATTGAACAACAGCCAGCCGCCCAGGTTGGCGCAGGCGGATCCCGTGCCCGGATCTTCCTCCACGCCACCCCCCTGCTTGGTGAAGAAATAACGCGCCAGCACCTGGCCGGGCGCGTCTTTGGCGAAGACGTAGGCTGTCTTGCGACCGAGACTGCTGGCAGGCCATTTGTCGAAGTGGGCGCTGTCGGGCGCTGCGCGGCGAACAGCGTCTGCGCTGCGTACGGCGATCAGCAATTGGTCGGCGCCGGTGTTCACCCAGACCGGCGGGCCGGCCAGATCGGTTTCCTGCAGGCCGAGCAATGCAGCCATGTCGGCGGCGGGCAAGGGTTCAGGGCGGACGTCCGGCATCCCGCGATGCGGGGCGGTGAATGTCCATAGATCATCCTGGGCCCAGACAGGCACGATGCCTGCCTTGAACGCCAGCGTCAGCCGGTCGCCGGTCTTGCGCAGATCGCGCACGACGTGGGCCGTGCCCAGCGTGGGATGGCCGGCAAACGGCATTTCATATCCGGTGGTAAAGATACGCACCAGTGCATCGGCCTGCTCGGAGGGGAAAATGAACGTGGTTTCAGAAAGATTGAACTGCAGCGCCAGCGCCTGCATGGTTGTGTCGTCCAGGCCTCGCGCATCCTCGAAGACGCATAGCGGGTTTCCGTGGAACGTCGATTCGGCAAATACATTGAGCAGGCGAAAGGCGTAGGTGTTCATGAGCATCCAGGAATAAGGGCATCGCACCGCAGGTGGAATCGATGTATACATACGATAACGCAAATCACACAGGGTGCCCCGATGTCACAACCAGCCATTGCCATTCTCGACGACTACCAGAACAATGCGCTTGCGCTGGCTGACTGGAGCACGCTAGGCTCCCGCGCCCGCATCCAGGTTTTTACCGAACCCTGGAATAGCGAGGAAGACCTGATTGCGCAGCTTGAGCCGTTCACGATCATCTCGCTGATGCGCGAACGCACGGCGCTGCCCGCGCATGTGCTTGATCGCCTGCCCAACCTGAAACTGATCTCGATGACGGGCGGGCGCACCAGCACGCTGGACATGCAGGCCTGCACCCGACGCGGCATATGGGTTTCCTACACGAGCTCATCGCCTTCCCATGCCGCTGCCGAGCTTGCTTTGGGGCTGATGCTTGCCTGCGCCAGGGCGGTGCCGCAGGCGCACGGGAACATGCGCGCCGGAAAATGGCAGGAAACACTGCCCATGGGCATGCAGCTCGAAGGCCGGCAACTGGGTGTGGTCGGGCTGGGCAAGCTGGGCAGTTATGTCGCCCGCGTGGGGCAGGCCATGGGGATGGAGGTCGTGGCCTGGAGCCAGAATCTCACGGCCGAGGCCGCGCAGGAAAAAGGCGTTCGCCGCGTCGAGAAGGACGAGCTGTTTGCGCAGTCCGATGTGGTGTCGGTGCACCTGACGCTATCGGAGCGCACCCGCCACATCATAGACCGCGACGCACTTCAGGCCATGAAACAGGGCGCCATTTTCGTGAATACCTCGCGCGGACCCTTGGTAGATGAGGCAGCCCTGATCGATGTCCTGAAAGCGGGGCGGATCATGGCGGGGCTGGATGTGTATGACATCGAGCCGCTGCCTGGCGATCATGTGCTGCGCGCACTGCCCAATGTGGTGCTGGCGCCGCATCTGGGCTATGTGGTGTCCAACGCCCTGGCGCATTTTCTTAAGGAAAGCGCCCGGAATATTTCGATGTTTCTGGATGGCGAGGTGCCGCCGCTCAGGAATCCGGATGTGCTGGGCGCCGCGGCACAATAAGCTTGGACGTCAGCACCTGTACCGTTTCATCATGCTGATTCCTGGTTTCGCTGCGGACCACGACCATGCCCTGCATGGGCTTGGACCGCGAGGGTATGATCTCCAGCACCTCGCTTTCCACGCGCAGCACATCTCCCGCACGCGTGGGCCTGGGCCATTCGATCTGCCCGCCAGCGCCGATGATACCGCCCGCCAACGGCGCGGCGCCGCTGTTCAGCAGCTTCATGGTAATGGCGGCCGTATGCCAGCCGCTTGCAGCCAACCCCTTGAATAACGTTGACTTGGCGGCTTCCTTGTCCAGGTGAAAGGGCTGCGGATCATATTCCGCAGCGAAGGCGATCAAGGTTTCTTCGTTCAGGGTATAGCTGCCGCTGCGAAAGCGCTGGCCTACGCTCAGATCTTCCAGGTAATACAGCCTTGAGTCAGGTGTTGTCATTGGCATCGCTCATCTCATCGATCAAGTGACTATCATAATGCAAGTTACTGTTGTACGATAGCGCTTTCACACCACTGGATCAGGACGCGTGCATGAGGCGCAAAAGCTTCCAGAAAATGAGATGCCCGATCGCCCGCAGCCTGGAGCATGTGGGCGAGTGGTGGAGCATGCTGATCCTGCGCGATGCGTTTGCCGGTCTGACGCGTTTTGATCAGTTCCAGGACAGTCTTGGGATTGCGCCGAACATGCTCACGCGCAGGCTGAACGCGCTGGTGCAGGCGGGCCTGCTCGAGCGCCGCCGCTATTGCGAACGCCCGCCGCGCGACGAGTATCTGCTCACCCCCAGCGGTCGGGATTTCAAGCCTGTGCTGGTCATGCTGCAAGACTGGGGCAACACATACTTTGCGCCGGAAGGCGCCAGTGTTGTCACGGTCAACAGTCAGACCGGCGAGCGGGCGCAGCCGGTCCTGATCGATCGCGTCAGCGGTCTGCCCATCAGCGACGCCGTGTTTCGGTCCGCACCCGGGCCGGCTGCCAACGAGCGCATCCACCGGCGATACGGCGACACGGAGTCGCAGGGATGAGCGCGGTTGCCGGGGCCGCGCCCGGGGCTGTCGATGTGCGCACTCGCCGCCTGCTCGAAGCGCCTGCACTGCCGTTGCTGATTTCCATGGCCTGGCCTAACGTGTTGATCATGTTCGCCCAGGCATCCACCGGCCTGATCGAAACCTGGTGGGTGGCCAGGCTGGGCACCGATGCGCTGGCGGGCATGGCCCTGGTGTTTCCTCCCGTCATGCTCATGCAAATGATTTCCTCCGGCGCCATGGGGGGCGGAATATCTGCCGCGGTGGCTCGCGCGCTGGGAGCCGGTCGCCAGCACGACGCCAACGCGCTGGTGCTGCACGCCATTGTGATCAATGGCGCCCTGGGCCTTTTCTTTGCCTTCGTTTTTCTCGCCTTCGGTCCTTCCATCTATCGATTGCTGGGGGGCGCAGGGGCCGAGGTGGATGCGGCGCTGTCGTATTCCAATGTGGTCTTTTCCGGCATTGTGCTGCTGTGGATCATGAATGGCCTGGCCAGCGTGATCAGGGGCACTGGCAACATGCTTGTGCCGGCGGCAGTCATCTGCGTGGGCGCCGTTTTCCTTATTCCGCTCTCGCCTTTGCTGATTTTCGGCTACGGTCCTATACCCGCCCTGGGCATTGCCGGCGGCGGTGTGGCGATGGTGGGATACTATCTGGGCGGATCACTCGTTCTGGGGTGGTACATCCTGTCCGGCCGCAACGCAGTGCGCCTGCGCAAGGTGCCGCTGCAGTGGCGTTTCATGAAAGGCATTCTTCGTGTCGGCGCCGTCTCGGCAATCAGCTCGGTACAGACCAACCTCGCCATCGCGGGCGCGACCGCGCTGGTCGCCTCAGTGTCCGGGGCGGCAGCCGTGGCTGGCTTCGGCACGGCCGCGCGTCTTGAGTTTTTGTTGATTCCGTTGATCTTCGGCATAGGGGCGCCCCTGGTTGCGCTGGTGGCGACCAATATCGGGGCAGGGCAGCGCGAGCGGGCATTGCGGGTGGCCCTCGTGGGAGGCGGCCTGGCGTTTGTGCTGACCGAATCCATCGGCATCGCAGCGGCCATCTGGCCGCATATGTGGCTGCAGTTGTTCAGCAGCGACCCCGTCATGATAGAAACCGGATCGGCCTATCTGAGGATAGTCGGGCCATGTTATGGATTTTTCGGGCTGGGGCTGGGTCTGTACTTTGCCTCGCAGGGCGCCGGCCGGCTGCTCTGGCCGCTGGCGAGCGGCTTTGTGCGGCTTGCCATCGCGCTCGGTGGAGGGTGGCTTGCACTTGTTGCGACGGGACAATTGCCGGGCGTATTCATCGCCCTGGCGCTTGCGCTGGTCGTGTATGGGGCGCTGATCTTTGCCATGCTGCGCACAGGTGCGTGGTTCAGATAAAGGCTGGATGGGACTGGGTGAGGCGTGTGGCGCGGCGGCAGCCTCTGGGCGCCGGGCTGTCTGCGGGGCTATATGTGCCGCAGCGGATCGGTCAGAGCATGTATGCTTACGGCTGCGCATCTGTCCGCGCACAGACAACAGAACCAGATGAGAACCGATAGCCGTCTTTCCCGCATGCTGCACGTCCTGCTTCATATGGCACGACACGATCAGCCTTTCACTTCCGAGCAGCTTGCCGGAATGCTGTTCACCAACGCTGCCGTGGTGCGCCGGACCATGGCCGGGCTCAGAAGGGCGGGTTATGTCCGCTCCGAAAAAGGCCATAGCGGCGGATGGACGATAGCCTGCGATCTGGATAAGGTTTCTTTGCTGGATATTCACAAGGCAGTGGGCGGCCCCAAGATCTTCGCCATCGGCGTCGATAACGAACATCCGGAGTGTGCTGTCGAGCGTGCCGTAAACGCCTCGCTCAAAGACGCATTTGAGCAGGCGGAGGCCCTGCTGATCGCCCGTCTGCAGGCGATCACGCTGGCCGACCTGGCCGAGGATTTCGATGCGCGGTGCGTTGCCAAAGGCATGAATTCCGGTCACCCTGAAAACGATTAAGTCATTCCGCACCCCTGTTGCACAGCGTCCGGGGCTGCAGGCCCGCCTCGGATACTCCAGGACAATTGTCGATTTTCATGTATCATTAAAAGATACGTGAAATTGATCACATGTCTACAGGAGTATTCGGAATGGATTACGACGTCATCGTCATCGGGGGCAGTTACGCCGGCATGTCAGCTGCCATGCAACTGGCCCGGGCGCGCCGCTCAGTGCTGGTCATCGATGCGGGCCTGCGCCGCAATCGCTATGCCGCGGCCGCGCACGGGTTTCTCGCGCAGGATGGCAAGCCGCCGGATGTTCTGGCGGCCGAAGGCCGGGCCCAACTGCTGGCCTACCCCACGGTAGCGTGGTTGACGGGGCAGGCCACGCAGGTCGAAAAAACGGCGCGCGGCTTTCGGGTCAGCATGCCGGACATCCTGCCCATTGAGGGGCAGCGCATTATTCTTGCAACAGGCGTGATCGACCATCTGCCTGATGTGCCGGGGTTGGCAGAGCGCTGGGGTCGCAGTGTATTTCACTGTCCTTATTGCCACGGTTATGAACTGCAGCAAGGGCGCATCGGCGTACTGGCGAGCTCGCCCCTGTCCATGCATCACGCCTTGATGCTGCCCGAGTGGGGCACGACCACGTTTTTCCTGAACGGGAGTTTCTTGCCCGACAGTGAGCAGCGCGCGGCCCTGCAGGCGCGCGGCGTGCAGGTCGAAGAGGGCCTGATCGAGCGCCTGGCCGGTGACACGATGGACGTCATCATGCAAGACGGGCGCACTATCGCGCTGGACGGCTTGTTTACGCTTACGCGTACCGTTCCGGGCAGCCCGATTGCCGCGCAACTGGGCTGCGAGCTTGAAGAAATGCCCCTGGGCATGCAGATCAGGACCGACGCGACCCAGGCCTGCAGCGTGCCGGGCGTGTTTGCCTGCGGCGATGCCGCCAGGTTGGCGGGCAATGTGGCCATGGCCGTGGGCGATGGCACGATGGCCGGGGTGGCGGCGCACCGTTCGCTGATGTTCGGGCTATAGGCGGGCCGCATCACGGACGGCGTACCGCGCTTTCCGGCCAGGAGAACGCCATGGCCGGAAAGCCGCCGTGCGGCAGGGTGCGTCAGCGCCTTGCTATCGCGATGCGGCGGGGCTTGGGTGCGGGTCTGCCGTGCCGGGTGCCGTATCCTGGGACGAAGGCGTCTGGCCCTCGTCCTTATGTGTCGGCGCCAACCCTTGCAAGGCCCTGGCGGCGGCCGCATGCATGGGTACGGACAAACCCATGGTCGCCGTGTCCAGCGAAATCTGGGCCGCCTGGGCGCTGCCCAGCGATGGGTAGTCATGTCCCGCCTCGAAAATGCGGCGGGTCAACGAGGCAATCTCGGCATCCGAAAACGCTGTGTCGGTGAGCAGGAGGGCGGCCGTGGCGATCGTCGGCACCGCCTGCGTCTGCCCCGGGTAAGTGCCGGCGGGGATGGTATAGGCGAAATAGCCCTGTTTGGCTTCGCTCAGGCCGGAGATAGCGCTGCCCGACAGCGGCAGGATATGCAGCGACATATCCGTCAGCGAATCGCGTATGCTGCTGGCCGGTGTGCCGATCACCTGCATGACGGCATCCGTCTGGTTGTTCTGCAGCGCCAGCAGCGCGCCGCCGATGCTGAACTCCTGCGGCTGGATATCCTCAAGCGTCATGCCATGCGCGCGCAGCACGCGCAGCGCCGTGGTGCGCGAGGCCGAGCCGACTTCCCCGATAGCAACGCGCTTGCCCTTCAGGTCGGCGATACGCCGCAGCTTGTCGCTTGCGCGAACCAGCACATGCATGGGTTCCGGGTATAGGCTGGCCACGCCGCGCAACGCAACATGCGGGCCCTGTCCCGCGAACACCCCTCGTCCCTCATAGGCATCCAGGGCGGCGTCGCCCTGGGCCAGCGCCAGCGATACTTTGCCGGACCGCAGCAGGCGCAGGTTTTCTTCGCCACCGCGGGTGATCAGCGGCACGGCGCGTGAACCGCGTCCGCTGAACAGGGCCTGGGCCACGCGCAGATATTGTCCGCGCTCGGCGCCCGCCGCGATGGCATAGCCGTCCGACACGCGCGCCAGCCGTGCGCGTATGCTGGCCTGGGCGGCGGCAAGCTCTTCTTCGATGGCGGCATGTTGTGCCGGCGATGTGTCCCGGGGGAAAGCATCGACGACTTTGCGCAGCGCGGCAAGCATGGCGCCGGTTCTTTCCGGCGAGGCAGCCACGAGGCCAGGCGCAACCGGGGGCTGGTAGCCAGCGGGCAGAACAGCGACCCATTTGTCGTCCTGCTTGCGGTACAGCACGGTGCCATGGGCGCGAACGATATCGTCAGCCTTGTTTCCGCCTGAGGTAATGCCTTCTATGCCTTTGGGGCCGGCGCCCAGCGCGGAAACCAGCCCTGATACGCCGGGGGCGTTCCAGGCGCTGAAGTTGATGTCGCGGGTCAGGCGCAGTTGCGCATCGAAATAGACGATGCGTCGGGTTTCACCCGCTGGCGCCCTGGTGTCAGCCTGCGAGCCGCGCCGTTCCAGGCTGGCCAGCTCGATCGTGCCGCCGGGCAGGGTCTGCTCGATGCGCTGGGCGACGTCGGCGCGCACGGTGTCGGCATCCGGCCCATTGCTGCAGGCCGTAAGCAATACAAGAAAAAGACAGCCAAGCAATACTTTCATCGTCAACCTCCGATGAAAGGCAGGGCCAGCATGCCGGTCAGCACGAAGGCGTTCATGATGTCCACAAAGAAAGCGCCGGCCAGCGGCACGATCAGGTAGCTGGTGGGGGCGGGGCCATGCTTGGCCGTGATGGCCTGCATATTCGCCATGGCGGTGGCGGTCGATCCCATATTGAAGCCGACGAAGGCCGCCGAGGTCACGGCTGCCTCGTAATCCCTGCCCATGAAACGGAAGCAGACAAACACCACATACACGAAGGAAACCAGAATCTGCACGAGCACGATGAGGAGGAAGGGGCCTGCCGAAAGCGCTACTTCCATCAGGTTCAGCGTCATCATGGTCATGACCAGGAACAGCGACAGGCACACATTGGCAATCAGGTCTGCCGCGCGGTCGTCGAAGCGTAGCCCGGCAAAGGGCAGCAGGTTACGAATGGCGATACCGATCAGCATGCACCAGAGAAATGCGGGAATGGTAATGGCGCCGCCGGACAGTTGCCCCGCCAGCCACTGGCCCGCCATCAGCGCGGCGAAAATGCCTGCAAGTGTGCCAAGCACGGCGGTCGCGCTCAGAGGCGCAGGGTCGGGTACGAAGGTGTGCGATTCGAGCGACGCTTCGGCCGAGGAGCGCAGCTTGTGACGGTTGATCAGAAACTGCGCGATAGGGCCGCCGATCAGGCCGCCGGCAATCAGCCCCACCGTGGCAATCGTCATGCTCAGCTCCATGACCATCTGCAGATTGTTCACTTCGGCAAAGCGGTCTGCATAGGCCGCACCCGTGCCGTGGCCGCCGACCAGCGTGATGGACCCCGCGACGAGGCCGAAAATGGGATGCAGGTCCAGCAGCCTGGCCACGCCGACGCCCACCGTATTCTGCACCACGATGAAGGGGAACAGGACGAGCAGGAATACCAGCAAGGCCTTGCCGCCGCGCTTCAGTTGCCGCAAATCCGCACACAGGCCGATTCCGCTGAAAAACATCAGCAGAAAAGTCGGCTTGATGGTCTGGTCGAATGAAATGCTGAAATCGGCGGTCGCCAGCAGCAGCGCTGCAATGACGGCGAAAATCAGGCCGCCGGTGATCGGGTCGGGGATGTTGTAGCGGGACAGAAAGCCAATTCTGCGGTTGACGACGGTGCCTATCAGCAGCATGCCGATGGCCGCCAGAAGCGATCCAAGCGGGTCAAAACTCATACTTGAATAAGGTGTTCAGGTTGATAATTCCGGAAGTGTATGACAGAACGGCGCCGGCCATTCCGGACAGGCGCTGTCGCGGCTGCCTGGTTCGGCCAGGGGCGCCGGAGAGGCCGGGGGGGCAGGCGCCGCCCCGTGCCTGCTACGGAAGTGTAGCCAGGGTCTCGAACTGCTCCAGATGCCCGCTGCTTTCGCTGATAGCGGACCAGCTTTCCGCCTGGAAATCAATTACTGCCAGGCCCGCTGTCGGATATTCACGCTGTAACCGTGCCGCAGCCTGAGCATTGCCGCTGCCGGCCAGAAAGCCGGCAAGCCGCTCGAAACCGGGATTGTGGCCGACCAGCAGCAGCGTGCGCACGCTGGCGTCTGTGGCCTGCACGATATCCAGCAGCTGTGACGCGGTGGCTTCGTAGATGCGGCGTTCGTCCTGCTGCGGGACGGGCGCATCAAACGCGGCCCGGGCAAGCGCCCAGGTTTGCTGCGCCCGGCGCGCAGTCGAGACCGTGGCCATATCGGGCTTGAGCCCGTGGTCGGCCATGTATTGGCCGATGGCTTCGGCTTGCCGCAGGCCGCGAGGGGTCAGCGTGCGTTCGTGGTCAGAGGTATCGGCGGGAAAATCGGCTTTGGCGTGGCGAAGCAGGATCAGGCGAAGCATGTAGGTGGAGTCCTGGGTCGTGTGTAGAGGTAGATAAAACCAGATAGCTGTCTATGATAGAGCATCATACTGTGATGTTTCGGGACATGGTGGCGGGATGCGCAGTGTTATGTCCGTCTCTCGTCGCGCGGCGGGAGTGGGAGGCTCTGCCGGGCTGGCGGCGTAAGGCTGGGCCCGAAACTTGCTATGGGGTTTTGGCGATAACAACCTCGTTTCCCGAATTCTCTCTGGAGAGCAATATGTCTGAACAGCAACAGCACCCGATAGCCCGGAAACTGATTCTTGCAATGGCCGTTGGCGTTGCCAGCCTCGCCTTCTCGGCCTGTACCACCACCTTCCCGCAAGGGCAGCAGACTGCCGCCGAACGGCGAGCCGATGTCGACAGCCGGGCCAATGACACCCTGAAGCGTTTGTCCGAAGTGTCGCCTGAAGCGCGTTCCGCTGTGTCCAAGGCAAAAGGCGTGCTTATATTCCCGAAAGTCCTGAGCGGCGGGTTTGTCATCGGCGCCGAACATGGTGATGGCGTTCTCAGAGTGAACGGGAAGAATCAGGGCTACTATTCCACCTCGAGCGGATCGGTCGGCTTGCAGGCGGGCGCTCAGTCCAAGGCCATCGTCATTCTCTTCATGACGCAGGACGCGCTCAATACCTTCCGCCAGAGCAACGGCTGGACCGTCGGCGCCGATGCAACAGTGGCCGTCGCCAATGTCGGCGCCAATGGCACGGTCGATTCGAGCACCTTCCGCAAGCCTGTGGTCGCCTTTGTCATGACCAACGCGGGCCTGATGGCAGGGGTGTCGCTGGAAGGAACAAAGATCACCAAACTGGAAGAGGCTCAGAAGCCCTGATCTGCGTCATGAGGCGCTCCGGCGGCGGGCAGGGTCGGCACGTATAGAATGAGTGTTTTCGACCTTCGCCCCGGGAGGGCTCGCCGTGAATGAAGTAGCACAGGAACCCAGACGCGATGCAATGGCGGACGCCGGGCTGCAGATAAGGCCTGTTGCCCGCATCGGCGATCCGCTTTCCGCCGTCGATACGCCTGCTTTAATCCTGGATCTGGATAGTTTCGAAGACAATCTGCGCAGCATGCAGGAGCTGGCGGACCGCCATGGTGTTGCGTTGCGGCCGCACGCCAAGGCGCATCGCTGTCCCGAGGTATCGCTGCGGCAGCTTGCTCTTGGCGCTGTCGGCATCTGCTGCCAGAAAGTCACCGAAATCATTCCCTTTCTCGCAGCAGGCATACAGAACATCCATCTGAGTAACGAAGTTGTCGGCCAAGCCAAGCTGGACCTGCTGGCGCGCCTGGCCCGGCACGCCAGCATCACGGTATGCGTGGATAACGCCCAGGCGGCCCAGGCGCTGTCGGCGGCCTTGACGGAACATGAAAGCAGCATGGGGGTGCTGATCGAGATCGATGCGGGCCAGCAACGTTGCGGCGTCCAGACGCCGGAGGCGCTGCTGGCGCTTGCACGCCAAGTGCAGCGCCTGCCCGGGATGCACTTTGCCGGCGTGCAGGCTTATCACGGCGGCCTGCAGCATATCAAGGCGCTGGATCAGCGCAAAGCGTCATGGGAGGATGCGCTTGCGCTGATACGCAGACATCTGGAAGCATTGTCTCAGGCGGGCATCGCCTGTCCGATCGTGACCGGCGGCGGCACAGGAACCGCAGCGCTGGATGTCGCCAGCGGTGTCTTTACCGAGATACAGCCAGGCTCCTATGCCTTCATGGACATGGATTACGGCAGCATAGAGTGGGGCCATTCCCGCGCATTCGGGCACAGCATGTTTCTGCTGTCCACCGTCATGAGCACGCCGGCGCCGGACAGGGTGGTGCTGGACGCAGGCCTGAAATCCACGACAGCCGAAAGCGGGGTGCCCGGCGTGCCGGATTATCCGGGGGTGCACTGCTTGTCGGTCAATGACGAGCACAGCATTCTTGCTGTCGATGACAGCGCGGCGGCGCCCGAGCTGGGCGCCAGGATACGCCTGGTGCCAGGCCACTGCGACCCCACGTTCAATCTGCATGACTACGTGGTGGGCGTGCGGGGCGGGCAGGTCGAGGCCGTCTGGCCGATCAGTGCGCGCGGGATGAGCCGCTGACCGGTTGGTCTTGCAGTTGTCGCAATACGAATCATTGTCCGACGATATGATGTACCTGTTTTATCCGAAAGGCGAGTCGCTTCTTCAAATTGAGAACAGGTATACGAGTGAGTCAGCATCCCGGTTTTTCGCCCCCTAACCGCCGTACTCGGCCCCGCATTGGGCAGGTTTTTCTGGCCGCGCTGTTGCTGGCATGGTCTGCGCTGATTTGCCCTGCACAGGGGGCGTCAGTGCAGGGGCTCCGGCTCATCGGCGAGCAGCGGATTGCGCATGGACTGACCTTTCAGCACACCACCGTGGGCGGATTGTCGGGCATAGACTACGATCCCCGGTCAGGCCAATGGATCATCGCCAGCGACGATCGATCCGATTATTCCGCCGCCCGTTTCTATACCGCAAGGCTGGAGTATGATGCACAGGCCTTCACCTCGGTCAGGCTTATGGGGGTCACGTTCTTGCAGCGTCCCAACGGCAGGCGATACGCCAGCCGCTGGCTGGGCAACGAAAGCCTGGATATGGAGTCCATCCGCTACGACCCCGACAGCAACGACATCTGGTACACCAGCGAAGGCGACCATCAGCGCGGCTTTGATCCCGTGATTCGTCGCGCGCGGCGCAGCGGCGCGTATGCCGGCGCGCTGCCCACGCCGGAACGCCTTGCCATGCGTCCGGACAGGCGGTCAGGCCCGCGCAACAACCTGACCTTCGAAGGGCTGGCTTTCGCTCGCGACGGACGCACCCTGTGGGTATCGATGGAGGCCCCGCTCTGGCAGGACGGGAACGTTCCGTCCCCCACGGCAGGCGCCATGACACGGATCACCCAGCTGGACCGCGATGGGCGCGTACTCAGGCAGGTGGCGTATCCCGTTGATGCGATTCCCCGGGCGCCGGCGGCAGGCAAGTTCGCCGATAACGGAGTCTCGGAGATACTTGCACTCGACGATGAGCATCTGCTCGCCATAGAGCGTTCGGCCGTACAGGATGGGGCGGGACAATACCGTAACTTTATCCGCATCTATGAAATGGATATATCCGGCGCTACGGATGTCCAGGGCCTGGCATCGCTGGCCGGCGCCGATTTCATTTCGGCGACCAAGCGGCTGCTGCTGGATTTGACGACGCTGCCACTGGCCAGGGTGGACAACATCGAAGGCATGGCCTGGGGGCCCAGGCTGTCAAACGGAAACGAGAGCCTGGTGCTGGTGTCGGATAATAATTTCAACGCCAGCCAGGTCACGCAGTTGCTGGCGTTCGAAGTGCTGCAACAGCCGTAATGTGCCGCCAGTGCTCATGATGATGCACGAGCGCTTCCTGGCCATGGGCCAGGAAGCCGGCGGAGGGCCAGTTTATTTCAGCGCGCTTTCTACCTTGTTGCCTGCAGCCTGGATCTCGCTTCCGGCGCTGCTCATGGCCTTGTCGATTTCCTTGCCTGCCTTTTCGGCCGGGCCTTCTTTTTGGCATCCGCCCAGCGCCAGCGCCAGCATGCCGAGCGCCACGGCGCCAAGAACCTTGTTTTTGTAGCCTGCCATTCATTACTCCATTATCAGATCGGGATTACAGCATAGCTGGAAATCGACCGATGCCGCCAGTCATACATCTGCCCTGTGGACTGCGGCACGCATGAGCATACGGACGCCCCGGGTGCAGCCATGGCATTTATCACAAAAACGTTAGTTTTTCGCGAAGACTTCCGGGGGGCGTGTCAAGAATAATGCAGGTGTTTCCAGCCGCATCCATGCGGCCTTCCGGTATTCATAGGACGATGACATGCTGCTTTTCCTGCTCGCTTATCTTGGCGGTGTGCTCACTATTCTGAGCCCCTGCATCCTGCCTGTTCTGCCCTTTGTGTTCGCACGCGCAGATCAGTCTTTCATGCGTTCCCGCCTGCCGCTGCTGGCAGGCATGGTCTTGACCTTTGCCATCTTTGCCACGCTCGCGGCGGTAGGCGGCGGGTGGGTGGTCAAGGCCAATGAATACGGGCGCTGGTTCGCCGTGGCGCTGATCATCGTTTTTGGCCTGGCCCTTATCTTCCCCGCCGTGTCGGATATGCTCTCCCGTCCTTTTGTCGCCCTTGGCAATCGCATGGCCAGCAAATCCGGCACCACGCCGGGCGGACGCGAATCGCCGCTGGCCTCCTTTGTTCTGGGCGGAGCGACCGGCCTGCTCTGGGCTCCGTGCGCAGGTCCCATCCTGGGGATAGTGCTGACCGGTGCCGCCATTCAGGGGGCGAGCGTCACCACCACGCTGCTGCTGATCGCCTATGCCGCAGGTGCGGCGACGTCGCTTGGGCTGGCCCTGTTCGCCGGCGCAAAGATCTTCGCAGCCATGAAGCGCGGACTGGGTGTAGGGGAGTGGATCCGGCGCGGTCTGGGCGTCGCGATGCTTTGCGGCGCGGGCGCCATTATGTTTGGCCTGGATACCGGCGCGCTGGCCAAACTGTCGGTGGCGGGTACCACGCGTCTGGAAGACTCGCTGATTTCCGCATTGAGGCCTGACAAGGCCAGGCCAGGGGTAGCGGACAGCGCTGCGGGCCCGGCAATGGCCACCGACGCCGCAGCGACGGGTGACGGAGCGGCGTCTTCCCTGGGCGTCGAGGGCGTCATGCCCTCTCTGGCAGGTGCGGTGCAATGGCTCAACTCCCCGCCGCTGTCGGCTCAGGACCTGCGCGGCAAAGTCGTGCTGGTCGACTTCTGGACCTACTCCTGCATCAACTGCCTGAGAGCGCTGCCCTATGTGCGCGCCTGGGCGGACAAGTACAAGGACCAGGGGCTGGTGGTGATCGGCGTGCATGCACCGGAGTTCGCATTCGAGCGCAATGTCGACAACGTCAAGAAAGCGATTGCCGACCTCGGCATAGACTATCCCGTAGCCATCGATAACAACTTTGCCATCTGGAAGGCCTTCAACAATCAATACTGGCCTGCCCATTACTTTATCGACGCCCAGGGACGCATTCGCTTTCATCATTTCGGAGAAGGGGAGTACGACAAGTCCGAGCAAGTCATTCAGCAATTGCTGGCCGAAGCGGGCAAGCGCGACGTGTCCCGGCAACTGGTCACTGCCCAGGGCACAGGGGCAGAGATGGCGGCCGATATGTCGGACGTGAAATCCCCCGAAACCTATATCGGCTATGCAAGGGCGGAGCATTTCGCGTCGCAGGGCGGCCAGGTCGAAGACCAGACGCATCAGTATGTGCCCAATCCATCCCTGTCCCTGAACCAGTGGGCGCTGGCGGGCAACTGGACGGTTGCCGAGGAAGACGCGCGGCTGGACCAGGCAGGAGGCAAGATTGCGTTCCGGTTTCATGCGCGGGACCTGCACCTGGTGCTCGGGCCGGGACCCGACGGCCATCCCGTACGATTTCGCATCCGTATCGACGGCCAGGCGCCCGGAGCCAACCGGGGCAGCGACGTCGCTGCCCCGGTTGGCTCGGGCACTGTTTCAAGCCAGCGGCTGTACCAGCTTGTGCGCCAGCAGGGGCCGGTGAGCGACCATACCTTTGAAATCGAGTTCCTGGATCCCGGCGTTCAGGCGTACGCGTTTACCTTTGGATGAGCCACCCGGGTTCAGGCCTGCTGACCCGCGACGCAGGCAGTCATCCTTTTGCCAGTGCTTCATCCAGGAAGGCAAGACGGTCCTGACCCCAGAACGGCTCTTGCTTGTAGATGTACCATGGCGCGCCGAACACCTGGCGTTCGATCGCGTCCTGGGTGTAGTGATCAAACTGTTCGCGCGCCGCTTCGCGGCCTGCAATCAGTGACTCGCCATCCAGCCCGCACTCATTGCCCAGGGCAATCAGGGTGCTGTCGTCGCCGATATCGCGGTCCTGGGCCCACACCGCGCGCAGTATGGCGCCGGTTAATCGCAGGGCTGCTTCATTGCCATCGTGCATGATGGCCGCGGTGATCATCAGCGAAGCCCCGGTCTCGTCTACCGGGAAATGCCTGGGGTTCACGCGCAGGGGGATGTTCAGATGCCTGGACCATCGTTCCAGCTCCACCAGACGGTATTTGAGCCGCTGCAGCGGGCGCTGCTTGAGCGGCAGCCCGCCCGAGATCGGAAAAATTGCCCGATTGAGTGCACACGGGCGCGGCTCCACGGCGGCGCCGTGCTTTTCCGCCATGGCCATCAGCCGGTCATGGCCCAGATAGGTCCAGGGAGATTGGGGGGAGAAAAAATAGGTGATGGTTTTCATTGGAATGGGAGAAGAAAAATGAAATCTTGCCTTGAATCGGACGGACCGCGAAGCAAGGCCGGCAAGCCACAGAGTAGCGCAATCGCGCAGCGGCTGAAAACTTCAACAATTGTTTAACTCTCCGTTAGGACTTGGCGCGGGTACTGTCGCTATGCTGGACATGTCCCTCAACAACCCGATACACCGGAGGCAATCATGGCTAATCGCCGTCAATTCCTGGCCCGCGCCACAGCGCTGGGCTTTGCGCCACTTGTATTTTCCATGCGTGCCCACGCGGCGCAGACTGACGCGTTCATGCTGAGCGATGACCAGTGGCGCCGCAAACTCTCCGCCGACCAGTACCGTATTCTCAGAAAGCAAGGCACCGAACGGCCATACAGCAGCCCGTTGAACGATGAGCATCGCGACGGCATCTTCGCCTGCGCGGGCTGCGCCTTGCCGCTGTTTTCGTCAAAGACGAAATTCGAAAGCCACACAGGCTGGCCCAGCTTCTGGCAGCCTTTGGACAAAGCCGTGGAAGTGGGCGCGGACAACTCCCTGGGCATGATGCGTACCGAAGTCCACTGTCGGCGCTGCGATGGCCACCTGGGCCATGTCTTTGACGACGGTCCCGCCCCTACCGGCCTGCGCTACTGCATGAACGGGCTGGCGCTGCAATTCACTCCCAAAGCGGCCTGATCGCCGCATCAGGCGGCCTCATGCGGTCGGCAGGCAGAAGCGGAACGTGGTTCCGCTTTTTGTTTCCACATACTCGATATCGCCCTGGTTCAGCTGCAACAGGCGCCGCACGACAATCAGCCCCAGCCCACCGGCCTCGCTGCCCACGCGTCGCAGCGCCGGCGCATAGACAAAAAGCGCCTTGCGCTGCTCGGCCGAAATCCCCGGGCCGTTGTCGCTGATCTCGGTGATGACGCCAGTGCTGGAGGCGGCCAGCGCGATCCGTATACGCGTGCCTTGCGGGTTGTGGCGGATGGCATTATCGAGCAGATTGGTCAGCACGCGTTCGACCATGCCGACATCGGCGTGAATGGCCGGCAAAGGCTTGACGATATCCACCTGTATTGTTTGCTCGCGCGCTTCGGCGGCCAGTTCGCACTTCTGAACCACGTCCTGAACCAGGTCGATCAGCGCGAAGGTCTCGGGATCGGCCTTGACCAGCCCCGACTCCAGACGGGCCAGCTCGAAAAGCTCCTGGGCAAGGTGACGGACTTTTTCGCTTTGTGCCAGAGCAATGTCCAGGAAATGCCGCCGTTGTTCTGCATCGAGACTGTCATTCTTGACACGCAGCGTTTCCAGATAGCCATGCAGCGAGGTAAGCGGCGTGCGCAGATCGTGCGATATATTGGCGATCAGATCGCGGCGCTGCTGGTCCCGGTCGGACAGCTCCTGCCATTGCTCGCCAATGCGTCGTCCCATCTGGGCAAAAGCCTCTCTGAGAATGGTGATGTCGTCGCCCGCCAGCGCGTGAGGTCGCGCGCTGGACAGCGCAGCCGCCTGCTTGCCATTGGCGTCGAAATTGCGCACGGACTGGGTAAGCGCTCTCAGGGGGCGGGTGATGAGGCGGAACGCAATCAGGCCCATGGCCAGCGCCAGCAGCGCTACAAAGCCCAGCATCAGGAGCGACAGCTGCAAGGCGCGGTCCATGGAGCGCGCCTGAGCGGCGGCGTCATGGGTCTGACCTTGCAGCACAACATAGACATAGCCTGCGCTCCTGCCGTCCACCGTCACCCGGGCTGCGCTGAACACCTTGCGGCCATGGACGCTGCGCGGGTCGTCTCCCAGTATGGGCAGGCGCTCGCCGACCAGGAAACGGTTGATGGGCGCTAGATCGACCTGCTTGCGCTTGAGCAATCCCTGCGGCGCGGCATCGCCCACAATATGGCCCTGGTTATCGAGCAGGTACAGCTCCACGGATGGATTGACCGCCATAAGCTGATCGAACAGTGTGCGCACGGCTTCCGGCCGCCAGCCACTGGCATCCATGAGTTGGGTCGTGCCGGCGATATGCTCGGCCAGTCCGAACGATACCCGTTGCACGACTTCCTGCTCATGGCGGGCGCTGGCATTAATCTGCAGCCAGGCGGATACAGCGCTGCAGGCCAGCAGCAGCACAATAAACACGGCAGACAGGCTTTGGGTGACTGTCAGGCGTTTCAGTTTCATGGCGCGCCGCCCGGCGTCGTGAACTTATAGCCATGCCCCCAGGCAGTGAGGATGCGCTGGGGAGATGAGGGATCGCTTTCTATTTTGGTGCGCAGCCTGTTGATATGCGTGTTCACGGTATGCTCATAGCCATCGTGCTGATAGCCCCACACTTCGTTCAGCAGCTCAAGACGCGAGAACACCCTGTCGGGATGGCGCACAAAAAAATACAGCAGATCGAATTCCCGGGGCGTGAGTTCCAGAGGTTTTCCCGCCAGAGTGACATTGCGCGAGACTGGGTCTATGGCAAGATCGTCGGCGATCAGCGCGCCTGCCTGCGCACGGGCATTGCGCGCCAGCGCTTCGGTGCGCCGCAGTAATGCCTTGACCCGTGCGACCAGCTCCAGCACCGAAAAAGGCTTGGCCAGATAGTCATCCGCGCCCAGTTCCAGCCCCAGAATGCGGTGTACCTCGCTGGACCTGGCGCTGGTGATGATAATCGGCACATAGCGGTCCATCGTACGGGCTCGCTTGCAGATTTCCAGCCCGTCCACGCCCGGTAGCATGAGATCAAGCACGATGGCGTCCCAGTTTCCCTGTTCCAGCAGGCGCACGCCCTCATTGCCGTCGGCAGTATGGGTGACGGCATAGCCCTCTTCGCGCAAATGCAGCTGCAGCAGATCCGCGATATGCGCATCGTCCTCGACGATCAACACCCGTCTTGGGTTATCCATAAAGCATTCCTTGGTCGGCAACGTGTATTTTCGCGGATTATCAGGCCGTTAGTTATCACAATTTTTTTAAGTTTACGTGAGGACTTGGACACGGGCCCGGCACCACAATAGCAGCTCCGAGGAGTAAAACAGGAGTAACACCATGAAGAAAGCTTCCATCGTTGTTTTGTCGATAGGTCTGGCGCTGGGTACCGCCACTGCCATGGCGGCCAATGGCATGAAACATGAAGACATGAGCAAACACGGCGCCATGAGCAAGAGCGGCGCCATGCATAAAAGCGATTCGATGAGCAAAGGCGACGCCATGAGCAAAAGCGGCTCGATGAGCAAGGGCGATGCGATGAGTAAAAGCGACTCGATGAGTAAAAGCGGTTCGATGAGCAAGGGCGACTCCATGAGCAAGGGCGGCGCCATGCACAAGGGCGATTCCATGAGCAAGGATGACGCCATGGGCAAGGACGTCAAAGGTAACTAGCGGTTCCTGCGGGCGACAGGCCGGCGCGTCCAGCCGGACCTGCACCGTTTTTTGTCGGGGATTAGGTATCGATATGAAGCATTTCAACGAGACACCATCGACTGCAACCATGCAGCGACCATTGCGGGCTGCGGTGTGGCTTGCCGGCGCCGTCCTCGCTGTCGGCGCCGTACTGGCCATCACAGGCCAGCCTGCTTTTGCCGGCAAGCAGGCCTATGTTCTTCCTCCTCCCGCGCTGGACGAGCCTTCGACGGCCGCCACGCAGGAAACCGCGGTCTTTGCGGGTGGATGTTTCTGGGGCGTGCAAGGCGTATTCCAGCATGTAAAAGGCGTCAGCCAGGCGCTGTCTGGCTATGCAGGCGGAGCGTCCGGCAACGCCACCTACGATCAGGTCAGCACCGGTGCGACCGGGCACGCGGAATCCGTCAAGGTCACTTACGATCCGTCTGTGATCAGCTACGGCGAACTGCTGCGGATCTATTTTTCCGTGGCGCACGATCCCACCGAGCTGAACCGTCAGGGGCCTGATGTCGGCACGCAGTATCGATCCACGATATTTTCCGAGAACGCATCCCAGCGCAAGATTGCGGCCGCCTACATAGATCAGCTGAATGCAGCCGGTGTTTACCCTGCCAAACTGGCAACCACGATAGAACCATTGAAGGGCTTTTATCCTGCCGAGGGCTATCATCAGGATTACCTGACGCGCCATCCGGACAGCATGTACATCATGTTCAATGACCTTCCCAAGGTCGAAAACCTCAAGAAAATGTTCGCCAGCCGCTACCAGCCCAATCCGGTGCTGGTGCATGCGGCCAAGCCGTAGCGTGTGGCTGATGCGGGGTGGGCTGCGGGCGTGCGGCATGTCCGGTCGCCCGCCGGGCGCAAGCCGGCAGACCGCCGGAATGTTCCGCCTGCGTTGTCGCGCAGGCATTTATATAGTTAATAGCTAATAATCAAAAATAAATATCGATTTGTTGCTATAAATAGTCTAGGGCACCATAGCATTCTCTCAAGACACGTCTCACGGAGAAGTCCCGCTATGGTCGCCTCAACAATAAAGTCTTTCCGGATCGGAAGCATCGTGCGAGACGATGCTGGCGCCGCCGGTGTCATTCAGTCCATCAATCCTGCCGATGGCAGCATTGTCGCAGAGGTCGTGCGTGCTACGCCGGAAGACGTGGACACCGCCGTCAAGGTGGCGTGGGACGCATTCCACAACAAGCCCTGGCGTGGTCTGCGCCCCGATCAGCGGGCTACCGTCCTCTATGAAATCGGCCGTCGCATTGCGGCGGAACGGGACAGCCTGGCTCATTTGCAGATGCTCGATAGCGGAAAGCCGCTAAAGGAATGCATCAACATGGTGAATTCGGCAGCCGGCCACTTCCGCTACTACGCTGCCGTATGCGAGACCTGGCAAAACGAAGTGACCTCGCCCCGGGGTGAGTATTTCTCCATGGCGTTGGCAGAGCCCTTCGGTGTGGTGGCCTGCATCACGCCGTGGAATTCTCCGATCATGAACGAAGCGCAAAAGGCCGCGCCGGCGCTGGCCGCTGGCAACGCTGTCCTGATCAAGCCTTCTGAGGAAACCCCGCTGCTCGCGCTGGAGCTGGTGCGCATATGCGGCGAAGCAGGGTTGCCTGAAGGATTGATCATCGCCTTGCCTGGCCTGGGAGAGGATGTGGGCGCTGCGCTTGTCAGGCACCCTGGTGTGCGCATGGTTTCCTTTACCGGCGGGACCGAAACCGGCCGCGTCATTGCCGAAATCGCAGGGCGCAGACTCATACCCGTCGGACTGGAGCTTGGCGGAAAATCGCCGCATATCGTTTTTGACGACGCGGACCTGGACCGTGCAGTGGCTGGTGTCGCGTCGGGCATCTTCGGTTCGGCCGGGCAGAGCTGTGTCGCCGGCTCCCGCTTATTCGTGCAAAAGTCGGTTTACGGCAAAGTCCTGGACGCGCTGGTGGAAAAGGCCAAGGCGCTGCGAGTTCGCCTGCCGGATGATCCTGAGGTGCAGATGGGGCCGCTGGTTTCTGCGGGACACCGCGGGAAAGTCGCCGGATGCGTGGATCTTGCCCGCAACGAAGGCGGCGATATCCTGACGGGTGGCTATGCACCGGACGAACTGCCCTTGAACAAAGGCATGTTCTATATGCCCACCATCATCGATGGTTTGACCAACGCATCGCGCAGCGCGCAGGAAGAAATTTTCGGCCCTGTACTGGTTGCCATGCCGTTCGAGGATGAAGCCGATGTCGTGGCGCAGGCCAACGACACCGTGTTCGGCCTTGCGGCCGGGATGTGGACGGGAGACTATGCGCGTGCCTGGCGCGTCGCACGCGGGATCGAAGCGGGTTCGGTCTGGATCAACACCTACAAGCAATCACACATCGCCACGCCCTTTGGCGGATTCAAGGACAGCGGCATAGGCCGTGAAAAAGGACTGCATGGCCTGCGCCTGTATAGCCAGGTAAAGAGCGTGTTTTTTGGCATGCACGACAAGCCCATGGGCTTGTAATCACAATAACGGAGACTTTAATGAAACTCAGACAATACGCATCGGCGCTCGTGTTCGGCGCCGCCTTGATTGCGTCAGGCAGCGCAAGCGCCTGGCCGGACCGTCCGATAGAACTTGTCGTCGGATTCGCTCCCGGCGGCGGCACGGACCTTACCGCCCGCTCGCTAGCCCTGTTTCTTGAAAAACAGCTTGGACAGACAGTGACCGTCATCAACAAGCCGGGCGCATCGGGCGCCATCGGTCTTGCCTACGTCGGCCGCGCCAAGCCCGATGGCTATACCCTGGGCATGACGAATATGCCGGGTCTGGTCAGCCTGCCGATCGAGCGCGAGCCCGGCTTTGACCTGGGCAGCTTCACCTATCTTGCCAATCTGGTCCGGGATCCGAGCGCCTTCAGCGTGAAGATGGACTCTCCCTACAAGTCCATGAAAGACCTCGTGCAGGCCGCTGGCAAGGAGCCCGAGGCCATCAGCTACGGGTCCACCGGTGTAGGAACTGACGATCACCTCGCCCTGGTCCTGTTCGAGCAGGCGACAGGCGTTCAGCTCAATCACGTGCCCTTCAATGGCGCCGCGCCGCTGCGCAACGCGCTGTTCGGCGGGCATACGGATGTAGGGGGCATGAACCTGGGCGAAGCCATGCCCTACAGCGGCAAGACTGCACGCATACTGGGGCAGGCCAGCGAGGAGCGTTCGCCGCTTGCGCCCGATGTTCCTACTTTCAAAGAACAAGGTATCGATCTGGTGTTCGCCTCCGAGCGCGGCGTGGTCGCGCCCAAGGCCGTGCCACCAGAGGTTGTCAGCCGCTTGCGTGAGGCACTCAAGCACGTAGCGGAACAACCCGAGTTTCAAAAGCAGATGCAGCAGCAGTTTACAGAGATGGACTATCTGGATGGCGACGCGTGGCTTGCCCGTCTGAAAGTCTCTGATGAGCGTTTCCGGAAATTGTGGGCTGACAAGCCTTGGACTGAATAAGCAGGAAGTTGTAATGAGCACAAAGCAAGTCGCCCTTTATGGGCTGGGTAATATGGGTTATCTGGTTGCCGAACGGATTGCGCGGCAGTTTTCCCTGCAGGTGGCGGATCTGAACCAGGACGCGGTCGACAAGGCCCAGACTGCCCTGGGGGCGACAGCGATTGCGCAAGCCCAGGATCTGGCCCAGACTGCCGTTGTCGTGCTGTGCCTGCCTAGCCCTGCGGCATCGCAGGCTGTGCTGGCCCAGATCGCACCGCATCTGTCGCGTGATGCCGTCGTCATCGAAACCAGCACGGTCAATCCGGAAGACATCCACGCAAGCGCCCGTATCCTTGCCAAATATGGCATCTCCATGGTGGATGCCTCCATCATGGCCGGCGTCAGCCAGATGGCTGCGGGCGGCGCCATGCTGCTGGTGGGCGGCGAGGAGCAGGCCGTTGCCTCGTGCGAGGACGTGCTGGCCGCCATTTCAGACAAACGCATTTACTTCGGAAAATCCGGGTCTGGGGCTGCAGCCAAGGTGATCAACAATGCAGTGGCCCACGCCGTCATGGTCGTTGTCGCGGAAGCCGGATCAATGGCCACGGCAGCGGGTGTTGACTGCGAAAAACTGGTCAGCCTGCTGGCGGACAAACAGATGGGGCTGCATCGGCCACTCACGCATCGTTACGCGGAGCGGATCATGCAGGGCAATTACGATGGCGGCATGCCTCTGGAAGCCGCTCGCAAGGACTCCGTGCTGGCGCTGGGCCTGGCTCAGTCTCTGCAAGTCCCGCTGTTCGCCATCCAAGGGGCGCACACTGCCTACGATATCGCGCTGAGATCCGGCTATGGACGCGATGACTATGCAGCGGTTGCCAAGATATGGGCAGACTGCGGGCGCCCCGCATGTCCGGGTGCGGACGACGACGCCAGCGTTACAGCTCAACAGCCAGATTGAAGAGGCAGTCGCCAGGCAATCCCGCATCGTCAGGGATTGCGTAACGGCATTCAACAACACGCTGAAAAACCACGCCGTCCTGTCGCGCTGACGCGGCAGGCGCCGTTCATCTCCGCTACAAGCTTCCCGCCGTCAAAATATAGTTATGTTATAACATTACGTTTTTTGGCGATCGCCATCCAGGCGCAACGCAGAAGCTTTGAGACAGAGAATGAGCATGACGACCCGCAGCATCCACCCGGTCTGCCTGATAGCACTGTTAACCATGGCCGGCCTGGCGCAGGCGCAAGAGATCCCCCCCGAACAAGAGCGCAGCACAGCAAGCCGGCGGCAGGTGTCGACACTCAATCCCGTCGTCGTCACGGCAACCGCCTCGGAGCGCACCCTGGCAGACACGCCCGCCAGCGTCACCGTGATCAATGGCGAAAGCCTGCGCGAGCGCCCAGTGCTTGACCTTGCCGATGCCGTAAAAGATACGGTGGGCGTGGGGCTGGAAAGCACCGGCCTGGGGCGCAGGGGTATTTCCATACGGGGCATGGGCTCCGATCACACATTGATGTTGATCGACGGTCAGCGCATCAACGCTTCTGCTTCCGCCATCGCGCATTCCGACTACGAACTGGGTTGGGTTCCAACCTCCGCCATCGAACGCGTCGAAATCGTGCGCGGTCCCATGTCCTCGCTGTATGGGTCCGAAGCGCTGGGCGGCGTGGTCAACGTCGTGACACGCGCGGCCACTGATGCCTGGGAAGGCTCATTGAGCAGCTACGTCCTGCTCAATGAGCACGGCGTGGGTGGCAATCAGTTCAAAAACGGCTTCTACCTGGGCGGGCCGCTGTTGCAAAACCGGCTTGGGCTGACCGCCTGGGGCGAACTCAGCCGCCGCCATGCATTGCGGGACGCCGGTAATACCGCCCTGACAGCGCAGGACGAGCGCCGTGCCCAAGCTGGGCATATCGGTTTGCAATGGACGCCCGATAACCGACAGCGCATCGATCTGTCTCTGGATGCCGGGCACGAAACGCGACAAGGAGACCGCGGCGGCTCGCGCAACGTCGTCTACAGCAGTGAGGACAACGTTCAGCGTCGACGCTATGGCCTGTCGCATACCGGCGACTGGAACTGGGGCAACAGCCAGTTCCGTCTGTATCGCTCTACCATGCACCGCGACAATACGCGCAGCGATGGCAATACACAGAGCGGTCCCCAGCGCTTCACGGACACCGTCATGGACGGCCATGTGGGTTTCTTCCTGGGCTCCGCCCACAAGCTGACAGTAGGAGGTGAAACGCGTCGGGAAACCCTTGCAGACCCATCGGTCAACCGCCGGGGCAAAAAATCCCAAGACCTCTATGCTTTCTTCGCGCAGGATGAGATTCGCCTGAACCGGCAATGGGAACTGGTGCTGGGCAGCCGCGTTGATCATCATGAGGTCTTCGGTTCGGAGATCAGCCCCAGGGCCTATCTGCTGTTTCATCCCACCGATGCGCTCACCTTCAAGGCGGGCGCAGGGCGAGGCTTCAAGGCGCCTACGCTCAAGCAGCTCTCGCCCGAATACGAGTCCCGGGCGGCAATGGGCGGGCGAGGCATCATACGGGGCAATCCAGATCTGCAGCCTGAAACCAATCAATCCTTTGAACTGGGTGTGGAGTTCGACCAGCATCCGTGGAAGGCCGGCGCAACGCTGTTCCAGAACGATGTCAAAAATCTCATAGAAACCGTCAGGCAGCCAAGCTGCTACGAGCGCGGTAAAGTCTGCCTGGACTACGAAAACGTTGCCAAGGTGCGGATGCGCGGTCTGGAGTTGAGTGCGGGCGCGATGCTATCCAGTCAGTGGAACGTAAGCGCCAACTACACCTATCTGGATGCCAGCGACCGTACAACCGGTGAACCGCTGGCAGAGCGTTCCAGGCACAGGGCCAACGCCGCGCTGGAGTGGTCTCCGCTGGCGCAGCTATCCACTCGCCTGCGTGTTGAGTACACGGGCAAACAGTACCGTTCGGCGACAGAGCCGGACCGGCCAGGCTATGCCCTGCTGCACTGGTATCTGGATTACGCGCTGAGCAAACGATTCAGCGTCCATGCCGGTATCGAGAATCTCACCGACAAGCGCCTGAGCAATGACGACGCCAGCCTGTACAGCGATGCCGACGAAGGGCGACGCTACTTCGTCGGTCTGACGGCCAGATTCTGATGCACGAAAATTTCTTCGCCCGCATCGGGCGCCGCTGCGCCTGCCTGCTGGCCATTGTCCTGCCCTTGTCTTCGATGGCGGCGGCAGCTGTGTCGCCCGCCGAGCCCTCGGTACTGTTTGTGCACAACAGCTTTGTAGCCGCCGAAAAATTCCGGCTGCTGCACGGCTATGCCAGGCAGCAGGGCGTGCAGCTGCATCATCTGGATATCGAGCATCTTGCGCCGCAGGCCCTTGAACATGCGCTGGCCGCGTCCGATCTGGTGGTGCTTGATGTCCCCAGGCCAAATGACCGTGCGATGGTCACGCAAGTCCTGGAGCGCCTACCCCAGTTCGTCGACATACCACGCCTGACGATAGGCGGTGGCCGTCCCGACTGGAGCGGAATCGACGCCCGGCACGCCTCCCTGATGGCCGCGCTTTATGCAGCGGGCGGCCCTCATAACTTTCAGCGGTTCTTCACGCTGGTCCGCGTATCGAAGGAGGGCGGCGCAGTACCGCCAGGCCTGATGGATGCGCCCGAGCAACTGCCAAAAACAGGTTTCTACCACTCTGCGGCGGACCATGTCTTCAACAGCCTGGATGACTATCTGACCTGGTACGCGCAGCATCGCAAGGCCGCTACCCCGACTCATGCCGCAGATCCCGCTCACGCCACCGGCCCTGCTACTCAGGCTCCACAGGGCCGCGTGGCCTTTCTGATTCATCAGGGTGTCGTGAGCAACATGTTGACCCGCGAAGTCGACCAGTTGATCGCCGGCACCGAGACCGCCGGCCTGTTGCCTGTCGTGTTCTGGCATGACGCCTCTGATCCTGCGGGCCTGGCGGGTGCGCTCAAGGGGGGAGGGATAGATGTCCTGGTCAATCTCACCCACTTGCAGAATGGTTCGGCGCGCAGCAAGGATTTCCTGGCCCTCGATATTCCCGTCATCCAGACACTGCGCTATAGCGAGGGAGAGGCTGCCGACTGGCCGGGCGCGGTCAGCGGCGTGGCCGCGCGCACCACCGCTGTCTTTCTGGCAGCGCCCGAAGGCTGGGGCATCAGCGATCCCATGGTCCTGTCCGCCAGAACCAATGGCGTGGAAGATTTGCTGCCCGATCAGGCCAGGGCCCTGATCGCCAAGCTGCAAAGCCTGATTGCCTTGCGTCACACACCGCCCAAGGACAAAAAGCTTGCGCTCATGTTCTGGAACTATCCCGCAGGCGAGAAGAATATGGCGGCCTCCAACCTGAACATACCGCGCAGCATTGTCTCGATACAGGCCGCACTCACGCATGATGGCTACCGCGCAGGCAAGCCGGTTACGGAGCAGCAGGTCATCGAAGCGGGGCAGCGCATGCTGGGTGCGCTATACGGCAGCGTATCGCTCGAAACGCTCGAGGCCGACGGCCTGGCGGCGCGTTATCCGCTGGCCGAGTACAGGCGGTGGCTTGAAAGCCTTCCGCAGCAACGGCAGGCCGAACTGCGCAAGGGCGGTGATCCTGGCCAGCATTGGGCGGTGCGCAACATAAACGGCGCGCAATACTTCGTCATCCCCCGCTGGCAACTCGGCAATCTGCTGATCATGCCGCAGATGCCGCGTGGGCCTGATCCGCAGGCGCACTATCACGACACCACCGCCGCGCCCGACCATCTCTACATGGCGGCCTACCTCTACCTGCAGCGGCAGTATGCGGCTCAGGCGCTGATACACCTGGGCACTCACGGCACGCAGGAATGGCTGCCCGGCAAAGACCGGGGGCTGGCGGCCACCGATTATCCCTATCTGGCCGCAGGCAGCATGCCGGTGTTCTACCCCTATATCCAGGACAATGTCGGCGAGGCCATCCAGGCCAAGCGCCGAGGACGCGCCGTGACCATCAGCCATCAGACGCCGCCTTTCGCGCCGGCCGGGCTGTACGACCAGTTGCGAGACCTTCATCATCTGATTCATGAGTATCAGCAACTGGACGAAGGCCTGGTCCGGGAGCGGGTGCGACAGCAGATCGGCACAAGTGCGATCGCGGCCAATCTCCACAAAGACCTGGGCTGGGCGCCTGCGCAGATCCAGGAGGATTTCGACGGCTTCCTGCAGCAGCTGCATGATCATCTGCACGAGCTGGCCCGCATCGCCATGCCGCTGGGGCTGCATACCTTCGGCGTGCCGCCTGCTCCAGATCACCTTGCCAGCACGGTCATGCAGCAGTTGGGGGAGCCCTTTTACAAGGCACTGGGTGTTTCCGGTGCCGAGTTGTTCGCAGATGATTACTCAACGCTGCAACATACCCTGGCATATCGGGCGGTGCAGCAAATGCTGGGGGCCCACCGAGCCGACCAAGCCGACCAAGCCAGCGAAGCCGGTGCACCGATCGCTCCCTCATTGCTGCGGCCCTTTCAGGACAGGGCCAGGCAACTGGCGCATACGCTGCGCGACACCCAGGAGAACGACATGTTGCTGGCGGGTCTGGCCGGTCGTTTCGTGCCGCCCGGAGCCGGCGGCGATCCCATACGCAATCCGGATGTCCAGAGCGGCCGCAATCTTTATGCTTTCGAGGCGGACAAGATTCCGGCACGCGCGGCTTACGAGTCTGCGGCCAAGGCCTACGAGCAGTTGATACAGGCTTTCCGCAGCAAGCACGGCGGCGCCTATCCCAAAAAACTGGCCTTCAGCCTCTGGTCTTCCGAAGCCATCCGTCACCTGGGCGTCACCGAGGCACAGATACTTCATGCACTGGGCCTGCGTCCGGTGTGGGATGCAGGCGGCCGGGTCACGGCGCTCGATATCATTCCCGGCGCCGAGCTTGGTCGCCCCCGCGTGGATGTCGTGGTACACGTGACCAGTGTCTATCGCGATCAGTTCGACAGCTTTATGCGCATGCTGGCTTCGGCGCTGGACCGTCTTGCCGTACTGGACGAGCCCGATAATCCCATCGCCGCAAACACCCGGCGCATTGCCGCTTCCTTGCAAAGCGATGGGATGTCTGCCGAAGCGGCGCAGGCCGCTGCAGGCTACCGCATTTTCAGCAATGCTCCGGGCGCCTACGGGACAGGCGTGCCGGGTCTCGCGCTGCAATCGAGCACCTGGGACGACGACGCTGTGCTGGCGGATCAGTTCCTGTCCAGCAGCCGTTATGCCTACGGCAGCAAGGCCTGGGGGGCAAGCCCGGCTCAGGCCAATCTGCTTGCCGAGCAACTGCACGGCGCACAGGCCGTCATCATGTCGCGCTCTTCTTCTTTGCACGGCGTACTGTCCACCGATCATCCCTTTGAGTTCATGGGCGGGCTGTCTTCCGCCATCCGCCATCTCGATGGCGCCGCTCCGCAGCTGCTTATCAGCGACCTGCGCGGCAGCACTATCAAGACCACGGGCCTGGACCGTTTCCTGGCCGACGAGATGCGGGCCCGCTATCTGAACCCTCAATGGATAGGCGCCATGCAGCAAGAGGGATATGCCGGCACCCTGCAGGTACTCACTGTCGCCAACAATCTGTTCGGCTGGCAGGTCACCGATCCGGACATGGTTCGCGATGACCAATGGCAGGCCCTTTTTGACACCTACGTATCGGATACCCGAAAACTGGGCACGCGCGAATGGTTCGAGCAATACAACCCCACCGCCCAGGCGCAGTTGCTCGAGCGCATGGCCGAAAGCATACGCAAGGGTTACTGGGACGCCTCTGAGCAAACCCGTCGCGCCCTGGTCGAACGCTGGCAGGCGCTCGAGCAGCAGTTCGACGTGGACACTGGTGCGGCAGTAACGCGCCAGTTCATCGGCAACATGGCGCAGGGCTTTGGGCTGAGCACGGGGCCGGCGCCCGCCACCGGGGCCACGCCCGCTACCGCACCGAAAACCGCCGCGATCGAAACCCCCGCGCCGCCAGCGCAGGGTGCCGCTGCACAGTCTGAGCATTCACCCGAAGCTGTGCAAGGCCAGGTACTGCAGCCTGTCGCAGCGCAGCCGCCCCCGGACGATCTGCGGCAATACGGGCTGCTGGCTTTCATGCTGCTGTTGTGCGGCGGCGGCGCAGTATGGCAGTGCTGGTTGAACCGCAGCATCGCCCGCCGTCTTGATTGAACACCCAGCACAAGAGAACTGAATGACCGCATTTACTGAAATCGAATCCCTGTTATATGACGTCTCGCGCATTTTCATGGCGCCGGTGATGCTGCTGATCGCGGCTGCGCTGGCCTATGCGCTGGTCATGCTGGGCATGTTCTGTGTCGAAGCCTGGCAGCGCCGGCGCGGCAGACATCATCCGGCCCTGTTTGTGTTTGCACACGGCCACGACTCCATGACCAGCGATGACCTCGAACTATGGATCATGAAACGCCTGGAGTGGCTGCGCATTGTGTCGCGCACAGCCCCCATGCTCGGACTGATCGCCACCATGATCCCCATGGGCCCGGCGCTGCTGGCGCTGGGCAGCAGCGATGGAGGCGCAGTCGGCAGGAACATGGTGGCTGCCTTTTCCTCGGTGATCCTGGCGCTGCTGGCCGCCAGCATCTGTTTTTTTATCCTCACCATCCGTCGACGCTGGCTCTTGCTGGATCTGCGCCAACTGGAGCAGCAAGGGCAAGCGCTGTCGCAAGGAAAAGCCTGATGCGCTTCCTGGACGAGGACGATGCCAACGACCCCATGCTGTCGGTCGTCAACCTGATCGATCTGCTGCTGGTCGTCATCGGCATGCTGATGGTAGTCATTGCCCAGAATCCGCTCAATCCTTTCTCCCAGGATAAAGTGGTAGTGGTCGAGAACCCCGGCGAGGCGGATATGCGCATCACCATCAAAGATGGGCAGGAGCTGACACGCTATGAGGCCAGCGGCGAGGTGGGGCAGGGGCAGGGCGCCCGCGCCGGCGTAACCTACCGTCTGGAGGACGGGCGCATGATCTATGTGCCTGAGAAATGAGGGGAATCGTCGCAGCGCAAAAAGCCAGGATGCTACACTTGAGGCCTTATCTGCGCAGTTTCCTCGGCTCTCCCCATGATCATCCTCAAGAACGTGACCTTGCGTCGCGGCAGCAAAGTATTGCTGGACCAAACCTCCGTCACGCTTAACCCTGGTGAAAAAGTAGGGCTGGTCGGACGCAACGGCGCCGGCAAATCCTCGCTGTTTGCCGTGCTCAACGGCACCTTGCACGAAGATGGCGGCGAGTTTTCGATTCCGACTCAGTGGCGCATGTCGCAGGTTGCGCAGGACATGCCCGAAACCGAACAGAGCGCCACCGACTTCGTGGTCGATGGCGACATCGTCTTGAAGGCCGCTCAGACCGAAGTCACCGACGCCGAAAACAGCGACGATGGCATGCGCATGGCGCACGCCTACATGGCCTTGCATGACGCAGGCGCACATGATGCGCCGGCACGCGCGCAGGCGCTCATCCTGGGCCTGGGTTTTGGCGTGGACGAACTGGACCGTCCGGTGAACAGCTTTTCCGGCGGCTGGCGTATGCGCTTGCAGTTGGCGCGCGCATTGATGTGTCCGTCCGATCTGCTCCTGCTGGACGAGCCCACCAATCACCTGGACCTGGATGCCCTGGTGTGGCTCGAAGCCTGGCTCAAGCATTACGCCGGTACCATGGTCGTTATCAGCCATGACCGCGAATTCCTCGATGCTGTCACCAACGTCACCCTGCATATAGACCATGGCAGGCTGGTGCGCTATGGCGGCAACTACAGCAAGTTCGAAGACATGCGCGCCGAACAGATGTTGCTGCAGCAGGCGGCGCATGCCAAGCAGCAGGAAAAAGTCGCCCATCTGCAGAAGTTCATCGACCGCTTCAAGGCCAAGGCCAGCAAGGCCAAGCAGGCGCAAAGCCGCGTCAAGGCGCTGGAGCGCATGGAAAAAATCGCGCCCGTGCTGGCCGACGCCGACTTCCAGTTTCAGTTCAAAGAACCAGCCAGCCTGCCCAATCCCATGCTGTCGATGTCCGATGCCAGCTTTGGCTATCCGCCTGCTGCCGACGCTCCCGCAGGCACGCCACCGACAGTAATTGTCCAGCACGTCAATCGCTCTGTGCTGGCCGGACAGCGCATCGGCATTCTGGGCGCAAACGGCCAGGGCAAGTCGACACTGGTAAAAACCATCGCCGGTGCGCTGCAGGCCACGGCCGGAGAAATCATCACCGGCAAGGGGCTGAATATCGGCTACTTCTCGCAGCAGGAGCTGGATGTTCTGCGTCCGGCCGACAATCCGCTGGAGCACATGATACGGCTGGTGCGTGATACGCCCGCCGCTGTGCGCCCCAGCGCCATGGATTGCCGCGAACAGGGCCTGCGCAACTTCCTGGGCACGTTCAACTTCAGCGGAGACATGGTCAAGCAGGCCGTAGGCAGCATGAGCGGCGGCGAAAAGGCCCGCCTGGTGCTGTGCATGATTGTGTGGCAACGTCCCAATCTCCTGCTGCTGGACGAGCCTACCAACCACCTGGACCTGGCCACCCGCGAGGCCCTGAGCGTCGCCCTGAACGAGTTCGAAGGGTCGGTCATGCTCGTGAGTCACGACCGGGCCTTGCTGCGCTCGGTGTGCGACGAGTTCTGGCTCGTCTCGCGCGGCGGCATGAAAGACTTCGACGGCGACCTGGACGACTACCAGGTGTACCTGCTGGAAGAAGCCAAGCGACAGCGCGAAGCCGCTTCTGCACGCAGAGCTGCCTGATTCCGGCACCGTGTCGGCAGTGCCCGGGCGCCTCGCCGGCCCCCGTGCGGCGGTTCAGAGCGTTCACCTGCCCGAGCTGAATTCCTTGTATTGAGTGCGGTACGCCGTTCCAGTCGGCACGCCAGGTCCAGTTGTGCCCCTGTATAAATTAATTGAAAGATAATGAGAATTAAAAGCATTTATTAATATAAAATTCATATCTTTCGTTCGACACGCACGCCAGGAGCATCTTCCTTGAATCCCCGTCACGCACCCGCAAAACATGCTTTGCGGCGATTTGCCCAACCCTTTTTTTCTCCCTCCCTGCTCGTGCTTGCGGTCGGCTTTGCCCTGTCGGGTCAGGCCTTAGCGCAGACGTCGGGGGCTCCGGCAGGGGCAGACAAGGGGTCTGCACGGCCCGGCACCAACGTTTCCCGACTGCCGTCCATTACGGTAAGCGGTGCGTCGAAGGACGCAAGCCTGCAGCACCTGAACACGCCCGTCGATAGCGGTGCGCTGGGCAATCGCACTCAGCTGGAAACCCCATTCTCGAGCGCCGTAGTCACCAGCGAGGATATTGAGGCGCGGCAAGTCGGCAAGCTTGGCGACGTCTTTGCGGTTGACGCCTCGGTGTCCGACAACAGCGGCGCCTATGGCGCATGGGCCAGCTACCTCACCGTGCGCGGCCTTGATCTGGACTGGCAGAATTCCTTTCGCATCGATGGCAAGCCCTTTATCAGCTACGTTACCTCACTGCCATATGAACAGTTCGAGCGCATCGAGCTGCTCAAGGGGGCCTCCGGCTTCATGTATGGCTTCGGGTCGCCGGGCGGTCTGGTCAACTATGTCACCAAAAAGCCCACCGACCAGCCTGTTCGAAACCTGAGTATCGGCTATCGGTCTGACAGTCGCTGGCAGGAACAGATCGACCTGGGCGGGCGCGCCGGTCAGAACGATACCTTCGGCTATCGTCTCAATGCCACGCACGAAGAGGGCGGGCTGTCCAACGACGGCTCCGTCAAGCGCGATTCCGTGTCCCTGGCCCTGGACGCCAGGCTCACCGATCGCCTGACCTGGGACTTCCAGTCCATTTACCAGGACATGAATGTTCGGGGCCAGGAGCCCACCATCTATACGGGCATGCTGACCGGCGAACTGCCGTCTGCAGTGCGCAACGACGACGGCACCTTGGTGGGTGAAGGCCCCGAGTTCAACAACCAGTTCCGTTTCTACTCAACAGGCCTGAAGTTCGACCTGGCGCCGGACTGGACCCTCAGCACCAACTACAGCTACAGCAACACTAAAACGCGTCGCAACGAGTCGGTATTGTTCCTCAAGGACAGCCTTGGCAACTACGACGACTACCGTTCGGATTACGGCGAGCAATACCAGTTCAACCAGTGGCAGGCCATGCTGCAGGGCAAATTCAACACAGGCCCGCTGCAGCACCAGGTGGTGCTGGGCGCATCCTGGCAAAAACAGAAAAACTATTACAGTTCCAACGGCGTTTACCAACTGCAAGGTACAGGTTCGCTGGGCTCGCAGAACACCAATATCTATCACAGCACCGGCAGCCTGAACCTGTACAGTGCGGGCCAGATCAGCCAGAAGGCGCTGTTTGCGAGCGATACCGTCAAGCTGACCGATCGCTGGTCGGTGCTTGGCGGCTTGCGGTACACAGACTACAGCCAGGACGGCTATACCGTTGACGGCGATTCCGACTCCAGCTACGACAAGAGCGGGGTGCTGACGCCCACCCTGGCCCTGATGTACAAGCTGGCGCCACAGACCATGGTCTATGCAAGCTATATGGAATCGCTCGAGCAGGGTGCATCGGTCGGCGCCATCTATAGCAATTATGGCGCGATGCTCAATCCTCTCAGAAGCAAACAGTACGAACTGGGTCTGAAGGCTGAGCATGCAGGCTGGGCCGCCACCGCCGCGCTGTTCCGGATCGAGCGCAAAGCCGAATACGCCAACAGCGACAACGAACTGGTTCAGGACGGCGAATCCGTCTATCAAGGCCTGGAGCTGGGCGCCTCGAAACGCCTGGGCGAGCGCTGGAATGTCGGCGCCAACCTGATGTTCCTGGATTCCGAATATCGCAAGGGGGCGGACTACATCGGCAACCGCGTGGCCGGCGCGCCGAAATTCATCGCCGCAGCGCAGGTCTCGTACGATGTATCGCAGTTGCCGGGGCTGACCTTGCGCGCCGACATGAAATACACCGGCAGCACCATGTTGCGGCCCGCCAACGACATCAAGGTGCCCGGCTACACCATCTTCAATATCGGCGCCAGCTACGACACAATCATTCAAGGCTACGACACCACCTTCCGTCTGGGCGTCAACAACCTTGCCAACAAGCGCTACTGGATGTTCCAGTACGCCGACTACATCAAGGCAGGCGACGCGCGTTCCATCAACCTGAACGCCACACTCAGATTCTAAGAAAGCAACACACCGGCGCCTGCCACGGCCAATATGCCGCCGACGCCGGACGCCAGTGTTCCGGTTCTCTGCGTAATCACAAATGAAATTGACAATCATGTCGATTGTGATTTATATATCTTCTGAAGCATTCATCGGTTTCACCCGACAGTGCGCTGTTTTTCTTCAGAGGGTTGTTTGCATGTGGAACCCCCAACTACTGTTTCAGAAGCACGCGGGCGAGATCAATCGCTTTCTGCGCAAGTGCGGTCATGGCCAGGACGAGGCGGCCGATCTCACCCAGGATGTCTTCACGCGGCTGCTGGGGGCGCCCCGCCTGGGGCGCGACGACAACTCCAGGGCCTATCTCTACGCCGTGGCGCGCAACCTCTCCACAGACGTCTACCGTCGGCAGCAACTCGCTCGCTTTGCCGACATCACCGAAGACCACTACCACGGCATACCGGATCCCAGCCCCTCTCCCGAGCGGATCGTTTCCGACCGGCAGCAGCTGCAAGCCATGGACCGGGCCCTGGCCGAACTGCCCCCCAAAACCAGGCGCGCCTTCGAGCTATACCGGTTTGGCGACCTGACCATCACCCAGGTCGCCGGGGAACTCGGCCTGTCCATTTCACGCACATGGACGCTCGTGCAGCGAGCCTGCCTGCACGTGCGCGCCAGCGTTCGCGACAACAGGCACTGAAGGCCCCTTCCGGTGTAGTGCATTCTGCTTGCCTGCCCGCCCAGCCCGACAGCGAAAATCTCCACGCTCCGTTCGTTTCACTTCTACAGCCCGGCGCCTGCGCCTGACAGCAAGGCGCTTGTGCCGGCACCTCGTGAAACAAAACGGAGCGATGATGACGCTTGAATGCAGGACAACCAGCCCGCAGCGGAAACAAAACACCCACCCGCTCGGGCGACCCCTTTCCATACTCTTCAGTTCCATCCTGGCCGCGATGGCTGCGTTGCCCAGCGCCTATGCACAGCCAACTCAGGCCGGTCCAGACCAAAGCGATAAAGCAACGCCGGCCAGCTCAGGCAGCCCGACCACCCTGGAGGCCATTACCGTTGTCGGCACCCACGAAACCGACCCGGCCGATGAACCCTATCGCACCGCCGGCTCCGCTGCCTACATCTCCGGTGAGCAGATCGAACGCTTTCGCGGCACGTCCGTAGGCGACTTCCTGTCCGGCATTCCCGGCGTACTCAACGGCGACAGCCGCAACTCCGGCGCGGTCGACGTCAACATCCGCGGCATGCAGGGCCAGGGCCGCGTTCCCGTCATCGTCGACGGCGCCACTCAGGAAACCACGATCTGGCAAGGGTATAACGGGGCTACGCCGCGCAGCTACATCGACCCCGATTTCATCAGCTCCGTCGCTATCGAAAAAGGCATCAGTTCAGCTGCCGATGCCACGGGTGCAACAGGCGGGGTAGTACGTACGTCCACTCTCAAAGTCGAAGATGTACTTTTACCCGATCGCCGCTTTGGCATAAGGCTCAAGGGCGGATTTGTCACCAACAGCTCGCGGGTGCCGGCGGCGGGTACGAACGGGGGATGGGACAGTCTCAGTACAGACCTATCTGAGTTTGGTGGCACTTTGCCAGCAGATGACGTCATTTTTTACTCTGAAGGGATGCGTCGCCCACCGCTCTTCAAGCCAACGGGTGGGTCCGGCAGTGTGGTCGTTGCTGCTACAACAGACTACGTCGATCTGGTGGCAGGATATGTACGACGCAAGAACGGCAACTACCACGCTGGGGCAAACGGGAGTGACAGCGCACACGCGATAGCAGTGGAAAGTGGGTCAGGGCGATGGGAGGTCGGGAACGGCGGACTAAGCGCTTATCGGGCAGGCGAAGAAGTGCTCAATACTTCCCTGGATAACACGTCCTGGATGGTGAAGACCATATTCAAGCCCGGACCCGATCACAAACTGGAACTGGGCTATCGCAAGTATCTGAGCGATTTTGGTCATCTGCTTTCTTCCCGCCTGTTTGGCTCACCCTATCAGAGTTGGTTAAGCAATATTGATCTGGATACCTATATTGCCCGCTACCACTGGAAGCCCGAGCACAATGACTTCATAGATCTCAAGATCGATTCATATCTGTCTGTTATGGACAATCGCATCAACGCGCTAGATATGATCACCGCTTGGGAAAGCAACAGCTACAGCAGGAGGCCCACAATCAAGCTTATGTTCCCCTTTTTCCAATGGGTAGAAACCAAACGTGCGGGTGTTACGGTTGCCAATACCTCACGCTTTTCGACGCCTGTCGGCGATCTGCGTTGGCAGTACGGGGGGGCACTAGTGAACGAGAGTTCAGGCCTTCCTCGAGGTGTGGATGGGGAGGAATACCTGGAGCTGGGTGGTGAGCCGCCAAGAGACGGGCATCGAAAAGAGATCAGCGGTTTTACTGAGCTGGAGTGGAAGCCAGTGCAGAAAGTGACGGCCAGCGCGAGTACGCGATACTCACATTTCAGGACTGTTGACAATGGCTACGTGGCAAAACCTGGTTTCGAGCGCAAGGACGGAGGTTGGTCATCGCTGTTCAAGCTGACGGTGGAGCCTAAAGATGGGCTTCAGCTCTATACAAAGTATGGCAAGGCTGTCCGCGCGCCCAGCATTTTCGAATCGCTCAGCGGAGCGTCGTTCTATTTTCCTGTAGAGCAGAATTCCCTGAAGCTTGAACGAGCTCGTAACCTCGAAATGGGCGTCAATTTCGTCAAGGACAACGCCTGGAGGGATGGTGATCGTTTGCGAATCCACGGCGCTTATTTCTACAACCACATTGATGACTATCTCACCCGTGCTGGAGTTCGTAGATTATTGCCTGGGATTAGACAACCCGGTTTTATCGAAGTGGAAACATTGGGCAGAATCAATCTTGATTACGCAGAGATGCGGGGCTTGGAAATTTCCGCACGTTACGATACCGGACGCTACTACGGCAGCTTAGCCTGGAACCACTATACCCGGATGATGTTCTGCGCCCGCAAAGGCTCTTTATTGTCCCGAGAGCCTACATGTCTGGCTGGTGGGCTGCCTCATAGCTACACCCTGCAGCAGGTTCCGCCTCGCGATACGCTTACCTTGGAACTTGGTGCTCGCTTGTTGCAAAATCAGCTGCAACTGGGAACTCGGGTCAACTACATCGGTAGTCGTTTTGCGCCTGGCTTTGGCAGATCGATAGGTATGAGTGGGGTAGAGCCATCTCGGTGGAGTCCCTATACCTTGGTTGACGCGTACGCCAGCTACCAGTTCAACAAAAATACGAGTTTCGATGTAGCCATCGACAACCTGACGGATCGTTATTACATGGACGCACTGAACGCCGCGCAGATGCCGGCTCCCGGCCGAACTATCCGGGGCAGCGTGACTGTCAAATTTTAGAGGTGATGTAAATGTCATATTGATAATGAGAATTATTATTTTATAAAATGGCGGACATGCAGGCTGAGCTTGGTTTCGCTGCCCTGGGGTAGCGGCGAGGCCTGCGCCATATGCTGGTTACTTGAAGCCAGATAGCGAGGTATCTCATGAAGCATGTGCTCTGTTTCCATGTCATTTTCAAGGAGCTATCATGAATGACGCAATGAAGAAATCAGTATTGGCACTTGCCGTTGCCGGCATTGCGGGCCTCGCGCAGGCCGAGGTGGTATCTGGACTCAGCTATTCTGATCCTGGCGGTGTTCGTGTTGGAAAAGCCTCTTATCCGAGATCTGATGCAGGGAAGCCCGGCGCAGGCGTAGATGGTCAGCTGAGGGGCGCAATCGCAGCGACATCGCATTTTGCTAATTTGGAATACCGAGACGGTAATAGTGTTTATCACTATAGTGGCCGCCAGTTGGTGGAGCGCGGTGCTCCGTCGACTGGCACCCGAGATCACAGCAAACTCGGGGTATGGTCCTTCACTCAGGCCGGCAATGAGTCGGTTTGGTTCGGCGAGTGGAGCGGGGAGTCTCAAACCGCCGCCATCGGTACCAAGACCCCTGGCACGCACACGGTTTGGTATGTGGGTGAAAACGGCGACGTCGCGAGCACGCTGCCCACTGCAGCACCGGTTCGATACACCGTTCGCTCCATCAACAACTACACCGGCGCTGCGCTGCCCACCAGCACGCTTACGGCTAATTTTGCCACCGGCGTTGCAAGCTCCCGGGGCCCCCCGTGTCAGACTAGTTGTCGCCTCTAATTTGGAATGAAGCGATGAACTTGACCCAGTACAGTCCTGCCTTCAAGGAAGAAGTGGTTCGCAAGCTGCTGACGCGCGGCGATCGCACGATTGCAGACATGGCAGC
>JBLWTG010000006.1:0-381033 GCA_048270225.1 Pusillimonas sp. | reverse complement strand
AACCCGCCGAGGTGAGTCAGTCCCTGCGGACTGAACACGGTAGGAATCCCCTCACTTAAGGGAGGGGAGGATGTCAAGAAGTTCACATAATAGTGAAGCACCGCCGGGATGGTTCCTGCTGCGCCATTGGTCGATGCGGTGACGACTCGTCCGCCGGCGGCGTTTTCCTCATTGACTGCCAGCGCATACAGATTCACCCAATCCATCAGCAGCAGGGGGTCTTCGCGTATCGCATCTTTTCCGGCAGCGATTTAAGCAGCAAGGGCGCTCGCCGCTTTACCTCGAAGCGGCCCGGAAGCATGCCTTCAGTGCGACATCCACGCTCAACGCAAGCCTGCATCGTTTGCCAGATCTGCATCAGCTTTGCTACGGTTTCTTCGTCAGGGCGCCAATAGCGTTCGTTGTGTCGCATGACGTCCGCGATGCTGCACTGGTGCTGCTCAGCAAGCCGCAGAAGATCTTCGCCGGAGTTGAACGGCCACGGGAGTACCTCGTTGCCGGGCGCAACGGCTTTCTGTCTTGATGCATCACCCGCCAGCTCTTCGGTGACGACAAAACCGCCGCCTACCGAGTAATACGTGCGAGCGCACACAACGCCATGGTCTGCGCCAAACGCCTCGATACGCATGCCGTTGGCGTGCACCGGCAGTGTTTCCCGCCAGTTCATGACGATATCCGTGTCGGCGTCGAAAGCGATGGGGTGAATGCCATTCAAGACAAGCTGACGGTCGCGACGAACCGCATCCAGCAGGCCGGGAATCGCATCAGGATCCACCTTGTCAGGCTCCTGGCCCATCAGCCCCAGTACAACGGCCATGTCGCTGCCGTGACCCTTGCCCGTTGCACCCAGGGATCCGTAGAGGGTGACCTGCACGCGAACGAGCTGATCCATCAGATGCTCGCGGGCGAGTTGTTCTGCGAACATGCGGGCAGCCTTCATGGGGCCGACGGTATGAGAGCTCGAAGGGCCGATGCCTATCTTGAAAAGGTCGAGAACGCTAACTGCCATGGTATTGATCCGATCGTGTTCTGGATTGTATCGCTGGCGCCGTATTCAGCGCAGATCAGTTCCCGCAAAATGCGGAGTCTGTTCGAAATATTCGATCAGGAGTTCAGTGAGGACCCGTATTTTTCGTGAGGGATGTTGTCCCGGTGGGCGGACGACATAAGCGCCTGCCGGAGGCGGTGGATAGCGTGTCATGACCGGCACCAAGGCCCCGGCGGCCACGCTTTCGTGGATGATGCCGTCGGGCAGCCACGCAATACCGAGCCCTGCTGTTGCGGCGGCAGCCAGTGCGGTGCCATTGTCGGCCTTAAAACGCCCCTGGGGGCGAATCGTGATGACCTTGTCTCCATCCATGAACTGCCAGGCTTCGGTGCCTTGCATGAGTGCCTGATGGCCGAGGAGTTCCTCCGGTGTCTCGGGCGTTCCATGCGCTTCGATATAGCCCGGGCTTGCGACAAGTTTTCCGGTAATCGGTCCGACACGCCTTGCGATCAGATTGGAGTCCTGCAGATAGCCGATCCGTATTGCGCAGTCGTAGCCCTCTGCAATGAGATCAACGAAGCGATCACTGTAGCAGGTATGGATGTGAAGCTGTGGATGGCGCCGCGCCATGTCCGCGAGGATGGGAGCGAAGTGAGTCGGGCCGAAAGAAAGCGGGGCGGCTACTCGCAATCGCCCGCACAGTTCACCGGCCGGCAGGATGGCGTCCATGGCCGCGTCGATCTCGCCGCAGACTCTGGCGGCATAGTCACGAAAGGTGGCGCCGGCCTCTGTGAGCGCGGCTCCGCGTGTGGAGCGGGCCAGAAGCTGGACACCTAGCTCAGCCTCCAGGCGGGAGAGCCGCCGGCTGACGATGGACTTGGAGACGCCGAGCCGGCGTGCGGCGGGTGAAACTCCTCCGGCATCAGCAACATCCACGAAAGTCTGCAGTGCTTCGATGTCCAATTTGGTGTTCCTGTTTTTGCGACACAGATGTGCATTTACGGCGTCTATCGTATCACGATCCGGAATGCTACCGTTGCTCCAGGCATGTGGCAGTGGGCGCATGTCGTTCAGAAAACCAACCCATTCATCACTGCAACAAAGGAAAAACATGACTTTTCGCAACGGCCTTGCGTCGCTTCTTCGCCCAGAGGATTCAGTAGTTGTTTTGATCGACCATCAACCCTTCCAGCTTACGAATGTGAACAGCCACGATCCGCAAATGGTTGTCAACAACTCGGCAGGCCTGGCGAAGGCAGCCAGAGCTTTCGGCGTACCGACGATTCTTACGAGCGTGATTGCGGATCGGGGGGGCCTGATCTTCCCCCAGATCACGGAGGTGTTTCCAGATCAAGAGGTGATTGACCGAACTTTCATCAATACCTGGCAAGATCCGAACGTGGTGGATGTGGTCAAGGCAACAGGCCGCAAGCAGCTCATCATCGCAGGGCTATGGACTGAGGTCTGCGTCGCCATGCCCGTGATTCAGGCGCTTGGCGAAGGCTGGGATGTGACCGTCGTCACTGATGCGTCTGGCTCTGTCTCGGTGGAGGCGCACCACGTCGCCATTCAACGCATGATTGCGGCCGGCGCCAACGTGATGACCTGGCTCGCGGTGGCATCAGAGTGGCAGCGCGACTGGGCGCGGACCGAGCATGCCGCCGAACTGACGGAGGTGCTCAAGCAGCATGCCAGCGGCAGCGGCATCGCCTATCTGTGGGAGCAGCAGTTGCTCAATACGCCGGTGCCGAGCACGGCCGGCTGATTCTCGCGCATAATTCCAACATTGTTGGTGACTAAACCCTGATCAGGAGAGACGATGTGATTGACATGATTATTGAACAGCGGCGCCGCAGTCTCGGCGGCGGTCTGGAAGTAGGACGCGTGCTGCCGTTCGCAAAGCAACGCATGGTTGGTCCCTTCGTCTTCTTCGATCATATGGGTCCGCTCGATCTTGCGCCGGGCATCGATGGCAGTGTTGACGTCCGCCCGCATCCGCACATTGGTCTGTCAACCGTCACCTACCTGTTTTCCGGCGAGGTGATGCATCGCGACAGCCTGGGCTACGAACAGGCGGTGCGGCCGCAAGAGGTCAACTGGATGACTGCGGGACGGGGCATTACACATAGCGAGCGGTTCGAGCGCGCCCGGGTTCAGGGTGACCATCTGCACGGCATACAGGCCTGGGTTGCGCTGCCGTCCGGTCAGGAAGAGATCGCGCCGTCATTTTCACATCATGCTGGCGACGATCTGCCGCAATGGACGGATGCGGGCGTTGCGGGACAACTCATCGCCGGCAACGCCTATGGCCTGACTGCCAGCGCTGAAACCCATTCGCCGCTGTTCTATGCACATCTTGACATGGCGCCGGGTTCGACAGCAGAGATTCCGGGCGGTTACTCGGAACGCGCACTCTACATCGCGACTGGTGCAGTGGAGCTGGATGGCACACGCTACGAGGCCGGCAGGATGCTGGTGCTCAGCGCGGCGGCTTCACGCGTGTGCGCCTTGGAACGCTCATCGGTCATGGTGCTTGGCGGGGAACCCGTTGGCGAGCGATTCATTTACTGGAATTTCGTATCGTCGTCGAAGGATAGGCTTGCGCAGGCGGCTTCGGACTGGAAGACGGGGAAAATGAAACTGCCGGATGCCGATGACCAGGAGTTCATCCCGCTGCCGGACGAACCGGCACCGCCTGCACCAGCCATGTCGTGAATGGCTAGACGGCGCAGGGTAGTTGCATGATGGCGAACACGCATGATCTGCGTTGTTGCGTCGGCATGGCCCCGATGAAATAACTACCGGGGTAGGGTTGTGCCCCGACTAGCGTCCGGTCAGGGCGCTTTTCAGTTGCTGGACGGATGCCATGGCGTGTTCGGCCGAGGTGAAGTTTACGCAGCCCATCAGCAAGCCACCTCGCGATGAGGGGCGCATCCGCCAGCTGCTCAGCGCCTGGATGGGCAGTCCTCTGGCTTGCGCGGCTTCAGCCAGCGCCTTGTCGTTGTGGCGGCTATTCAGATGCGCCAGCACATGGATGCCGCCCGCCTGGGGCTGGACGTGCAGGAGTTGTCCCATTGTCTGCGTGAGCGCATCAACCAGATAGCCGCGCCGCGCCGCATACAGGGTTCGCATCTTGCGCAGATGCCGGGCGAAATGGCCCTGTTCCATGAAGCTCGCTACCATGGCCTGGGGCAGGATGGAGCCGGGGCCGGGAAGGTGATTCGCCATATCGCCGAATTTGTCGACTTCAGAGGGTGGTACAACCAGATAGGCCAGCCGTAGACCGGGAAACAGTACTTTGCTGAAGGTGCCTGTATAGAGCACCCGGCCGTCACGGTCCAGGCTTTTCAGGGCGGGCAGGGGCCGGCCGTGATATCGGAATTCGCTGTCGTAGTCGTCTTCGATAATCCATGCCTGACGCCGGCTTGCCCAATCCAGCAATGCCAGGCGCCGTGGCAGCGAAAGAGCCATGCCCATCGGGCTCTGGTGCGTGGGCGTTACCACTACGAAGCGTGCCGACGCCGCCCGCTGTTGGGCGAGGCTGATGTCCAGGCCCTCGTCGTCGACGGGAACCGGCGCCAGGCGTATTCCTGCGCGTTCAAGGAACAGCCGGGCCAGAACATAGCCTGGGTCTTCGTACCACCCCTGGTCTCCAGGCTGCAGCAGTGTGCGCCGTACCAGTTCCAGCGCGCCTGTGTAGCCTGCCGTCACGAATACCTGTTCCTGCGAGCAGACGATGCCGCGCGAGATGCCCAGGTAGGTCGCAATGGCGCGCCGCAGCGGTCGGTAGCCCGCTGGATTGGGGTAAATCATGCCTGCCGTCTCTACTGTGCGCAGCGTCCGGCCTGCCAGACGCGCCCAGGTTTTGCGCGGGAAGGCGTCCAGCGCCGGCAAACCCAATTGAAATGGCGAGCCGCGGCCGGCGACGGTAGATGTGCGGGGCGAGGCTGGAGTGGGGCGCGGACGCTTCGCGGCATGAGATGCCTCGACAAGGTGTTCCAGCCGGGGGGAGACAACCGTGCCAGCGGAGCCTTGCGCCACAAAATAGCCTTCGCTGACCAGCATCTGATAAGCCCGCTCGACGGTGCCACGCGCCAGGCTTAGTTCGCTGGCCAGGCTGCGCACGGACGGCACCCGGTCTCCCGGACGTATCTTGCCGGCTTCAATCGCCTGCCGATAGCGTCGATACAACTGAAGGTAGATCGGCGCTTCGTGTTCACGGCTGGGCTGCAGATGCAGTAGCTCCATGATTAATGTCCTATTAATTTGTTCAATTCTTGCACCTATGTAATGGGCCATAGTTATCTTACAGTATCCCTTGCACAACAAGGAACAGAACATGAGCACTTTTCAATTTCGCTCCATAGACAGCGATCGGGACTATGAGGCCAGTTTCGGCGTCATGCGTGAACTGCGCCCGCATCTGGCCGATGCGACATCTTTTGCAGCGCAGGCGCGCCGTCAGGCAGAGCAAGGATATCGTCTGCTGGCCGCATGGCAGGATGAGCAGGTCAAGGGCCTGGCCGGCTATCGCATTCAGGAGAATCTGCTGTACGGACGTTTTCTTTATGTCGACGATCTGATCGCGACCTGCGCCGCCCGCCGTCACGGGGTGGGCGGACAGTTGATCGATGCGCTGCGTCACGAAGCGCAGCGGCAGGGCTGTGCGCACTTTGTGCTTGATACCGCGCTGTCCAATGCACTGGGGCAACGCTTTTATTTCCGCCAAGGCCTGTTGGCCAGCGGGATGCATTTCAGCCAGCCGCTGTAGATCGCCAGCGCCATGAGATCAGCCGCACTTCATCTATTTTTCACAGGAGTATTTCCGTGAGCACCCTTCGTTTGTCCTACTGGACCCTCTCGCCCGAAGCCTATCAGGGCTTTGCCGCCACCAAGAAAGCACTGGCCAAAAGCAGCCTCGGCAAGCAACTGATCGAACTGGTCTGGTTGCGCATGTCGCAGATCAATGGCTGCGCCTTTTGTCTGGAAATGCATGCAAAAGCGCTGCGTGCCGAGGGCATGTCCGATGCCAGGCTGGACAGTCTGGCCGGATGGCGGGTGGGAGAGCATTTCACCGACCGCGAGCGCGCCGCACTGGCGTGGACCGAATCGCTCACGCTCGTGCATCAAACCCATGCGCCCGATGAAGATTTCGAACCGCTCAAGTCGCATTTCAGTGACGTCGAGATTGCAGATCTGAGTTTTGCCATCGCCTTGATGAGTGCGTTCAATCGCCTGGCAATTGGCATGCGGCAGTAACGTAGAGTGACGGGAGCATCGAGTATGAATATTCTGCATATAGATTGCAGTCCTAGGACACAGTCGCACAGTCGCCAGCTTTCAGCTGCTGTCGTCGCGCGACTGCTGGAGAGCAGTCCGGATGCAAGCGTAGTACGCCGCGACCTGGGCCGGAAGCCCCTACCGCATACAGAGTCGGCCTATGCTGTTGCCCTGTCGTCTCCAGGCACGCTTGCCGAGGGCTTGTCCAATGGCGCGGTCCAACTGTCGGAGCTATTGATTCGGGAGGTGGAGGCCGCGGACATTCTGGTCATTGGTACGCCGATGAATAATTTCTCCGTACCGTCTGTGCTCAAGGCCTGGATCGATCAAATTCTGCGGATCGGACGCACGTTCTCATCTTCGACTGCGGGCAAAGTGGGATTGTTGCAAGACAGGCCAGTATTCGTGGCTATTGCCTCGGGCGGTGTTTTTACTGGAGAACGCGCCAACCAGCCTGATTTTCTCACGCCCTATCTGAGCGCCGTGTTCGGTTGCGTGGGTTTGACCACGCTTCATTTTCTGCCTTTGCAGGCCACTGCGTTTCTCGATCAGGAGCGGCTTGCCGCTGCCAGGGAGGCGCTGATTGCGAGCGTCGATATGATGCAAGCCAGTACCTTGTGATGGATGGCAAGGCTGCTGCAATGGCGGGCAAGGGCATCAGTGGCGCGACTGCTTAAGCTCCACAAAGCGGCGGAAGGCCTGCAGTGTCTCATCGCTGACATGATGCTCGATGCCTTCCGCATCGCGGCGCGCGACATCCGGATTCACGCCCAGCGCTACCAGGAAAGACTCGCACAATTGATGCCGGACGCGGCTGGCGTGGGCCAGGGCTGCGCCGGCCTCAGTCAGCGAGAGGCCCCGGTATGGCCGCAGAGTCACCAGTCCCTGGCTTTCCAGGCGCTTTAACATCTTGGCCACTGTGGGTTGCGTCACGCCGAGCCGCGCGGCAAGATCGACCTGACGGGCGTCGCCGCGGGTGCGGATCAAGTCGTCGATCAGTTCCACGTAATCTTCGGCCAGCTCCTGCCGGCGAGCCTGGCGCACCTGTTGAAAGCCTTCGACATGCTCGTCGGGCGTAACCAGCTGATGCTGCGGTTCGGCTGGTTTCCGGTCTCTGCTCACGCTGAATACTCCATGGCTTTGTTCGAGTGTTTTATGAGAGGGAAGGGGTAAAGCGTGATCGCTCGACAGGTACGGTTCCGGAGCGATTATCTTGTATTCGAAGTATAGCCGATGCTAAAAAATATAGCATAGGCTATACTTGATGTGCATTCTGCCATGTCAACATTGAGTCATTTCTGGGATTCCCATGAGAGAGCAGCGGGTCTGCCCTGATCCGTCAGGCCAGGATACGGCGACCTTGATCGAGCCCAGCCTGGGGCGTATGAACGCCAGCGTGCCTGTGCCTGGCTCGGGCAGCTGGCTGCGTCGCCTGCTGGCCTTCGCCGGCCCCGGCTATATGGTGTCGGTCGGCTATATGGATCCGGGCAACTGGGCCACGGGGCTGGCGGGCGGTTCGCGTTTCGGCTACCTGCTGCTTTCTGTCATCCTGCTGTCCAATGTGATGGCGATTCTGCTGCAGGCGCTGGCGGCGCGACTGGGTATTGCCTCCGGACTGGATCTGGCCCAGGCGTGTCGTGCCCGTTACTCGCGGCCTGTCAACATATTGCTGTGGCTGGTGTGCGAGATTGCCATCATTGCCTGCGATCTGGCCGAGGTAATAGGCACTGCGATCGCATTGAACCTGCTGTTCGGTATTCCGCTGACGCTGGGCGCGGTGTTGACGGCCCTGGACGTGTTCCTCATTCTGCTGTTGATGCAGCGTGGGTTCCGCTGGCTCGAAGCATTTGTCATCGCTTTGTTGCTGGTTATTCTGGTGTGCTTCGGCATCCAGATCGCGCTGGCCCAACCCGCGGTGGCAGAACTGCTGGCAGGATTCATTCCGCAGTCTCGGATCGTCACAGATCCTGCAGCGCTTTACCTGGCCATCGGTATCATTGGTGCCACGGTGATGCCCCACAACCTCTATCTGCATTCCTCCATTGTGCAGACACGCAACTATCCACGCACGCCAGCGGGACGGCGCGAAGGGCTGCGCTGGGCTGTGACGGACAGCACCATTGCGCTGATACTGGCGCTGTTTGTCAATGCTGCCATATTGATCACCGCGGCAGCCGTCTTTCACGCGAAAGGGCGTACTGACGTGCAGGAGATCGGTCAGGCCTATCATCTGCTGTCTCCCATGCTGGGGGCGGGCTTGGCGTCGCTGGCATTCGCCATCGCGTTGCTGGCCTCGGGCATCAATTCCACGGTTACAGCAACCCTGGCAGGGCAGATCGTCATGGAAGGGTTTCTGAACCTGCGCATTCCAAACTGGGCGCGCCGGCTGCTTACGCGGGGCCTGGCGATTATTCCGGTCGTGGTGGTCACCAGCCTCTATGGTGAAAGTGGTACGGCCAGGCTGCTGGTGCTCAGTCAGGTGATATTGTCCATGCAGTTGCCTTTTGCTGTCATCCCGTTGATACGTTTCGTGTCCGATCGCAAGATGATGGGACCCTTTGCCATAGACCGCGTCTTCAAGCTGCTCGCCTGGGCTGTTGCGGGGCTGATCGTTGTGCTCAACGTCAAGCTTCTGCTTGACGTCGTGTGGGGATAGGCTGGTGCACCGGGATCAGTTGATGCTTACTTCAGTTCGGCCCGCAATACCGCGACATCGCGGGTAAGCACTGGGGCCGCCTGATTGCCCCAGGTACTTCGGATCAATGTCAGCACCCGCGCGATCTCGGTGTCTGTCAACTTGTCCGCAAAGGCCGGCATTTTCTTGGACGCTGGCCCGGTCAGCGTGTGCGGTGTTGCGCCGCCTTGCAGAACAAGCCGGATCAGGGACGTGGCATCTGCGGATAGCACTGCCGGATTCCCGGCCAGCGCAGGGAATTTATCGGGCTTGCCCTGGCCATCGGCCCGGTGGCATTTCACACAGAGCGACATATATACGCCTGCGCCTGGCCGCTGAACTGCCCCGGTGTTCAAGGCGGCGATACTTTGGCGCGCCTGTCGAGAGTTTGGTTCATGGCTGCCTGACGATGCTTGTGCGGGCAGGCTCTTCAAATAGCGTGCTACGGCGCGCAGGTCTTCATCGCTGAAATGCTGGGTGCTGTTCTCGACCACTTCTACCATGCTGCCGAAGGTGGTGATGTGTACGCCCTGGCCATGGCCGGTTTTCAGAAAAGCGATGATGTCCTGTTCCGATAACCGCCCCAGCCCGGATCCCGGATCGCCCGTCAGATTGGGCGCGAACCAGTGATCGTTGATGCCGCCCGTCAGAAACTGTTTTGACGACTCATCGAGGCCGCGCTCCTCAAAACCGATGCCGCGCGGCGTGTGACAAGCACCGCAGTGCCCCAGGGACTGCACAATATACGCGCCCCGGTTCCACAGGGTGCCGTGCGTTGCGCTGGGTGCATATCGTTTGTCATGCAGAAATGCGGCTTTCCATAGCGAGAGGCCCCAGCGTTGATTGAAGGGAAACGGCAGGTGTGTCGCCGGTGGGGTGTGGCTGACAGGCGTCACGCCTTTCATGAAGTAGGCATACAAGGCGCGCACGTCCTCATCGCTTATTTTCACGAATGATGGATATGGCATGGCGGGGTAGAGGTGCTTTCCGCCCGGTGCAGTGCCCTGGCGCACCGCGCGCTCAAAGTCTTCGTAACTATAACGGCCTATCCCGGTTGTGGGATCTGGCGTAATGTTGCTGGCATAGATAGTTCCGAAGGGCGAGGCCATGGGCAAGCCGCCGGCGAACGGTTGGCTGCCGGGTGTCTGTGCGGTATGACAGCCCGTGCAGTCAGCCAGTATGGCCAGGTAGGCGCCGCGGGAAATCAGGCTGGCGTCTTCTTGCTGCGCTGTTGATTCCGGCTGTGGCGCAGACGTTTTCGCGAAGACGCGCACTCCCCAGTGCGTCGCTTCCAGCGCAATCAGCAAGACGAGGGCGGCGCCACGAGCGTTCAGATTCATGCAGCCGCCCTGCGCAGCAGTGCTGCGGTCTGGCCTTGCCTGCACAGGGAACAGCGCGTCTGACGCAGTGCAGGAAGAGCGGACTTGCATGAACGAGGAGATGTCATTGCCTCATACCTCAGGAAAGAAAAGGTGTCACATACAGCGTGAAGAAAATGAATATCCAGACGGCATCGACGAAATGCCAGTAAAGCCCGCCTATCCTCAAGGCCGCGCTGCGGTGTTCGTCGAAGTAGCCAAGTGCAGTCCAGATCAATAGCAGCACAAGCATCACCAGGCCGATCACAACGTGTGCCACGTGAAAGCCCGTGATGGTGAAGTAGAGCGACCCATACAGATGCGTTGTGATGCCATAGGGGTGGTCATGCCATTCCATCAGTTGAATGCCGACGAAGACAAGTCCCAGCGCAATGCCCAGTGCCATGGACGCGACCGCCATTTTTAACCGGCGCCGGCGCACCAGTCGCTCACACCCCCAAACAAATACGCTGCTGAGCACAAGCACGGCGGTGTTCAGTGCGCCGATGCCGATCTTCGGCATGCCTTCTGGCGGCCAGTGCTGCGCTGTGTGCGAGGCCATATAAAAATAGGAAAAAATCAGATACGAAAACAGCGATGCCTCAGTAAGAATGAGCGTTTTCATGCCCCACCAGCCGCTAGACAGCTTCCCCGCGCTTCCGACAGGCAATGCCGGGGCGCTGATGTCGGTCTCACTCATGATGGCCTCCGATATCCTGCACTGGCTGGGGTTCGCGCTGGATCAACAGGCGCTGCGGCCATAGCCACATCACGGTAAACAGCGTGGTGACGCCTGCCATGAGTCCAGCGGCAAGCCAGCCGTGCAGTAGTATCGCCACAAGCATCAATGTGCCGGACACGCCGAGTAAAAATGGAAGATAAGAGTCTCCGGGCATCTTCAGGATGATGTCCGGCAGGGCTTGAAGCGGCGTCGTGCCAAGCGCTTCCCGACCCTGGTCCAGCAGATAGCCCTCACGCAGTGTGGAGCGACGGCCCAGCCCCAGCCGCTCCTCCCACAGAGGGTGGCGACTGGCGATATGCGGCAGCACGGCAAAGTTATAGGCGGGTGCTGGAGAGGGCACGGACCACTCCAGGGTGGGGGCGTCCCATGGGTTGTCTCCCGCAGGCCTGCCCCGGCGCAGGCTGAGAAAAATGTCGGCCAGAAAGATCAGGATGCCGAACGCAAAGATGAATGAGCCTATCGACGTGATCAGATTGCTGGTGTTCCACCCCATGTCGCCGGAGAAGGTATATATACGGCGCGGCATGCCCAGAAGTCCGGAAATATGCATGGGAAAAAATCCAACGTTAAAGCCTATGAATGTGACCCAGAACGCCAGCATGCCGAGCTTTCTGCTTGTCATTTTCCCTGTGAACTTGGGAAACCAGTAGTAGATGCCGCCAATCACAGGAAACACGTTGATGCCCAGCAGCACATAGTGCAGGTGGGCGACGACGAAATAGGTGCCTGTCAGCTGCAGGTCAAATGGCACTGCAGCGGTCATGACGCCGGAAACGCCGCCGATAACGAACGACAGTATGAAGCCGACAAAGAACAGAAAGGGCACGCTGTATACCGGGCGACCCAGCCAGATGGTTGCGATCCATGCGAAGGTTGCGACCGCGCTTGGTATTGAGATAAGCGTGCTGGTCGCGCCAAAGAATGAGAGTGCCAGGGGAGACATGCCGGTTGCGAACATATGATGCACCCAGACCCCGAAGCCCACCACCATGGTCGCGACCGTGGCTATCACAACGGCGGCGTATCCGACGATGGGGCGCCGGCAGAATGTGGGCAGCGCATCGGACACAATCCCCATCGCCGGCAGGACGATGACGTAAACCCAGGGATGGCCGAACATCCAGAACAGGTGTTGCCACAACAAAGGCCTGCCATCATTCACAACGTCAAAGAAGTGCGTGCCTATCTGTCTGTCCAGCCACAGCATCAGAAAGGCCAGACTGACTGCAGGAACCGCCAGAAGGTTGGCAACCGAGGCGGTCATGGTGCCCCAGACCAGTATGGGCAATCTGTTGATGGACATCCCCGGCGCCCGCATGCGCAGCAGCGTTACGACGAAGTTGGCCGAGCCTACCGTTGTCGACACACCAAGCAATATCATGCCCAGTGCATAGACATCGATATTGGGGCCAGGGTTGTATTCCAGGCTGGATAGCGGCACATAGCTGAACCAACCTGCGTTGGGCGCCTGCCCAAGCGGGAAGCTTGCATACATAAAGATGCCTGCAAACAGAAACACCCAGTACGACAGTGCATTCAGGCGCGGAAAGGCCATGTCCCGAGCTCCCAGCACCAGCGGCCATAGGTAGTTTGAAAAGCCGGACAGCACGGGCAGGGCGTACAGAAAAATCATGGTGATGCCATGCATCGAGAAGAGCTGGCTGAACTGTTCCGGCGTGAGCACATGCGCATTGGGCTGGGCCAGTTGAACGCGCATGATGAGCGCTTCCACGCCACCGATGATAAGAAACAGAAATGCCGTCACGATATACCGCAAGCCGATGCGCTTGTGATCGACCGTAGCGATCCAGCCGCGCCACCCCGCCTTGCCTTCCCATAAGTCTCGCAAGCGTTGTTCGCGCCCGGAGCCCTGCGGCATACTGCCGGTCTCTGGCCGGCGGGATAGCTGCAACATCGGCGGGTTAGGAGAGCGGTCAGCCATGGCGTTCCTTCTTCAGTCGTCTCGCGCTAGCGCAGTGTGGTCAGATAGGCAGACAGTTCATCTGCCTGCTGGCTGGTCAGCGCAAAGCTGGGCATCATTGCCTCTGGTTTGATCTGTTGCGCATGCTGCACCCAGTCAAGCACGTTGTCGGGGGTGTTGCGCAGCATTCCGGCTGCGATCATGCGGCGCGAGCCCAGGTGAGTCAGGTCGGGTGCGAAAACGCCTGACGCTTCGGTGCCGCGCACGGCATGGCATCCTGCGCATCGCTGCATGAATGTTTTTTGACCCGCCCGCGTTGTCTGATTCGAAGGCGCACCCGCTGGCTCATGCTGTGCTCCGCGCCAGGCCTCGAACTCGGCAGGCGATTGCGCGACGATTTCGAAGGCCATATGAGCATGTTGTGCGCCGCAGAATGTCGAGCACTGGCCGCTGTAGACGCCGGGCTCATCTGCCTGTATCCATTGTGTGTTGATTTGGCCTGGAATGGCCTGTGTTTTGCCGGCAAGCAGCGGCACCCAGAAGGAATGGATGACGTCGGCGCTCCGCAGTCTGATTTCTACCGGTACGCCTGCAGGAATGTGGATTTCGTTTGCCGTGACAACGCGCTGTGTGGAATCGGTACTGTTGTACTCGACCTTCCACCACCAGTCATAGGCGGTCACGCTGATGGTCAACGCCGGCGTATTGGCCGGGTGAGCGATGGCCCACAGGGTGAACAGTGTATAGCCCAGGGTGATCAGCAATGCCAGGGTGGACAGGCCGACGCTGATATACAGAAACCTGATGCCGCCGCTTTCCGGGCCGATCGCATGCGGATCCGACTTGGGACGCCGCCGCATGAGCGCGGCAGCAAGCATGATGATAATGATGAGGATAACCGCCAGGCTCAACGCGGCGACACTCCACCCCAGGTGCAGGCTGGGCCGCGCGGCAGGCCCGGCGGCGCGCAGAAAATAGCCCAGCGGTGCGTCGGCCTTGGCCAGCGCGGGCCACAGCAGTAATAAGACCCATGTGACCATAGGGCGCAATGGCCGACGCTGCTTCTTGAAGACAACGGGTTTTGAGGCCGGAGCGGACGATGGTGTGTGGGACGTATTCACTTTAGCCAGGAACTATCGGCAATGTATTGAGCATAGGAGCGGGCTCGCCAGCAAATGGCGTTCCTGGGGAGTCAGGCTGCGTTACCGCAGCAGGGCTATGCAGGAGGCTGTATCGTTGGCTGATAGGTCCATATGACTGAAATACGAGATAAATGCCCAAGAAGCCACTAATTCCGCTATAATGCATCTGTTCGTATCAATAATACGGTTTAACAAAACCGGTCAAACGCAGCGTACGCAGCAAACTGTTGTTTTCAACATTCTCCACGTATCCGGAGTAATGCCTGCTTGATGAATTCGTGTGAGGCGATAAGTCAACTGCGCAGCGGGTAACGCTGGAAAAGTAGTGCCATCCGATCTGTCTGAAGTAAATCCGACATTCTGAACCGCATGGTTTTGCTACGTTGACGAATTTTCGCCAGCGCAAGTGCCATTGTGCGCGCCAAGTGATTCGTGCCCTATGCACGGCTCTATTCTGGTTCTCGAGGCGCAGCAAAATGCTGCGCTCCCGGTCAATGGGTCGGCCTTGTCAGCATTGACATAAACGGCCCATTTATCGAAACCTTGAAAGTGTGTCCTCATCACGTTTTCAATAAAAAATGGAGGGAATATCCCATTGAAACTTGTTAACCAACTCAGTGTCAGCCTGCTGCTGGCCGCCAGTGTTATCGGCGCGCCTGCCCACGCATTTACACCAGAATCAAGCGACCCGATCAAGATCGTTGACAATAACTGGTCGAGCCAGAAGGTGCTTGCCCGCGTTGCGCAACAACTGCTTGAGAAACTCGGCTACGAAACCAAGATTGTGCCCTCGGACAGCCAGGGACAATTTGCCGCGATGGGACTGGGTGATCTGGATTTGCAGATGGAAATCTGGGAAGGCACGATGAACAACAGTTTCATGAAGGAAGTCAAGGCTGGCCGGATGGTCGATCTGGGTAGCCACACCGCTACCACGCGCGAAGACTGGTGGTATCCGGATTACATGGAAGACATTTGTCCCGGCCTGCCCGACTGGAAGGCGCTGAATGCATGCGCCGAGAAATTCGCTGCGCCTGAGACCGCTCCCAAGGGGCGTTATCTGGCTGGTCCCGTCGACTGGATCAAGCACGACAAAGAGAAGATCGAGGCGCTGCACCTGAACTTTACCGTGGTGAACGCAGGCTCGGCCGCTGCGTTGTTCGGCGAGCTGAAGTCAGCCGCTGCGCGCAAAGAGCCTATCGTACTGTTCAATTGGGCACCCAACTGGGTAGGCGCGGCATTCCCGGGCAAGTTCGTTGAGTTCCCTGAGTACGAAAAAGCCTGCACTGAAGACCCGAAATGGGGCAGCAATCCGGACAAGACATACGACTGCGGCTCGCCCAAGGGTGGCTACCTGAAAAAGGGCGCATGGTCGGGCTTTGAAAAGAAATGGAACTGCGGCTACCAGCTGGTCAAAAACATCAATTTCACAGGCCCGATGATAGATCAGGCTGCTGCGCTGGTAGATGTCGATGGCATGAGCCATGATGCCGCCGCTTCCGCGTGGATTGAAAAGCATCAGAAACAGGTCGCGGCATGGATGCCCGCCTGCGCCAAGTAACAGTTGGCCGCGCATGACTGCCTGCTGCAGTCGTGCGCTATTTCTGGTGGCCTGCGCGCCATTGCGCGCGGCCACACACAGTTAAGTTTCTGCACTTGTCCGACACTGCATCGTTTTAGTTCTGAGTCAGCCTCCATTTCATCGTATCGCTGATCCTGTCGGAAAGTGACTGCGCGTTTGCGCGTTTATCTGACGGGTTTGGCTATGAGCAATTCGGTAAAAATTTCATGCAAGAACCTGTGGCAGCTGTTTGGCAAGGGCGCCACCGGTTTTCTCGATAAACATCAACACAATCCCAGCGACGCCGCATTGGAGTCCGCGGGCCTGATCGCGGCCGTGCGCGATGTCAGCTTTGACGTTTTTGCGGGTGAGATCCTGGTCATCATGGGCCTGAGCGGTTCGGGCAAATCCACGCTGATACGTTGCCTGACGCGGCTGGTCGAGCCCAACGCCGGCCAGGTATTGTTCGATGGCGTTGACCTGTTGCAGGCTTCGCGAAGCAGCCTGACGGATATCCGTCGGCGCAAGATGGGCATGGTATTCCAGAGTTTTGGACTGCTGCCGCACCGTACCGTGCTGGAAAACATTGCGTTTCCGCTCGAGATCCAGAATGTGCCGAAGGCTGATCGCCTGGCCAAGGCGCAGGAGCTGGTGGCGACAGTCGGCCTGGAAGGGCGCGAGCACAATTTTCCACGCGAGCTGTCAGGCGGCCAGCAGCAGCGTGTCGGGATTGCACGCAGTCTGATCGGCGAATGCGATGTCTGGTTTCTTGATGAGCCATTCTCGGCGCTCGATCCCTTGATTCGGCGCGAGATGCAGGACGAGTTTGTGAGCCTGCAGTCCCGTCTGAACAAATCAATCGTGTTCGTTACGCATGATTTTGATGAGGCTGTGCGACTGGGCGATCGTATCGCAATCATGAAGGATGGCCGTCTGGCGCAGATCGGTACCGCCGAAGAGTTGTTGATGTCGCCCGCTGATGACTATGTCAAAAAGTTTGTTCAGCATGCGCCGCGCGCCAAACTGATCACCGCGCAAAAAATCATGGTGCCGGCAAGCTCGGGGGATATCAGTCTTGCCGGGAACCAGAATGCGATCAGGAACACTGATGTGCTGGAAAAATTTGCGCGACGCGTTATTGAGGCCGACCGCGCGTTGCCGGTGCTTGACGCCGCCGGCATGCAGGTGGGCCAGGTAAGCCGCGAGCAGCTGGCAAAGGCGCTGTTCCAATGACAGATACCGCAGTCTTAATGAATAACGGCCCGGGCAATGCAGAGTCTGTCGCGCAACAGCCTGTTGGTGCTGTTGGCGCAGTTGGCGGTGCGGTAGCGCCACATGCTGACCGCCACACCGGCACAGGCCGCAGGTGGATGTCGTTCTGGATAGCGGCATTGGCGATTATTGTGCTGGGCCAGTTTGCTGCAAGCCGGTTTGACTGGGTCGCGCATTATCCATCCGACTGGATTTTCCCGCTCAAAAACTGGATTGACTCGTTTTTCGAGTGGCTGGTGTACGGATTGCGGTTTTTTGACGGAACACCTTATGGGTTTTCACCGCGCGACGTGACGCGCGGTATCGCTGCGTGGCTGGCATATCCCCTGAGTCTGTCCGAGTCGATATTTTTTGACGGCTTCTCCAAAAGCGTTCCCGCACTGCCCTGGATAACTGTGGCGGGTCTGGCTGCGCTGTTGGGGCATTGGCTGGGCGGCTGGCGCAGTGCGCTGCTCGGTGCATGCGCCTTTACCTATCTGGCGCTGTTTGGCGTCTGGCAGGCGTCCATGCAGACGTTTTCGCTTGTGCTGATAACCGTACCCATGATTTTCCTGATCGGCCTGGTTGCCGGGGTATTGATGAGCAAGAGCCGGCGTTTCAGCACTATCGTGACACCGCTGTTCGATATCCTGCAGAGCATGCCGCCGTTTGCCTATCTGGTGCCTATTGTGGTGCTGTACGGCGTGGGCGATGTCCCGGCCATGATTGCCACGGCATTGTTCGCGGTGCCGCCTGTTGCGCGCTGTATCGCGCTGGGCCTGAACAGCGTAAGCCAGGGAGTGATTGAGGCCGGCCAGATGATGGGCTGCACGCGCTGGCAAATGCTGTGGAAAGTGCAAATGCCGACTGCGCGTTCTGTGCTGCTGGTTGGCTTGAACCAGGGCATTATGCAGACGCTGGCCATGATCGTGCTGGCGGCGCTGATCGGCGCCTCAGGTTTGGGCAGCGAATTGCTGACCTCGCTGCAGTCGCTGCGCCTGGGCGAGGCCCTGGAGCAGGGGATTGCGATTGTGGTGATTGCCGTGGTGCTGGACCGCCTGAGCCGCGCCTATGCCTTGAAAAAGCCGACATATGTGGACCCGAGCCTGCCCTGGTGGCGGCGTCATCCTCATATGGCATTGGCGCTGGCGTTCGTGGTAGTGAGCTTTCTGCTTGCACGCGTGGTGCCGGATCTGGCGCTGCTGTCCGAGGAGCACAGCATCACGACTGCGCCATACTGGAACGCCGGCATAGACTGGATCAACCTGCACTTATATGAGTCGGTCCAGGCCTTTCGCAATTTCGCGTTGATGGAAATCCTGATTCCGACGCGGAATTTTTTCCAGGCAATTCCCTGGCTGACCTTTCTCGCGCTGATCGTCTTGATTGGTTATCGTCTGGGCGGCTGGTCTGTGGCGCTGATTGCAGGCTTGCTCATTCTGTTTCCGGCTGCGACCGGCCTTTGGCCCGAAACCATGACCACCCTGTACATGATCGGAACGGCTGCCGTCATTTGCATCATTGCAGGCTTCTTCATCGGGCTGCTGGCGTCGCGAACGGCCGGCTGGTCCCGTATCGCGTCGGGCGTTTGCGATTTCCTGCAGACCTTTCCTTCGTTCATCTACCTGATCCCTGTGGTGATGCTGTTCAAGGTGAGCGATTTGTCTGCGATTATCGCGGTGCTGATGTTCGCCGTGGTGCCGATGATCCGCTACACCATCTTGGGTTTGCGCGGCGTACCGAAGCCGATTGTCGAGGCGGTCACGCAGCAAGGTGCTACCCGAATGCAACGTTTGATCAAGGTGGAGCTGCCGATTGCACTGCCGGAGATCATGCTGGGTGTGAACCAGGTGATCTTTATGGCCTTGTTCATGGTTGCCATCACCGCATTGATCGGCACGCAGGATCTGGGTGCTGAAATCAATGCAGCGCGGTCAGGCAATGAAATCGGCAAGGCCCTGGTCGCCGGCTTGTGCATTGCCTTCCTGGGGATTGCGGCAGATCGTTTGATCGGCGCCTGGGTCAAGCGCAAAAAGGCTGCACTGGGCGCTATCTGAGCGCTCGGGGCTCTGCACCTGGCGCCATCGGTTGACGGCGCCAGGTGCGGTACGGCAAAAATTCTAATAAATCGGTTCCTGCAAAAGCTGCTCGAACACGGATCGTGCCCTGCCTTGATGAAATTAAATGCGGCAACAACTCAATTAAAAGCAAGAATCAATATTGATTGCGTTGCTGTCATCTTGTTACGGTAGCGTGACTGTAGCCTGATAGGCGGGTGGACAGTGCAAATCCGACAGTTCTGTGTGGGTTTCGTCGAATAAATCCCCTGTTTCGTCGAAAAAATATTGCCCGTCCGGGAAAGTTAACGCACTCTTGTGTGGAAATCCTTCCATTCAATACTGGGCGAAACCCCTGCAACGGGCAGCTCAGCCTTCCGCTCTGAGTACCGACCACTATGATGCCCACACCTCCTCGCTCACAGAATTGCGGTATGTCTTTTCCCTTGATGCGACAGAATGCCTTGCGGTTGGCGATTGTGGCTGCGCTGGGAGCCTGTGCCGGCAGCGCACAGGCAGCCAATTGTTATAGTGCCGGCTCGCAAGATATCCCGGCGGGTTCCTACCAGTTCGCCAATCAGATCTGCGAAGGAAGTGGTGGCGTCGATAGCAAGGATGAAAAGGATGGCGCGACGGGACCGTATATAACCATTACCTCAGACGGAACATTCTCCGCCGATTCCGGTACGGTCATATCCCATAGCGGTGTCATCGATCAACTCTCCGCCTTGGGCGTGCTGACGGGTGCGTCCGAAGGCGGCGCCGGCGTGGACGAGGGAACTGGAGGCATGGGGGGGGATGTGACGCTGTCGACGACCGGTGACATAACGCTGAGCGGTACGGGATCGGGATCTTTGAACAGTCTGATTGTGGCGGTGACATTCGGCGGAGAGGGGGACCCCGATAATGACAATAATGATTCCGATGGCGGGTTGGGCGGCTTAGGAGGATCTGCGTCCGTTACAAATTCCGGTACTTTGACCCTGTCCGGCACGGTGCCTACGCCTGCGTCCGGCCTGTTCGGCATCAGAGCGCAATCGTTTGGTGCGACAGGAGGAGACCAGAACGAGCCAACGCTCAACTATGGCGATCAGCGCGGCGGTGACGGTGGTAATGCCGCCACCGTCACTGTCAACGATTCGGGCGTCATCAATCTGGGCAGCAGCGCAACACGGCTTAAGATCAACAGCATGGGCGCCGCAATTTTTGCGCAATCCGAGGGCGGAATGGGCGGCGACAACAATGGCAATGCCGGCACCGGCGGAACCGTACAGGTCACGCACAAGGGCGCGATCAGTAGCTATTGGAAGGTCCATCAGAGTGGCAAGGTTTTTGGTATCGTGGCCGAGTCCGCCGGCGGTGACGGAACAACCTCAAGCGACGATAGCGACAATGGCGGCAATGGGGGGGGCGATGGGGGGACCAGCACGCATCCATGGGATCAGAAGGTAACGGTAGATGCCTATGGCTCTGTGCTGCTCGATGTTGCAGCAGGGCCGCGCGGTGTGATGGTCGAAGGAGCGGGTGTCGCGGCCAGGGCCATCGGAGGCAATGGCGGGATGGGGCCAGCCAAAGACCACGCTGGCGGCAATGGCGGTGCGGGCGGGGCCGCGACCGTAAACCTGCATTCCACGGCAAGCATCACTACTCATGGCGCTAATCTTCCGGGGGTGGCGGTCCAGAGCGTGGGCGGGCAGGGCGGTAATGGCGCCGACAGCACCGCCCTGGCGGGCGAAGGGGGCGGCGGCGGATTCGGCGGTGATGCTGGCGCGGTCACGGCATGGTCGGACTCTGGCTCCGCTATCACGACGACAGGGAATTTCTCAACAGGCGTTATCGCGCAGTCCATAGGTGGGGGCGGCGGCACGGGAAGCGATTTCGTGGCGGTGCTGGGCGGTCAGGGCGGCAACGGCGGTAACGGTGGGGACGCGGGGCAGGTCACTACCACGACCGCAGGGAGCATTACGACCAATGGCGACCATGCTTACGGCGTGCTGGCCCAGTCCATTGCGGGCAGTGGCGGCGCTGGCGGTGCCGACACCTCAAGTTTTGTTTCACTGGGCGGTGACGGCGCGGGCGGCGGCAGCGCCGGTCTGGTCACCATGAGCAATCAGGGAACTATCACAACATCCGGCTACAACGGGCATGGACTGATTGCCCAGTCCATCGGCGGCGGTGGCGGTGCTTCGGGCAGCGCCACTGGTCTGCTCAGTGTGGGCGGCAACTCAAGCGGGAGCACAAGCTCGGCAGGCGGGCAGGTCGTGATTGACAACGGCAACGGCTCGATCACCACCAATGGCGATGCTGCCGTAGGCATTGTGGCGCAATCGATTGGCGGCGGCGGCGGCAGCGGCGGCGACAGCAAAGGGGTTTTGGGAATAGGCGGCTCCGGATCTTCCGGCGGCAGCGGTGGAAGCGTCGTTTTTCGCGACCTGGGGGCGGTGCAGACAAACGGTCAGTTCAGTCCGGGCATCCTGGCGCAGTCTATTGGCGGGGGCGGTGGCAATGGCGGCGATACGTTCACCGCGTCGATAGGCGTTTCCGTCGCTATCGGTGGTGACGGTAGCAGCGGTGGCGACGGTGGTTCCGTATGCATGAGCAATCATCTGGGATGCGATGATACCGGCACGTATGCCGCATCGAACATCTCGACGCATGGCAATTATTCGCCGGGAATCATCGCGCAAAGCATAGGGGGCGGCGGCGGCAACGGGGGCAGCGTCAAGAACGCCAGTGTTCTGTCTTTTGCGGCCCTGCAGATCGGGGGCAGTGCAAGCGGAGGCGGCAAGTCTTCCGAATCCAAGGTAGGGTATTCCAACCTGAATCTCAGTACTGGCGGTGCTCATTCTATCGGCATCCTGGCCCAGTCCATAGGCGGAGGCGGCGGCAATGGCGGCGACGCCAGCTATTACAACGTGACTGTAGCGTTCAATGCCGCCCTGGTGATGGGCGGCAGCGGCGGCGCGGGCGGAACGGGCAATGCGGCGATCGTGTCGCTGAGCAGTTCCCATATTGCCACCGGCATGGACTTCGCCAGCCCCGATATTGATCCGGAAACCTATGCGCCGAACGATGCCTTCGGTATCCTGGCGCAGTCCATCGGCGGCGGCGGCGGCAACGGGGGCAGCTCAAGCGCCAGTGATATGGTGCTTGCCGTGCCGACAGGCGAAGGAGAGTCTGTGGCACTGAACTTCGAGGCGTCCGTCGGCGGTAGCGGTGGTACGGGCAATGATGCCTGCCCGGCAGGCGATACCTCGTGCGTCACGCAAGTCGTGCTTGACAATGGGTCGACCATTGCGACGCTAGGCGATGGATCTCATGCCATTCTGGCCCAGTCCGTTGGCGGAGGCGGCGGCAATGGCGGGGACTCTTCAGTCCTGGCTACGGTGCTGGGAGACGAAACCACCATCTCGGCCTCGGTCGGGATGGCGTTGGGAGGGACGGGCACCGGTGGCGGAAACGGCGGCGCGGTGGACATCAGCCTGGGCGACAGCGGCAGCAGCTACGCTGCATTGCCGCCATCGCTGCTGTTGCCTCCAACCACGAGTCAGCCGCCTAATTCCAGCATCATCACCTACGGCAATTATGCCAATGGCGTGCTGGCTCAATCCATCGGCGGCGGCGGCGGCAATGGGGGCGTGGGCAGCAGCAGTGCCTATACCCACGGCGGGCCTGCCAACCTGAAACTGAACATATCGCTGGGCGGCACAGGTGGGGCGGGCGGCGTCGGCGGAGATGTCGACGTCACGCTGAATCCGAACTTTGTCATCCGCACGCTTGGTTCGGGCTCGCGCGGAATTGTGGCGCAGTCGGTCGGTGGCGGCGGCGGCGCGTCCCAGGGCGGCACGATGAATATTTCGGCAGGGCTCGACGACAGTCCGTCCGGTCGTCTGCAATTGGGGTTGGGGGCCACGGGCGGATCGGGTGCGGTCGGCGGTCACATCACGGCAAGCCTGCTGGGCGCTATCCGTACAGAGGGCGGGGATGCCGATGGCGTCCTGCTGCAGTCGGTCGGCGGCGGGGGCGGACTGGGCGGCTCGATCGGCGCAGATGCTTCGTCCCACCCCATTCTGGACCGTATCGGCATTCATGGCGATAACGAGGCGCGGCTTGATGATACAGGCAGTACCTATTCCTTTACGGTAGATGTCGGCGGCGCGGGCGGTACCGGCGGCCATGGGGGCAATGTCGATCTGACTTACGCAGGACAAATCGGCACCAGCGGAGACTGGGCCGATGGTATTGTGGCGCAGTCGATCGGCGGCGGCGGCGGTACAGGTGGCTCGTCTACGGCGTCGGGCAGCAAGGTCAAGGCCAACGTCGATATTGGTGTGGGCGGTGGCGGCGGGACCGCCGCAAACGGCGGCACGGTGAGCTTCTACTTCGATGACTCGCATGACAATCATATCGCCACGGCGGGATACAGCGCCTACGGGGTCCTGCTGCAATCCATCGGCGGCGGCGGCGGGCAGGGCGGCGATGGTTCGGATCAGGCCACGGGCACGATCACCGTTGGCGCGTCGTCCGGCGGCACGGGCGGAACTGCCGGCAACGGCGGCACGATTCAGGTTCTGAACGGCAACAAGGCCGGATGGGCGAACATCTCAACGGCGGGAGACGACGCGCTCGCCCTGTCCATGCAGTCGATCGGCGGCGGTGGCGGCGTGGGTGGCGCCGGGAACAGCAACTCCAAAAAACTTGAACAAGACAGTCATTCCATGCAGTTGTCGGTGGGTGGCAATGGCGGTTTGTCCGGCAGCGGTGGAACCATCGATACGACCTTCGGCACCAGGGCAATCACGCAGGGCGACCGGGCATACGGCATTCTTGCCCAGTCAATCGGTGGCGGCGGCGGCCTGGGCGGCGCGGGCGGGAGCAACAATCTGAGCAGCGTGACGCTGGGTGGCCGCAATGGCGCGAGCGGTAATGGCGGCTCGGTTACGGTGAATCTGAATGCAGGCAGTGTTCTTCAGACTGCGGGCGCTGGCGCTCACGCGCTGATCGCCCAGTCCATAGGCGGTGGAGGCGGCATTGCGGGCGATACCAGTATGGGTATCCAGTTGGACACCTCCGGGTGGGCGGATTCCAGTTCGGGCGGTGCGGTCGGCAGCGGCGATGGTGGCCAGGTCACGGTCAACGTAGACGCCGGCATTGTGACAACGGGCTCCAATGCATTTGGCATTGTGGCGCAGTCGATCGGCGGCGGCGGCGGCCTGGGAGGCAACCAGACCAATGGCTTTGCCGGCAGCACGGCAGCGAGTGGCAGCACCGGCGGTGGGAAAGCCGTTACTGTGACGCAGGCTGGCACGATCACGGCGTCCGGCAGCGGTTCCGCCGGCATCTTTGCACAAAGCTCGGGTCCCCAGGGCAGCGGTGTCATCACCGTGAATGTAAACGGGGCGGTGACGGGGGGGACAGGCTCCGATGCCAGCGGCGTATGGTTCGATGGCAATAGCCAGAACTATCTGAATGTCGGTACCGGGGGTGTGATTGCAACCACGGATGGTGGCCAGGCCGTGCGTGGCCCTTATAGCCAACAGTCCGCCAAGGCATTGGCTGTCAGCGATGCATCAGTCGCTTCGCTGGAGGTCAACAATGCCGGTGGCATCTACGGCGATATCGGATGCCTGAATGGCGCCGGCGGCATGGCTTGCCACGTCAACAACAAAAAGAGCGGCATGCTGAGCGACGCCACGCTGTATCAGGCCAATATCGACAATGCTGGCGTGGTCGCCATAGGCAAGTCGGGGGCGTTCGACACGCTGAAGGTTACCGGCAACTTCGATCTGCAGTCGACCGGGATTCTGCAAGCGGACGTGGATTTCGACAAACTCAAGTCGCCGCGCATGGTGGTGCAGGGCGATACCCGCTTGGACGGGCAGGTCAATGTCCAGCCCTTTGCCCTGTTGCCGGATCGCGAGGTCACCGTGGCCACGCTTGAGGGCGATATCCAGGGCCTGCCCAAGGCCAAGGACAGCCCGGTGGTCGACTACGATGCCCAGTTAAAGGGCAAGGATGTCCATGTACGCGTGGCGGGTGCGGATTTCGCGGCGCCGTCGATGCATCTGGACGAAAATCCAAATTCCGTGGCACAGCATGTGCAAGGGGCCTGGAATCTGGGTGGCAACTCCGAGATGGCGACCTTGTTTGCCGCACTGGACATGGCTTCGAGGGAAGGGGCTGATACGTATTCCAGTCGCCTGTCGGATCTTTCGCCCGGCGTGGCACTGGCGCCCGCCGCACAGATGCAGGCCACCATGGCGCGATTTACCGGAGCAATGATGTCCTGCCCGGCCTTCCAGGGCGGCGATGCGCTCACCGGCGAGCAAGACTGCCTGTGGGGCCAGGTGTCCGGCCTCAATACCAACCAGGATGGTGAAGGGGGCGTGTCGGGCTATTCATTCGATGGCACCGTCTATCAGTTCGGCGGCCAGCGGCAGGTCAGTCCGGGCTGGTTTGTGGGCGGGTCGGCCGCTTACGAGAACTCTCGCATGAGCGGAGACGACGATCGGGTGTCGGGCAAGGGCGACAGCGGCTATGCCGGCGTGGTGGTTAAGCGCGAAACCGGGCCATGGACGCTTTCCGCGTCGCTGGGCGGGGGCTATGGCAAATACGATATCGACCGCAATATCAGGGTTCCTGGTCTGGAGAGTAAGGCCAGCTCGGATCTTGATGTCTATGGCGCGGCCTTGCGCTTGCGGATTGCACGCACTTACGCGTCGGAACAGTATTACCTGAAGCCTTATGTGGATCTGAATGCATCCTACACGCACATGCCGGGCTACAGCGAATCGCGCGATGCGCTGCACCTGGATGTCGAGAGCAGCAATCAGTTCGTCATGGGCATATCGCCAATGCTGGAGTTCGGTGGCAGAGTGCCGCTGGACAATGGCGCAATTATGCGGCCCTACGTGTTCGGCGGGGTGACACTGCTGTCAAAGGACGAATACAGTGTCAAGGCGAAGCTGCAGGGGGCTCCGGCAGGCACGGGCTCTTTCGAGACCTCGGTGCCTACCGACGATGTCATTGGTCGGATCGGCGCAGGCCTGCAGATATCGAATGCCGGGGATATCGACTTCCGGCTGGAGTATGAAGGTGAGTTTTCCTCTCATATCCAGAGTCATCGAGGCACGCTGAAAGTCATGATGCCTTTCTGAGCGTGCGGGCAGGCCTAATTGATCCGGAAGCCGGTCTTCTTCACCACGGCCGCCCAGCGTTTCTGTTCGCTGATCAGCAGGTCTGTCATCTGCTGCCGGCTTGAGCCGACGATGACAAAGCCGTTGCCTTCCAGCGTGGTGCGCACTTTTTCCGAGGCCAGCGCCTTGACGATACTGGCGTTCAGCGTGTCAAGAACGGCATCGGGTGTAGCGGCCGGAGCAAGAAAGGCGAACCAGGCACCGAAGTCTGTGGCCGGCATGCCTGACTCTATAAATGTCGGCAGGTCGGGCAGGATTTTGCTGCGCTGAGCGCCTGTAATGGCCAGGCCCCGCATTTTTCCCGACGTGATTTGCGGACCGGCCATGGCGGTGGTGATGAACGCCCCCTGTACCTGTCCGGCGACGATGGCAGAGACGGCATCGCCTGTCGTTCGGTAGTGTACTGGTTCAATGCTGAAGCCGCCTTCGTCGGCCAGCATCTCCGCACCAAAATGACCAGGCGTGCCTGCGCCGAAAGTGGCAATATTGAAATGCTGCTTGCTGTCCTTTGCCGCGGCGATAAATTCCTTGAGCGATTTGTATGGCGAACTGGACGGCACGACCAGTACGAAATTGGCCCGTACTGCTTCGCTGATGGGGGCAAAGTCCTTGAGCGGTTTGTACGTCAGGCCCGACGTGGTTTCGGGGGAAATGCTGATGGAGCCCACCTCACCCAGCAGAATCGTGTAGCCGTCCGGCGCGGCATGACTGGCCGCAGCGGCGGCTATCTGGCCGCCTGCACCGGCCTTGTTTTCAACGACAACAGACTGCGCCAGGGACTGCGCCAATTGCTCGCCTATGACGCGGGCGACGATGTCGGGGCCCGTCCCGGGCGGAAAGCCTACCATCAGGCGTACTGCATGATCGGGGAATGCGGCGCTGGCAATCGTGGCCAGGGAAAGGAAAAGCCCGCCCAACAGGCCGGCGAAGATACGTGGTTTCATAGTGTCTGTCTCCTGGTTTGATTGTTATGACTTATGCGGGTGTTGCGGAAAGCCTTCGTCTTGAACGCGCTCGTCTGCTGATCAGCGCATCACGAAAAAATTCAACTCAACGCGGTCCGGAAATCGTGCGCCGGTGCCGACGAAAAGATGGGTGTTGAGCCACGCCAGCCGAGGCGTCGCGGTTTCGAAGCGTGGGAAGCTGCGAAAATAGATACGCTCGGGCGACACCGGGCGTCCCTGTGCCAGCGCGGCGATATCCTGTTGTGAACCGGTGCGTATTCCCGTGTTCTCCACATAGACTGTTTCGTGGTCTGTTGTTTCGATCACGTAGCGGGCATGGATGTCGGTGAATGTTGCCGAACGTATGGACTGGAAATCCGCGCCGCCCTGAAGGACACGGCCGTTGAGGTGGGTCCCCTGCACTGTGCCGCCCAGAATGGGAATGACACGCCGTTTGCCGCTGGGCGTATCGCCGATCTCCTGCGGTGCGCCCACGTCCACCACGACGGTGCAGAGATGTTCCAGCGTGGGGGGCAGGGGAGGTGTAGGCCTGGTCATAAGCTTGCTCCGTATACGTTTTTGCTCATCATTGCTTCAACCGGCGTCCATTCAGGGCTGCGCAGCGGGAGGAGCTGGTTTGAGGGCTGCAGGGTCGAAGCCGGCGATGCGCTTGTAGCGCATCGCAATGTCGGCAAGCTCCTGCTGCGGGATGACATCATGTATATGCCCATAGCCTTTGGGCGCACGTTCGTGGGCAATCTGCATGACCTGCTCAGGCCCGTTCAGGCGGTTGCGCAACACAATACCGGCTGTAAGAGGCAGGCGTTCGGCCTCGTATTCCTGCAGCGCCAGCGGCACGGCACCGCCGTGCCGCTGCGCGGCCTGCAGACGGTCTGCCAGGCAGACGCCATCCAGAATGGCTTGCGCGGATCCGTTTGACCCGATGGGATACATGGGGTGGGCAGCGTCCCCAAGCAGGCAGGCACGCCCTTCAATCCAGCGAGGCAGGGGATCCTTGTCCACCAGCGGAAACTCATAGATCGCTGGAGCGGCTTCGATCAACGCGGGAATATCGATCCAGTCCCACTGCCACGATGCAAATCTGTCTGCAAATACGCTGGCGTCAACCTCACGATTCCAGTCCGTGCTGGGAAGTTCGGCCGATGCGGTGCGCAATTCGGCGATCCAGTTGATACGCGAGCGGCCTTCCCGACGCAGCGGCTCCGAAATCGGATAGCAGACAAATTTCTGGTCCTGGTGTCCGGCCATGAACATGGTGCGCCCATCCAGATAGGGAGCGGCATCGCTCACTGCGCGCCACAGCATGCGGCCGGAAAATCTCAGCTCATCGAAAAGCGGGAAAAGCGAACGCCGCACAGTGGAATGAATGCCGTCGGCGCCCACCAGCACATCGCCGCGCACTTCATCCAGGGTGTTCGACACGCGATTGCGAAAGTGCACAGTGATACCCTGCGCATCCTGTGTCATGGATTCAAAGCTCATTCCGGTATGCAGCCGTCCGGCGCCCAGGCGTTCAGTGACTTTGGCGGCCAGCAGCATCTGCAGATCGCCCCGGTGCAGGGAGAGTTGCGGCACGGGATATCCCGCATTCAGACCGCGCGGCTCCTGCCATATCGCCTGGCCATACTGGTTGAAATAGTGCAGGGCCGAGGTCTTAATACCCATGCTGGCCAGATCCTCCAGCAGCCCCAGGGCCTGCAGCTGCATGCTGGCGTGGGGCAGCAGGTTAATGCCTACCCCCAATGGTTTGAGTTCTCGTACGCTATCGAACACTTCGCAGTCTATGCCGCGCTGTGCCAGCATCAATGCAAGGGTAAGGCCACCGATACCCGCACCCGCGATAATTACTTTCACCATCTGTCTCCGGAATTTTGTTATGTATCATAACAATTTAAGCCTCTGGGATGGACATTGGTAATTACCCTTGTGTTCAAGATCTGAGGCGTTTGCAGGCTGCGGATATCCCGGTTAATGTGTGGCAGTTTCCCAATTTCAGGACAGACACTACATTGAGCCAGAAGCCGAGTTCGCGCCCCAACCACCGCCGTCCCGCTCAGCGCGGGGAATCGCTCGATGCCCAGGTGCAGGGCATCGACTATGGGGCATTGGATGACCTGGTGGGCTATGCGCTGCGCCGCGCCCAGATCCGCATTTATCAGGACTTTCTTGACGCGCTGGCGCCATGGTCCGTCACGCCGCCGCGCTTTTCCGCGATGACCATCATCCATGCCAATTCAGGGCTCAAGCTCACCACGTTGGCCCAGGCCATGGGCATAGCCCGCTCAGGGGCGGTGCAGGTGGTGAATGCGCTGGAAAAACTGGGGTATGTACAGCGGACAGATTTTTCAAGCGACAAGCGCGCCTATGCGCTGGTACTCACTTCGTTAGGCGTGGAAACGCTGGATAGCATTACGCGAGAAATCAAGGCGCACGACGCCCGCATCAGCGCGCGCCTGACAGCGCCTCAGCAAAAGACGCTGCGCCGGCTGCTGGGGCTGCTGGGGTGAGCGCAGCTGCGCTGCCTGTCAGCACGGGCACCTACGCGTCAGTTTGACGCTTCGCCGCCTCGTAGCGCTCCTTGTTTTCAGCATTGGGCGGATACAGGCCCGGCAATGCGGCACCAGCCTGGACCTCCTGCATGATCCAGTCTTCGAGTCGCTCTTGCTCTACGGCCAGCGCGACGACCTCATCCAGCAGATCGGCCGGGATAAGCACGGCGCCGTCCTGATCGGCAACGATGATGTCATCGGGAAATACGGCCACGCCACCGCAACCGATGGGCTGCTGCCAGTCGACAAAAGTCAGTGCAGCCACAGAGGGTGGCGCGGCGGCGCCGCTGGCCCATACCGGCAAGCCTGTCGATATCACGCCTGCAAGATCGCGTACGGCGCCATCGCTGACCAGCGCTGCCACGCCTCGCCTGGCCATGCGGGCGCACAGAATGTCGCCCCAGAAGCCGGCGTCCCTGACGCCGTTGGCATCGACGACGGCGATGCAGCCGGCCGGCATCTGTTCGATGGCCGCGCGCGTGGAGGTTGGAGAGCTCCAGGAAGCGGGCGTGGCAAGGTCTTCGCGCGCAGGAACGAAGCGCAAGGTAAATGCCCTGCCTGCAATACGTTTGCCCGCTCCCGGCGTAATAGGGAAGGCGCCGCGAATCCAGACGTTGCGCAGCCCTTTCTTGAGCAGAATGGTCGTCAGGGTGGCGGTGGTGACGCCAGCCAGCACCTGGAAGGCTTCAGTGTCTTTGGATGCGTTCATGATTGCTGTCCGGTGGGGGTTGTGTTGCGGGAAGGCGTGTCCGAAGGTCGGGTCTGAGTCAGCCCTGTAGGCGGCCCGTCGATGGCGGTCCAGCCTCCGTCCACCGAGAGTGAGCTGCCAGTAATGAAGCTGGCAGCATCGGATGCCAGGAAGGCGACCGCGCCGCCGACCTCAGAGGGCTGTCCCCATCTATTGAGTATGGTGTGGGCAGCGTAAGTGGCGTAGATGTCGCCGCGCTCTTTCAAGGGTGCGGTGAGTTGCGTTTCGATGATGCTTGGCATGATGGCGTTGACTCTTACGCCATGGCCGCCGACCTCGGCTGCGAACCCCTTTACCATTTGCGCGATTCCGGCTTTGGTCGCCGCGTAGATGCTCAGGCCAGGTTCAAGCGTGATGGCCCGCATCGAGGAGCACAGGATAATGCTGCCGCTGCCTTGCCCAACCATCGGGCGTCCGAAGTGGCGCATGAAATGAAAGGCGCCGCGCAGGTTGAGGTTGATCACCCGATCAAATTCGTCGTCGGCGTAGTCAAGCATCAGTTTCCGGATATTGAGTGCGGGCGTTGCCACGGCAACGTCAACACGACCACGCCGGGACAGTGTATAAGCGGCCAGTGCTTCGATGTCTTTTCCGCTTGAGGCATCGGTGCAATGGCCGTCTGCGGTACCTTGGCCAGACTGGTTGATCTGGTCCGCCGTGGTGCGTGCGCCGTCCTCGTCTTGATCGGCACAGACGACGTGGGCGCCCAGCGACGCGAGCGCATGCGCCGAAGCCTGGCCAATGCCGGAGGCGGCGCCCAGCACGACGGCAGTGCGGCCGGAAAGATCGAAGAGGGCGCGATAATCAAGCATAGTGAGCTTCACAACAAAATTTACGACAATGGAAAGTAGAGCTGTTTATGGCAGCTCTGCTGCAATCTCTTTGAAGCAGGGCTGCGCCGAACACAAATTGTATGCCTGGTGTCCGGGGCCGGCATGCGGGCTTCAGGGGCGCTCGGGCGCCTGGTTCTGCGTGAGCGTCCAGTGTCCGGTATTGTCGCCGGCCAGCATGAGCTGCGTGGCATGATATTTGAGCAGCGTGCTGCGGTGCCCCACGCTGACCAGGATCGTGTCGGGCAGGCGCTGTGCCACAAGGCGGTACATTGCATCTTCCAGCCCTTCATCCAACGCCGAGCTTGCTTCATCCAGCAGAGCGGCTTGCGGCTTGTACAGCAGCAGGCGTCCGAAGGCCAGGCGCTGCTGCTCGCCCAGCGACAGAATGCGGCTCCAGTCGGCCGTTTCATCCATGCGCTCGGCCAGGTGGCCCAGCTGGACCCGGTCGAGCATGTCGCGTGCGGGGTCGTGTTCTCCCGCCGCGGCAGAGGCGGCTGCGGGTGGCAACTGCGGGTAGTACAGCGCCCCGCGCAGCGTGCCCAGGGGCAGATAAGGCTTCTGGGCAAGAAACAGCGTGCTGTGTTCGGGGCGATAGATATCGCCTTGGCAGTGAGGCCACAGGCCTGCAATGCAGCGCAGCAAGGTCGTCTTGCCTGCCCCGGATGGACCGCGGATGAGCAGGGGGGAGCCCGTGGAAATTTCCAGGCTCAGATCCTGAATCAAGGCGTCGCCTTTCGGGGTGCTTACCGTCAGGTTCTGTATGGCAAGCCGGTTTTGTTCGTCGTGCACACGGGGGCCGGGCAACGTGCCGGCCTGCTCGATGGCATGGTGAAAGCCGCTAAGACGATTGAGTGTCGCGCGATAGGTGGCGAACTGATCATAAGCATTGCGAAAGAAGGAAAGATTGTCCTGGAGCTGGCCGAAAGCCTGTGCTGTCTGCATCAGGTCGCCCAGGCTGATCTGCTTGGAAAAGAAGCGGGGCGCCTGAAGGATAAAAGGAAATACAACCGCCGTCTGCGTGACGGAAAAGTTGAATCCCAGGAATTTTAACGACCGGTATACGATGGCCCAGGCATTGCCGATGACTTGCGCAAACCGGTTTCGCAACACAGCGCCTTCAACTTTTTCTCCTGCATAAAAGGCAATGCTTTCCGCATACTCGCGCAGCCGTACCAGGGCGTAACGATAGTCTGCGTTGAAGCGCTCATTCATGAAGTTGAGCAGGATAAGCGGCCGCCCGATATAGATGGCAAAGACGGTGGCGACGATTACGTAGATGAATACCAGGAACACCATGCCTCGCGGGATCTCGAGACTGCCGATGGCGACAGGCCCGGACAGTGTCCAGAGTATCAGTGTGAAGGCAAAGGTCGATACCAGCGCGTTGACCACGCCCAGGGACAGGGTCAGCGATCCTTGCACGAAATCGGCGACGTCCTGCTGTATCCGCTGGTCGGGATTGTCGACGGGCGAGGAAAGGTACTGGGTGCGATAGTAGGATTGCTTGCCTATCCATTGCGACAGCAGTTTTTCGTTCAGCCAGATCCGCCAGCGGATGATGAAGGCCTGCTGCAGGTAGAAGTCGAGCAGCGAGCGCAGCACATGGGTTGTTGCCAGAATGCCGAACAGCACCATGGCCATCCAGAAGCCCTTTTCGTCCAGGCGCTGCAAGGCCGTGTACATGGTGTTGTACCAGTTGGAGAACAATACCTGCAGACGCACTGCGCACAACGTCAGGAAAAGCAGCAGCGCCACGGTAGCGAGCGGGCGCCAGTTGCGCCGCACAGAAAAGTAGGCGGCCGACAACTGCCAGAACTGCCTTCCCCATACCGTAAAGCGCGCGAGCACCCACACTATAGGAATGGTGGCCACGATGGTAATGCCGTATGCCTGCGCTATCCATACAGCGCTTTCAGCCAGGGTATTGTTCCAGTTCATCACTTGTCAGCTGTCGTTTGCCAGAAGCTTAAAAGACTGCATTATGTGGGAAATGGTTCAATATGCGCCAGCACCTGGCTTGCCAGGCGGTTCATGGCCCGTCTGAATGAGCCTCAATCTTCGGCGTGGGCCTTGTCGAAGTCCCACACAGCCTGGAATCCCATCAGACGGCTGAAGGCGTCGAAATCATACAGGCGGCCTTGCAACTGGCTTGATGAATCGTTTTGCTGCAGCGCAGCGTAAGCCTGTTCCACCGCATGGCCCATGGCCAGGAAGCCCGTGCCAGGATAAATGGCGACTTTGAACCCCATGCTCTGAAGCTGGTCTTTCGGAAGAATGGGGGTGCGGCCGCCTTCCACATTGTTGATCAGCACCGGTTTGTCGAATGCGCTTGCGATGCGGCGCATTTCCTCTTCGGACTCAGGCGATTCCACAAACAGAATGTCAGCGCCTGCCCTGGAGTAGGCTTCGGCTCGGCGCAGTGCTTCGTCCAGGCCCAGGGATGTACGGGCATCTGTACGGGCGACGATCAGGAAATCCGAATCGGCGCGGGCGTCGCAGGCGACCTTGATTTTCTTGACCATTTCTTCGGCAGCAATCACCCTGCGGCCGGGCGTGTGGCCGCATTTTTTGGGAAACTCCTGATCTTCAAGCTGAATGCCGGCCAGTCCGCCGGCCTCGTAGCCGCGCACGGTATGGGCGACGTTGAGCAGGCCGCCGTATCCGGTATCGCCGTCGGCGATGATGGGGGTGTTGCATGCCTGCGCAAACGCGCTCGCCCGGTTGAGCATGTCGGTGTACGTGGCAAGCCCCGCATCAGGCAGGCCCAGATAAGAAGCGACGGCGCCGTAGCCCGTCATGTACAGCAGATCGAAATTCATGCGGTCGGCAATGCGGGCCGAAATCATGTCGAATATGCCTGGGGCTACGAGTAGTCCAGGCTGCGCCAGCCTGGTTGCGAGCTGGCGACGTTTTGAGGCGGCTGTGTTCAAGATACCATTCTCCTGGGGCGTGAGGGTTTGACTATTTCGTTTTTGCGTTGATTGTATACAATTATCCTATGGCGGTAAAAAAACAGCTTCTTTTTCAGGAGTTTTAATCCAACCATGACCAAGCCACCTCTTCACGGGCACACGGCGGAGCAGGCCTACCAGTGGATCAAGAACCGGATCTTGCGCAATCATTGGCCTGATGGCGCCGCGCTCACAGAAAGCGCGCTGTCCAGGGAGATAGGCGTGAGCCGCACGCCTGTGCGCGAAGCGCTCAGGCGGCTGACGCTCGAAGGTCTGGTCGAGACCATCCCCAACCAGGGCAGCCGGCTGCAGCGATGGACGGTGGAAGATCTTGACGAAATATTCGGCCTGCGCGTCGTGCTGGAATCATTCGGCGCGCGACTGGCCGCAATGAGCATTACGGAGGCGGAAATCGCGGCGCTGCATGATTTGTGCGGGGCCATGGAAGCGCTGGTGGCCGATGGCGTGCGCAACGCTGCGACCAAAAAAGCACTGACGCAGCTCAATGAGCAGTTTCACGAAGTGGTTCTTGCGGCGGCACACAGCGAACGGCTCAAGCTGCTGGCCGGACAGATTATTTCTTTTCCGCTCATATACCGGACCTTCACGGTCTACGACGAGGACGAGATCATGCGCAGCATGGGTCATCACCGCGAACTGGTGGATGCCTTTCGCGCTCGCGATCCTGCGTGGGCCGAAAGCATTATGCGTGCGCATTTGTCTGCAGGCCATCAGGCCACGCGTCGCAAGCTGGCGGCGCAGCACCAACGCGATTGACGGCGCCCGGCCTGTTGTATACAATCCGCCAATAATCAAATACAAAGGAGACTGTCGTGAACAAACGCCTTATCAAAACGCTGTGCCTTTCCACGCTTGCGTCCGTCATGCTTTGCGGCACAATTTCCGCCCAGGCGGCCCGCACGCTGAAGGTCAGTCTGCAGGTCAATACCAAGCATCCGGTGGGCGCCAACGTGGTGCTGTTCAAACACGAACTCGAAAAAATCTCCAATGGCGAGATGAAAGTCGAGATCTATGATTCCGCACAGTTGTACAAGGGCAGCGAGATTCCTCAGGCGGTCTCTTCGGGGGCGATCGACATGGGCCTGGTGCTCATCGATGAGTATGCCGGTACGCTGCCCGCCACAGGGCTGTTCTCTGTTGCCTTTCTTTTTCCCAACTACGAAGTGCTTGCCAAGGCCGCCGCGCCGGACAGCCCTGTGCGCAAGGAAATCGACGAGCTGATCCGTTCCACCGGCACACGGGTGTTATGGTGGCAGGATTATGGTCCTGTGCAGTTGTTGTCCAAGGACAAAGCGCTGGTGATGCCTTCGGACATGAAAGGCAAAAAGGTGCGCGTACTCGGAAAGCCTTCGGGTGACTTTATCAACGCCGTAGGCGGCATTCCGGTCAAGATCGGCGGTTCCGAGCAATTCATCGCCTATCAGCGCGGCACGGTCGATGTCGGCATGACAGGCACGACGGCAATACAGTCACGCAAGCTGTTCGAGGTCATGAACTACGTCACCATTACCAATCACGCCCAGACGGAATTCCTGATCGTCATGAACGACAAGCTGTGGGATTCGCTGTCGGATCAGGAAAAGAAATGGGTTGGCGCTGCGTCGTTGACTGCCGAAAAGACGATACGGGCTGACACCAAGAAGAATAATCTCGCCTCCGAAGACTTCATCGCCTCCAAGACGCCGATGAAGGTTGTGCATCTGAACGCCGAACAGGTCAAGGCCTGGCAGGACGCCGCCGCACCAGCGGTGCAGGCGTACATCAAGGAATCCGGCGATGTGGGCAAGCGCCTGGTGGACGAAGTCAAAAAACTGTACTGATACTGCGCAGGCGCGCGGACATGCTTGAAAAAGCTGTCCGCGCCACAGCGACTGCAGGCAATCAGACCCGGGATGAATATGGTGAATACACAGGCCGTGGAGCGCAACGCGCTCCTGCGCGCAATAGACAAGGTATCGAGTTTCTGCGGCGCCATCGGCGTGATCATGCTCGTTTTCATTACGGTGATACTCACCTACGAAGCGATAAGCCGATACTTTTTTCATGCGCCCACGCAGTGGACCCAGGATATATCGGTGACCTTGCAGGTGTGGTTTACCTATCTGGGCATGGCATTGGTGCTCAGAGACGGAAAAATGATCCGCATCACCGCCATGCTGGGCGTGGCGCCGGCCTGGACACGATATCTCTGCGAAGGGCTTGCGCTGGTCATTATCTTTCTATTCTCCATCATGGCGGTCACCAAGGGCTGGGACGTGGTCGCTGACTCGATTCGCCTGGGCCGCCGTCAACCGACCATGCTCGCCTTGCCGAACTGGATTGCGGAACTGCCGGTGGTGCTGGGCTTTGCGCTGCTGGCGATACAGTCGCTCGCAGAGTTGATCCGCCTGCCGTTCAGGGGGCCGCCTTCGTTCGCGCCCGACAGCGAGATCGATACCGCCGGCATTAACGCCGAGATTTCCAGCCAGCAAGAGGTTCGCACGTGACGCTGCTTTATATCGGATTGGCCCTGTTGGTCCTGCTGTTTCTTGGCGTGCCAGTGGCATTTTCGCTGGCGGGACTGGGCGCCGGCCTGCTGTTGATCAAGGGCTTGCCCCTGGCCATGGTGGCGCAGAACCTGCACGGTGCGCTCGATAATTTCGTGCTGCTTTCTGTCCCGCTGTTTCTGCTGATGTCCAACCTTTTGCTCAAAGGCGGTGTGGGCAAGGATTTGTTTGAAGCCGTGCAGAAGTGGGTTGGGCACCTGCCCGGCGGCCTGGGGCTTTCGGCGCTGGTGTCCTGCGGTATTTTCTCGGCCATATCGGGCAGCTCGGTTGCGACTGCGGCAACGGTGGGCACTGTGGCTATTCCCGAGATGGTCAAGCGAGGCTACAGCAAGAGCTTTACCTTGGGCTTGTTGGCGGCCGGCGGCACGCTGGGTATTCTGATTCCGCCTTCCATTCCGCTGATTGTATATGGGGTTATTACCGAAGAAAGCATCGGCAAGCTGTTTCTGGCCGGCGTCGGGCCGGGCATTCTGCTTCTGGTTCTGTTCAGCATTTATACGGTCATTCACGCGTGGATGACTGGGCTGCATCAGCGTGAGGCGCCGTCTTCCTACAAGGACAGAATGGCTGCCACAGTGCGTGCGTTGCCCACCATTGCGCTGGCGGTGCTGATCATCGGCGGCATCTATGCAGGCGCGTTTACCCCGACCGAAGCGTCGGCGGTCGGCGCATTCATTTCCTTTCTGCTCACTGCCTTTGTGCTGCGCACGCTGACGCTCAAGGCTTTTCTGGATGCGGTGAGCCAAACGCTCAAAACAACCATCGTGTTGTTTCTGATCGTGATCGGCGCCAAGATTTTCGGCAAAGCCATTACGCTTTATCAGTTGCCGGCCATGCTGTCGGAACTGGTGAATGTGCATATTTCGTCGGTGGACGGATTCCTGCTGCTGGTTACCGCGATACTGCTGGTGATTGGTCTGTTTCTCGAAAGCCTTTCCATGCTGCTGATCATGGTGCCGGTGCTGCTTCCCACTGTGCTGGATCTGGGCATAGACCCCATCTGGTTCGGCATCTATTTCGTCGTCCTGATCGAACTTGCACTGATCACGCCGCCCGTCGGACTCAACCTGTTTGTGATACAGGCCATTGCTGGCACGCGATTGGGCGTGGTAGCGCGAGGCGTTATACCGTTTATTATGATCATGCTGGCTAGCGTTGTGATTATTTTCCTGGTGCCTGGTGTCGTTACCTGGATACCCAGCCATTTCTGATCGCACCCGCCCTTGAGGCGGGCAGGCCAGGCAAATGGCCAGGTGCGCCCGGCGCCATACGGCTACTGATCCGATGCGCTATGATGCGCGGATCATCTGAATGGAATTCACATCATGTCTACCAAGAACGGTCAAGAACCGGATCCCGACGAAGTCGCGTTGATCCAATGGTGCATCGAAGTAGAGGATCTGTTTGTAGAGGCCGGCGCTACGCGGGATGAGGCCCAGCAGCACATCGAGGACGAAGCCGAGTGGTTTACCGACATGTTCTACGATGGCCTCACTGCGGCGGAAGCCGCCAAGGCGGCGCTGAACTGAGGTTCATCCGGAAGATGCGCTCATGGTTGCCATGCCGATTGTTGCCGATCTTTCTCCCCAGGCCTATCGCCGTGCCGTCAAATTTCTGACGGCGCTGGATGCTGATTGGGCGCGCCACATCAAGGCGATAGGCCCCTGTCTGCACGAATCCAGACCAGGGCGGGAGCCCTACGAAGCGTTGGTGCGCGCAGTTATCTATCAGCAGTTGCATGCAAGGGCTGCCGAGGCCATTTTGGCGCGGCTGTTGGCCTTGTATCCCGAAGCGGCATTTCCTTCACCTGCACAAATGCTGGCCAGTGATCCGGAGCAACAGCGCGCCTGCGGCCTGTCCAATGCCAAGCTCCTCTCCATACGAGGCATTGCGCAGGCCACGCAAGACGGCATTGTGCCGTCGCTTGAGCAAGCTCTTGGACTGAGCAACGAAGCACTGATAGAACGCCTGGTTTCCTTGCAGGGAGTAGGGCGCTGGACAGTGGAAATGTTCCTGATCTATTCTCTGGAGCGTTCCGATATCCTGCCGGTTGACGATCTGGCGGTTCGCGAAGGGTATCGTCGCTTCAAAGGGCTGGACAAAGCGCCAACACCGAAGCAATTGCATGAAATAGGGCAGGCCTGGAGCCCGTACCGGACGGTGGCTGCCTGGTATCTGTGGCGCGTGCCTGCCACGCCCGCCCAAGCCGCGCCTGCTGCCACGGCGCCACGCAAGCGTATCAGGACGATAGGCGGGAAGTCATAGCCAGGGCTGTGTGTCTGGCTTACCATGATGGCAGGTTCAAACAAGGAGCTCCCATGTTTCGCATTTTGTTCGTAACCCTCATCCTGTCCGGCCTTGGGGCCTGTGTCAGCCTTGAACAGCCTGCACCTGCAGCCACACCCGGAGTCTGCAGCACGGACAGGACCAGCCCGATACCGGGTCACCACGTTTCTGCCGAGCTGGAGCAAAAGGCAAAGCAGTTGAGCGGTGCAAACACGGTTCGCGTGCTGCGTCCGGGTCAGGTCATTACACGTGAGTACCGCGCCGATCGCCTGAATCTGCAGCTCGATTCCTATGATGTTGTGGTGCGGGTGCATTGCGGCTAGGGCGCCGCGCGCCGTTTAGCCCTGAAATAAGCGAGAGCGTTTCAGCCAGTTCGATGCGTTATGATGCCTGAAGCGACTTTACCAGCGCCCCCGCATTCAAGAGGGGGCCCCTGAAAGGCAGGCCTGGGCGCAGCGGCATCGAAATCCCGATACCGCGGAACGCATGGCCCGCCTGAGCGAGGCTTATATGAAGAAAAATCGCAAGTGGCTCGAAGCTTTCACTCTGGCGGTAAGCGGCGCCGGCTTGGCGGTACTGGCAGGCTGTTCCCCCATGATGGCAGGTCAGGTGGCCGAGGCCGGCTATAACGCTGCCCGGACGACGCTTGGGGTAGACCCTGCAGCGTCTACGGCCGCTGTAGAAAGACAGAAAAGACTGCAGACCGTCATGAACTCCATAGAAATCGGCCAGGACGTGCAGCCGGTGCTGGACCAGATCGGCGAACCGCCGAAAATAAAATCGGGCAATGCCTACGGCTATACCTGTTACGAGTTTCCTTCAGTGTATTCGGCGCAAGAAGGTGCTGTCATTGTGGCGCATGCCGGCAAGGTTGTGTTTTATGGCAGTTCGCAGTGCAACAGCGAAATGCAGGATGCCAACTTCAGAAAAGACGGCAAATACACGGTAACGGAAACGCCTCAGGTTGAGAATGCGGCCAGCCCGGACTAGATCTTGCTGATTATCCAGAGGATCAGGCCTTGAACGGCGCCGACATCCGCAGAGGTTCTATCGAGATGGCTGTCGCCATGTTGATATCGGGAACCATAGGCTGGTTTGTGCTGATGTCGGGCCAGCCCGTGCTGGATGTCGTGTTCTGGCGCTGCGTCTTCGGCGCCCTTACCCTGCTGGCAATTTGTGCATTCATGGGCATGTTGCGCCCTGGAGTCATCACGCCGGCAGGCTTTGCGTGGGCGGTGGTCAGCGGCCTGGCCATCGTCGGCAATTGGGTGTTGCTGTTCGCGGCATATTCGCGCGCTTCCATCGGCATTGCCACAGCGGTCTATAACATGCAGCCCTTCATGCTGGTGGGGCTGGGCGCGCTGTTTCTTGGAGAACGTATTACCTGCGCAAAGATGGCCTGGCTGTTGCTTGCCTTTCTGGGGGTGCTGGCCATTACCCAGGACCATGGCGGGCCTGTTTATGGAGCGGGTCATTATTTATACGGCGTTGCGCTGGCCTTGGGCGCGGCTTTGCTGTATGCCGTGGCGGCGCTGCTGGTCAAGCGCCTGGCGGGCACGCCGCCGCATCTGATCGCGCTGATTCAGGTCTGTACGGGAGTGCTGTTGCTGGCGCCGTTTGCGCGGATCGGTGCAGGCATGTCGTTGCCGGCATCTGCGTGGATAAGCCTGGTTGCCATGGGTGTGGTGCACACCGGGCTTGTGTATGTGCTGCTGTACAGCGCGATACAGCGCCTGCCTACGGCGCTCACTGGCGCCTTATCCTTTATCTATCCCATCGTCGCGATCCTGGTGGATTGGGTCGCGTTCAGCCATCGTCTGACATGGCTGCAGTGGCTGGGCGTGGTGCTGATCCTGTTCGCGGCATGGGCTATGCGCCAGGGCTGGACGTTCTCCATGCTGGGTCGCCTTGGCCGCGCGGGCAGGGCAGGCTCCTAGCCGGCCGTCGTGGCGTCATCACAGCCGGTCTGCAGTGCGCCAGCATGGCGCATGCGCCGATGAGTGGGAGCGCGTATGCCGTGGTGTTGTCTGGAAAATTCTCACAATATATCGATTAACGTTGCGCGGCGTCCGGTAACACTGGCAGATTTTCCGTCGGAAGGCTATCATTTTCCTACTATTCAGGAGACATACATGCCCAGCATTTTCGACCAGGATCTGCCACAGACACCTGCCAATTACGCCGCTATTTCCCCTTTGTCGTTTATTGAACGCAGCGCCCAGGTCTATCCGGACCGTCTGGCTGTTATCCATGGATCGGGGCCATCGGCATTGCGCCGCAGTTGGTCCGAGGTCTATAGCCGCTGTCGCCGGCTGGCCAGCGCGCTGGCCGGCGCAGGCATAGGCAAGGGCGATACCGTTGCCGTCATGCTGCCCAACACACCGCCCATGGTGGAGGCGCATTTCGGCATTCCCATGCTGGGTGCCGTGCTCAATGCGCTCAATACCCGGCTGGACGCCGAAATGATCGCCTTCATGCTCGATCATGGTGAATCCAGGGCTGTGATCGTCGACACCGAATTTGCCCCGGTCATGCGCAAAGCGCTTGAGCTGCGCAAGACGCAAACGCCGGTTACGGTGATTGATGTTGTCGATACGCTGTACGAAGGCGACAACCAGCCGATCGGCAGTATCGAATACGAGGCATTTCTGGCAGGTGGCGATCCGGCGTTTGCCTGGGAGCTTCCGGCTGATGAGTGGGATGCCATTGCGCTGAACTACACCAGCGGTACGACGGGCAACCCCAAGGGTGTGGTGTATCACCATCGCGGCGCGGCAACAGCGGCGATTTCCAATATTCTCGAATGGGACATGCCCAAACATGCCGTCTATCTTTGGACGCTGCCCATGTTTCACTGCAATGGCTGGTGCTTCCCGTGGGCGGTTGCCGCGCGCGCCGGCGTCAATGTCTGTTTGCGCAAAATTGAGGCCAAGGCCATCCTGGATGCAATACGCGAGCACGGCGTCAGTCATTATTGCGGTGCGCCCATTGTCCACAGTCTGCTGGTGAACGCGCCGGATGCCATGAAGGAAGGCATCCAGCCCGGCGTAAAGGCCATGGTGGCGGGTGCGGCGCCACCTGCTTCGATGATAGAAGGCATGGAGCGCATGGGTTTTGATCTGCTGCATGTCTATGGTCTGACTGAGGTCTACGGCCCGGCCACGGTGTGTGCCAAGCACGAAGCCTGGAACGACCTGGACATTGGCGAGCGCGCCCGTCTCAATTCCCGGCAGGGCGTAACCTACCATCTCGAGCGCGGCATCAGTGTGATGAACCCGGAAACCATGCTGCCGGTTCCGGCCGATGGCGAAACCATGGGCGAGATCATGTTCCGCGGCAACATTGCCATGAAAGGCTACCTCAAGAATCCCAAAGCGACCGAAGACGCCCTGAGCGGCGGCTGGTTTCACAGCGGCGACCTGGCGGTGATGGATCCGGACGGCTATGTCAAAATCAAGGATCGCAGCAAGGACATCATTATCTCGGGTGGCGAAAATATTTCCTCCATCGAGGTAGAGGATGTGCTGTATCGTCATCCTCAGGTGCTTGCGGCAGCGGTCGTGGCGCGGCCCGATGCGCGCTGGGGTGAAACGCCCTGCGCCTTCATCGAGCTCAAGGAGGGCTCGGAGGTCAGCGCCGAGGAGATCATCGCGCATTGCAAGAAGCATATGGCCAGCTTCAAGGCGCCCAAGACGGTGGTGTTTTGCGAGCTGCCCAAGACATCGACGGGGAAAATCCAGAAATTCGCGCTGCGCAAGCAGGCCGAGGCTCTGGAAGAAGCTCCGACGCAGTGATTTTTTAACTTTTCTGGAGGGTACATGCCTTCGTTTGATGTTGTTTCCGAAGTCGACAAGCATGAGTTGAGCAATGCCGTCGATCAGGCCAATCGTGAGCTTTCCACCCGTTTCGACTTCAAGGGTCTGGATGCCAGCTTTGAGCTCGAAGGCTATGTCGTGACGCAGTCCGCGCCCAGCGTGTTTCAGCTCAACCAGATGCTGGATATACTGCGCGCGCGCCTGTCGGCGCGTAGTATCGATGTTCGTTGCCTGGAGATTGGCGAGCCATTGGAAAACCTGTCCGGGGCCCGTCGCAAGGTCACGGTGCGTCAGGGCATAGAGCAGGCGGTTTCCAAGAAACTGATTGCCGCGCTCAAGGCGGCCAAGCTCAAGGTCGAGGCGCAGATCAACGGCGAAAAGCTGCGCGTAAGCGGCAAGAAGCGCGATGATCTGCAGGCGGCCATGGCCCTGCTGCGAAAGACAGACGTTGAACTGCCTTTGCAGTACAACAACTTCAGGGACTAGGCCTTGAGCCGGTAGCCGGTCTTGAATATCCAGCCGACCAGTCCGACGCACACGAGCAGGAAAAACACGGTCATGGCCAGGCTGATCGTCAGGCTTACGTCGGCGACGCCGAAAAAACTCCAGCGAAAGCCGCTGATCAGGTAGACCACCGGATTGAGCAGCGTCACTTTTTGCCAGAATGGGGGCAGCATATCAATTGAATAAAAGCTGCCGCCCAGGAAGGTCAATGGTGTGACGATCAGCAATGGCACCAGTTGCAGCTTTTCGAAGCCGTCGGCCCAGATGCCGATGATGAAGCCGAACAGGCTGAAGGTGAGTGAGGTCAGGATCAGAAAGCCCAGCATCCATACCGGGTGGTCGATATGCAGCGGCACAAAGAACTCGGCGGTGATCAGTATGATGGCTGCCAGAATCAGGGATTTGGTGGCGGCGGCGCCGACATAGGCGATGGTGATTTCCAGGTACGAGAGCGGTGCGGAGAGGATTTCGTAGATGGTGCCGGTGAACTTTGGAAAATAAATCCCGAACGACGCATTGGAAATGCTTTGTGTCAGCAGCGACAGCATGACCAGACCAGGTACGATGAACGCGCCGTAGCTGATGCCGCCGATTTCTGTGATGCGGTTGCCGATGGCGGCGCCGAAGACCACAAAATACAGCGAGGTTGAGATGACCGGCGCGATGATGCTTTGCAGCAGCGTGCGCCAGGTGCGCGCCATTTCGAATACATAGATTGCGCGCATCGCGTGAAAATTCATCTGTCGCTCCACAGAAGACGGTTATGAGGACGTCGGGCTCAAGAAGGGGCCCGCAGCAGATTTACAAAAATATCCTCCAGCGAGCTCTGCGTGGTGCGCAGGTCGTAGAACTGCACATTGGCGCGCTCAAGCGCCACGAACAGCGCCGCGATGTCGTTGTGGTCCTGCTGGGCATCATAGGTATAGGTGATTTCCGTGGCATCGGGCGCCAGTGTCAGCTGGTAGGCGCTCAGCGAGTCAGGCAATGCTTCAAGCGGCTGGCGCAACTGCAGGATGAGCTGTTTTTTGCCCAGCTTGCGCATCAGCTCGGCCTTGTTCTCAACGAGAATGATTTCACCGTGGTTGATCACCCCTACGCGGTCGGCCATTTCTTCGGCCTCTTCGATATAGTGAGTAGTCAGGATGATGGTGACGCCTGTCTCGCGCAGCGTGCGCACCAGCGCCCACATGTCTTTGCGCAGCGAGACGTCCACGCCTGCGGTGGGCTCGTCCAGAAACAATATCTGCGGTTCGTGCGCCAGCGCCTTGGCAATCAGCACGCGCCGTTTCATGCCGCCTGACAGGGTGATCAGCGTATTGTTCCGCTTGTCCCAGAGCGATAGCGAACGCAGCACCTTTTCGATGTAAGCCGGATCCGGCGCCCTGCCGAACAGGCCGCGGCTGAAGCTGACCGTGGCCCAGACGGTCTCGAAGGCATCGGTCGTGAGCTCTTGCGGCACCAGCCCGATCTTGCCGCGCGCGGCGCGATAATCCGTGATGATGTCGTGCCCATCGGCCAGCACGGTGCCGGCTGACGGGTTGACCAGGCCGCAGATAATGCTGATCAGGGTGGTTTTTCCGGCGCCATTGGGGCCGAGCAGGGCAAAAATCTCGCCCCGCTGTATATCAAGGTTGATGTTCTGAAGCGCCTTGAACCCGGACCTGTAGGTTTTGTCCAGGCCCTGGATGGAGATAACTGGCTGCATGAGTGATTTTCCTCTGGCTCTGCGGCACAATAGCATATTCATCAACAGCCGTGCAGACGCCCCTTGGCGCGCCGGCTCAGGACCTATGAGCATGAGTACAGCAGCATGTCCGGGCCGAACACCCTGCGGCCGGGCCGATTCGTTTTCTGACGACGCCTACACCGATGCCTTGCTGACGCCGGCGCAGATGTCGGCGGCGGATCAGGCCACGATCGCGGGCGGGCGCTCTGGCAACGCGCTGATGGAGGCCGCCGGGGCCGCTGTCGCCAATGAGGTGCAGCGTCATTGGTCCAGATGCGCCGTGGCCGTGTTGTGCGGCCCGGGCAATAACGGCGGCGACGGCTTCGTGGCCGCCAGGCATCTGCAGGCGGCAGGCTGGCCGGTGCGGGTCGGGCTGTTGGGCGACCTGCGACTGCTGAGCGGTGACGCAGCTGCGCAGGCCGCGCTCTGGCAAGGCGCGGTGGAACCCCTGTCAGTCTCTGTGCTCGAAGGCGCCGAGCTTGTTATCGATGCCTTATTCGGTGCGGGACTGTCCCGTCCGGTCCAGGGCAAGGCCGCCGAGGTGCTCGATGCCGTGATCCGCACGGGTCTGCCGGTGTGCGCCGTCGATATTCCCAGCGGCGTGGATGGCGCGACGGGCGAGCTTCACGGCACCGCGCTGGCTGCGCAGCGCACGGTCACTTTTTTTCGCAAGAAGCCCGGCCATGTGCTCGAGCCCGGGCGCAGCCACTGCGGCCAGGTTTGCGTGGCCGAAATCGGCATTGCGCCATCGGTACTGGCTTCCATCGCGCCTTCTGTATTCGAAAACACGCCGCGGCTTTGGCTGCATGCCTATCCGTGGCTGTCTGTAGACACGCACAAGTACAAGAGAGGACATGCGCTTGTGGTGGGCGGGCGCCTGATGACAGGCGCTGCGCGGTTGACGGCAACGGCCTGCGCCCGTACCGGCGCAGGGCTGGTCACTGTTGCGGCGCCCATGGCAACCTGGTCAGTGTATGCCGCTGCGCTCACCAGCGTGATGGTGCATCCCATCAAGGAAAACGGCTCGCTGGAAGACATTCTTGCCGATCCGCGCATCAATGTCGTGGCGATCGGGCCGGGTGCCGGCATTTCCGACCTGACCCGCAAGCATGCATTGCAGGCGCTGTCGGGTGACCGTGCCGTAGTGCTCGACGCCGATGCGATCAGTGTGTTTTCCATTGATCCGCCCTCGCTGTTTGCCGCCATTCAGGGGCCTTGCGTGCTTACGCCTCACGAGGGCGAGTTCAGCCGACTTTTCCCGATGCAGGGCGGCAAGCTGGAGCGGGCTGTTGCTGCGGCTCGCCAGAGCGGTGCCGTGGTGGTGCTCAAGGGGCCTGACACTGTGATTGCCGCGCCCGACGGCAGGGCCGTCGTCAATACCAACGCGCCTCCCGAGCTGGCCACAGGCGGCACTGGAGATGTGCTGGCGGGTATGGTGGCGGGCTTGCTGGCCCAGGGCATGGATGCCTTTCTGGCGGCCTGCGCCGCGGTCTGGATGCACGGCGAAGCGGCCCGCCTGTTCGGGCCTGGGTTGATTTCCGAGGATCTTCCGCAGATCATTCCCCGCGTTCTGCGCCGGCTGAAGCGGCGGGCCTGATCCGGCCGAGAGCGGCCAGGCGTTACACTTCTGTTGTTTCCCGTATTCTGGCCGGTGTCCCGGCCTATCCAGAGGCTCATACATGTCCGATGTCATTGCACTGGTTTTCGATTTTGACGACACGCTTGCGCCAGACAGCACGTCCGGCTTTCTGGCCGATATCGGCGTGGATGTCGAAAGATTCTGGGCGCACGATGTAGGCCCTCTGCTCAATGAGCACGACTGGGATCCGGTACCCGCCTACCTCTATCAGATGATAGAGCTGTCGCGCGCGCGAACGCATGGGTCGATCACCCAGGCACGCCTGCAGGATTGGGGAAAGCGCCTGCCCCTGCATTCCGGTGTGCAAAGCCTGTTCAGCCGTTTGCGTGCCATGGTACGGGAGCATCACCCTCAGGTGCAGCTGGAGTTCTACCTGATTACCAGCGGTATAGGCGATGTGGTTCGCAGTACGCCTATTGCTCATGAATTCACCGATATCTGGGCCTCCGAGTTCGTTTACGAAGCCGGACAGGGCGGAATTCACTTTCCCAAACGCATTGTGAGTTTTACCGACAAGACCCGCTACCTTTTTCATATCCAGAAAGGCATCATCGGCGCGCATTCGCGCAGCAAGCCGTTCGAGGTCAATCGCAAGGTGCCGGCTGAAAAGCTGCGTGTTCCTTTTGAACAGATGATTTTCGTGGGCGATGGCTACACGGACATTCCCTGCTTCTCGCTGATACGGCGTTCGGGGGGCGTGGCCTTTGGGGTGTGGGACCCGCGCCACCGCGACAAACGCAGTCGGGCCTGGGGGTTTATTCAGGAAGGCAGGGTATCCAACCTGAATCAGGCGCGCTACGACGACGAGGCCGAGCTATATCAGTGGCTGGAAGAGGCTGTCGAAAGCCTGGCAGGCCGTATTGCGCTGAACAGCCGCATTTATCGTGGTTGATGGCCGTGTCGCAATCGCATTTGCCTGATATGGATCAGGCCGCCCAGACAGCAGCGCCTGAGCCTGTGTTTTCCGATGAAGACACGGCAGCCATGCGCCAGGCGTTGGCGCAGGCGCTCATTGCCCGCGATGCCGGCGAAGTGCCTGTGGGCGCGGTTGTCGTGGATGCGGCCGGCACGGTCATCGGGCAAGGCTATAACCGAACCATTTCAGACAGCGATCCCAGTGCCCATGCGGAAATCGTGGCCCTGCGCCAGGCTGCCGCCAGCGTGGGCAATTACCGCCTGCCCGGTGCACGCTTGTATGTGACCCTGGAACCTTGCGTGATGTGCATGGGCGCAATGATGCATGCACGGCTGGACTGTGTGGTTTTTGGTGCGTCCGATCCCAAGACGGGTGCCTGCGGCAGCGTGGTCAGCCTGCATGATGAGCAACGATTGAATCATCACACGAGGGTGATGGGCGGCCTGCTGGCCCAGGAATGCGGTGATATGCTGCGTCTTTTTTTTCGCGAGCGTCGCCAGCGGCAGCGTTGAGCGGCAAGACGCTGCCTTGGCCTGCAATGCCTTGTATTACTATTACCCCTGTTTCATATCAACCATTTCAGGCGTAGCGGGCCATGGCAAGAGCGCAGCACAGCAAACATACACACCATCCTGACGAGCATTCTCACGACCACAGCGAGGGTGTCGACGATGGCAGCCGTCACACCTCGGGCGTGCACACGCACCGTCATCAGACGCCGTCCGGGATTTACCTGATTTCTCCTTCCGGCGCCGTGGCCGATCCCAAAACGTTGGACAAGGCCAGGGTGCGTCTGACAAAACTGGGCTTTCGCACTGTGGTGGACCGTACCGCGCTGGCCGTGCATGAACGGTTTGCCGGCACAGACAAGCAACGGCTTGCCGCCATTGCCCGCGCGCTCAAGCAAAAGCATCCCATCGTCATGGCGACGCGCGGCGGATACGGCCTGAGCCGGCTGCTGCACCTCATCGACTGGGAAGCCGTGGCCGACAGCGGCAAGACTTTCATTGGCCAGAGTGATTTCACGGTTTTCAATCTGGCCTTGCTGGCTCGCACTGGCGCGCCGAGCTATGCCGGTCCGACGGCGGTGTTTGATTTCGGTGGCCCCAGAATGGATGACCTGATGGCTGCGCTGTTCGGAGAGGCCATGCGGGGCGAGCTCGAAGTCCTGGGCTTTGAATCACAGGACGCCGATCCCGTCGATGCCCGTGGAGTGTTGTGGGGAGGTAACCTGGCCATGGTCGCTTCCCTGATCGGAACGCCCTATATGCCCAAGATCCGCGGGGGCATTCTTTTTCTTGAAGATATCGCCGAGCATCCCTTCCGTGTGGAGCGCATGCTGCTCCAGTTGATGCATGCAGGCATATTGCAGCGCCAGAAAGCCATTGTGCTGGGTCGCTTCAGCGAATACCGTCTTGGCCAGCATGACAACGGCTACGATATGCCTTCGGTCGTCGCATGGCTGCGAGCCAACGTCAAAGTGCCGATCGTGACCGGTTTGCCCTATGGGCACGTCAAGGTCAAGGCGACGCTGCCGATCGGCCGCAAGGTCGGTATCGCCACAGAGCAGGGTATGGCGCATCTGGTGTTGGACGAGCATCAGCACTAGGCCCGGTGTCTGCAGGGTTGTCCGCAGCTTGTTAAACTAAACGGTTTAACTGACTCATTAACGCGAATACACCTCTGTGATCTCCACTGCGAACCTAACCATACAATTTGGCCCCAAGCCTTTATTCGAGAATGTCAGCGTCAAATTCGGCGAGGGCAACCGCTATGGCCTGATCGGCGCCAACGGCTCGGGCAAGTCCACCTTCATGAAAATCATAGGTGGCGACCTGGAGCCCAGCGGCGGCAACGTCTCGCTGGAGCCAGGAGTGCGCCTGGGCAAGCTGCGCCAGGACCAGTTCGCATATGAAGACGAACGGGTGCTCGATGTCGTGCTGATGGGTCACGAGGAAATGTGGCAGGTCATGGCAGAGCGCGATGCCATCTATGCCAATCCGGATGCCTCGGAAGAGGATTACATGCGTGCCGCCGATCTCGAGGCCAAGTTTGCCGAATATGACGGCTATACGGCCGAGGCGCGTGCGGGTGAGCTGCTGCTCGGGCTGGAGTTTCCGGTAGAGCAGCACAGCCTGCCCATGAGCGAGATCGCGCCGGGCTGGAAGCTGCGCGTGCTGCTGGCGCAGGCCCTGTTTTCGAATCCCGACGTACTGCTGCTGGACGAGCCCACCAATAATCTGGACATCAACACCATACGCTGGCTCGAAGACGTGCTCAACAGCTACCAGAGCACGATGATCATCATCAGCCACGACAGGCATTTCCTGAACCAGGTCTGCACGCACATGGCTGATCTGGACTATCGCGAATTGCGCATTTATCCCGGTAACTACGACGACTACATGCTGGCTTCGACCCAGGCCAGGGAGCGCCTGAACTCGGCCAATGCCAAGGCCAAGGAACGCGTCGCGGAGCTGCAGGATTTTGTGCGACGGTTTTCCGCCAATAAATCCAAGGCGCGCCAGGCAACCTCCCGCCTCAAGCAGATCGACCGCATCAAGGCCGAGGCTGTCGAGGTCAAGCCCTCGTCGCGACAGAATCCCTATATCCGCTTCGAGCAGGCCAAGGTGCTGCATCGCCTGGCCGTTACGGTCGAAAACATTGCCAAGTCCTACGACCAGCCTGTCATCAAGCCGTTTTCGGCCATGATAGAGGCGGGCCAGAAGGTGGCCATCATCGGCGCCAACGGCGTGGGCAAGACGACGCTGCTGCGCATGCTGGCGCTGGACCTGCAGCCCGACAGCGGCAGCGTCAAATGGTCAGACAGCGCGGACCTGGGCTATATGGCGCAAGACGTCTCCGATCAGTTCGATTCCAGCAAGAACCTGTTCGACTGGCTGTCCGATTACCGGCAGGCGGGCGACGATGACCAGGCCATGCGGTCCGTGATGGGCAGACTGCTGTTCTCGGGCGATGAAATCGGCAAAGAGGTCAACGTCCTGTCGGGCGGCGAAAAAAACCGTCTGAGCTTCGGGCGCCTGATGCTGGGCCGGCACAACGTCATGCTGCTGGACGAGCCCACCAATCACCTGGATATGGAGTCCATTGAGTCGCTGCAGTTTGCGCTTGAGCTGTACAAGGGCACGCTGGTGTTTGTCTCGCACGACCGGGAATTCGTCTCGGGCCTGGCGACGCGCGTGATCGAAATCATGCCTGACGGGCAGATACTCGATTACCAGGGCAGCTACGACGACTACCTCTCCTCACGGGGCATCGCGGCCTGAGGCCGGTGTGAGCGCGGTACGCTATACGCTTGCAGGGCCGGCGCGCTATCAGGAGGATATCCGCAAGAGCCGTTATATGGTTCTGGCGGATACCGCGCAGACGCCGGACGAGGCGCTCGATTTCATCGCATCGCATAGCGTGGCCGATGCGAGCCACAATTGCTGGGCGTATCGCATCGGCCAGGAATACCGCTTCAGCGACGATGGCGAGCCTGGCGGAACGGCCGGGCGGCCCATTCTGCAGGCCATAGACGGCCAGCAGTGCGATCGTGTCGCGGTCCTTGTGGTGCGCTGGTTCGGCGGCATCAAACTGGGAACGGGCGGACTGATCCGCGCCTACGGCGGCACGGCGGCGCAATGTCTGCGTCTGGCCGACAAGATCGAGATTGTCGACGAGATCATGATCGATTGCCGTTGTGGCTTTACCGAGATGGCGGTCGTGCGCGCGCGACTGCTTGGACACGGTGCGCGCCTGATTGATGAAACGTTCGATGCGACGGGGGTGCGCTGGCAACTGGCCGTTGTCCGCAGCCAGGAAGGCGACCTGGCTGTGCTGTTCACCAATCTGACGCGCGGGCAGGGCGATTGGCGGCGCTGCGGCTGACGCAGCGCATAACCCTGCCGGACATTCGTCGGCTGCTGGCCAGGCTATTTTGCCTGCGGCTGGGCCTCGCCCAGCACTTCGTTGCGAAGCATCAGCGTCAGCACAATGGGCAGGCAGGCCATGATGGTCATAAGCGTAAATACTTTATGAAAGGCGTTCTGCGCTGGCATCAGCAATGCGGGATCCGGCTGGATGTCGCCCGCGCCGGCATTGCCCAGCATTTCCTTGATGATGTCCGCGCCTGACTGGGCGGCGCCGGGCTCGTGCAATGCGGACATCAGCACGGCCATCAGCACGGCCACGCCTATCGCAGCGCCCAGCGAGCGACAGAAGGCAATGACGGCCGTGGCAATACCGATGTGGCGTTGCGGTACCGCGTTCTGCACGCCGACGGTAGAGGTCGGAAGCTGCAGGCCGATGCTCAGGCCTGTGGCGGCAAGGCACAGCAGCGTGGCGATTATTGCATGAGGCTCAATGAAAACCAGGCCCAGCAAGGCAATGGGGACAAGTACTGCGCCGCACAGCTGTATAGGTTTGAACCGCCCTGTGCGCGAGGCAAGCTGGCCGCCGATATAGGCCCCGGTCGGAATGCCCAGCGAAAAAGGCACCAGTTGCAGTGCCGCTTCGTCGGCGCGGATGCCCAATACCATCTGGGCGCGCAGCGGAATCAGGACGGACAGGGCAACGATGACAATGAAGGCGAAGAACATCACGGCACAGGACAGTGACACGGTGCGGTTGCGGAACAGCCCCAGCGGCACGATAGGCTCGACGGCGCGCTTTTCCTGCCAGAGAAACAGCGCGATGGCGATCACGGTGGCGGCCAGCATTTGCTGGTTGATCGGATCCAGCCATGGCGTGCCTTGCCCGGCACGGGTAATGGCTATGAGCAGGGGGCTCAGCGCCAGCGTCATGAGCAGCGCGCCGGGGTAGTCGACAGGCCGCTTGATACGTGGGGTATGCAGGCGCGCCAGCGTGCGCCTGGAGATGAAAATGGCGGCGGCTGCAAGCGGCAGATTGATCCAGAAGACCCATCGCCAGGAAAGATAGGACGTCAGCACACCACCCAGCAATGGACCCGACACGCTGGCAATGGCAAAGGCGGCACTGATGTAGCCCTGGTAGCGGCCGCGTTCGCGCGGGGATACGACGTCCGCAATGATGGCCTGGGACAAGGAAATAATGCCGCCGCCGCCCAGACCCTGCAATATGCGCGCGCCCACCAGCACCTGCATGGAGGGCGCCAGGGCACAGCCTACCGATGCAACCAGGAAAATGGTGAGTGCCCAGGACAGCATCACGCGCCGCCCGTACAGATCGCCCAGCTTTCCGTAGATGGGTGTACTGACCGCGACTGCGATCAGGTATCCGGACACCACCCAGGCCAGCAGTCCCACATTGCCCAGGTCGGCGCCCATTTTTGGCAAGGCGACCGAGACAATGGTCTGGTCAAGCGCTCCGAGCAGGATGGTGAGCATCAGGCCCGTGACGACAGCGCGTACTTCTGCGTGAGTGAAGGAGGGTGTCTGTGTAGCGTGGGTCATTGCTGCAACGTGGCGTAAAACGGTTGGCAACGCTGCAGGCCTGACCGGCGCATATCAGGATGGGCATGGCATGTGCGCATGCAGTGTGCTTACGGAAGGCTCACATTCTATACCCAATATCCGGCATGGGCGCGCAGGCTGCCGGCGCCCTGAAGCGCCGGCGTAGCCGGTGTTATTGTGCCGCCTGGCCGCCTTCTTCCTGCTGCGCCGCAATTTCGGCGTGAACCTGGGCCATGTCCAGGCCCTGTACCTGACCGATCAGCTCTTCGAGCTGGGATGCGGACAGTGCCCCGGCCTGCGAAAACAGCAGTACCTGTTCCCGGAACACCATGAGCGTGGGGATGGAGCGAATGTTCAAGGCCGCGGCCAGCTCCTGCTGCTCTTCGGTGTTCACCTTGGCGAAGGTGATGTCGTCGTGCTGTTCGGCGGCGCTTTCGAATACCGGCGCAAAATTGCGGCATGGCCCGCACCAGGGCGCCCAGAAGTCGATGACCAGCGGCTTGCCGTCTTCTACTGCGGACTGGAAACTGTCTTTATCGAGATCGATGGTGCTCATAAATGCCCCTGAAAAATAGAAAAAGCGGCCTGCATAGCCGCTTGTTCTGGATAGTTTGAAACACCAGTGTAACGCCTTTGGGATGCCGTTGCAGCGGCTGCGGCGCCTGGGGAGCTAGTCGGGAAAGAAGGCGTATTTGATGACAAACAGCACGGCCACCAGCAAGGTGGCCATGTGGATGTCGCGAAATCGCCCGGTGACGGCCTTGAGCACAACGTAGCTGATGAAGCCGAAGGCCAGACCATTGGCGATCGAATAGGTAAACGGCATCGCAATGGCGGTCAGGGCCGCCGGTGTGGATTCTGTGATGTCCTGCCAGTCGACATGGACGATTTCCCGCAGCATCAGGCCGGCGACGTAGAGCAGGGCGGGTGCGGTGGCATAGGCAGGCACGGCCCCGGCCAATGGCGCCAGGAAGAGCGAGAGCAGGAACAGAATGGCGATGGTCAGCGCGGTCAGGCCGGTACGGCCGCCGGCCTGCACGCCCGAGGCGCTTTCTATATACGCCGTCGTACTGCTGGTGCCCAGGAATGAGCCGGCCACAATGGCTGTGCTGTCGGCCAGCAGGGCGCGGCCCAGACGATTGGGCCTGCCTTCCTGTATCAGCCCGGCGCGGGTTGCCACGCCTATCATGGTTCCGGTCGCGTCAAAAACCTCGACCAGCACAAACACCAGGATCACATGTACAAAGCCGGTGCTCAGCGCACCCATGATATCCAGTTGCATCAGTGTGGGAAGCAGGCTGGGCGGTGCGGAGACAACCCCGTAGAACGGGCTGTTGCCGGTGAGAATGGACAGCACGGTAACCACCAGGATGCCGATCAGAATGGCGCCTCGCACTTTGAGCGCGTCCAGTCCCGCAATAATGAAAAAGCCCAGCATGGCAAACAGGGCAGGAGCAGAGGTAAGATCGCCAAGCCCGACCTTGGTGGCGGGGTTGGCGACCACAATGCCGGCGCTGCCCAGCGCGATGATGGCCAGAAACAGCCCGATGCCCGCGGCGATGGCTGAGCGCAGCGATTTGGGAATGCCCTCGATCAGCCAGGACCGCACTCCGGTCACGGTCAGGAGGACAAAGATGACGCCCGATATAAAGACAGCTCCCAGCGCCTGCTGCCAGCTATAGCCCATGCTGCCCACGACGGTGAATGCAAAGAATGCGTTCAAGCCCATGCCGGGGGCCATGCCGATGGGCCAGTTGGCCAGAAAGGCCATGATGAGCGTGCCCAGCGCCGCGGCCAGACAGGTTGCAACAAAGACAGCGCTCTTGTCCATGCCCGTGGTCGACAGAATGTCGGGATTGACAAAGATGATGTAGGACATGGTCAGGAACGTGGTCAGGCCGGCCAGAATTTCGGTCCTGCTCGTTGTGCCGTGCGCTTTCAGCTGAAATAGACGTTCAAGCATGGTTCTCCCCATATGTTATGTGGCGCTTTTTTTCGGATCGGCCTGGATGGATGCCTAGGCTGAATTCTAAGACGCTTTTGCTGCTGGTTGTAAACTGTCGCCATGAATATCATTGGTTTCGAAAGTTCCTGCGACGAGACTGGCGTCGCGCTGGTCAGCACGGAAAAAGGCCTGCTGGCCCATGCGCTGCACACTCAGATTGCGATGCACCGCGAATACGGCGGCGTCGTGCCCGAGCTTGCCTCGCGCGACCATATCCGGCGCGTCCTGCCGCTGACCCGTCAGGTCCTGGATGAGGCAGGGCTGACAATGAGCCAGATCGATGCCGTGGCCTATACGGCGGGCCCCGGCCTGGCAGGCGCACTGCTGGTTGGCGCCAGCGTGGCCCAGTCATTTGCCTGGGCGCGTGGCCTGCCCGCCATACCTATCCATCATCTTGAAGGCCATCTGCTGTCGCCGCTGCTGGCAACGCCCAGGCCGCGCTTTCCCTTTGTCGCGCTCCTGGTTTCCGGCGGTCATACCCAGCTCATGCGGGTCGATGGCGTAGGCGCTTATGTGTTGCTGGGCGAAACGCTGGATGACGCGGCCGGCGAGGCCTTTGACAAAACGGCCAAGCTGATGGGGCTGAGTTATCCGGGCGGTCCGGCGCTCTCGAGCCTGGCCCGGCAGGGCAATGCCGCCAGTTTCAACCTGCCGCGGCCCATGCTGCACAGCGGCGACCTGGACTTCAGTTTCAGTGGCCTGAAAACAGCCGTCCTGACGCGGCTCAGGGCCCTCGAGAAAACCTCGGGCAGCCTGGACCCGCAGCAGCAGGCAGACCTGGCCGCCGCGACCGAAGCGGCGATTGTGGATGTGCTGGCCGGCAAGTCGCTCAAGGCGATGAAGCAGACAGGGCTCAAGCGCCTGGTCGTGGCTGGCGGCGTGGGAGCGAATCGCCCGCTGCGCGAACGCTTGGTGCTGGCCATGGAAAAAATGGGAGGCGAGGTGTTTTTCCCTCCGCTGGACCTGTGTACCGATAATGGCGCGATGATTGCGTATGCGGCAGCCTGCCGTGTCCAGGCGGGCCTGGCTGATTTGTCGGGCGGTGAACACGCGTTTACGGTCAGACCGCGCTGGGATCTGCAGGATATCTGCCAACCCCGCGCGGCCGCACAGGCTCCCGCCTGAGAAAACGGCTTATTTGCGGCGCTTGTCGGGGCTGCTTTTGCCCGATGAGCTGCCGATACGGCTTTCGGTGCCCTTGAGCAGGCGGCTGATGTTGGCCCTGTGCCGGAACAGCAGGACCACGCTGATGACGGTAATCGCCAGCGCCAGCGATGGCACGCCTGGCCAGGCGATGTTGCCGCCCAGCAGATAGAACAGCGGGGCAAAGATGGCTGCAATGATGGACGAGAGCGACGAGTAGCGGGTTACGTAGGCAATGATCAGCCATGTGGCGGCCGTGGCCAGCGCCAGCCAGACGTTGATGCCCAGCAGCACGCCCAGTGCGGTCGCTACGCCCTTGCCACCCTTGAAGCGCAGGAACAAGGGGAACACATGCCCCAGGAAAGCGGCGATGGCGCACAGTGCAACCACGGCAACCGGCAGGTTGGCCTGCTCTGCAATACGCTGGGACAGCAATACCGGAACCAGGCCCTTGGCGGCGTCGCCCAGCAGCGTCAGCGCAGCGGCGGTTTTGTTGCCGGTGCGCAACACATTGGTTGCTCCGGGATTGCCTGAGCCGAAGCTGCGGGGGTCGGCCAGGCCCATGACGCGGCTGACCACCACCGCAAAGGGAATGGATCCGATCAGGTAGGAAGCAGCGGCGAGCGCGAGGACGATGAGGATGGGCATGTTGGATGTTTTATGTAAGCGTCAACGAGGACTGCGGTTTCCTTGAGGGTGCAGCAGGATTCTAACCAGTGCAACCCAAAATACCAAAACGACCGGTACAATTCGCTACGTTCGGTCGAGTTTTCGTGGAAGGGCAATGCGCATACTGGTATCCAATGATGATGGCTACAACGCCCCTGGGCTGGAGGCGCTGGTGCATGCACTCAAGGGCCTGGGCGATATCACTGTTGTGGCGCCCGAGACCAACTGCAGCGGGTCGTCCAATTCGCTCACACTGAACCGTCCGCTGTCGGTGCGCCAGGCGGCCAATGGATTTTATTATGTCAACGGCACGCCCTCCGATTGCGTACACATTGCCCTGACCGGTCTGCTTGATTTTCGTCCCGATCTTGTCGTGTCTGGCATCAACAACGGTGCCAACATGGGCGAGGATACCCTGTACTCCGGTACGGTCGCCGCCGCGACCGAAGGCTATCTGTTCGGCATCCCTTCCATTGCCTTTTCGCTGGTGCGCAAGGGCTGGGAGCACATCGACAGTGCCGCGGATATCGCCCGCAAGATCGTCGAGCGCCAGACCAGCCAGCCATTGGCCGCTCATTTTCTGCTGAACGTCAATATTCCAGCCATGCCGGCCCAGGCCATCCAGGAAATCCGCGTCACCAGGCTCGGAAAGCGCCATCCGTCCGAGCCCGTCGTCAAATCCAAAACACCTTATGGCGACCCGGTCTACTGGATAGGGCCGGTGGGGAGCGTGTCCGATTCCTCGGCCGATACGGATTTCGGCGCCATCGAGCATCATGCGGTCTCCATCACACCGTTGCGCTTCGATCTTACCCATTACGATCAGTTGTCCATGGTGCGCGACTGGGCGGAGCCGCTATGCGAAAACCCGTAGCGCCGTCGCCATTCGCCTCGGGTACTCGCAATCGCTTCGGGCGTTCCAGCCTGGGCGGCGGCGTTTCTGCGTCCAACAGCAATACGCGCATCGTCAAGGCCGGCCAGCTTGACGCAGGCAATGAAGGCGGCACGCAGCACGGCAAGTCCCTGCGCAGCACGCAGGCAGGGTCAGGCCGCCATGTCGGCGCCCTGGCCGGCCTGCATCAGCGCAATGGGGCCGGTGCGCCGGCCCATGGCGCGCAGGCAGCGACCCGAACGCATAGCAATCTCGGACTCAATTCCGAGCGTCTGCGCGCCAGCATGATAGAGCGCCTGCGCAGGCAGGGCGTCGAAGATGAGCGGGTGCTGGACGCCATGATGGCTGTGCCGCGCCATATCTTTGTGGACGAAGGGCTTGCCAGCCGGGCCTATGAGGATGCGGCGCTGCCTATAGGCCACGGCCAGACCATCTCCCAGCCGTGGGTGGTGGCACGCATGCTTGCCGCAGTGTGCGAAAATCGAGTTCCGGTTAAAGTACTGGAAGTGGGTGCAGGTTGCGGCTATCAGGCTGCCGTGCTGGCCCAGTTTGTCAAAGAAGTTCATGCTATCGAACGTATCCGCGGGCTCTACGAACCGGCTCGCGATCGTCTCAGGGCGCTTAAGCTTATGGCGCGCGTGCGGCTGATATACGGCGATGGCATGGCAGGATTACCCGGCGTGGCGCCATTCGACGCAATTGTTGTCGCCGCCGCCGGCATTAAAATTCCCCAGGGGCTGCTGGAACAGCTTGCCGTTGGGGGCCGTTTGATTGCTCCAGAGGGCACGACGGCACAACGATTGATTCTTATCGAGCGCACCGGGGCTTCCAACTGGCGCCGCGTGGAACTCGAATCAGTGCGTTTTGTGCCACTGCGCTCCGGAATACAGCCGTATTAAGAACAGGAGAGTCCTATGCACGCGGAGACCGCAACGTCTGACGTGATACGCAGCAAAACATCCAGAACGGCGATGCGCGGTCTTGCGCTGACCGCGATGGTTGCCGCCACGCTGCTGGCGGGGTGCGCGTCCAATACGCGCGCGCCCATCACCGATTTGTCCAACGGCGGCGGCACGCCGTCCGCCGCCACCGGCTCGACCTATACCGTCCAGCAGGGTGACACCCTGTACAAGATCGCAGCCGCCAACAACATGGATGTGGCTGAATTGGCCCGCCTGAACAACATCAGCAACAGCAATGTGCTGCGAGTGGGCCAGGAGCTTCGCCTCAGTGGTGCCGTGCCGGCGCCCACAGCGCCCGCCGCCAGCACAGGCGCCGCCACGCCGTTGCCGGTAACCCCGGTTCAGCCTGTCCAGCCTGCCGCCACGGAGCCTGCCAGCGACGCAAGCCTGCTGAGCTGGGGCTGGCCGGCATCGGGCAGCATCATCCAGAGCTTCAATCCCAATACCAAAGGCATAGACATTTCCGGCGCGGTGGGCGATCCCATCTTTGCCGCGGCCGATGGCAATGTCATGTATGCAGGCAATGGCGTGCGCGGCCTGGGCAATCTCATCCTGCTTGGTCACAGCAACGGCTTCGTGACGGCCTATGCCCATAACGACAAGCTGCTGGTCAAGACCGGGCAAAAGGTCAAGAAGGGCGACAAGATCGCTGCCCTGGGCCAGACCGACACCACCTCGCCGCGGCTGCATTTCGAAATACGCCGTCGCGGCACGCCGGTGAACCCGCTGTCCTACCTGCCCAGCCGATGACGCCGGTTCTGGTCTTCGATCTCGAGACCATTCCCGATGCGCAGGGCCTGCGCCGCCTGAATCCGCAATGGGGTCCGGACATGTCCGACACCGAGGTGATCGAGGCGGCGCTGGCGGCGCGCATGGAGTCCCATGGCAACGACTTCCTGCCGCTGCATTTGCACAAGGTTGCGGTCGTGGGCTGCGTTTTTCGCGACGACCAGGGCTTCCGGGTCAAGACGCTGGGCAGTGCTGATGACCCGGAGCCCGCACTGCTGACCGGGTTCTTCAAAACCATAGAACGCTATACGCCCCGGCTGGTCAGCTGGAACGGATCGGGTTTTGATCTGCCGGTGCTGCACTATCGCAGTCTTATCCACGGTGTCCAGGCGCCGCGTTATTGGGATACGGGCGAGGACGACCGGGACTTCAAGTTCAACAACTACATCAGCCGCTATCACAATCGCCATATCGATCTTATGGACTTGCTGGCCAAATACAATGGCCGTGCCAATGCGCCGCTGGATGATCTGGCCAAGCTTTGCGGCTTTCCTGGCAAGCTGGGCATGGATGGAAGCCAGGTGTGGCGCGCGTGGTCCGAAGGCAAGGCGGATGAAGTGCGCGCCTATTGCGAAACCGATGTGGTCAATACCTGGTTGGTGTATTGCCGGTTCCGGTTTTTGCGGGGCGAACTCGACCGTCAGGCTTACGATGCCGAGGTTGCGCTGGTGCGGGACACGCTCCAGGCCAGCGAAGCCGCCCACTGGAAGGAATACATGGCGGCCTGGGACGCGCAGCCCTCTGCCATCGCTTGATTCTGCAACCGGCTGAAAGAAATAACGCTGATTCTGAAACAGGCACGAAATGTCTTGGCCTGCATACTGGGGGCTCCTGAAACAACCCAAGGATGCTCCTTATGCAAGCCAACCGTTTTTCTCATTCCGCTCAAATTACCGTACTGACCGCGGCCCTGGCGTTTGGCGGCTCCGCCTTCGCCGCGCCCGGCCAGGTGGAGGGCGCATCATCCGCCGCAACACCGTCCACGGTATCGGCAACCGGCGCTGCCGCAACGCCGGATGCAGCTCCTCATGCACATCACAGGCATGGCCGTCATCATCATCGCGGCATGCGCGACGTCGGGTTGTGGGTGCCAGGTTACGGTCCGCTGAACAAGTCTTTTGTGGCCTCACTGTCCCTGACTGATGCGCAGAACAAGCTGGTCGAAGAAGCTCGCACGGAACAGAGCCAGGCCCGCAAGTCCCATTGGGCAGGCATGAAGCAGGAGCGCCAGGACCGTATGGAACAACTCAAGGCAGGCAAGATGGATCCCAAGGCAGCCCTCGCGAAAAAGGCTTCGGCGCAGGAACAGGCCCAGGCGGAACGCGCCAAACTTGATGCCAAGTGGCTGGCGGCATGGGATGCGCTGGACACGGCGCAGCAGGGCAAGATTGCGCAACATTTCTCCGAGCGCGCCGAGAAATTCGCGCAACGTGCCGCACAGCGCAAGCAGCACCGTGCGGAGCACAAGGCAGACGGCAGCAAAACACCATCTGAAGCCGCCCAGCCTGTGGCATCCTGATTTCCGCTGCATGCCGGCGGGCCCGGGCCCGCTGGTGGCGCACGACACTGCATACCGGCCGGGTCCATGTGTGAAGCATGGACCCGGTTTTTTTACTGCTTTGCGATGTTCCCTGCGTATGATCGCGCGCGGGTTAAAATTCGGGCCTGCATGATTTGGACACCTGAACGATGACACTGGAAGTACTGGATATTGAGTCCCTGGATCTTGACGCCAGAGGAATTGCGCGGCGCGACGGAAAAGTCGTGTTCGTCGATGGCGCATTGCCCGGGGAACGCGTGCTGGCCCACATGACGCGCAGCAAGCCTTCCTACGACACCGCCAGGGTGGAGCGCATTCTGCGCCCATCGGCTCAGCGGGTCGAGCCGGCCTGTCCGTATTTCGGCGTATGCGGCGGCTGTGCCATGCAGCACCTGGAGCCGGCTGCGCAGGTGGCGGTCAAGCAGCGCGTGCTTGAAGACGCCCTGGGGCATATCGGCAAACTGCAGCCAGAGCGGATTTTGCCTCCCATGCACGGTTCGGCCTTCGGCTATCGCTATCGGGCCCGGCTATCCGTGCGCCTGGTCCGGAAAAAGGGCGGCGTGCTGGTGGGTTTTCGCGAGCGCCGCGGCAGCTATGTGGCCGATATGGACAAATGCCTGGTCCTGCCGCCCCATGTGTCCGAGATGCTGCTGCCCTTGCGCGCCCTGATCTCCTCGTTGAGCAAGCCTGATCGCGTACCCCAGATAGAGGTTGCGGTCGGCGACCGCGTGACGGCCCTGCTGATGCGCCACATGGAACCGCTGATCGATAGCGATATTTCATTGCTGCGCGACTTTGCGCAGGAGCACAACGTGAGCTGGTGGCTGCAGGCCAAGGGCCCCGACACCATACATCCGCTTGATCCGGCCGACCTGGACAGGCTGGCTTATGCCTTGCCTGAGTTCGGTCTGCGCATGCCGTATCGCCCGACCGACTTTACGCAGGTCAATCATGCCATCAATCAGGCGCTGATCTCCAAGGCGCTGAATCTGCTGGGCATACAGCCTGGGGACCGCGTGGCCGATCTGTTTTGCGGTATTGGAAATTTCACCCTGCCGCTTGCCACGCGGGCCGCTCAGGTCATGGGCGTGGAGGGCAGTGCAGCATTGACTGACCGCGCCCTGGAAGCTGCAGCCCGTCATGGTCTGCAGGACAAGACCCGTTTTGCAACGCTGAACCTGTTCGAGGTTGATGCGGCCTGGCTGCGCGGCCTGGGTTATTTTGACCGTATGCTGATCGATCCGCCGCGAGAAGGGGCTGAAGCGGTCGCCAGAGCGCTGGCGGCACTGGCGCCGGATGAGCGTCCGCGCCGTCTTGTATATGTGTCCTGTAGTCCGGGCACGCTGGCGCGCGATGCGGGTATTCTGGTCAATGAGGGCGGCTACCGGCTGGCCGCGGCGGGGGTGGTGAATATGTTTCCCCACACCGGCCACGTCGAGTCCATCGCGGTTTTCGACGTGCAGTAAGCATCCCGCAGGCATTGCCGTGGGTTGCCACGACAATGCCTGTGCCGATGATGATCAATCGGCGGTCTGGGACAATACCCTTGCGGCTTCTTCCCGCACACGCTCGGGAGCCGTGCCGCCGATATGGCGACGCGCCGCGACCGAGCCTTCCAGCGTGAGCACCTGATGGATGTCCGCCTCGATGGAGGCATGGAATTCGCGCAGTTCGGCCAGGGAAAGATCTGCCAGGTCGCAGCCTTTGTCCTCGCAGGCCCGCACGGCATGCGCAACGGTTTCGTGGGCATCGCGAAAGGGGACCCCCTTCTTGACCAGGTAGTCGGCCAGGTCAGTGGCGGTGGCATAACCCTGCATTGCCGCCGCGCGCATGGCTTCGGCCCTGACGCGTATGCCGCCGACCATGTCGGCGAAGATGGTGAGCGTGTCGCGAATGGTGTCTGCTGAATCGAACAGGCCTTCTTTGTCTTCCTGGTTGTCCTTGTTGTAGGCCAGCGGCTGGCCCTTCATGAGGGTGAGCAGGGCGATCAGGTGGCCGTTGACGCGGCCGGTTTTGCCGCGTGCCAGCTCGGGGACGTCCGGGTTTTTCTTCTGGGGCATGATGGAGCTGCCGGTGCAGAAGCGGTCGGCCAGGTCGATGAAGCCGACCCGCGGGCTCATCCAGAGCACCAGCTCTTCGGACATGCGCGATATGTGCGTCATGATCAGTGCCGCGGCTGCGCAGAATTCGATGGCGAAGTCGCGATCGGACACGGCGTCGAGCGAATTGCGACAGACTTCGTCAAATCCGAGTGTCCGGGCAACACGCTCGCGGTCTATGGGGTAGGACGTGCCCGCCAGGGCGGCGGCACCCAGCGGCAGGCGATTGGTGCGCTTGCGGCAATCCGCAAGACGTTCGGCGTCGCGCCCGAACATTTCGGCATAGGCCAGCAGGTGATGACCGAAGGTCACGGGCTGCGCCACTTGCAGATGCGTAAACCCTGGCAGGATGGTGTCGGCGTGTTCCAGCGCCAGCGTTGCCAGGCGTTGGCGCAATTGGCGCAGCAGGTCCAGCGATGCGTCGATTTCGCTGCGCAGCCACAGTCGGATGTCCGTGGCGACCTGGTCATTGCGGGAGCGACCCGTATGCAGGCGCTTGCCGGCATCTCCGACCAGTTCCACCAGCCGTTTTTCGATATTGAGGTGTACGTCTTCGAGGTCGATGGACCACTGGAAAACGCCTTGCTGGATTTCGTCGAGTATGGTGGCCATGCCTTGCTCGATGGCGGCCTTGTCGTCGGCGCTGATGATGCCGATGGCGGCCAGCATGTCGGCATGGGCCAGAGAGCCCTGGATGTCGAACATGGCCAGGCGCTTGTCGAAGTCGACAGAGGCGGTATAGCGTTTGACCAGGTCGGACACGGGCTCTGAAAAGCGGGCGGACCAGGCCTGCGCCTTGTTTGCAAACTGGTTATGCAGGTCGGATGAAGTGTTTTTTGCCATAGTGCTGAGATTATAAGGGACGCGGCTACGTTATATTAGGGCTCATTCATGCCGATTTACTGTCCATGCCCTGCGCAAAGGCGCCTGTATACCCATGGAGCACTCCACCTTGCTGACCCAATGGCTGGCCGATGAGCGTATCGCCGCCTATATTCCCGAGACTTTGTGGGCGCAGATAGGCGTCGGCCTGATAGGGCTCGCGCTGCTGATGCTGCTGGCCGGCTGGCTGACGTCCAGTGTCGTGAACACGATTGCGCGGCGCACGCTGGTCGCCATGGGGCACCAGGACTGGTCCCAGTCGCTCTCGCGTCGGCGCGTCTTTCGCAGCATCAGCTATGCCGTGCCGCTGCTGGTGGTGGCTGGCAATATGGGCTTGCTGCCCATAGAGGAAAAATACATCAGTTTCCTGGCCCGCCTATTTCTTTCCGCCGGCCTGGTGTTTGTTTTCATGGCGGTCAACGGCACACTGTCCGCCTGGCAGGACGTCTATTCATCCAGTACACGCGCGCAGACACGCTCCATCAAAGGGTATCTGGAGCTGGGCAAGATCGTGCTGTGGGGTGTATGCCTGATCTCCATCATTTCCATCCTGGTAGACCGCTCTCCGCTGCTGATGCTTTCCGGCGTGGGCGCTCTCTCGGCGGTATTGCTGCTGGTGTTCAAGGACACGCTGCTTTCGATGGTGGCCAGCACTCAGATGACGCAAAACGATATGCTGCGCATCGGCGACTGGATAGAAATGCCGCAGGCGGGGGCGGACGGCTTTGTGATTGATATTGCGCTGCATACCGTCAAGGTGCAGAACTGGGACAAGACCGTCACCACGGTGCCGACCTACAAGCTGTTTTCGGAAAGCTACCGGAACTGGCGCTACATGTTCGAATCGGGCGGGCGCCGCATCAAGCGGACGCTGCGCGTGGATGCAAATACCATACGCTTTCTGGACGAGCGTGAAATCATCGATCTGGGACGCTATTCCTTGCTGAAGGATTACCTGGCGGGGAAACAGCGGGAAATTCAGGAAAGCAATCAGGCGCTGGGCGAGATGGCCGCGCTGCAGGGCAACCGTCGGCGCCTGACCAATATCGGCACTTTTCGGGCTTATGCGCTGGCCTATCTGCGGCAGCATCGCGAGTTGCGACAGGACATGACCATGATTGTGCGCATGATGGAGCCTGACTCGCAGGGCGTGCCCATAGAGGTTTATTGTTTCTCGGACAATACCGCATGGGTCGAGTATGAGCGCATCCAGGGCGATATTTTCGACCATCTGCTTGCCATTCTGCCTGAAATGTCGTTGCGGCTGTATCAGGCGCCGTCCGGCGCCGATCTGGCGCTGGCATGGGGCAAAGGGCCGCCGTCGCAGGACGTGGCCCGGGCGTCGGGTCCCGCCGTGCGATAATTGCCCTTTAATGCGGAGCAAATACATGAAACAGATCGCGGCCATCATCAAGCCGTTCAAGCTGGACGAAGTGCGCGAAGCACTGGCCGATGTCGGTGTCAGTGGCTTGACGGTTACCGAAGTCAAGGGTTTTGGACGGCAGAAAGGCCATACAGAGCTTTATCGCGGGGCCGAGTATGTGGTTGATTTTCTGCCCAAGATCAAGATAGAACTCGTGGTGCCGGCCGCCATGGTCGAGTCCGCGATCGACGCCATCATCAAGGCCGCGTTCACGGGCAAGATCGGCGATGGCAAGATTTTCGTCATGCCTGTTGAGCAGGCCATCAGGATACGTACCAGCGAAAGCGGAACAGACGCGCTGTAGCGCCGGTCCTATGGCTTTGCGCGCCACGATATTCAAGCTTGAGCTGCATATCGCCGATATGCGGCGCAGTTACTACGCCAGCCATACCCTGACGGTGGCCAGGCATCCCTCGGAAACCGACGACCGCATGATGCTGCGCGTGCTCGCGTTTGCACTGCTGGCGGACGAAGGCCTCAGCTTCACCCGTGGGCTGAGTACCACGGAAGAGCCTTCCTTATGGCAGAAAGACCTTACCGGCGCCATTCTCAAGTGGGTTGAGCTTGGACATCCGGACGAGCGCCGTTTGCTGCAGGCGGCAGGCAAGTCCGACGAGGTGATTGTGCTGTGCTACGGCGGCCACGCCAGCAAGGTGTGGTGGCGCGGCGTGCAGGCCGGTGTGGCCCGTCTGAAAAACCTGACCGTGCTGTCGGTGGATCCGAGCGCGGCGCGGGCGCTGGGCGCTTACGCCCAGCGGAACATGACACTTCATGTCAGTGTCGATGACGACGGCGTGCTGGTGTCGTCCGGCAGCGACAGCATGTCCATGCAGCTGGAGAGCTGGGGCCCGGCGGCCGACGACTCGCTCGCCTGAATCAAATGCTGTCTGACGACAGCCCCTGGTCGTAGGCTGCCTTGGCGGCGAGATTCCAGAAGTCGGGCAGAAAGCCTTCTGCCACCAGCAGGGGCTGGCCCTGGCGCCAGAATACGGAGCAGCGGGCCAGGATGTGTTGCGCTGGCGGACAGTGCGCCGACAGGATACCTGTAGCTGTGCGATACAGCGGGCTCTGGCGCTGCAGTTTGCAGGCGAAAAACGGTGAGCGGACGATCTGGGGATCGCGATAGAGCATATCCGCCAGCGGCCGTGTGCGCAGGCTTCGCATGCCCTGCCAGCAGCCATGTGAAGCCTGTATTGGCGTGAAGCTGCGGGCAAAAACACTTGCGGTACCATCTACGGACATGATGATCTCCCGCACCCAGATGGGGCTGTGCGCGGGCAGGCCGAGCATCCAGGCTTCGCCGGGCAGCAGACCCTGGGCATATTCCTGCGCCACGCGCAGCTGCAAATCGCCAAGCTGCCTGAGCCCGGCGGTCAGCGCGCCGGGGCGGAACAGCCAGTGCCGTTGTTGACGAGTAAGTGTAGGCCAGGGTGTCGCGTGCCAGTTATTGCGGCGAGGTGGAATCAGTTGCATAAGCCGTATTATCGCAAATCATCGCGGCGGACGATCGGCCGCTTTTCAAGCAGTGAGCCTGCGCTCACCGTAAAATAAGGTTTACGCCATGCACCGGGCGGTTCCGGAGCGGGCTTTCTAAAGCAGGATACGACCCTTAAGGTTATGCAAGAAAAAATACGTATTTCTAAACTTCTGGCTGAGCGCGGCATGTGTTCGCGTCGCGAGGCGGACGCTTATATCGAGCGCGGCTGGGTGCGGGTCGACGGTGTAGTGGTGTCCGAGCTGGGCAGCAAGGCCTGGCCGCATCAGGAGATCACGCTGGAAAGGCAGGCGCGCCGCCGCCAGACGTCGCGGGTGACCATCCTGCTCAACAAGCCTGTGGGTTATGTATCCGGGCAGGCCGAAGGGGGATATCGCACGGCGGCCTCGCTGATTTCCGCCGGCACGCGCTACCGTGCCGATCATTCGCCGCTGCGCTTTGACCCGGCCCATTTGCGCGGGCTTGCGCCGGCGGGGCGGCTTGATATCGATTCGCAGGGCTTGCTGGTGCTCACGCAGGATGGCCGGATTGCGCGTCAACTGGTCGGTGAGGACTCCGACATCGAGAAAGAGTATCTGGTCAGAGTGCAGGGCCGTATCGCCGGCAATGGCCTTGCCATGCTCAATCACGGCCTGTCGCTGGATGGCAAGCCCTTGAGGCCCGCCCATGTTGAATGGCAAAACGAAGACCAACTGCGCTTTCTGCTGCACGAAGGCAAAAAGCGCCAGATCCGCCGGATGTGCGAGCTGGTTGGCCTGAAAGTCATTGGCCTGAAGCGCGTGCGCATGGGCAATGTCGTGCTGGGCGACCTGCCGCCCGGAAAATGGCGCTATCTGAAGGACAGCGAGCGTTTTTGAGGCACGTCAGTTGCCGTGCTGCTTCAGGGTGAACGATGCCCGTTCATCCTGCTTGAGGTGCTGAGCCAGCCAGGGCATGGCAGGCTCGAGTGCCCCGTACAGCGTCCAGGGCGGGTTGACGACAAACATGCCGCTGCCGTGCAGGCCAAAGCCGTCCGCTGCCGGCTTGCACACGGTGAGCGAGGCATGGACCCATGGCACCTGAAGGCGTTCGAGCGAGCGCACCAGTTCGTTGGCCTCGCGCCGCTGAACCTGCGGATACCAGATCGCATAGCATCCCGTTGCAAAGCGTTTCAGACCTTCGTTCAGCGCCTGCAGCGTGTTGCGGTAGTCGTGCTTGTCTTCGTATGAGGGGTCGATGATGGTAATGCCGCGCCTGGGGGCGGGCGGTAGCTGGCCTTTCAGGCCCTTGAACCCGTCGGCTTCGTACACTGTCGCCAGGCGCGGGGCCGAACCGCCGTGTGCCTGCAGGTTGTGCCGCAGGGCGTCGGCTTCCGAAGGGTGCATTTCAAACAGGCGCAGGCGATCGCCGCTGCGTAGCGCACTCAGGGCCAGCCAGGGCGACCCCGGATAGAAATTGGCCAACCCGTCGGGGTTGAAGTGCGCGACGGCCTCTACGTAGCGCTGCAGCACGGGGGGCAGGTCTTTGGCGCTCAGAAGACGATCCAGGCCATCGGTGAACTCGCCGTTCTTCGTGGCCCAGTCGCTGCGCAGGTCGTAGATGCCGGCGCCGGCGTGGGTGTCTATGACCCAATACGGGTTGTCTTTGTTGTTGAAGTAATCCAGGATGTGCACCAGGACGGCATGCTTGAGTACGTCCGCATGGTTGCCTGCGTGAAAAGCGTGTCGATAGCTGAACATGGCGGCCCTCCGTCAGGCAAAACGGCCGGGCGACATGGCCACGACTTCGTCGGTAACAATGGCATTGCAGCCCCAGTTCAGCAGCTCGCGGGCACGGGCGGCATCGTTGACGGTCCAGACGGCGACGGTATAGCCTGCAGCGCGCATTTGCTCGACGACGACACGGTTTGTGTACTTGCCGTTCAGATTGGCACCCCGGCACTGCAGGCGTTCCAGGCGGCTTTGCCAGTCGTCGGGGGGGGCTTTTTCGAGCAGCAGGGCGCGCGGCAGATCAGGCGCAGCCTCTTGGGCGGCCTGCAGCGCGGTTTCCGAGAAAGAGGACAGCAGCGGCGGCAGGCTGGCGTTGCGCCACAGCGCCTGCGCCAGCAGGGCGACCTCGCGACCGGTTTTCGCCTCCTCGCCGCTGGTTGGTTTGATCTCTATATTGCTGTGTATGCCATTGGCAATAGTGAAGGCGGCAATGGCGTGCAGCGTGGCGATGGGTTCGCCCGCATAGTGCGGCGAGTGCCAGGCGCCGAAGTCCATCTGTGCCAGTTGGGCCAGGGGCTGGTCGCCAGCGCGACCGCTGCCGTTGGAGGTGCGGTTCACGGTATCGTCATGCAGGAGTATGGCCACGCCGTCCCGGCTGAGTTTGACGTCGTATTCCATCATCAGAAAGCCCTGTTCGGCTCCCAGGCGCATGGCGGCAAGCGTGTTTTCGGGGGCCTGGCGTCCAGCTCCGCGATGGGCGATGAGCGCGGGATACGGCCAATTGGGACAAGTGGTGGGCATGTGTGGGGAACGATCCGGAAAGAGGATGCAGGCGTAAACCGGCTATTTTATCGCTCCGGGGCTTTGCGTGCAGACAGGAAAGGGCGGGGGTAATGGTAAACTTCGGAGAATTTTTCGAAACAACTGTCGCGCGCGCCCGGTCTGGTACAGGGCGTGTTGTCTGTGAGTGATTCATGTTCGATTTCATTCGTTCGCATCAACGCCTGATGCAACTTGTCCTGCTTATCCTGATTCTGCCGTCTTTCGTGCTGATCGGGGTCAGTGGCTATACCAATTACGTGTCGGGCGATCATGATCTGGTCAAGGTCGGTTCGGGCGCGGTGACGCAGCAGGAGTTCGATCAGGCCCGCAGCAATCAGCTGCGCCAGTTGCAGCAGAACAGCCAGGGCGGCTTTGACCCTTCCGTGGTCGACAACCCCACCGTACGGCGCCAGTTGCTCAATTCGCTGGTCGACCGCCGGGTATTGATAGACACCGCTACGGCAGAGCGCTTCAGCGTCTCCGACGCCATGCTGCGCCAGGCCATTGCCTCCATGCCGCAACTTCAGCAGGACGGTCATTTCTCGCCAGAGCGCTACAACCAGATACTCGCCTCGGCCGGCATGACGTCGCGCGATTTCGAGGAAAGCCAGCGCGCCGAACTCGCCCTGCGGCGCGTACTGGGCCCGGTCAGCGATACCGTCATGCTGCCTGCGCCGGTCATTGAACGCCTTGAGCGCGTGCTTACCGAACAGCGCACGGTGCGCCTGCGCACCTTCCAGGCATCCGACTTCGAAAAAGACGTGGTGATTACCGACCAGGATATCCAGGCCTGGTACGACAAGAACAAGCAAAGCCTTGAACTGCCGGAACAGGTTACGGCGCAGTATCTGCTCCTGAACGAGGCGGCTGCGATGAGCAATCTGCCTTCGGTCAGCGACAGCGATCTCCAGTCCTACTACGACCAGAACAAGGCCCGCTACGTTCAGCCTGCGCGCGTCAATGTCAGTCATATCCAGATTTCCGTGCCATCCGGCGCTACGGGCGCCCAGCGCGAAAAAGCGCGCGAAGAAGCGGCGGCCATTGCCAAGGATCTCAAGTCCGATCCCGCTGCTTTTGCTGCGGTGGCCAAGGAAAAATCCCAGGATGCCGGTACTGCCGCCAGTGGCGGCCAGTTGGGCTGGATTACCAAAGGCTCCTGGCCCGCCAATCTGGAAGAGGTGGTCTTCGCGCTAAAAAAGGGCGACATCTCGGGCGTGATCGATGGCCCCGGGGGATTTCATATCTTCCATATCAACGATGTGCAACCGGAGCACGGCGAATCGTTCGACGAAGCCAAGAGCAAGGTGCAGACCGAAGTGCGCCGCCAGATGGGCGCTGATCATTTTGCCGAAATGGCCACCAAGCTCACCAGCCTGGTGTACGACAATCCGGATAGCCTGGACCCTGCCGCCCAGGCGCTGGGCCTGAAGCTGCGCACCGCGGCGGGTATCACGCGTGATCGGCTGCTCGCTTCCGACGAAGTCCAGGAAAACGCCGCATCGGCCAGCGAGGACGCTTCGCTGCTCGATGACGTGCGGGTGCGGCGCGCGCTGTTCTCGTCCCAATCACTCAAGGACAAGCAAAATTCGGGCGTGATTGAAATTTCTCCAGATACCATGCTGGTCGTGCGCGTACAGAAAATCATTCCCGCGCATGTGCCCGAGCTGGCTCAGGTCAGCGACCATATTCGCAGCACATTGCTGGCCCAGCGTTCGCTCGATGCCGCGACCAAGGCCGGAGAACAGGTGCTGGCTTCCCTGCAGAAAACACCGAACATCCAGGTGACGGAAGGATTCGGCTCGCCGCAGTCAGTCAGCCGTATCGATCCCAAGGGTCTGCCCAAGCAGGTGTCCGATGCCGCATTCGCGGCGCCCACGGATGCACTGCCGCACTACGAAGGCGTCGTCGGTCCGCAGGGCTATGTGGTGGTGCGTGTCGAAGATGCCAAAGCGGGCACGACGGACAATCCCATGCTGGCGGGGCTGCAGAATGACCTGGCCCGGCTCTGGGGGCAGGCTGAAGAGCAGGCTGTGCTCGAGGCCATGCGGACCCAGGTCGGTGTGAAGGTACTGCCTGACGCCGAAAAGGCGGTGCAAGGGGACAGCGAGAACGGTTGACGGCCATCCGGGTTCCCGCCGGATTTTGTCCGGCAGGAACTCCCTTGCGACCGGACCCTACATCTTCATGTTGCGAGGCAGCCAGGTCGCGATTTCCGGGGCTGCATAGATGACCAGCAGCGCCAGGATCATCATCATGAACATAGGCATCGCCACCCTGGCAAGATAGGGCAGCTCTTTTTTGGTCATGCCTGACAGCACAAACAGATTGAAGCCCACCGGAGGCGTGATCTGCGCCATCTCGATAACAAAAACCAGAAAGATGCCGAACCAGATCAGATCTATGCCGGCTGCTGTCACCGTAGGCAGCAGTACGCCCATGGTCAGCACGACGATGGAAATGCCGTCCAGAAAGCAACCCAGCACAACAAAGAAAACGGTCAGCGCGCACAGCAGGCCGAACTGGGACAGCCCCAGCGTTGCAATCCATTCTGCCAGGGCCCTGGGCAGGCCGATATAGCCCATGGACAGGGTCAGGAACTGTGCGCCGGCCAGGATGAGCGCAATCATGCAGTACAGCCGCGTGGCACCCATCAGCGATTCCTTGAATACACTCCAACTGAGTGATCCCTGGACTCCCGACAGAATCAGCGCGCCTATTACACCGACGACGGCAGCTTCGGTGGCGGTGGCAAAACCGGTGTAGATAGTGCCCAGCACAACGCCGATCAGAATGATCACCGGGATCAGGTGACGCGACTGATAGAGCTTTTGCATGAAGCTCATGGAGCGGTCCGCCTGCGGAATCTGGTCAGGATGCAGCATGGACCAGATGACGATATAGCCCATGAAAAGGCCGGCCAGCAGGATGCCGGGCAGGATGCCGGCAATGAACAACTTGGAAATTGAAACGTCAGCCGCCACCCCGTACACAATCATGATGATGGACGGCGGAATAAGCAGGCCCAGCGTACCGGCGCCTGCGAGGGTGCCTATGATCTGGTCCTGAGGATAGCCGCGGCGGGTGAGCTCGGGAATCGTCATTTTTCCTATGGTCGCGCAGGTCGCCGCCGAAGAGCCCGAGACCGCAGCAAAAATCGCGCAGCCTACAATATTGGTGTGCAACAGCCGTCCGGGAATACGGTCAAGCCACGGGGCCAGGCCCTTGAACAAGTCCTGCGACAGGCGCGAACGGAACAGGATTTCTCCCATCCACAGAAAGAGCGGCAGGGCCGTGAGCGTCCAGCTTGAGGCCGCGCCCCAGATGGTGATGGCCATGGCATCACCAGCCGGCCGGCTGGAAAACAGTTCCATGCCCAGCCAGGCCGTTCCCACCAGCGTCAGGCCCACCCAGACACCGCAGGCCAGGAAACCGAAGATAGACAATATCAGCAATGTGATAACGAGTACTTCATTCATGGTGCGCGTCTTCCTGTATGGTTTCCGGTATACCTTTGAGGCGCCGCACAGTTTCGTCGACGATGGCGATCAGGAAGATGAACGTGCCGACTGCCATCGTGATCTGGGGTATCCAGAGAGGCGTGGCGTCGTCGCCTGTGGAAATGTCCTGGTAGCTATAGGAGTCCAGCACCAGTTTCGTGCTGAACCAGGCCAGGCTGGCTGCGACCAGGCAGGCGATCAGCAGCGCGAAAATGTCGAGTCTGAGCCGCCCCTTGGAAGGCAGGGCGGAGAGTATCAGGGTCACCCTGATATGCTCGCCCTTTTTGAAGGTATGGGCGAGCGACAGAAAGCCTGCCGCCGCCATGGAGTAGCCGGCGTATGCATCCAGGCCGCCGATATGCACGCCAAGCTGGCGGGTAGCGATAGAAAGCGTAATCGCTACCAGCACACCTATCATGAATACGGCGGCCAGTCCGCCGGACAGCGAGTACAGACTGTCCAGGAGTTTGCGCATGGCGATTTACTTGCTGGCCCGGTAGGCGTCGATGACCTGTTTGCCATCCGGGCCGGCACGCTCGAGCCACTCCGCCAGCATGGTTTCGCCGACCTTATCCAGGCCCTGCATCAATGCGTCGGAAGGCTTGACGATTTCCATGCCGTTTTTGGCCAGATTGTCCAGATACCATTGCGTTTTCTCGCGCGAGAGGGCCCAGCCGCGCTTTTCGGCGGCTGCGCCGGCTTCCAGCAGGGCTTTACGGTCTTTTTCGCTCAACTGATCAAAGGCCTTCTTGTTGACGATGACAGCGTTCTTGGGCAGCCAGGCCTGGGTGTCGTAGAACTTCTTGATGTATTCGTATGTTTTGGTATCCCAGCCTGTGGAGCCCGATGTCATAAAGGCCTGGACCACGCCCGTGGCCATGGCCTGCGCGAGTTCGGATTGCTGGATCGTTACGGGCTGTGCGCCGACCAGTTCCGCAATGCGTGCGGTCACAGGGCTGTAGGCGCGCCACTTAAGGCCTTTGAGATCCTCGACCGTCTTGATGTCCTTGTTGGCAAAAATACCTTGTGGCGGCCAGGCGACGGTATAGAGCAGCATCATGCCCTGAGAGTCGAGCTTCTTTTCCAGCGCAGTTTTCTGGGCCTGGTACAGGCGCCATGCGGCATCGTAGCCGGTGGCCAGGAAAGGCAGGCCATCCAGGGCGTAGATGGGATCCTCGTTGGCGAAGTTGGTCAGCAGGATTTCGCCGGCCTGGGCCTGATTGCCCTGGACGGCGCGCTTGATTTCAGGAGCCTTGTAGAGCGAGGCGTTGCTGTGCAGCGTGATTTTGAAATCGCCGCCCGACAGCTTGTCGACATCCTTGACGAATTGCTCCAGATTCTGGGTATGCAGGTTGGATGCAGGGTAGGCGCTGGGCAGGTCCCATGTCGTGGCGGCGTACGCATTCATGCTGAAGGCGGCGCTGATCGCGGCAAGCAAGGCGAGCGTCTTGTTCATTGAGTATCCTCTTTTATTGTGAGCGGCACCGCGCCCGAAGACGCGCATACCGCTGGGAGCGATGGGAACGCCGGCCACACGGCAGGAGTGTCTGCCGGCGCCAGGCATCATGGAGCGGCTTGATTGTAATTCCAGTGATTTGCAATCAAGCAGGCGCCTTTGTAATTTAGGGGTAAACACTAGGCGGTCCGGCGGGCGCGGCAATGGCCATCCCGCATGCCGCCCCCAGGCTCTGGCATGCTGTAATACAGCATTGAGCACACTTGCTTTCCTGGAGTCGGAATTGATGCTGGTCTTACGCAATCTCTTGTTCATGGTACTGCTGCTGCCCGTGGCCGCCAGCGCCCAGGGCTATATCACGCGCTTGTTGAACCACCCCGTGCCCGGTGGTATTGCCGTGGTGAACCTGGGGCTGGATGCGGCGGGTTCGTCCGCCACGTATCTGGACAAGCCCGTCATGATTGTGCGCGACAGTGATGAACAATGGATTGCGGTGGTGGGGCTTGATCTGGAAACCCGGCCAGGCGGCGCGAGCCTGCAGGTGCGCGGGCCGCAGGGCGAACGCACGCTGAGCTTTTCGGTCAGTGATCGCGACTATCCTGCACAGCACATCACGCTCAAGAACAAAAGTCAGGTCAATCCCGATCCCGTGCAGATGCAGCGTTTCGAGCGCGAATACAAGGAACAGATTGCCGCTTACGCCAGCTTTCGTCCGCAGGGACCCAGCAATATCTCGCTGGACCGGCCTGTCCAGGGCGGACGATTGTCGAGCCGTTTCGGTCTGCGTCGCTTTTTCAATGGCGAAGAGCGCAATCCGCACTCCGGACTGGATTTCGCCGTGCCTGCCGGTACGCCGGTCAAGGCGCCGGCAGACGGCGTGGTGACTATCGTGGCCGATTATTTCTTCAATGGCAAAACGGTGTTCATCGATCACGGGCAGGGCCTGGTTACCATGTACTGCCATCTTTCTGCATTCGAGGTGCACGAAGGCCAGCAGGTAAGCCGGGGCCAGGTCATTGCGAAAGTAGGGTCGACAGGCAGGGCGACCGGGCCGCACCTGCACTGGAACGTCAGCCTGAACAACGCCAGGGTCGATCCGGCCATTTTCATCAACGCTTATCAGCCATGAGCCGCGCGTTTCTCATTGGTCTGCGCGACAGCCTGTCCATAGCGATAGGCTATGTGCCTGTCGCGATTTCGTTCGGGCTTGCTGCGGTTTATGCGGGCCTGACACCGTGGATGGCGTTGCTGACCTCGCTGCTGGTGTACGCCGGTGCGAGTCAGTTCATCCTGATTAGTCTGCTGGTTGGCGGCGGGGCATCTGTCAGTGTCATAGGCATCGTGTTGCTGATGAATCTTCGCCATCTGTTCTACGGCCCGGCGGTGCTGGGCCAACTGGGCGCCGGGAAACGACGTCTACCCCTCCCTTTGTTGGCCGCTGGATTGACTGATGAGGTGTTCGCAACGGCCATGGCCAGGATGCAGAGGCAGGCGGAACAGGGCCGGGAGTATTGGTATGCCGGCCTGCAGTTGGGCGCTTATGCATCGTGGGTTGGCGGAACGGCCATCGGTGCGTGGTTTGGACAGGACTGGTTGGCGCAGTCTGCATGGCTGGCACAGACGCTGGGGTTTGTGTTGCCTGCATTGTTTTTTGCCTTGCTGCTGGAGATCCGGCAGATGGTGGCTCCGCGTGTGCTGATTGCAGCCTGCATGGCTGCGGCGGTTCTGCTGTGCCTGCTGCCGTCCTATGCAGCCATGATCGGCGCCATGGCGATAGGCGCTGCGATAGCGGCGCGTTTTCCGGCTGCGCCGCCACTGTTGCGTGCCCGCAAGACCATGGATGATCAGGCGGAGGTCAGATGAATACAGGAATGACCGGTAACGTGATCTTGTGGGTGATCGTGTTTTGCGGTGCAGGCACCTTTCTGATCCGGCTGCTGCCCATGCTCTGGCATGGCAGGACTGCCGGCCGTGAGATGCGTATGGGGCGCGGACGCAGGGCGCTTGACGCCATCGGTCCCTCGGCTATTGTGGCATTGCTCACGGTATCGCTATGGGGGCTGGTGGACAGGCAGTCGCCGGTCAGTACGATTGTGCCTGCGCTGGCGGGTTTGCTGGGGGTGGGCTTGGGTCACCGGTATCTGCGGACCATAGCCTGGGCGACCCTGACCGGTGTGCTGGCCTATGGCGCTGCGGCCTGGCTGCTGGCTGCGTAAGGGCTTAGCCCTTGACTCGGACGATTTTCTGAACCTGAGGTACGTGGCGCATGGCACGTATTACCTGCGCCAGATGCTTGCGGCTGTCGACCTGCACGGTCAGATGCAGCACGCCTGTTGCACCCGCATCGTCCTGCATGGTCAGGTGCATGATGTTGGAATCGGCTTCGGTGATTTCGGCTGCCAGCCGACCCAGCACACCGCGCTCATTGGTTACTGTGACGTCCAGCCGCGTGGACAGGTGGCGCGCCGTGTTGGCGTCCCAGATGACAGGTATCCAGCGCTCGGGCTCGCGCGCACGCGCACGCTGCGCCACGGCGCATTCCTCCATATGCACGACCAGGCCATGGCCCAGCCGTATGCCACCGATAATGGCGTCGCCGGGAAGCGGTCCGCAGCAGGGCGCCAGTTGAACCGCCTGGCCCTCGTTGCCGTGAATCACGATGGGCGAGCCGGTGGAGGAGGTCAGTTCGTCGACGGCTGCGGCGGTGGTCGCCAGCAGCCTGTTTTCGGGTGCAAAGCGACGGGCCACGACCGCAGCCAGACGCTTGCCAAGACCGATATCCGCGAGGATTTCATCGCGGGAAATCGCACCCGAACCCTTGGCGAGCTTTTCCCATTCAGGATCGTCGTTGTCTGGATGCGGCAGTTTGAGCTGGTCGAACGCCTGGTTGAGCAGGCGCTGCCCGAAAGCCACCGATTCTTCGTATTTGACGGTGCGCAGATAATGGCGGATTTCCGAACGGGCACGGCCGGTGCGCACATAGTTCAGCCATTGGGCGCTGGGGCGCGAAGCCGGCGAGGTGACGATCTCGACGGAGTCGCCGCTTTTTAGTTCGGTGCGCAGTGGGGCGAATTCGCCATTGACCTTGGATGCAACCGTCTGGTTGCCGACATCGGTGTGGATGGCATAGGCGAAATCCACAGGTGTTGCGCCGCGCGGCAGCGACAGTATCTTGCCCTGAGGCGTAAACACGTATACGGCATCAGGAAATAGGTCGACCTTGACGTGTTCCAGGAATTCGCCCGAGTCGCCGGTCTGGCTCTGGATATCGAGCAAGGATTGCAGCCACTGGTGCGTGCGCTTTTGCAGGTCGTTGAGCGAGACGTCGTCGTCTTTGTACAGCCAGTGCGAGGCCACGCCTTCTTCGGCGATGTGATCCATCTCGCGCGTCCGGAACTGGAATTCGACGGGTGTGCCATAGGGGCCGACGACAGTGGTATGCAGGGACTGGTAGCCATTGAGCTTGGGGATGGCGACGTAGTCCTTGAACTTGCCGGGCACCGGGCGATAGAGCTGGTGCAATGTTCCCAGGGCCAGATAGCATTCCGGCAGCGTATGCACGATCACGCGGAATCCGTAGATGTCCAGCACATCCGAGAAGGATTTTTTTTGTTCCAGCATCTTGGTGTAGATGCTGTAGAGCGATTTTTCGCGGCCGCTGATTTCGGCTTCAATGCCTGCCGCGGGCAAGGCAACGCGTACCGCATCCGAAATCTTGCCCAGCACCTCGCGGCGATTGCCGCGCGCCGCCATCAACGCTTTTTTGAGGACTTCGTAGCGATCAGGGTAGATGGCCTTGAAGCACAGGTCCTGCAGTTCGCGAAACAGCGCATTCAGGCCAAGGCGATGCGCAATGGGCGTGTAGATTTCGAGGGTTTCGCGCGCGACCCGGCGCCGTTTTTCTGTGCCTACCGCGCCCAGGGTGCGCATATTGTGCAGACGATCGGCCAGCTTGATGAGAATGACGCGGACATCGCGCGACATGGCCAGCAGCATCTTGCGGAAGCTTTCTGCCTGCTGCTCCGCTTTGGTCGCGAAGTCCAGGCGGTCGAGCTTGGAGACGCCGTCGACGATTTCCGAGACATCGGCGCCGAACTTTTCGGCCAGTTCCTGCTTGGAGATGCCCTGATCTTCGATGACATCGTGCAACAGCGCCGCCATGAGCGAGTCGGCGTCCAGCTTCCAGCCGGCACAGATTTCCGTGACCGCAATAGGATGCGAGATGTAGGGCTCGCCGCTGGCTCGGAATTGGCCCAGATGGGCCTGGTCGGCGAATCGATAGGCTTCCTTGACCCGTTCTACGTCTTTGGGATCGAGGTAGTCGCTGATGATTTCGCTGAGCGGCGCCAGTGACGCGATGGTATTGGCGCCGACTTCAGGCGGGACAGGCTTGGCGGAATGCTTTGCGTTTTTTTTCCGGCGCAGGCGCGGGCCTTTCTTCAGGGCAGCCAGAAGCCCGGATGATGCGCCACGCAGAGCTGAAAATGCCATAGCCTGCCGCCCCTGGTGTATCAGGTTGGGACTTTGCGGAGCATTTCCACGCCGGTGGCGCCAGCGGCGATTTCTCGCAAGGCGGTGACGGTGGGTTTGTCCTTGGTGTCCAGGCGCGGTTCGTGGCCTTGTGCCAGCTCGCGCGCACGGTATGCGGCAACCAGCGTGAGGTTGAAGCGATTGGGGATGTTATCCAGACAGTCTTCGACAGTGATGCGGGCCATTGTTAACCTTGTATAGCGGTATCAAGTATGGAAATGGGGTCAGGCAACAGTTTTGCTGATGCCCAGTTGGGAAAAGAGATCCGCGTTGCGCGTTGCCTGGGACGCGTAGCGCAAACGGGCTGCCGAGACGATTTGCCCCAGCTGCAGTAATGCGGTGCTAAATTCTTGATTAATAATAACATATTGGCACTCTGAGGCATGCGACATTTCGCTGCCCGCCGCCAGCAGGCGTCGTGCGATGACTTCGGGAGCATCCTGGCCGCGTTTGGTCAGGCGGGCTTCGAGTGCCTGTACGGATGGCGGCAGGACGAAAACGCCGATGGCCTGGGGAAAATGCTCGCGTACCTGGCGCGCACCCTGCCAGTCGATTTCGAGGATGACATCCCGGCCCTGGGCCAGCGCTTCATCGATGCGGTCGCGCGGCGTGCCGTAAAAATTGCCGTGCACTTCGGCCCATTCGAGCAGCGCTTGCCGGTCGCGCAGCGCAAGAAAGTCTTCCTGGGTGACGAATCGGTAATGCTTGCCGGCTTCTTCACCCGGTCGCGGCGGCCGCGTGGTGCAGGAAATGGAGAGTACGATGGAAGGATCCTGAGCGAGCAGGGCGTTGACCAGGCTGGACTTGCCTGCACCGCTGGGCGCGACCACCATGAAGATATTGCCGGGAAAGGAGGGCATGTCGGACGTTATTTCTGCAAAGACTGCATATTTTACACAGGCCTGAGCCCCAGTTCTTCGAGCGTGCGTTCATACGCCTGCTGATTGCCGCAGAGGAATACAGCGGCATCGCCAGGGTTCATGTTGAAGGCGAGGTCTTCGCACTGCGTCCGGGCTTCGTCGGGGTGGCTCACGGCGGTGACGTGGACATCGCCATCGAGCTCGAACTGCTCTGCCGGCACGATGTCGGCGACAAGCCCGATGTCAGGAGCGCTCACGACCACATAGGCGCGAAACTGCAAATCTTCGATGGTGACGTCCAGGGCCAGGCCCTGTTCCAGGGGAGCGGCTACCTGGCTGCTTGCGTAGTGACTCATAATGCGGTGCGCGTGGCGGTGTTGAGGTTGAAGTTCAGTTCGGCGACGACAGGCGTGTGGTCGGACGGCTGTTCGTTGCCGCGCGGTGTTTTGTCGATGATGCAGGACGTGCATAGCGGTGTCAGCGCGTCCGAAAGCAGGATATGGTCGATGCGCAGGCCCGCATTGCGTCGAAAGGCAAAGCGCCGGTAGTCCCACCAACTGAAGGATTTTTCTGGCTGGTCGAACAGCCGGAAGGAGTCGGTCAGGCCAAGATCCAGCAGGCGCTCAAAAGCCGTGCGTTCAGGTTCCGATACCAGCACATCGCCTTCCCATTTGGCGGGATCGTGCACGTCCGCATCGGCCGGTGCAACATTGTAGTCACCCAGGATGGCCAGCCGCGGATAGCGCTTGAGTTCCTCCTTGAGCCAGTCATGCAGCGCCTCGTACCACTGCAGTTTATAGGCGTACTTGTCGCTGCCGACCGCCTGGCCATTGGGACAGTACGCGCTGATCACACGGATGTCGCCAGCCGGACTGGCCAGGGTGCTTGCCACAATGCGGCGCTGATGATCGTCGAAGGAGGGGATGTTGCGCTGCACATCCAGGCATTCGGCAGACGCGATAATGGCGACGCCGTTATAGGTTTTTTGTCCTGCCCATTGAGCCTGGTAGCCGATTTCGGTAAACGCGTCGAGCGGGAATTTATCGTCCGCGAGCTTGAGTTCCTGCAGGCACAGGGCATCAACGGGATTGTCGCGCAGCCAGTCCAGCACCTGCGGCAGGCGTACCTTGAGGGAATTGACGTTCCACGTGGCGAGTTTCATAAGCGTCGTGCATCCTTTATTCGTGCGGTTTTCGTGCTGCCAGGAAAGTGCGGGGCGCATGGGCGGACTGCCCGCATGGACGCCCCGGAAACGTACTGATGGCTGCGCCGCCGGATCGGGCATTTTAAGCCCATGCGGCAGTCCCGCCGGCGTTGCCCGTATTTATCCGTGAATTGCCGCTGGGGTCGATGCCTGATTGAGGCTTGCGACGCGTTGCGGGGCGTATGTCTGCGGCAGCCCGGGTTGAGCGCTTCGGTAGATAGCGTGAATTGCATGATCTTCGCTTATTTATACGCTAAATACTTGTCAAATTTGATTAATTTTCGGAATCGAAGTATACTGGGAAAGTACGGGGCGCACGGAGTGCCCCTGTAATGCGTCAAGGAGAGCAAAACCATGGCAACACAATCTACCGCCAAGAAGCAGCCTTTCGTGATCGAGCCCCTGAACTGGGTTGCTCCTGCGAGCAACGACCACGCCGAAGAAAAACAGGATAGCAAGCAGGCCGCTCCTGCGGAAGAGCTTCAGGATTAGCATCTGTCTCTGGTACCGCTTTCGCGCAAAAGTGGTGCTGCAGGTGTTTGACGCGGGCGGGGCAGCATCAGCTCGCAGCAAAAAAAGCGACGGCATGGACCGTCGCTTTTTTACTTTGGCGGGCCGCCGGCAAAAGTATGTTGCGCCGCCGCAAATTTTTCAAGGAAGCGTTAAGATGGTGTTTTCATCTAGCACTCAACTGAAATAGTCGATCGGGAGACAGAAAATGGAAGATGTTGTCGTTGTTGGCGCGTGCCGTACTGCTATCGGGGATTTTGGCGGCGGACTCAAGGATGTGTCGCCCTGCGATCTGGGCACCACGGTGCTCAAGGCTGTGCTCGAACGCAGCAAGGTGCCGGCGGAAGACGTCGGCCATGTTGTCTTTGGCCATGTCATCAATACGGAGCCTCGCGACATGTATCTGTCGCGCGTGGCCACCCTGAACGCAGGCATGTCCCACTCCACCCCTGCCTTTAATGTCAACCGTCTTTGCGGTTCGGGCCTGCAGGCCATTGTTTCCGCCGCGCAGGCCTTGCGGCTGGGCGATGCCGAGGTGGCCATCGGCGCGGGCGCTGAAAGCATGAGCCGTGCTCCGTATATCGCGCCGTCGCAGCGCTGGGGTGCGCGCATGGGCGACAGTGTGATGCAGGACATGATGACGGGCGCCTTGTCCGATCCCTTCGAGAAAGTCCATATGGGCATCACTGCCGAAAACGTCGCCAAGAAATACGACATCAGCCGCGAGGACCAGGATGCGCTGGCGCTGTCCTCGCATCAGCGCGCACAGGCGGCCATCGAGCAGGGGTATTTCAAGGATCAGATCGTTCCTGTGGTGCGCAAGACGCGCAAGGGAGAGGTCGTGTTCGATACTGACGAGCACGTGCGCATGGGCGCGACCGCTGAAAATTTCCAGAGCCTGAAGCCTGTTTTTCAGAAAGAAAACGGCACGGTGACAGCCGGCAATGCGTCCGGGCTGAACGATGGGGCGGGCGCAGTGCTGCTCATGACCGGCAAGGCAGCACAGGCGCGCGGCCTCAAGCCCATGGCACGGCTGCTGTCGTATGGTCACGCAGGGGTCGATCCGCGCTATATGGGGATTGGTCCTGTGCCGGCCACGCGCATCGCGCTTCAGAAGGCCGGGCTCGATATTGATCAGATGGATGTCATCGAAGCCAATGAGGCCTTTGCCGCGCAGGCTTGCGCAGTCAGCAAGGAGCTTGGCCTTGATCCGGCCAAGGTCAATCCCAATGGCAGCGGCATCAGCCTGGGTCACCCCATCGGCGCAACCGGCGCCATTATCACCGTCAAGGCGCTGCACGAGCTTGAGCGCATTCAGGGCCGTTATGCGCTGGTCACCATGTGCATAGGCGGTGGCCAGGGCATTGCCGCCATTTTCGAACGTGTCTGAGCCGCGCAGGCAGCGGCAGGCCGAGCATGCCGTCGATGAGCCGACGCTGTCGGAAGAGTACGGCATACGCTATCTGCATTTCGGTTCGCAGTGGATACAGGGCGCCATGCGTGTAGCGGCGCCGGCCGAGCTGGTGCTGGCCTATACCCGCCAGATGATGTCCTGGCTGCTGTTTCTGGAACCGGGCCGCACCGATGAAGTGGGCATTCTCGGGCTGGGCGCGGGCTCTTTGCTGCGCTTTACGCTCAAGCATACACCTGCGTCCGTTGTCACGGCCGAGTGGAATCCTGCTGTCACCGCCGCGTGCCGGATGTATTTTCGCCTGCCCGGACCCGCCCGCTCCGCGATTGAACATTGCGATGCGGGCGAGTGGGTGCAGGAACCCCGCAATCTGGGGCGCTATATGGCGCTGATGGTTGATCTTTACGATGGCCAGGCTCAGGGGCCCGTGCGTGACAGCGTCGCCTTTTACGAAGGCTGTCGCCGTACGCTGGCCGATGTGGGCGTCATGAGCGTCAACCTGTTCGGCAACCATGCCAGTTTTCCGCGCAATCTGGACAATATCCGCGCGGCCTTTGGGGGCCGGGTGCTTGAATTGCCGGAGATCGATGAGGGCAATCGTATCGTTCTGGCATTCAAGGGGCCTGTGCTGGACGTCAGCGTGGCCCGGCTGCTGCAGCGTGCAGAGCAGGTCGAGGCCGCCTGCGGTCTGCCGGCCCGGCGCTGGGCCAGAGCGCTGCTGGCCGGGCACAGCGCGGGCGGCACGCTGGTGGTGTGAGGGGGGCCGTCCTGCCGGCAGGGATTTCCCTTGAGGAAAGTTTCCGCCTGACGCGTTAGACTTACGGCCATTGGCGGAGTCGCGCCTTGCTGACTCTCGCTGCATTCAAATCGGACAAGGAGCACTAAATGAAGTTCAGCAAATCTGCCGGCTTGCTGGCGGGCGTTGCGGCCGTGGTGGCAGCGCTTGCGCAGGCGCCGGCTTTTGCGCAGTCAGTCGCGGTCATGTCTATCGTCGAGCATCCTGCGCTTGACGCCATCAAGGATGGCGTAAAAGAAATCCTGGACCAGGACGGATACACCAAGAAAAAAGACTTCACCTGGCAGTTCCAGACCGCGCAGGGCAATAATGCCATCGCCGCGCAGATCGCCCGCAAGTATGTGGGCGACAATCCTGATGTGATCGTTGCCATCGCAACGCCGACAGCGCAGGCTGTGGTCGCGGCGACCAAGTCCATTCCCATTGTGTATTCGGGCGTCACGGATCCCGTGGCCGCGCAGTTGGTTCCCTCCATGGATGCTTCGGGCACGAACGTCACTGGCGTCTCCGACAGCCTGGCGCTCGAAAAGCAGATAGATCTCATCAAGAAAGTTGTTCCCGATGCCAAGCGTGTGGGCATGGTCTACAACCCCGGCGAGGCTAATTCCGCTGTGGTGGTCAAGCAGTTGCGTGAACTGCTTCCCAAGGCCGACATGTCGCTGGTCGAAGCCACTGCGGCGCGCACCGTCGATGTGGGCGCCGCAGCGCGCAGCCTGGTAGGCAAGGTTGATGTCATCTACACCAATACCGACAACAACGTCGTGTCTGCCTATGAGTCACTGGTCAAGGTCGGCAACGATGCCAAGATACCGCTGATCGCCTCCGATACCGATAGCGTCAAGCGCGGCGCCATCGCAGCGCTGGGCGTCAATTATCACGACCTGGGCCTGCAGACAGGCAAAATGGTCGTGCGCATCCTGAAGGGCGAAAAGCCTGGCGATATTGCTTCGGAAACCAGCGACAAGCTTGAGCTGTTCGTCAATCTGGGCGCAGCCAAGAAGCAGGGTGTGAAACTGCCTGATGCTTTCATCAAGTCGGCCAAGCAGGTGATTCAATAGCGCTGTGTCCGTCGTCTCTGACGACGGTCTGTGTGTTTCCTGGCGGGCCAGTCCGGAATAATCCGATTCTTGATTAAAATCTCCGGTCAGGCAAAACAGGTGGGTTGTCTCAGCAGCCCACCTGTTTCTTTTTCAACGCAACGAGTTGGACCATGTCTATTTATTCTTTGTGGGGCGCGCTGGAGATAGGGCTGATATTCGGCCTGGTCGCCCTGGGCGTCCTGATTTCCTTCCGCATCCTGCGCTTTCCGGATCTCACTGTCGACGGCAGCTTCCCGTTGGGTGGTGCGACCGCGGCCACGCTGATCAGCGCGGGCATGGATCCCTTCACCTCCACGTTGATCGCGACGCTGGCAGGTGCAGTGGCCGGCATGATGACGGGCTGGCTGCATGTGCGCCTGAAAATCATGGATCTGCTGGCCAGTATCCTGATGATGATTGCGCTGTACTCGATCAATCTGCGCATCATGGGACGCCCTAATGTGCCGCTGATCACCGAGCCCACCGTCTTTACCGTGCTGCAGCCCGAAGGCCTGAGCGACTATGTCGCCCGTCCGCTGATGCTGCTGGTGCTGGTTGTAATCATCAAGCTGGCGCTGGATTGGTATTTTTCGACTGAAACCGGGCTAGCCATGCGCGCCACCGGCTCCAATCCGCGCATGGCGCGCTCGCAGGGCGTGGCGACCGGCAACCGAATTCTTGCGGGCATGGGTATTTCCAATGCCTTGTGCGCACTGGCGGGGGCCCTGTTTGCCCAATCGCAGGGCGGCGCAGACATTTCCATGGGCATAGGCACCATTGTCATCGGTCTGGCGGCGGTGATTGTCGGCGAAAGCGTTCTGCCTTCGCGCCGGCTGGTCGTTGCCACGCTGGCGGTGATTGTGGGCGCGGTGCTGTATCGTTTCTTTATCGCCCTGGCGCTCAATGCCGATTTTATCGGCCTGAAAGCACAGGATCTCAACCTGGTTACGGCTGTGCTGGTAACCATTGCGCTGGTTATTCCGCTGATCAAACGGCGTTTGCGCGGTCAGGGAGGGCGCTGACATGTTGAGTGCAAAAAACGTCTCCATTACCTTCAATGCGGGCACACCCATTGAAACTCGTGCTTTGCGCGGGCTGTCGCTGGATATTCCCGCAGGGCAGTTCGTGACGGTGATCGGTTCCAATGGCGCGGGAAAGTCCACCTTCCTGAATGCGGTGTCAGGCGATCTTCCTATCGACAGCGGCACCATTTCCATCGACGGCAAAGATGTCACGACCGAGCCAGTCTGGACGCGCGCATCTCGTGTTGCACGTGTTTTCCAGGATCCCATGGCGGGCACTTGCGAAGACCTCACCATAGAAGAAAACCTTGCCCTGGCCTATAGCCGGGGCAAGCGCCGCAGCTTCGGCAAGGCCGTCAAGGCGGCCATGCGGGACGAGTTTCGCGAGCGTGTGCAGGTGCTGGGGCTGGGGCTGGAAAACCGTCTGACGGACCGCATAGGCCTGCTTTCCGGCGGGCAGCGTCAGGCCGTGAGCCTCCTGATGGCGGCGCTCAGGCCGTCGCGTATCCTGCTGCTTGATGAGCATACTGCGGCGCTCGATCCGCGCACGGCCCAGTTCGTGCTGGATCTCACCGCCCGCATTGTGGCCGAGGGCAGCCTCACCACCATGATGGTGACGCACAGTATGCGGCAGGCGCTGGATGTCGGCGATCGCACCGTCATGCTGCATCAGGGCAATGTGGTGCTGGATGTGTCGGGCCCGGAGCGCAAGGGGCTGGATGTGCCGGATCTGCTCCGCATGTTCGAGCGGGTGCGCGGCGAGAAGCTGGCGGACGACGCCCTGCTCCTGGGGTAGGGCCGAAGCAGTCCTCCTGAACGGCGTGGCTGGCGTCCATACCCTGCCAGGCACGCTATTTGCTGTTGGAAGTTCTATAACAATAGGCCTGCCCGACTCCATGACGATTGAGGACAAACCGCTAACGCTGAGAATACTGACGGTCAATACCCACAAGGGTTTTACGGCGTTCAATCGCCGTTTCATCCTGCACGAACTGCGGGATGCCATACGCGCCACGCGTGCAGACATTGTGTTTTTGCAGGAAGTGCTGGGCGCGCACCATCAGCATGCCGAGAATCTGGCCCGCTGGCCGGCGACCAGTCAATACGAGTTTCTTGCCGATACGATCTGGCCGCAGTTCGCCTATGGCCGAAATGCTGTATATCCTCACGGGCACCACGGCAATGCCGTGCTGTCGAAATTTCCCATAGCCAGCTACCAAAATATCGATATCTCTGTGGACAGCCATGAAAAGCGGGGGATGCTGCATTGCGTGCTGCAGCCTCCCGACTATCATGGCCAGATACATGTCATCTGCGTGCACATGGGGCTGCGCGAAGGCCATCGCCATCTTCAGCTCAATGAACTGTGCCGGTATATCGACGAGGATGTTCCCGCGCATGCGCCGCTGGTGATTGCGGGAGACTTCAACGACTGGCGCCAGCGAGGGCAGCGCATGCTGATGCGTGTAAAGGGGCTGCGCGAAGTCTTCAGAGAGAAGAACGGGCGTGTGGCGCGCACCTTCCCCGCGCGCATGCCATTGTTGCGGCTTGACCGCATTTATGTGCGCAACATCACCCATTTCGACGCAATGTCGCTGTCGCGCAGGCCGTGGTCGCAACTGTCGGATCACGCGCCTCTGGCTGTGGAGCTTGCCTTATGAAAGCGAACTGGACTACCGGAAACACCATCAGACTGCTCGAGAATGGTGAGGAGTATTTTCCGGCCGTCATCGAGGCCATCGAGCAGGCAAGGCAAAGCGTTGTCATCGAGACTTTCATCATTTTCGAAGACAAGGTCGGTACTGCCCTGCAGCAGGCGGTCATCGCGGCGGCAAAACGCGGTGTGCGCATTGATATCGCCGTTGACGGCTATGGAACCGCCGACCTCGCGCCGGCCTTTATCGACGCGATGACTTCGGTAGGCGTTGGCTTTCATGTATTTGATCCGAAGCCGCGCCTGTTCGGCATGCGAACCAATCTGTTCAGAAGGCTGCACCGGAAAATCGTTGTTGTCGATGAGCAGATCGCCTTTGTCGGCGGGATTAATTTCGGCGCCGATCATCTGGCGGATTTCGGACCTACGGCCAAGCAGGATTACGCCATTTCCATCCGTGGGCCGCTGGTCGATGACATTGTCCGCTTTGAGGCCAAGGTGCTGTCGCCCGTCAAGCCTGCACGAAGATCATGGCGCAGGCTGCGGCGGCGTCGCGAGCCGCAAGCCGGTCCGGCGGCTGGAGAGAGTTCTGCTGCGCTCGTGGTGCGGGACAACGATGAACATACGGGCGACATCGAACAGCACTACCGCGTGGGGATACGCGCGGCCAAGGAGTATGTCACGATAGCCAATGCCTATTTTTTTCCTGGCTATCGCCTGCTGCGCGATCTGCGCGGCGCAGCGCAGCGCGGAGTCAAGGTCCGCCTGATCCTGCAGGGCGAGCCCGATATGCCGGCTGCCCGTTTTGTGGCGACCATGCTCTACGACTATTTGTTGTCCGCAGGTGTCGAGATCCATGAATACTGCGAGCGGCCGCTGCATGGCAAAGTGGCCGTGGTCGATGGCACGTGGTCCACAGTGGGCTCGAGCAATCTGGATCCGTTGAGCCTGGCGCTCAATCTTGAAGCCAATGTCATGATACTGGACCCGGAGTTCAGTCACCATCTGGAGGACAGGCTGGAGCACCTGATTGCCCGTCACTGCAAGCAGATGCTCAGGGATACCCAGCCGCGCCGCAAACTGCAGCGCGTTGTGCTGGGCGTATTCGTGTTTCATTTTCTGCGTCGCTTTCCCTCCTGGGCGAGCTGGCTGCCGGCACGCAAGAATCCGCTCAGATCGGTGTCTGCCGCCAGCCGTGCGCAGCGGGAGGGAAAGTCGTGACGCCGGGCGGGAAGTCCGGCATTGCGCAATGGGCCAGATCGCACTGGGCTGTTCTGCGCCGGGTGCTTACGGCAGGGTTTATCGTGCTTGTGGTGTTGCTGCTGGGCATTGCCGCAAGCCATGTCGAGTGGGACAAAGTGCTGGCGGCCATGGCTCGCACACCGATGACATCGCTGTTGCTGGCGGCGGGGCTGACACTGGTGAGTTACCTAGTCTACGCCTGCTTCGATTTGCTGGGAAAGTGGTACACCGGGCATGATCTGTCCACGTTGCGCACGATGGTGATTGCCTGCATTTCCTACGCGTTCACGATGTCCCTGGGATCTTCGGTAGGCGGGCTGGGTTTGCGTCTGCGCCTGTATACCAAGAGCGGCGTCTCACCGGGCAATGCCACACGGATTTTCGGGCTTGCCGTCACAAGCAACTGGGCCGGTTATGGGCTGATTGCGGGGCTGGTGTTTGCCGCTGGTGTGGTGACGCTGCCTTCGGGCTGGCATGTCGGCTCGGCCGCGCTGCGAGGGCTGGGGGTCGGCCTGGTGGCGCTGGCGCTGATTTACGTCGCATCCTGCTTCGTGTCGCGCAAGCGCAAGTGGTCGCTGCGCGGGCATGAGATTGAGCTGCCGTCGGGACAGATGGCGCTGGCGCAGGTGGCGTTGGCGGCGCTTAACTGGAGCCTGATGGGCGGCATATTGTATTTGCTGCTGCCAGATGGTCCAGGCTATGTCCTGGTTCTGGGAGTCGTGTTGCTCAGCGCCATCGCCGGTCTGATCGCACGCCTGCCAGCCGGTCTGGGAGTGCTGGAGGCCATGACGGTTGCGCTCCTGTCCTCGCCGGACCTGCCGCGCAGCGCTGTGCTGGCTTCCACGCTGGTCTATCGCGCCGTGTACTATCTTGCGCCGTTGTTCATCGCGGGCATCTGGTATCTGCTGATGGAAGTGCGCTTGAAAAAACAGGGGCAGGCCTGAACACTGGGCATCCGGCGCGGATAGGGCAGTGTCGCGGGCAAGCCCGTGTTGGCGGCGCGCCCGCCCGGCTTATGACACAGGCATGGCATTTGCTGCGGAGCATATGTCTTATATCGTCGCCAGGGAGTTGAGTATGGCATTGATCGTAGCCGCCCGTTTCGATACCTTCGACGCTGCGCAGACCGCCGCTTTCAGTTTGATGGAGGCAGGCGTGGCCTCGGATAATCTGCACACCTTCTTTGTGAATCCGCCCGGCAGCCATGACCGCTATCCACTGGGCGGGGATCGCGTCGCTGATCCCGGCTCACGTGGGGCGCCACAGGGCACGCTTGTTGGTATTGCCATTTTTGGCATAGCCGGGGCAGTGCTGGGCGGTATTGTTGCTGCGGTGTCGGGCATCGGTCCCGTGGCCATTGCGGCAGGCGCTGGCGTCGGCGCCTACATTGGATCCCTGCTGGGCGCCATGAATCGCCTGGGAAAATCCCACCCGGCCCAGACTGGTGCGCGGGCCCAGGCGGCCAGGGGCAGCGAGGGGCGGCAGTCGGGCGTGGTGCTTGCCGCGCATGTCGAGCCTGAGCAGGAAAAACGCATTGCGGGTCTGCTGCGTGATGCGGGTGGTGTGGAGGTGGAACGTGCCCGCGGCCGCTGGCATGACGGCAAGTGGGAGGATTTCGACCCGCTTTCCAGTCCAGACCTAGAAAGGAATATCTGACGGATACGACGGCAGGCGACGCGCAGCGGCCTGCAAGATGCAGGCCCGGGCCGCTATTGCAGCCCGGGCCTGTTCGTAGCGATCAGTACGTTGACTTGACGTCCATGTCGTAGTCAACTGTCTTGACTCCCTGGACCTGACGCGCGGCCTGGATGGCATTCTGTGCCGCTTTCTGTGTGTCGACCTTGCCGCGCAGCTTCACGACGCCTTCATACGTGCTGACCTGCACTTCGTTCGCATGTACTCCGGGTACGCCGATCACGGCCGCCTGCACGTTGGTGTTGATGGTTGCATCATCGGTGTATTGCGCCGCACTGCGTTGCTGCGCGGTTTCATTGTGCGCGCAGGCGCCCAGTGCCATGGCCATGGCCACGATGGCGAGCGTGCGAGGTATTGTTTGCCTGGACATAAAGCCTCCTGTTCGTCAGTTCATTCCCCGACAGGGGGAGCCTGCGAACAGCAAGTGGCATGCCACCCTGCAAGGGTGAAACATACTGAAATGAGTAAGAATATTTGTATAGTAGCTGTTTACCCTTATACTTTCGCTTTGATAAACAACCAGAAGCGATGCAGTTAGCCTCAAAAGGGCGTCAATACTGCACAGGAGCCTCCGCATGCCGAGTTATCGTGCGCCCTCAGCGCAGCAGATCCGCGTTATTGTATTTTCGTCACTGCTCTTGTTGGCCGCATGCGGCGATAAAGGTCAAGACAAGCAACAGGGAATGAAAGTTCCTGTCAGCGTGATCACAGTCCAGCCTGCCAAGACGCCAGTACGCGTGGATTTGCCAGGGCGAGTCGAAGCGATCAAGGATGCGCAGATACGCGCGCGAGTCGACGGCATCGTGGAAGAAATCAATTTCGAGCAGGGCGGCGAGGTCAAGCAGGGGCAGTTGCTGTTTACCATTGATCCTGCGCCTTACATAGCCTTGCGCGACCAGGCGGCTGCCCAGCTCAAGAATGCCGAAGCCGACGTGCGTACGGCTCGGTTGTTTGCTGCGCGCTATACCAAGCTGATCAAGGCCAACGCCGTCAGCCGTCAGGAATACGATAACGCCGTAGCGCAGGCGGGGCAGGCCGAAGCCGCCGTGGCGTCGGCCAAGGCAGCGCTTCAATCGGCCAATATCAACCTTGGCTATACCAAGGTCGTTTCGCCTATCGATGGCCGTATCGGTGAATCCATGGTGACCGAAGGCGCGCTGGTCAGCGCCGCCTCGGCCACGCAAATGGCAACGGTGCAGCAGTTGGACCGTGTCTATGTGGACATTACGCGTTCCACGACGCAATTGGCCCAGTTGCGCCGCGCGCTTGCGTCCGGCGAGCTCACCCAGTCAGGCGACGGCGAGGCGATGGTCCAGGTGATGCTTGAAGACGGAACGCCTTTCGATCACGATGGCAAGCTGCTGTTTTCGGGCGTCAGTGTTGATCCCACGACCGGGCAGGTCCGACTGCGGGCCTTGTTCGACAATCCGGATCATATTCTCCTGCCTGGTATGTATGTGCGGGTGCGTCTGGCCCAAGGGGTCGACGAAAAAGCCCTGGTGGTTCCCCAGCAGGCCTTTCAGCGCACCGCTGACGGCCTCGACAGCCTCATGACGGTCAAGGATGGCAAGGTCAGCCCCACGGTTGTCACTGTCGGTCCCAGGGTCGATGGTGGTTCGATCGTGGCCAAAGGCCTCAAGCCCGGCGATGTCGTTATTGTCGAAGGGTTCCAGAAGATCGGTCCGGGAGCCCCTGTGCAGCCCATGCCCTGGAAGCAGGGCGATGGCAAGAAAGGAGCTGCTCCGGCAGACAAGGCCGGTGCCGGTGCCGGTGCCGGGGCGCCGAAGGGCGCGGATGCGGGCGCCAAGCAGGACAAGGGCCAGGCGGACAAGGCGCCGGCGGCAGCAAAATCCCAGGGCTGATTCACAGCCAGACCAAAGCGGGCCCGAGGGGCCCGCAGCGTTTATGCATGAAAAGTGAGCACACATGCCACAGTTTTTTATAGATCGTCCGATTTTTGCGTGGGTCGTTGCCCTGGGCATCACGCTGGCCGGTTTGCTGGCGATTCCGAATATGCCGGTATCACAGTATCCCGAGGTCGCGCCACCCACCATTACCATCCAGGCCACCTATCCAGGCGCATCGGCCGAAGAGGTCGCCACGACGGTGTCCAGCGTCATCGAGAATGAGCTCAATGGCGCCAAGGATCTGCTGTACTACGAATCGGTCAGCGATTCCTATGGCAGTTCGGAAATATCAGTGACTTTCAAGCCAGGCACCGATCCCGACATGGCCCAGGTGGACGTGCAGAATCGCCTGTCCAATGTCACATCCAAGCTGCCGACGGCGGTGACGCAACAGGGCCTGAAGGTCGATCAGAGCAATACGGGCTTCCTGATGGTGGTGGCTGTATCCTCGACAGACGGCACGCTGGATCAGACCGCGCTGGCCGATTACATCACCCGCAACATACAGAACTCGGTCTCCCGCGTGGAAGGCGTGGGCAGCTTCCAGCTGTTCGCCGCGCCGCGCGCCATGCGTATCTGGGTGGACCCGGACAAGCTCACCGGTTTCAATCTCAGCGCAGCGGATGTCAATTCAGCCATTTCGCGCCAGAACGTGCTGGTTTCGGGCGGCATACTTGGCGCGCCGCCCAACCCCGCTTCTCAGCGCACTTCTGCGCCTATTGTCGTCAACGGCCAGTTGGCGACCGTGGAAGAGTTCGGCAACATTGTGCTGCGCGCCAACGTAGACGGCGCGACCGTGCGCCTGAAGGATGTCGCGCGGATAGAGGTCGGGTCCGACAGCTACCAGTTCGGCGCACGTCTGAACGGCAAGCCCACGGCGGCGTTCGCCATTGCCCTTTCGCCTGGCGCCAATGCGCTGTCCACGGCCGAGGGCATCAAGACCAAGATGGATGAGCTGGCCAAGTACTTCCCAGACAATATTACTTATTCCATTCCTTACGACACGTCTCCCTACGTTTCGATTTCCATCGAACAGGTGGTGCATACGCTGCTCGAGGCCATGGTGCTGGTGTTTGTCGTGATGTTCGTGTTCCTGCAGAACGTGCGATATACCCTGATTCCGGCGCTGGTCGTGCCGGTGGCCATGATGGGATCGTTCGCCGTGATGATGGCGCTCGGTTTCTCGATCAATGTGCTGACCATGTTTGCCATGGTGCTTGCCATTGGTATTCTGGTGGACGATGCCATTGTGGTGGTGGAAAACGTCGAGCGGATCATGGTGGAGGAGGGGCTGTCGCCCAAGGAGGCCACACGCAAGGCCATGCCGCAGATCAGCGGTGCCATTGTCGGGATCACGCTGGTGCTGACCACGGTATTCCTGCCGCTTGCCTTCATGTCGGGCTCCGTTGGCGTGATTTATCGTCAGTTCTCGGTGGCGATGGCGGTGTCCATCATGTTCTCGGGTTTTCTGGCGCTCTCGTTCACGCCGGCGCTGTGCGTGACGCTGCTCAAGCCTGTGCCCAAGGGACACCACGAAAGCAAGAAGGGATTCTTTGGCTGGTTCAATCGCAGTTTCGAGCGCACCACCAACAAATACGAAAGCATGGTGTCGCGCAGCCTGAAACGGGGCGGCAGGATGATGTTCGTCTATCTGCTGCTGGTTCTCGTGCTGGGCTGGATGTATTTCCGTCTGCCCACGTCGTTCCTGCCTGAGGAAGACCAGGGCTATATCATCGCCAATATCGAGCTTCCAGCGGGGGCCACGGCCAACCGTTCGCTCGAGGTCATTGATCGTGTCGAGAAATTCTTCATGGATCAGCCGCAGGTCGCAAATATCGTGGCCGTGCAGGGTTTCAGCTTTAACGGCAACGGTCTGAACGCCGCTATTGCCTTCGTGCCGCTCAAGGATTTCTCCGAACGCAAGGGCCCGGAAAATTCTGCGCAGGCACTGGCCGGCAAAGCCATTCAGAACTTGCTGTTCGGCATTCCGGACGCCATGGTGTTTTCAGTGGTTCCGCCGGCTATTTCGTCGTTGGGCAATGCGGCGGGCTTCGACCTCAGGCTGGAAGACCGCGCGGGCCTGGGCCACGACGCCTTGGTGGCAGCGTCGCAGCAATTGCTGCAGCTGGCCGGCAAGAGCAGCATTCTCAAGGACACTCGCATCACCGGCCTGGGCGGCGGCAAGCAGCTCAAGCTGAACATCGACCGTACCAAGGCCGCTGCATTGGGCGTGGACTTCTCCGAAGCGGCCACGCTGATTTCCACAGCACTGGGTTCGTCTTATGTCGGCAATTTCACCAATCAGGGCTGGGTGCAGAACGTCTGGGTGCAAGCCGAGCAGGAACATCGCATGAGCCCGGCGGACATCCTGAAGCTCAATGCCCGCAACACCGATGGCAAAATGGTGCCTTTGTCGTCCTTTGTTTCGATCGAGTGGAGCGAAGGGCCAGTTCAGGTTGTGCGCTACAACAGCTACGAGACTGTCCGTATAGGCGGGGATGCGCAACCGGGTTATTCCACGGGGCAGGCCATGGCCGAAATGGAGCGGCTGGTGGCGCAATTGCCGGCGGGCATAGGCTACGAATGGACGGGGCTGTCCTATCAGGAAATCCAGGCGGGCAACCAGTCCCTGATTCTGATGGGCCTGTCGGTGCTCATCGTGTTCATGGTGCTGGCTGCGCTTTATGAGAGCTGGGCGATCCCGTTGTCGGTCATGCTGGCGGTGCCGTTGGGCATGCTGGGGGCGGTTGCCCTGATCACCATCATGGGGATGTCCAACGATGTGTACTTCCAGGTAGGCATGGTGACCGTGATCGGTCTGGCGGCGAAGAACGCCATCCTGATTGTCGAGTTCGCCAAGGATATCTACGCGCAGGGCGGCAGTCTGGTCGACGCGACGGTCCAGGCCGCCAAGCTGCGCTTCCGTCCCATTCTGATGACTTCTTTTGCCTTCATTCTTGGTGTCGTACCGCTGGCGATAGCCACCGGCGCGGGCGCGGCCAGCCAGAACGCCGTGGGTCTGGGCGTGTTGGGCGGCATGCTTGCTGCGACGCCTCTGGCCGTGATCTTTGTACCGGCGTTCTTTGTGGTCGTGCTGGGGCTGTTCAAGACCAAGCCCAAGGTATTCGGCGACCATGGCGTACCGGCCAGCAGCCACGACGCGTCGGCGCATGCTGGCGCGCATCAGGAACATCAGAGCGGACACAACGAGGACAAAGCATGAGTCGGCCAATTTTTCGTTACACGACGTTGACGGCGCTGCTGGCGCTGGCTCTGTCGGGGTGCTCACTGGCGCCCACCTATGAACGGCCGGAAGCGCCCGTGCCTGGCCAGTATCCCGATGCGGCGGCCGCAAACAACGGCGCCGCGGATGGGACACATGCCGGCTATAGCTCAGACCTGGGCTGGGATGAGTTTTTTCGAGATGAGCACCTGAAGGCGCTCATCAGCATCGCGCTGGCCAATAACCGCGATATGCGCATTGCCGTGCAACGCGTGGAAGAAGCCAGGGCACAGTATGGTGTTGCGGAGGCAGATCGCTGGCCGACCATAGGCGTGGGCGCCAACGGCCAGGTGACTCGTTCGCCGGAAAACCTGCGCATGCAAGGAGCGGACTCTCCCAGCGTTTCGCACAGCTATCAGGCCGGCATAGGACTGACAGCCTTCGAGCTGGACTTCTTCGGCAGGGTGCGTAACCTCAGCGAGGCGGCATTCCAGCAATACCTTTCTACTGCTCAGGCGCGCCGTACCGTTCATATCAACCTGGTGGCGCAAGTGGCCGAGGCCTATTTCCGACTGCGTACCGCGCAAGAGCTCGAGCAGTTGAGCCGCAGCACGCTGCGCAGCCGCCAGGAGACCTTCGATCTGGTCAAGGCGCGCTACGATGCCGGTGTGGCATCCGCGCTGGACCTGAACCAGTCCCGCAGCCAGCTTGAAACCGTGCGTGCAGATCTGTCCAGTATTACCCGTCAGCAGGCACAGGCCCGCAATGCCCTGCAGCTTTTGCTTGGCGTGAAAATGCCGGACAATCTGCCGCCCGAAGCGGTCTTCGGTCGGGATCAGGTGCTGGCCAAGATACCGGTCGGTCTGCCTTCCGATCTGCTCGAGCGCAGACCCGACATCATGGGTGCGGAGAATGCCCTGAAGGGCGCCAACGCCAATATCGGCGCAGCGCGCGCGGCATTTTTCCCGAATATATCCATTACCGGGCTGCTGGGGTTTGCGAGCACAGATCTCGGCGGCCTGTTCAGTTCGGGTCAGCGCTATTGGCAGTATTCACCGCAGATACAGATTCCCATTTTCTCGGGCGGCAGCCTGAGGGGCAATCTGGCATTGGCGGAGGCGCGCAAGAACATCGCCGTGTCCCAGTATGAGAAAACCATACAGACAGCGTTTCGCGAAGTCGCCGATGCCCTGGCTGGCGAGGCCACCTACGCCAGCCAGCTCGATGCCTTGCGCGCACTGGAGGCTTCGGCCTCCCAGACTTTGAAACTCGCCAATTTGCGCTACGAAACCGGCATCGACAGCTTTCTGCAAGTGCAGAGCGCCGAGGTCGACCTCTACAGCGCGCAGCAGCTCTTCCTGCAGACCGGCATGGATTCGCTGCTCAATCGGGTGGAGTTGTACAAGGCCCTGGGTGGCGGCTGGCTGGAAACCAGCACGCAAGCCGATGCCACCGGCCAGCCCGAGCACGTACGCGGCCAGGCCGTGGGGATGCATCCCGTACCTGAGGCAAGCCAGTAGGGCGTTTGGTCAGCGGAGTGCGGATGGCGGCGGGAGGCCGCCGCCTTCGCCTGCCGGAAAAGGCGATAATAGGGGCGCCCGTGTCAACGGGTTATCCTGAAAAACCAGTATCAAAGAGGGCTGCATGTTAGAGCTGGGTGTAAATATCGATCACGTTGCTACCCTGCGCCAGCAACGGCATACCTTTTACCCGGATCCGCTCGAGGCGGCGCTGCGCGCCGAAGAGGCCGGAGCCGATCTGATTACACTGCATCTGCGCGAAGACCGGCGTCATATCCAGGACGCCGACGTCGAGGCGATCCGGCCGGCGCTGCGCACCCGCATGAATCTCGAATGCGCTATCACGCCGCAAATGCTGGCCATCGCCTGCCGTGTGCGCCCGCAGGATGTTTGCCTGGTTCCCGAAAAACGTGAGGAATTGACCACCGAGGGCGGCCTGGACGTCCACGGCAAATATGAACAGGTTCGGCAAGCGGTAGCGCAATTGCATGACGCAGGTATACGCGTATCCCTGTTTATCGATCCCGATCCGCAGCAGGTTGATGCGGCTCAGCGGGCAGGCGCGACAGTTATCGAGTTGCATACAGGAGCCTATGCCGAAGCGCATGATGCCGTCTTTCGTGGTATGGGCCAGGATCGACCGGCATCCGGTCAGGCCGGCGCCTCGACCTGTACAGGCCAGCCGGCGCTGGAGGCCGAGCTTGCCAGGCTGCGCGCCGCCATTGCGCTGGGCGTGAGCCATGGCTTGCGCGTCAACGCGGGCCACGGGCTGCACTACGATAATGTCGATACCATTGTGGCGCTGCCGGGTATTGCCGAGCTGAATATCGGCCACGCCATTGTTTCCCGTGCGGTATTTGAGGGCTGGGAAAAGGCGATACGCGAAATGAAGGCGCTGCTTGTTAAAGGATGATGATGTCTGTTGCTCCCATTGATTTTCTGTTGTCCCGACGTTCCGTCAAGTTCGTGCAGGAACCTGGTCCCTCCAGCGAGGAGCTGGCCCGTATTCTGCAAAGCGCTATGTCTGCGCCCGATCATGGTCGGCTGCAGCCATGGCGTTTCAAGCTGATCCGCGGCGCGGCCGTCGGACGGCTCGCCGACATGGTCTTTGCGAAGCTGGACGAGGCTGGCATGCAGATGCCGCCGCCCAAGGCGGACACCACACGCCGCTGGCTGAGCAAAGTCCCGCTCATCATCGCTGTCGCGTGCAAGCTTGATCACGCCAATACCAAGATTCCGGAGACCGAGCGCATGCTGGCTACCGGCGCGGCAGTCACCAATATTCTCAATGCCGTCCACATGTTCGGTTACGCGGCGTTCTGGAGCACAGGGCTGGGCACCTATGTGGACGAGGTCGGGGAGGCGCTTGGGTTCGATGCGCTCGATTACCGTTTCATGGGCTATATTGCGATCGGCACGCCGATAGAGCCGGGCCAGGCGCCCCAGCGCCCCGATTATCATCAGTTCGTCAGCGAGTGGGATGGGCGCTGAGTACGCAGGAATCCATACGGAGGTTGCGCAGCATGAAACAACTGAAAACAGATGTCGCGATTATCGGCGCCGGCACGGCCGGTCTATCGGCCTATCGTGCGGTCAAGTCCGCCGGACTTGAGGCTTTGCTGATCGAAGGCGGGCCCTATGGTACGACCTGCGCCCGCGTAGGGTGCATGCCCTCCAAGCTGCTGATTGCCGCAGCAGAGGCCGCGTACGGTGCGCACGAAGCCCATGCTTTTGGCGTCCACGTAGAAGGCGTGAGTGTGGATGGTCCGGCCGTCATGCAGCGGGTACGGCGCGAACGCGACCGTTTTGTTGGTTTTGTGCTTGAAAGCGTCGAACATATTCCGGAGCAGGACAAGCTCATTGGCCAGGCGCGGTTTGTATCCGATACCACGCTGGTTGTCGGCGATCATACCGAGGTCGACGCGTCGCGTGTGGTCATTGCGACAGGCTCCTCGCCTGTCATGCCGGATGCTTATTCCGCACTGGGTGATCGCGCCATCATCAATGACGATGTATTCGAGTGGGATGATTTGCCAGGCAGCGTGCTTGTCGTGGGTACCGGGGTCATTGGTCTGGAGCTGGGCCAGGCCCTGGCGAGATTGGGCGTACGCGTGCGCTTCATCAATCGCAGCAACAGCCTGGGGGGGCTGACAGATCCCAAGGTCAAGGCCAGCGCGCTTGCCGCGTTCCAGAAAGAGCTCGAACTGTGCCTCGATGCCGAAGTCACGGATATCCGGCGCGAAGCAGATCAGGTTCACGTGCGCTACAAGTCGGACGATGCCGCAGAGCAGTCCGAGGTTTTCGACTACGTGCTGGTCGCGGCAGGGCGGCGTCCGAATCTGGCCGAGTTGAATCTGCACAACACGTCAGCGCGGCTTGACGACAAAGGCATGCCTGCCTACGATCAGGCCACCTTGCAGCTTGATTCGCTGCCGGTCTTTATCGCCGGCGATGTCAACGGCGTGCTGCCAGTACTGCATGAGGCCGCCGATGATGGCCAGATCGCCGGAAGCAATGCCGCGTGCTATCCAGAAGTCGAAGCCATTGTCCGCAGGGCGCCGATGTCGGTGGTGTTCACAGATCCCCAGCTCGCGCAGGTGGGCGCCCGCTTCCGGGACTTGCCGCGCTCGAGCACTGTCTGCGGTGAAGTCGATTTCTCGAACCAGGGCCGCTCCCGGGTCATGCTGAAGAACCGCGGCATGCTCAGGGTCTACGCAGACCGCAGCGACGGGCTTTTTCTCGGGGCCGAAATGGCAGGCCCGGCGATGGAGCATATCGCGCATCTGCTGGCCTGGGCCCTGCAACAAAGGCTAACGGTCGGCGAGATGCTGCAGATGCCGTTTTATCACCCTGTCATTGAAGAAGGCCTGCGCACGGCGCTGCGCATGGCTGCCAAGCTTCAGGTGGAGGCCGACCTGAACTACGTGCGTGAGTGCGAGCAAGCCGTCAACAGCGCCTGACGCAACAGGATCAGTGTTCCTTGAGCAGTTGTTCCACGCCTGATTTGAGGACCTCGACCGATTCGGTATCGGGTGCCAGGAAACGGGCGCGCCCTTGGTCGTCGAAAAAATAAACGCCGCGGCTGTGCGAGACTTCATAGGATTCGGGTGAGCCGGCTTTGGGTTTTTCGATCTGATACGCAACGCGATAACGACGGGCGACATCGGCGATCTGTTTTTCCGTGCCGGTCAGGCCGATGGCGTTGCCGTTAAAGGCATTGACATAGGCCTGCAGAATATCAGGCGTATCCCGATGAGGGTCTACGCTGATGAACAGGATGCGCACTTTCTTGGCCTTTGCGCCAAGCTCCTGCACAACCTGCGTCAGTTGCGCCATGGTGGTGGGACAGATATCCGGGCAACTGGCGTAGCCAAAAAACAGCAATATGGTCTTGCCCTTGAAGTCGTCCTGCGTATAGGTGACGCCTCCGGCGCCTTGCAGCGTAAACTGCAGATCGGGCAGGAAGCCGCGTATCTTGTGTAGCGTGGTGTCCCCCTGGGCAATGGCCGAGGAGGAAAGCAGCAGGGCGGCAGCGAGCCCTGCCAGGAATCGGTACAGGTTAAACATGGCGGAAAGTACGCGCCGGGCAGGCGCCGGAGCGCATCAAAGAGGATATGCTGTGCATTATAGGCCCGGCTCCGTCAGGCCGCTGTGGCGCAGCAGCGCTTCGAGCGAAGGCGCGCGGCCACGGAAAGCCTTGAACGAGTCAGCGGCGGGGCGGGCGCCGCCGACGGCAAGAATTTCCTTGAGAAAGCGCTGACCTGTTGCGGCATGCAGGGTGTCCCGCTCGTCTTCAGCAAGGTCCTGGACTGCTTCCTCGAAAGCGGCATAAGCGTCAGCAGACAGTACTTCGGCCCACTTGTAGCTGTAGTAGCCTGCTCCATAGCCGCCTGCGAACAGGTGAGAGAAGCTGTGAGGAAAGCGGTGCCAGTCGGGAGGAAACAGCACGGCGACTTCTTCGCGCACCTGGGTCAGTGTGGACAGAACCTGGCCGATAGGCATGCCGCCCGGCTGGTGATGGACGATCATGTCGAACAGCGAGAACTCAACCTGCCTGAGCATCTGCATGCCGCTCTGGAAGTTGCGAGCCGCCACCAGTTTATCGAACAGGGCGCGCGGCAAGGGCTCTCCGGTGTCCACATGCGCGGACAGCTTGCGCAGCACCGGCCATTCAAAGCAGAAATTTTCCATGAACTGCGAAGGGAGCTCGATGGCATCCCACTCTACGCTGGAAAAGGCTGCGGCGCCGGGATCGTCTATCTGCGACAGCAATGCATGCATGGCGTGGCCGCTTTCGTGAAAAAGCGTAATGACGTCGTCATGCGTCAACAGCGCGGGCTTGCCATCCTGCGGCGCGGAGAAATTGCAGGTGAGATAGGCGACAGGCGTTTGCAGGCCGGCGGCGCTGCGTCGGCGGCTGCGCTCGCTGTCTACCCATGCGCCGCCTTGCTTGCCTTGTCTGGCGTACAGGTCGATATAGAGCACGCCTAGCGTGTCGCCGTCGGCGCCGACGACCTCCAGGGCCTGGGCATCCTGATGCCAGGTGCTGGCCTTGCAGCGGCGCATGGTCACGCCGAACAGCCGGTTCATCACATGAAAGAGCCCATCGAGCACCTGGGGTTCAGTGAAGTACTGCTTGATCTCTTCTTCGGAATAGGCATAGCGCGCTTCGCGCAGACGCTCCGACACAAAGGCGATATCCCAGGGCTCGAGGTCTTGCATGTCGAGCTGGTCGCGGGCGAAGGCGCGCAGTTGGGCCAGATCGCGTTCCGCATAGGGCCTGGCCTTTGCAGCCAGTTCGCGCAGGAAGGCGGTGACCTGCGCGGCGTTGTCCGCCATGCGCGTCTCCAGGCGCAGGGCCGCAAAGCTGTCGTAGCCGAGCAGATGGGCTTCTTCGGCGCGCAGAGCCAGCAGCTGCTCGATCAGACTTGAGTTGTCCAACTCTGGAGCACCTTGCTCCGAGGCCAGCGTGGCGTACGCCCGATACATATCCTGACGCAGCGAGCGGTCCAGTGCCCTTTGCATCACCGGCAGGTAGCAGGGCATCTTGAGGACCAGCTTCCAGCCCTGTTTGCCCTCTGCCTGCGCCGCAGCCTGCGCCGCCTGCAGCACGTCCGCGGGGATGCCTGCAAGCCGCTCGGAATCGGTGATGATCAGGCCCCATTGATCCACGGCATCAAGCACGTTCTCGGAGAATTTTTGCGAGGCCTGTGCCTCCTGGTCGGATATCTGCGCATAGCGCTCGCGCTGCTCGCCCTGCAGCTCGACGCCACTCAGGCGAAAATCGCGTATGGCAAGATCGACAATGCGCTGGCGCACCGGTGTAAGCGCTGCAAAAGCCTCGGATGCCTTCAGCCGCTTGTATTGCGCAAACAGTCCTTCGTGCAGGCCTATCCAGGTGGAGAATTCGGTCACCAGCGGCAGGCAATCATTATAGGCAGCCCGCAATTCGGGCGTATTGACGACGGCATTGAGATGGCCGGCCACAGACCAGGCCCGCCATAGCGTGCCGAAGGCATCTTCCAGCGGCTCGACCAGAGTGTCCCAGCTTGCGGGCACGGCGGGGTCGGCCGCATGCTCCACGGCCTGGCGGGCCTGGGAGATCAGCGCCGTCACGGCCGGCTCGATATGGGCAGGCTGGATGGCTGCATAATCGATTAACTGAGAGATCGGCGCGATAAGTGGATTGTTCGACATGGAGGTCCTGAAAATAGCGTTCGGGCGCCTGTGCGGCGTTGGCCGGCAGGCGCGTGCGCGGTCAGCGCAGAGGCATGGCGGGGGTCAGGCGGACGGAACGGCCACTGCGCTGCGTTCGGCAGCCTCAAGGGTGTTGACCAGCAGCATGGCGATGGTCATGGGGCCGACGCCGCCAGGTACCGGAGTGATCGCACCGGCCACCTGGCTGGCTGACGCGTAGTCGACATCGCCGACCAGTTTGCCCTGTTCGTTGCGGTTGATGCCTACATCAATGACAACGGCGCCGGGTTTGATCATATCGCCGTTGACCATGCCAGGCTTGCCGGTGGCGACAACCAGCACGTCGGCGCGGCGCGTCTGGGCGCCCAGGTCGCGGGTTTTGGAATTGCATAGCGTGACCGTCGCTCCTTTGGCCAGCATCAGCATGGCCATGGGTTTGCCCACGATATTGCTGGCGCCGACGACAACCGCTTCGGCTCCCCATAGCGATATATCTTCGGATTCAAGCATCTTCATGATGCCGTAGGGCGTGCAGGGCCGGAACAGCGGCTGGCCTGTCATGAGCAGGCCGGCGTTGCTGATATGGAAGCCATCCACGTCCTTGCGGGCGGCAATGGCCTCGATCACCTTGGCCGCATCCATATGGCGGGGCAGAGGCAATTGAACCAGAATGCCGTGAATCTGGTCGTCCTGATTGAGCTGATGGACCTGGGCGAGCAGGTCGGCCTCGCTGATGTCCGCATCCAGGCGGATGACGCGCGAGTACAGGCCGGCCTTTTCGCAGGCGGCCGCCTTGTTGCGCACATAGACCTGTGAGGCCGGGTCTTCGCCGACAAGGACGACGGCAAGCCCGGGGACAATGCCATGCTGCTTGAGTTCCTGGACGCGGCGCGCGACGTCAGACTTGACGGAGTCGGCCAGTGCCTTGCCGTCGATGATGCGTGCCGTCATGCTGCGCCCTCGGCTTTGGTCAGGGCGATTTTCATGAGGTCTGCCACCGTGGTGACTTCGAGTTTTTCCATGATGTTGGCGCGGTGCGCTTCGACAGTCTTGATGCTGATATTCAGGTCTCCGGCGATCTGCTTGTTGAGCCGGCCGGCGACAATGCGTTCGAGGACCTGTTGCTCGCGGGCGGTCAGGCGGCCCAGAACGGCCTGGTGGTTTTTCTGTGCCTGAGCCTGGCTCACGCGCTCGGTGGCCTGCTCCAGCATCCGCGCCACGATATTGCGCAGATCGGTTTCATTGAAAGGCTTTTCAAGAAAATCCACGGCGCCTTTTTTCATGGTGGATACCGCCATGGGGACATCGCCGTGTCCGGTGATGAACACGATGGGCAAGGGCGCCTTGCGGGCCAGTAGCTCTTCCTGCAGTTCCAGGCCGCTCATGCCGGGCATGCGAACGTCCGCGATCAGCACGCCGACCTGATCGGACTCATAGCTATTGAGGAATTCTTCCGCGCCGCCGAAGCTGCGAACCCTGTAACCGTTGGCCTCTAGCAGCCAGCGTAGTGAATCGCGTACAGCCTCATCGTCATCAACAATGAATATGGTGTTGGGCGCTTGAAGTGTAGTCATGCATGCAACTCCTGAGTGTCTTCTGTCGAGCGGGGCGCTTGTGGCGCGGCGCAGGGCAGCGTAAAACGGAAAATGGTACCCCCTTCGGGGTTGGCGCTGGCCCACAGACGGCCATGGTGAGATTCGATAATAGTACGGCAGATATTCAGGCCCATACCCAGGCCTTCGGACTTGGTGCTGTAAAACGGTTCGAACAGGCGGTCCGGATCGCGCAGGCCATGGCCGCGGTCTACAACGGCGATTTCGATAAGCGGGCCCTGGTCGGTGATGACAAGGTGGAGCGTTCGATAGTCGCTTTTTTCCATGGACTCGATGCCATTCTTGAGCAGGTTCAATAATACCTGCTCGATCAGGATGGGATCGGCCATGACGTCGGGTATGGTCTCGGGCATATCCAGCTGGATTTCGACCTGTCGCTTGCGCGCGTCGATATCGGCAAAGCCCACCGCATTGTCGACAATGCGCATCACGTGTACGCGCTGCCGGCGCGGCTCGCTGCGCTTGACGAATTCACGTATGCGGATGATGATTTTTCCGGCCCGTTCGGCCTGTTCCGCCGCTTTTTCGAGCGCCGGCAGCAGACGCGCCGGGTCGGCATTGCCCGATTTGATCATGGCGACTGCGCCCATGCTGTAGTTGCTGATGGCGGTGAGCGGTTGATTCAGTTCGTGCGCCAGCGAAGATGCCATTTCGCCCATGGTGGTCAGGCGGCTGGTCAGTTGCACCTTTTCCTGCTGTACCCGCGAGGCTTCTTCGTGGGTGCGCCGCTCGGTAATGTCGCGGGCCACCTGAAGCCGCACGCGGCGGCCGTCTGTCCAGGCAAGGATACGGTGATGCACTTCGAACCAGCGCTGGGCAGACTCGGAGAACATCTCGACGGTTTCGTCGGTGAAGCGTCCCAGCCTGCCGCCCAGCAGCTCGGCGTGTCCGCTGGACTGGGCGCCGAAAAAGCGGCGGTAGGTGCGGTTTGCAAAGAGGAGCTCAAGCCCGTCAGAGGTGTCCGCGGCCACGGAAATCGCGTCGTCCAGGCCTTCGAGCACCGTCATGAAGCGCTCGTGCGCGGCAGTGAGCGCTTCGCGTATGCGCTTGGGTTCGGTGATGTCTGTCATGGACGTCATCCAGCCGATCTGCTCGCCGTTGGGATCGCGCAGCGGCGAGACATACATGCGCGCGGTGAAGCGGGAGCCGTCGCGGCGCTGCGCCTCGACCTCCAGGCCGCTGCTGGGCGTGCGCCCGGACAGCAGCACGTCCAGCGTTTCCTGGTGCTGGGCATGCCTGCCCGGGACCCAGTATGGAAACGGCGTGGTGCGCCCGATGAGATCGGCCTCGTTCCATCCTATCATGCGGCAGAAGGCCGGGTTTACATAGGCAATGCGCCCGTGCATGTCGAATACGCGCATGCCGGTGGACATGGAGTTTTCCATGGCGCGGCGAAAACCTGTTTCTGCAATGAGGGCTGCTTCGGCCCGGGTGCGAAAGCGCGTATAGCGCCATAGCGCGAGCAGGCTGAGCACGATCAGGCAGGACAGCGCCACGACCACCATGATCAGGCGCTGCTGCCTGGTCTCCTGGTCTATGGTGACGAACATGACGCTATCGTTGTGCAGTTGCTGCAGCCAGATGAAAACGCCCATCACGCACAGGTACAGCACCAGCACGAGTACCGGCGTCAGCCAGTAAAAGCCGCGCCGGGTATTGTGGGCCTGATCGTAGAATGTGGTGGGGATCAGGGATTTGCGGGTATTACCTGCCATGTGTGTGCATAGGGGGCTGATGTTGCATAACGCATTTTAGACCGTAACGCGCGCGGGAAACGAATGTCATTTTTCACATTATAAAAACTCATACCATAAAATGAAATATTCCTTGAACATCTTGTAGGTCTTTCCTAGAATGGCTGCATTCAGTGCTGACGGACGGCCGCGGGGCCGCGCCTGTTGCGCGCCCGGACTGAGGGCGCGCAGCGAGCTGGGCACAGAGTACGGGCTGGCCGCCGGGCAAGATATCTGCTGGCGGCGCCGGAATCCACCTTCCAACAGGAGACAGTGAATGTCCTCTTTAGATCGGGCCGCCAACACGGCCGGCACCACCGACGATGAAACCCTGGAGACCCAGGAATGGCTTGAAGCCCTGGAGGCTGTACTGGACCGCGAAGGTCCAGGGCGCGCGCACTACCTGCTTGAGCGCCTGATAGACCTGGCCCGCCGTTCCGGTGCGCACATCCCTTTTTCGCCCAACACCGCCTACGTCAATACGATACCGCCCGGGCTGGAGCCCGCTCATCCGGGCAACATCGTGCTCGAGGAGCGCATTCGCTCCTACGTGCGATGGAATGCCATGGCCATGGTGGTCAAGGCCAATCGCCACAGCCCGGCCGACGGCGGCGACCTGGGCGGCCATATTGCATCGTTTGCCTCGCTGGCAACCATGATAGGCTGCGGCCAGAATCATTTCTGGCATGCCGAGACGCCCGATCACGGCGGCGACCTGGTGTATTTCCAGGGGCACTCGTCTCCCGGCATGTACGGGCGCGCCTACCTGGAGGGCAGGCTTACCGCAGAGCAACTGGACAACTTCCGCCAGGAAGTCGACGGCAAGGGCCTGCCTTCCTATCCTCATCCCAAGCTTATGCCGGATTTCTGGCAGTTTCCCACGGTATCCATGGGCCTGGGGCCACTGATGGCCATCTATCAGGCCCGCTTTCTCAAGTACCTGCACGCGCGGGGCATTGCAGACACCAGCAAGCGCAAGGTCTGGGTCTTCTGTGGCGATGGCGAAATGGACGAGCCCGAGTCCCTGGGCGCCATCAGCCTGGCCGCGCGCGAAAAACTCGACAACCTGATTTTTGTCGTCAACTGCAATCTGCAACGTCTTGATGGCCCGGTGCGCGGAAACGGAAAAATCATTCAGGAGCTCGAAGGCGATTTCCGCGGTAGCGGCTGGAATGTCATCAAGCTGATCTGGGGCGGCTACTGGGATCCCCTGCTGGCGCGCGACAAAGAAGGCATTCTGCGCCGCGTCATGGAAGAATCCGTCGACGGCGAATACCAGGCGTACAAGGCGCACGACGGCAAGTTCGTGCGCGAGCATTTCTTCGGCAAGCATCCCAAGCTCCTGGAAATGGTCAGTCGCATGAGCGACGACGACGTCTGGCGTCTTAACCGCGGCGGCCATGATCCCTACAAAGTCTATGCTGCCTTCAAGGCTGCATCCGACCACGAAGGTCAGCCTACAGTCATCCTGGCCAAGACGATCAAAGGCTACGGCATGGGCCAGGTGGGTCAGGCCAAGAACCCGACGCACCAGCAAAAGAAACTCGATATGGACTCGGTGCGCGAATTCCGCGACCGCTTCAATATTCCCGTGCCGGACGACAAGCTGGAAGACCTGCCGTACTTCAAGCCGTCCGAAGACTCTCCCGAAATGAAGTACCTGCACGAGCGTCGCCAGGCCCTGGGCGGCTATCTGCCCAAGCGCCGCGTCAAGGCCGACGAACAGCTCAAGGCGCCTGCGCTGGAGGTCTTCAAGGCCGTGCTCGAGCCTACCGCCGAAGGCCGCGAAATCTCCACCACGCAGGCTTTTGTCCGGATTCTCAATCAGGTGCTGCGTGACAAGGAGCTGAGCTCGCGTGTCGTGCCCATACTGGCCGATGAATCGCGTACCTTTGGCATGGAAGGGCTGTTCCGTCAGATCGGCATCTACGCGCCTGAAGGCCAGAAATACATCCCGGTCGACAAAGACCAGGTCATGTATTACCGCGAAACCGAAAACGGTCAGCTGTTGCAGGAAGGCATCAACGAGGCAGGCGCATTCAGCTCATGGGTTGCGGCCGCCACGTCGTATTCCACCAACAACCGCATCATGATTCCGTTCTTCATCTATTACTCGATGTTCGGATTCCAGCGGGTGGGCGATCTGGCCTGGGCCGCCGGCGACATGCAGGCGCGCGGCTTCCTGCTGGGCGGCACGGCAGGACGCACGACGCTCAACGGCGAAGGCCTGCAGCACGAAGACGGCCACAGCCATATCATGTCCGGCCTGATTCCCAACTGCGTATCCTACGACCCGGCCTTTGGCCATGAGCTGGCGGTGATCATCCAGGACGGCCTGCGCCGCATGGTCGAAAACCAGGAAAACGTCTACTACTACATCACCGTCATGAACGAAAACTATCCTCAGCCGGGGCTCAAGCCCGGCGACGAGGAAGGTATCGTGCGCGGCATGTACAAGTTCAAGTCGGCAGGCAAGGCCAAGCAGCCACGCGTTCAGCTCATGGGTTCAGGCACGATTCTGCGCGAGGTCCTGGCCGCTCAGGACTTGCTGGAAAGCGATTGGGGCGTGGCCTCGGATGTCTGGAGCGTGACCAGCTTCACCGAGCTGCGCCGCAACGGCCTGGATTGCGAACGCCACAATCTCCTGCATCCCGAAGAGGGCGCACAGCAGATTCCCTATGTCACTCAGCAGCTCAAGGATACGGATGGCCCTATCGTGGTCTCGACAGACTACGTCAAGTCATTCGGCGATCAGATCCGCCCCTATATACCGCAAGGCCGCAACCTGCGCGTGCTGGGTACGGACGGCTTTGGCCGCTCGGACTTCCGCTACAAGCTGCGTGAGCACTTCGAGGTGGACCGGCATTTTGTGGTGCTGGGCGCCTTGCGCAGCCTGGCCGATGAAGGTAAGGTGCCGCTGGCCAAGGTGGCCGAGGCCATCAAGAAATACGGCATCAATCCAGAAAAAGCCAATCCGCATCACGCATAAATAGGGAACGGACATGAACAATACTACCGAGATCAAGGTCCCGGACATCGGTGATTTCGACGAAGTCGAGGTCATTGAGGTGCTGGTGTCCGAAGGCGATAAGGTATCGGCCGAGCAAAGCCTGATAACTGTTGAGTCCGACAAGGCCTCGATGGAAATTCCATCGCCCCAGGCTGGCACCGTCAAGTCGGTGAAAGTGAAGGTTGGCGACAAGATCAGCGAAGGCGCAGTCATTATCGAGGTGGAGCAGGGCGAGGCCAAGGCTCCCGCCAAGGAAGACCCCGCGCCGGCAGCGGCCCAGGACAAAGCGGCTACGCCGGCTCAGGCCGATGCGGGCCAGCCCGCCGCAGCCGCGCCCGCCCAGGCCGCAAGCGAGACCGTAATGATAGGCGTGCCCGATATCGGCGATGCCACCGATGTGGAAGTCATCGAGATTCTGGTCAAGGTGGGCGATACCATCAAGGCCGAGCAGAGCCTGATCACTGTGGAGTCCGATAAGGCTTCCATGGAGGTTCCTGCGTCTCGTGCCGGTGTCGTCACGGCAATCAAGGTCAAGCTGGGCGACAAGGTCAGCGAAGGCTCGGACATTCTTGAAATCAAGACGGCCGATGGCGCCAGCAGTGCACCCGCCGCGCCGGCAGCCGAGGCTGCGCCTCAGCCTGCCCAGGCAGCGGCTCAGCCGCAACAAAAAGCCGAACAGGCCGACAAACAGCCTGATGCAGGCTCTCAGCCTGGTTCGACCGACGGCCTGGCTTCGGTCCCGCCGCAGCGCCATTCGCCAACCGAGGCCTTCGCCGAGGCTGGTGTGCCGCTGCGCAATCTTCCCCATGCCTCGCCGTCGGTGCGCAAGTTCGCGCGCGAACTGGGTGTAGATCTTACGCAGATTACCGGCTCCGGCGCCAAGAACCGCATCACCCAGGATGACGTGCGCCAGTATGTCAAGCGTTCGCTCGCCACCGGCTCCGTGCCTGCGGCTTCGGAAGCTGGCGCCGGCGGCGGCCTGAGCGTGCTGGGCTGGCCCAAGGTCGACTTTGCCAAGTTCGGTGAGATCGAAGCGCGCCCACTGTCGCGCATCAAGAAAATCTCGGGCGCCAACCTGCACCGCAACTGGGTCATGATTCCACATGTCACCAATAACGACCTGGCGGATATTACCGAACTGGAAGCGCTCAGGCAGACCCTGAACAAAGAAAACCAGAAGTCCGGCGTCAAGGTCACCATGCTTGCCTTCATCATCAAGGCAGTTGTGGCGGCGCTCAAGAAATTCCCCGAGTTCAACGCCTCGCTGGACGGCGACAATCTCGTCTACAAGCACTACTATCATGTCGGTTTTGCCGCCGATACGCCAAATGGTCTGGTGGTGCCTGTCATTCGCGATGCCGACAAGAAAGGCATCCTGGAGCTGGCCAGAGAAACCTCCGAGCTGGCCGCGCTGGCGCGCGACGGCAAATTGTCTCCTTCGCAGATGCAGGGCGGGTGTTTTTCGATTTCGTCGCTGGGCGGCATAGGCGGAACATCATTCACGCCCATCATCAATGCGCCCGAAGTCGCTATCCTGGGCGTATCGCGTTCGTCTCATGCGCCGGTCTGGAACGGCTCCGCGTTCGAGCCGCGCCTGATGCTGCCCCTGTCGCTCTCATATGACCATCGCGTCATCGACGGCGCCCTGGCTGCCCGCTTCAACGCCTATCTCAGCGGCCTGCTGGCTGACTTCCGACGCATTGCGCTATAGGAGCTGTCCATGAGTACCATAGAATTGAAAGTACCGGACATTGGCGACTTTGACGAAGTCGAGGTGATCGAAGTCCTGGTTGCTGAGGGCGACACCATAGCAACCGAGCAAAGCCTGATTACCGTGGAGTCCGACAAGGCTTCCATGGAAATTCCGGCCGAACAGGGTGGTGTGGTCAAGCAGGTTCTGGTCAAGGTCGGCGACAAGATTGCGGAAGGCGCCGTCATGATTGTTGTCGAAGCGACGCAAGCCGCCGATGCAGGCAAAGAAGAGGCTGCCGCAAGCAATGGCAAGGACAGCGAACCTGAGCAGAGCCAGGCCGCACAACAGCCCGAGTCTGCCCGCGCCGCGCCGCCAGCGGCGGCTGACGCCGGTCGCATTCAGACGGCCGCCAGCTACACCGGTTCGGCCGATGTCCAGTGCGACGTGCTTGTGCTCGGCGCGGGCCCTGGCGGCTATTCGGCCGCCTTCCGGGCCGCGGACCTGGGTAAGTCCGTCGTGCTGGTGGAGCGTTATCCGACGCTGGGTGGCGTCTGCCTGAACGTGGGCTGCATTCCCTCCAAGGCGTTGCTGCATACCGCGGCGGTGCTCGAAGAGGCTCAGTCCCTGGCCAAGCATGGCATCTCCTTCGGCAAGCCGACCATAGACCTGGACGGTCTGCGCGGCTACAAGGACAGTGTGGTCGGCAAGTTGACCGGCGGCCTGGCCGGCATGGCCAAGGCGCGCAAGGTCAAGGTGATTACCGGGACGGGCGAGTTTGCCGATCCCCATCACCTGTCTGTGAAAGGCGCCGACGGCACAACACAGACCATCAAGTTCGAGTCGGCGATTATCGCCGCAGGCAGCCAGTCGGTGAAGCTGCCTTTCCTGCCTCAGGATGAACGCATTGTCGACTCCACCGGCGCGCTCAAGCTGAGCAGCATTCCCAGGAAGATGTTGCTCATCGGCGGCGGCATCATCGGTCTGGAGATGGGTACGGTGTATTCGGCGCTGGGCACCCGCCTGGACGTGGTCGAAATGCAGGATGGCCTGATGCAAGGCGCAGACCGGGACCTGGTCAAGGTATGGGAAAAAATGAACGCCCATCGCTTTGACAATGTCATGCTCAAGACCCGCACCGTGGCGGCGCATGCGCAGGACGACGGTGTCTGGGTCGAGTTCGAGGGCGACAAGGCGCCCAAGGGTCCTCAGCGCTACGATCTGGTGCTGCAGGCGGTCGGTCGCGTACCCAATGGCAAGCATATTGGCGCCGACAAGGCCGGTGTGGCAGTGACGGAGCGAGGCTTTATCGAGGTAGACACCCAGATGCGCACCAACGTGCCGCATATTCACGCGATAGGCGACATCGTCGGGCAGCCGATGCTGGCGCACAAGGCGGTTCATGAGGCTCATGTCGCTGCGGAAGTCATTGCCGGGCAGAAAAGCTTTTTTGATGCTCGGGTGATCCCCTCTGTGGCCTATACCGATCCCGAGCTGGCCTGGGTCGGGCTGACTGAAGAGCAGGCGCGTGACCAGGGTATCGCCGTCACCAAAGGCCTGTTCCCCTGGGCCGCGTCGGGCCGGGCCATTGCCAATGGCCGCGACGAAGGTTTCACCAAATTGCTGTTCGACGCCGAAACCCACCGCATTCTGGGTGGCGGCATCGTCGGCACGCATGCAGGTGACCTTATCAGCGAAGTCGCGCTGGCCATCGAAATGGGGGCGGATGCTGTGGATATCGGCAAGACTATTCACCCCCATCCCACGCTGGGCGAGTCGATCGGCATGGCCGCCGAAGTCGCCGAAGGCAGCTGCACGGATATTCCGCCCGTTCGGAAAAAATAATCCTCGCAGTAGTCATGGCGACCCCCGGCGCCAGCGCCATGGGGCCGTCATGGCAACGCCAGCATACCTGGGGCCGCCTGGCCGCAGCGTGAATCTGGCCACATTCTTTGGCGGCAGGTGCTAACATCAGCGCCTGCCGTATTTGTTTTTGCCTGCACCTATTATGTCTTCTTCCGTTCCTTCTGAATCAGCTACGCTGCCGGCATGGCTGGCGTATCTTGAATCCCTGCACCGCGTCGCCATAGACCTTGGTCTGGATCGAATTCGCAAAGTCGCCAGCAAGCTGGATCTGAATCTGCCTTTCGTCAAGATCACGGTGGGCGGCACCAACGGTAAGGGATCGACCTGCGCCATGCTCGAAGCGATACTGCTTGCCGCTGGCTATAAGGTCGGCACGTATACCTCGCCGCATCTGATCGATTTCAACGAGCGTATCCGCGTCAATGGCGATCTGGCCTCCGACGACGCGCTCATTGAGCAGTTCCAGATCATCGAGCGTACGCGCGGCGAGGTGTCGCTGAGCTATTTTGAATACACCACGCTGGCAGCGCTCATGTTGTTTGAAAAACGGGGAGTGGACGTTGCGGTCATGGAAGTCGGTTTGGGTGGCCGGCTGGATGCGGTCAACCTGGTCGATGCGGACTGCTCCATCGTTACCAGCGTGGACATCGATCATGCCGAGTATCTGGGCAATACCCGCGAAAAAATAGGCTGGGAAAAGGCGCATATATTCAGGCCGGATCGCCCCGCCATCTGTGCGGACCCTGTCCCGCCGGCCTCTCTGGTGGACTATGCCAGGGAAATCGGCGCCGATCTCTGGCTGTTCGGAACCGATTTCAATTATTCGGGCGACCGACAGCAGTGGGCCTACGGCGGGCGGTCGCAGCGGCGTGCAGCGCTGGCCTATCCGGCACTGCGCGGCGCAAATCAGTTGCTCAACGCCTGTGCCGCGTTGGCAGCGCTCGAGGCCTTGCGGTCAGTGCTGGTCGTGCCGCAACAGGCGGTGCGCCTGGGGTTGTCCCAGGTTTCGCTGCCCGGGCGCCTGCAGATTCTGCCCGGTTCGCCCGCAGTGGTGCTGGATGTTGCGCACAACCCCCATGCCGCTGCCGCGCTGGGCCAGAATCTGGACAACATGGGGCACTTTGCCAAGACACATGCCGTTATCGGCATGTTGGCCGACAAGGATATCGACGGCGTCATCGAAAAACTCCTGAGTCGCGTCGATAACTGGTATTGCGCGACGCTGGAGGGCCCGCGAGGCGTCCGGAGCGAGGTGCTGGCCCAGCATGTGCGGGCCGCGCTATCGGCCCGTGCTGCGCTCCAGGCGGAGGCAGGGCGGGGCGGGCGGAGCGCCGCGGATAGCGAGCAGGGCACGGGCAACGGCGAACCAAGCGCCCGCCATCCGGGTGTCCGGGCCATGGCGCCGCAGGCTGTCGAGGCAGGGGCGGCAATCGTGTCAAGTTTTGATAATCCGGTACAGGCCTTTACCGAGGCACGGAAACAGGCCGCATTGAATGATAGAATTCTCGTGTTCGGTTCTTTTTCGACTGTCGGCCCAGTGCTCAGCGAACTGGGGCGCACAACCGCTTAGTTCTTCAGGCAGGGTCGGACATACTGGCCGATTGCCATCGCATAGGTTTCTTGTCTCATGGGTCTGTTTTCTCGCAACGAGTCTGCCTCCCGGTCAGAGCGTCGTCCGGCTTCCCGCTCCTCCATATCCAGCGAGGCGCAGGCCAGCGATCTGCGCAATCGCGCCCGCCGCCGGCTGATCGGCGCGCTGGCGCTGGTGCTGCTTGCGGTCATTATCGTTCCAATGCTTTTCGAATCGCCAAAGCCTGCGGACGAGTCGCAAACGCCAGTCGTGGTGCCCGCCATCCAGCCGCCAGCTACCGAGCCGCCAACCGTGGCCCAGGCTGCACCCGGCGCAGATGCGACGGGCGAATCATCCTACAGCGGTGCCGTGCAGCAGCCAGAAGGCGCCAATCCTGCTGCCGGCGATACCCAGGCGGCGCTGGCCGAGCCTTCTCCCGCACCTGAGGCGGATACCCAGCCTGCTGCCGAGCCCGCGCCGGAGCCCAAGGCCACGCCCAAGCCGGAGCCAAAACCCGAGCCCAAGCCCGAATCCAAGCCGGAGCCCAAGCCCGAACCCAAGCCAGCCAAGCGCGAAGACGAGGTCAAGCGTACCGACGACGGTTCCGTTGCGCTGGCGCTGCTTGAGGGCAAGACGCCGCCAGCCAAAAGTTCCGCCACGGAAAAAGGCAACTTCGTATTGCAGATTGCAGCCTACACTTCGGAGTCTGACGCCCAGACGCGCCGTGATCGCCTGGTCAGCTCTGGAGTCACAAATGCCTACGTCGAGAAGGCAGGCGCATCCACCTATCGCCTGCGGGTCGGGCCTTTCCCATCCCGCGATGCGGCCCAGGCCGCCCAGGCACGTCTCAGGGCCCTGGGTTACGACAACGGTTTCATATCCAGTAAGTGACTAGCTTCGACTACCTTGTTCTGGCCGTGCTTGCAGTGTCCGCCATACTCGGACTGCTGCGGGGCCTCATCAAGGAGATTCTTTCCCTGATCGCTTATATCGTCGCATTCATTGCCGCCATCTGGTGGGGGCCTGTGGTCTCCACATGGCTGGAACGCTGGCTGGAAAATCCGCTGCTGCGCGCCGGCGCTTCGTATGCTGCCGTGTTTGTAGTGGTGCTGTTGATGGTGGGGCTGGTCAACGTCACGCTGGGTACGCTTATCCAGAAAACAGGTCTTACCCCCGCAGATCACGGGCTGGGCGCTATTTTTGGTCTGTTGCGCGGCATGGTGTTTGTGCTGGTACTGGTTGCCCTGGCTGGTTACACCGAATTACCCAAGGAGCCGTGGTGGCAGGATGCCCGGCTTTCCGGGACGGCAGTGCGCGGCATACAGCAAATCAAGCTGCTGCTGCCCCCGTCGCTCGCGTCGTGGTTGCCTTATTGATCGCGTTTACAGGAATGCAAAAATGTGTGGAATCGTAGGGGTTGCAAGCAGCGGCCCCGTGAATCAGTTGATTTACGACAGTTTGCTGCTGCTGCAGCATCGCGGTCAGGATGCGGCGGGCATTGCCACGTCGCACGAGCAGTTTTTCAATATGTATAAAGCGCATGGACTGGTGCGCGATGTGTTTCGTACACGCAATATGCGGTCTTTGCCCGGCAGCAGCGGTCTGGGCCAGGTGCGTTACCCGACAGCCGGCTCCAGCGACAGTGTCGATGAGGCACAGCCGTTTTATGTCAATGCCCCTTTCGGCATCACCTTCGTGCATAACGGCAATCTGACCAATTGGCGCGAGCTGCGCGAGGCCTTGTTCAGGGTGGACCGCCGTCATATCAATACCAATTCGGATTCCGAGGTCCTGCTCAATGTATTCGCGCATGAGCTGCAGCAGGCCTCCAGCGGAGGAACGCTGAACGAAGACGCCATTTTTGCCGCGGTGTCCTCGGTGCATCGGCGCGCGCACGGCGCCTATGCGGTGATCGCGCAGATTGCCAGCTATGGTCTGGTCGCCTTCAGGGATCCGCATGGCATCCGACCACTTTGCCTGGGTTCCATCGAGACCGATGCAGGCACAGAGTGGATGGTGGCTTCCGAGTCGGTGGCGCTGACGGGCTGCGGTTATACGCTGGTGCGGGATGTCGAGCCGGGCGAAGCGATTTTCATCGACGTGGACGGCAATCTTTCCAGCCGGCAGTGCGCCGAAAATCCATCCCTGACCCCCTGTGTGTTCGAGTATGTGTATTTTGCACGGCCCGATTCGGTCATGGACACTGTGTCCATTTATAACACCCGTCTGAATATGGGCGAATACCTTGCCGATAACGTCGCCAAGACATTAAGGCTGGGCGAGATCGACGTGGTCATGCCGATTCCTGATTCCTCGCGTCCTTCCGCCATGCAGCTTGCCTCCCGGCTGGGGCTGGATTATCGCGAGGGCTTCATCAAGAACCGTTACGTAGGCCGTACATTCATCATGCCGGGGCAGGCGGTCCGGAAAAAATCCGTGCGCCAGAAACTCAGCGCCATCGATATGGAGTTTCGTGACAAGAATGTGCTGCTGGTGGACGACTCCATTGTGCGGGGCACCACCAGCCGTGAAATCGTCGACATGGCCAAGGCTGCCGGGGCGCGGAAGGTGTTTTTTGCCTCAGCGGCGCCTCCCGTTCGTTTTCCCAATGTGTATGGCATCGATATGCCGAGCCGGCGCGAGCTGATTGCCGTCGATCGCTCGACCGACGAGATTGCCCGCGAAATCGGTGCCGACGGACTGGTGTACCAGGACATTGCTGATCTGGAGCAGGCCATCCGCGACCTGAATCCGGCCATGCGCAGTTTTGAATCGTCGTGCTTTAATGGTCAGTACGTGACAGGCGATATCGACGACGCCTACCTGGACCGTCTGGAACGCAGCCGAGGCGAGCAGGTCAAGGCGGGTGAAATGGCGACCACCGAGAAGGACGAGTAAGCCCGGGCGGCTGTCTGTGTCGCGGCAATCAGGCCGGACCACCACCGTGCCCCGCATGAGGACTGCTGCGCAGCCTGTCCATGCGGGGCATTTTGTTGGTCAGGCTGGGCGGCGACGCAGTGCGATCAAGCCCAGGATGCCCGTCAGGATGAACAGGCCCATTCCCCAGAGCGAGTATTCCACACCCAGAATGGCCACGCGGGCGTCCATGCAGCTTGCGTAGATGCCGAAAAGCCATGGCAGCGCGGCGTCAAGCCCGGAGCCGGCAATAAACCTGTCGGCAAAGGTCATATCGCAAGAGAACATATTGGACGCGACAGTGTACTGATACCAGGCAGCCGTGATCCCGCCCAGGCTGAGCAGTACGGTCAGTGCTGCGGCCAGGCTCTGCAGCGCCGCCACGCGCCTTCCGGCCAGCAGGCCCAGCCAGCATACGATGGCGATGAGCAGGAAAATCAGCCGTTGCAGCACGCACCAGGCGCAAGGCTGCATGCCGAATGCGTACTGGGAAACAAGCGCAATGGCGACCGCTGCGATGCAAAGCGTGGCGATCAGGTGAAGTAGCGTTCTGCTGCGGGTATTCATCTGGAATGCGTATCCATGAAAAAAGTAGGTCAATGATAGTGGCCGGGCCAGCAAGCCCGGCTGCGCAAGGGCTCAATTGGCTGAGACATCGAGTGTGGTCAGCAGTTCGCGCTCGAAGCGCAATTGTTCGCGTGGGTGGCCAAGCAGATCGCCTTCAATGATGAAGATGTCCTCGACACGGTCGCCCAAGGTCAGGATCTTGGCCATTTTCAGGCTGATCTTGTGCTTGGCGAAGGCTTGCGCCAGACTGTAGAGCAGACCCGGCCTGTCGGCTGCCGTGACGGACAGCCGCCAGGAGGCGCTGTGTTCGTCCGGTTGCAGTTCGACATTGGGCACGATGGGAAAGACGCGTGCCCGGCGGGATCCTGTGCGTCTGGATGCCGTGGCCAGGAGCTCTGGCGGCGCTGTCGTCACGGCCGCCAGCAAGGCTTCGTTCAGCTCGTGCTCGACCAGCGATGCGTTGGAGCGGTAGTCGCGATTCATGCCCGGCAGCAGCACTATAAAGCTGTCCAGCGCCCAGCCGTGATGAGTGGTGTGAATGCGCGCGTCCTGTACGCTGAGCCCGCGACGGTCAAAATAATGGCAGATGCCCACGAACAGGTCGATACGGTCACGGGCATAGACCATGATCTGCAGCGCTTCGTTTTGACCCATGACACGCACTTTGACCACAGGCGCCTGCGTATCGACCCGATAGTAAAGCTGTCGCGTATGCCAGGCAATTTCGCTGGCCTCGTGGCGCAAAAAATACGCAACGTCGAGCTGGTTCCAGAATGCATCGCGGCTTTCGTCGCGCAGCCCCATGCGGCGTATTTCGGAGGCAGCGGTCTGTTTGCGCTGCGCCAGCACGGTGTTGGTGTCTGGTTGGGCGCCGCCCAGCATGGTGAGGGTTTGCCGGTAAAGGTCTTCGAGCAGCTTGCCTTTCCAGGAATTCCAGACCTTTGGGCTGGTGCCGCGGATATCGGCAACGGTCAGCAGATAGAGTGCAGTCAGTCTGCGCTCGTCGCCGACAACCAGCGTGAATTCACGCACCACTTCAGGGTCGCTCAGGTCGCGCTTCTGGGCCACCATGGACATGGTCAGGTGCTGGCGCACCAGAAACTCGGCCAGGTCTTTGTCCGGGCCATCGATGCCGTGATCGTTGCAGAACCGGCGCACTTCGCTTGCGCCCAGCTCTGAGTGATCGCCGCCGCGCCCTTTGGCGATATCATGAAACAGCGCGGCCACGTACAGAATCCAGTGGCGCTCGAAGCTCGCGATCAACTGACTGGCCAGCGGATACTCCTGCGCATGCTCGGGCATAGTGAAACGGCGCAGATTGCGTAAAACCATCAGGATGTGCTGATCGACCGTGTAGGCGTGGAACAGGTCGTGCTGCATCTGGCCGACGATGCGCCGGAACACCGGCAGGTAGCGTGGCAGTATGTTGAGCATGGTCATGCGCCTGAGCGCATGCACGATGCCGCGCGGCTGCTGCAGTATCTGCAGGAACTGGCGGCGGTTGACCGGATTGCGACGAAACTGCGCATCAATGCGGCGTCGTGCATGCCACATGGCGCGCAGCGCCTGCGCGGTCGTGCCTTCGATTTCAGGATGCTCCTGCATCACCAGGAAAGCGCGAAAGAGCAGGGCGGGATTGCGTTCGAACCCGTCGTCGCGCTTGATGCCGAGGCGGCCGCGCACAACGCAGAAATCGTCGTCGATAGAGCGGATCTGGTCCTGCGGCAGCGGAAACAGGCGTTCCTCCATGCTTTGCATCAGAATGACATTGAGCTGGCTGACGACGCGCGCTGCCCAGTAATAGCGCTGCATGAGGATTTCACTGGGCCTGCGGTTGCGGCTGGCCTGGAAGCCATATACGCTGGCCAGGGCGGGCTGCAGGTCGAACAGTACTCGGTCTTCGCGGCGGCCGGCCAGCAGGTGCAGCTCTATGCGCAGACGCTTGAAAGCCTGTTCGGCGCGTCGCAGGGCGCGATACTCCGAGGGTGTGAGCAGGTCGCTGCGGGCGATTTCCCGCCAGTTCTGCCCCAGCCCGGCCGCCTGTGCAACCCAGAGCAGGATCTGCAGGTCGCGCAGTCCGCCGGGCGCCTCTTTGCAGTTGGGCTCCAGGGCATAAGGCGTGTCCTGGTGCCTGGCGTGGCGTTGCTGCATTTCAGCGCGCTTGGCCTGGAAAAACGTCTGAGGATCGAGTTGATCCTTCATGATGCTGCGCAGCGATTTGAGCAGGTCTTTGTTGCCGACCAGCCAGCGCGCCTCGAGCAGAGACGTTTCCACCGTGATGTCGTTGGCCGCTTCGCGCTGGCAGTCCTCGAGTGTACGTACGCTATGACCCGGCTCGATGCCCAGATCCCACATGGCGGTGATCAGGGTGGATATCTTCCCGCTTTCTTCGGGCCCCGGCGGGTGGCGCAGCAGCACCAGTACATCCACATCGGAGTAAGGGTAGAGCTCGCCGCGCCCATATCCGCCGACTGCGGCCAGCGTGGCGCCCACAGGCAGGGGGTGCAGGCGGACCAGTTCGCGCAGTGCCTGATCAGTGATACGGCGCAAGGCTGTCAGCAGGGTGTCCGGCCGTAGATGTTGCCGGAACGCTTCGATCGCCGCGTTTCGTTTCTCGGCAAGCTGATGGCGCAGCGTTTCGACGGTAACGGCCGGACTGGCCAGCCTGGCCATGGCTTCAGGCACCTGTCATGAAATCTGGCGGAGGCGGCATGCCCTCGGAGACTGTCAGCACTTCGTAGCCATTGTCGGTCACCAGCACGGCGTGCTCCCATTGCGCCGACAGGCTGTGGTCGCGTGTAACGACGGTCCATCCGTCGGCCAGGGTGCGGATTTCCTTGCGCCCTGCGTTGATCATGGGTTCTATGGTGAAGATCAGGCCTGGTTCCAGGCGCATGCCTGTGCCAGGCTTTCCGTAATGCAGCACCTGGGGATCCTGGTGAAATTTTCGACCAACGCCGTGGCCGCAGTACTCGCGCACAACAGAGAATCCTTGCTTTTCGGCGTGTTTCTGTATGGCATGACCGATGTCGCCCAGCGTGGCGCCAGGGCGCACCTGCCTGATGCCCAGCCACATGCATTCGAACGTTGTCTCGGCCAGGCGCCGCGCCAGTATGGAGGGCTCGCCGATATAGAACATGCGGCTTGTGTCGCCAAACCAGCCGTCCTGGATAATGGTGACGTCGATATTCATGATGTCGCCGTTCTTGAGTACCTTGTCGCCCGGAATGCCATGGCAGATCACGTGGTTGACGGAAGTGCAGATGGAGGCGGGGAAGGGCGTGTAGCCGGGCGGCGCATAGCCGACCGTGGCCGACTTGATGCCGTGCTGCGCGATGTAGTCCATGCACAGCTTGTCCAGCTCGCCCGTGGTCACGCCCGGCTGTACGTGGGGCGTGAGGTAATCGAGAATGGCGGCCGCAGTCTGGCAGGCAGCGCGCATTTTGGCGAGATCGGCGGGGTCGGTAACGAGACTACTCATGGTAACTTGATATCTATGGCTTAAAAATAGTAGAATTATAGGCTTTCTTGAATTTTTGCCCCTGTTTTGGGGGCAAGATTCACAGGCCGCGACGGCGAATTTGCTGTTTTATTAAATCGCGTGCCGGGCCGCCTTAGGGTGTTCGCAAGACATGTGCATTGCCGCATGGCGGATGCTGGCCCGGTACAAGACCCAACCCTTGGAGAATATCATGTCTTTAATGCGCGAAATGCTTGAGGCTGGTGTGCACTTTGGCCACCAGACCCGTTACTGGAACCCCAAGATGGCGCCGTTCATCTTCGGTCAACGCAACAAGATTCACATTGTCAACCTTGAGCAAACCGTTGGCAAGTTCCAGGAAGCCACCAAGTTCGTGCGCCAGCTGGCAGCCCGTGGAGGCACCATTCTGTTCGTCGGCACAAAGCGCGCTGCCCGCGAAATCGTTGCAGCCGAAGCCGCCCGTTGCGGTATGCCCTATGTCGACAGCCGTTGGCTGGGTGGCATGATGACCAACTTCAAGACGGTCAAGACCTCGGTCAAGCGCCTCAAGGAAATGGAAGGTCAACTGGCCGAAGGCGCCACCGAAACCATGAGCAAGAAAGAAGGCCTCATGTTCGAACGCGAACTGGCCAAGCTGAACAAGGCCATCGGCGGCATCAAGGATATGAACACCTTGCCTGACGCCCTGTTCATCATTGACGTGGGCTATCACAAAATTGCCGTGGCAGAAGCCGCCACGCTGGGTATCCCGGTCGTTGCCGTGGTCGATACCAATCACTCGCCCGACGGCGTTGCCCACATCATTCCCGGCAACGACGACTCCGCCAAGGCCATCGCCCTGTATGCGCGCGGCCTTGCCGATGCCGTCATCGAAGGCCGCGAGCAGAACCTGAATGGTCTGGTCGAGGAAATCACCGAAGGCGATGAAGAGTTCGTCGAGGTGGAAGAAGAGCGCGAATAAGCATACGCCGCCTGGCGCAGCGCCAGGCGCGGGCTGCCGCCCATGCGGTGGCCCGCGCGCCGATATTTCGCACCTGCCCCGGCCCGACCGGGGCGTGTTTTAGATAATTGGAGAAAATTGTGGCTCAAATTACCGCTTCCATGGTCAAAGAACTGCGCGAGAAGACCGACGCGCCCATGATGGAGTGCAAGAAAGCGCTCACAGAAGCCGATGGCGACCTGACCCGCGCCGAAGAAATTCTCCGCGTCAAGCTGGGCAACAAGGCCAGCAAGGCAGCGGCACGCGTGACCGCCGAAGGCCTGATTGGCCTGCACATTTCTGACGACAACAAGTCGGGCGCGGTCATCGAAATCAACTGCGAAACCGATTTCGTGGCCAAGAACGATGATTTCATCGCCTTCGTCAATACGCTCGCAACACTGGTTACCGACAAAAACCCCGCCGATGTGGCTGCGCTCAATGAGCTGGCCCTGGGCGAGGGTACGGTGGAATCCACCCGGTCGGCGCTGGTCGGCAAAATTGGCGAAAACATCAGCGTTCGCCGTTTTCAGCGCTTCGAAACCGAAAACCGCCTGGCCAGCTATGTGCATGGCGGCCGCATCGGCGTGCTGGTCGACTTTGCCGGCCCCGAAGAAACCGGCAAAGACCTGGCCATGCACATCGCCGCCACCAAGCCCAAGGCGCTCGACGCCAGCGGCGTGCCTGCTGACGCCATTGCGGCCGAGCGTTCCGTTGCCGAGCAAAAGGCTGCTGAATCCGGCAAGCCTGCAGAAATCGTCGCCAAGATGGTCGAAGGCTCCGTGCAGAAGTTCCTCAAGGAAGTCACGCTGCTGTCCCAGCCCTTCGTCAAGAATGACAAGCAGTCCGTCGAGCAGATGCTCAAGGAAAAGAACGCAAGCATCGCCCGCTTTGCGCTGTACGTTGTCGGTGAAGGCATAGAGAAAAAATCCGAGGACTTCGCGGCAGAAGTGGCCGCAGCAGTCGGTGGCAACGCCTGATTGCCGTTTCCGGTAAAAAAATCGGGCCTGCGTCGTCACGCGGGCCCGAGTCTGGCTTACACTTTCGTTGGTTTGTTTACTGGGAAAACTACCTATGACCACCAGATCGTATAAGCGTGTCCTGCTCAAGCTATCGGGCGAAGCCCTGATGGGTGAGGACGCTTTTGGGATCAATCGCGCCACTATTCTGCGCATGACCGAAGAAATCGCCGAGGTTTCGGCGCTGGGTGTGGAGCTCGCTATCGTCATAGGCGGCGGCAATATTTTTCGTGGTGTTGCGCCAGGTGCACAAGGCATGGACCGGGCCACGGCAGATTACATGGGCATGATGGCTACGGTCATGAATGCGCTGGCCCTGCAGGACGCGCTCAAGAATCGCGGCATCGATGCACGCGTCCAGTCGGCGCTGAATCTGGACCAGGTTGTCGAACCCTATATTCGGCCCAAGGCGCTGCGCTACCTCGAAGAAGGCAAGGTCGTCATTTTTGCCGCAGGCACCGGCAATCCCTTCTTCACCACGGATACGGCAGCCGCCCTGCGCGGCGCCGAAATCGGGGCGGAAATCGTGCTCAAGGCCACCAAGGTCGACGGTATCTACAGCGCGGACCCCAACAAGGATCCTGACGCCACGCGCTATGCGCGCATCAGTTTCGATGAAGCCATCGTGCGGCGCCTCGAAGTCATGGACGCAACGGCGTTCGCACTCTGTCGCGACCAGAAGCTACCCATCAAGGTGTTTTCCATCAATAAGCCTGGCGCGCTCAAGCGCGTTGTGTCCGGTGGGGATGAAGGCACACTGGTGCACGTTTGATAAAGGAAACGCAATGAGCCTTTCAGAAGTCAAGAATTCGACAGAATCGCGCATGGGCAAGTCCGTAGAGGCGCTCAAGACCAGCCTGGCCAAGATACGCACTGGTCGTGCGCATGCGGGTATACTGGACCATGTACTGGTCGAATATTATGGATCGCCAGTGCCTGTCAGCCAGGTGGCCAATGTCAACCTGATTGACGCACGAACCATCAACGTGCAGGTTTGGGAAAAGAACATGGCCGGCCCGGTTGAGAAAGCGATACGGGAATCCGATCTCGGGCTTAACCCCATTGGCATGGGCGACAGCATTCGTGTGCCCATGCCGGCACTGACCGAAGAACGCCGCCGCGACCTGACCAAGGTCGTGCGGACCGAAGGCGAGGATGCCAAGATCGCAGTACGCAATCTGCGCCGCGATGCCAATGACTCGCTCAAGAAAATGGTCAAGGACAAGGAAATCTCCGAGGACGACGAACGCCGCATGCAAGATGATATCCAGAAGCTGACTGATCGCCATGTTGCCGAGATTGACAAGCTTGTCAGTCAGAAAGAAGCCGAGATCATGACCGTATAGCGCGCATGCGCTTGCCGGTTTATTCGATGTCAGCTACTTCATCTACGCTCGCCATTCCAGATGCCTCGGAGGTTCCGCGGCATCTGGCCATCATCATGGATGGCAATGGACGGTGGGCGACATCGCGCTTCCTGCCGCGTACCGCGGGACACGTTCGCGGCGTCAGGGCCGTGCGCCGCATCGTCGAGGCCTGCGGTCGCCGCGGCGTCGAGTATCTCACCCTGTTCGCCTTCAGCTCGGAGAACTGGCGCCGGCCTGCCGATGAGGTCTCGTTGCTGATGAGGCTGTTCATGCAGACGCTGGAGCGCGAGATCGTAAGGCTTGAGGCGCAGGGCGTTCGCCTGCGTATTGTGGGAGACCTGTCTGCTTTTGACGCGTCGCTGCGGGATCTGATCCGTCAGGCGGAGGAGCGCACCGCGCACAACACCTCGCTCAATCTGACCATTGCCGCCAATTACGGTGGCCGCTGGGATGTGCTGCAGGCCATGCGGCGCCTGCTGGCGCAGCGCCCGGAGTTGGCCGGCAACCCGGATGAGATCGATGAGGGGGCCCTGACGGAGTATCTGTCCATGGCCTACGCGCCGGAGCCGGACCTGTTCATCCGCACGGGCGGCGAACAGCGTATTTCCAACTTTCTTATTTGGCAACTGGCTTATACCGAGCTGTATTTTACCGGGCTGTACTGGCCGGATTTCGGCGCCAAAGAAATGGACGCCGCCTTCAAGTGGTACAAAGAACGAGAACGCCGTTTCGGACGCACAAGCGCTCAACTGGCCATGCAAAAAAAACAACCGTAAGGTGAAGGGGCTTTCATGCTCAAGCAGCGCGTTATTACCGCCATCATCCTGCTATTGGTTCTGCTGGCTGCTCTGCTTGCGCCCACCCCTCTGCCGCTGGTCCTGTTACTGACCCTGATTGCCGCCTGCGCATTGTGGGAGTGGCTTCGCTTGACCTGGCCCGCCGGCGGAAAACCGGGCCCTTTGCTGGTTGCACTGCTGATCGGGCTGGCCCTGCTCATTATGGCCTTGCAATGGTTGCAGGCGCATCCCTTGCCCTGGACCTGGGCCGTATTCCTGCAGGTCAATCGCTGGCTGATGCCGGTTGCCGCCGCGATATGGCTGGTCGGCGCCACTGCCATGGTGCTGCGCGGCCAGGCGCAGCATCGCTCGCAGGGTCTTCTGCTCAGTCTTTTTGGCATTGCCGCCGTCCTGGCCACCTGGTTTGCGCTGGTCCAGCTGTTCCGTATTCACGGGGCCTGGTATCTCGTATCGTTGCTGGCCTTGATCTGGATTGCGGACATCAGCGCCTATTTTGTCGGCAAGGCCCTGGGCAGGCACAAACTTGCGCCCAAGGTGAGCCCGGGCAAGACCTGGGAAGGCGCTGCGGGCGGTGTGATCGGCGCCACGGCCTGGGTCATGCTGTCCATGCTATGGCCAGGCAGTTTCGGCGCGGTGCTGGCCGCGCGCTGGCCCTGGTGGGCTGTGTTGCTGATCGCTGTGTTTCTGGCTGCGCTGTCCATCATGGGCGATTTGTTCGAGTCCTTGCTCAAGCGCCGCGCCGGCGTCAAGGACTCCAGCCAGTTGCTGCCCGGGCACGGCGGCGTCTACGACCGCATCGATGCCTTGCTGCCTGTTGCGCCATTTGCTTTTCTGCTGTCAACGGGATACGGATTGTCATGAAGCCTCAACAGGTCTGCGTGCTGGGTTCCACTGGTTCCATCGGCGAAAATACGCTTGATGTCATCGGGCGTCACCCGGACACGCTCAGCGTGTACGCGCTCAGTGCATACAGTCGCATCGAACGTCTGGCCGCCCAGGCGCTGTCGACGCGAGCCAAAGTTGTTGTCGTGCCCGACGACGCCGCTCGGTCATGTTTCATGAAGGCCTGGCCTGCCGGCCAGCATTGCCCCGAGATACGGGTAGGCGCTTCGGCCCTTGTCGACACCGCCAGCGATGCGGAGGTGACCTCGGTCATGGCGGCCATTGTGGGTGCCGCCGGCCTGCCTGCCGCGCTGGCAGCGGCCAGGGCGGGCAAGCGCGTGCTGCTGGCCAATAAAGAAGCGCTGGTCGCAGCAGGCGGCCTGTTCATGCGTACCGTGCGCGACTGCGGCGCGGAGCTGTTGCCCATAGACAGCGAGCACAACGCTATTTTTCAATGTCTGCCGCACCGCTCCGGACGCCCCGAGGCCCAGCCCGCGCCCGGCGTGCGCCGCCTGTTGGTCACGGCCTCCGGCGGCCCGTTCCTCAGCACACCGCTGGAGCAACTGGACTGCGTGACGCCCGATCAGGCGTGCGCCCATCCCAACTGGAGCATGGGTCGCAAGATTTCCGTCGATTCAGCCACGATGCTGAACAAGGGATTGGAGGTCATCGAGGCGCACTGGCTGTTTGCCATGCCGGTCGATCGCATCCAGGTGCTGATTCATCCGCAAAGCAAAGTGCATTCCATGGTCGAGTACGAGGACGGCTCGATATTGGCGCAGCTGGGCCAGCCCGATATGCGCACGCCTATTGCCTACGGTTTGGGTTTTCCCGAGCGCATTGACAGCGGGGTAGGGCTTTTTGACTTGGCCACGCTCGGCCGTCTGGATTTCGAATTGCCTGATTTCAAGCGGTTTCCCTGCCTGCGGCTGGCTTTTGAGGCTTTGCGGGCCGGGCAGGTGGCCTGTATCGCACTCAATGCCGCCAATGAGGTGGCGGTGGACCAGTTTTTGAAACAGCAAATTGGCTATACTCAGATAGCCCGTATTATCGAAACCTGCCTGAGCCGCATCGGCGGACGCAATCTCACCGTGCCGGATACCCTTGATGATGTGCTGGCGCTGGATGCGCAAACGCGCGCCATGGCGTCCGAGCTTTGCCTCTCTGCAGCCTGACGCACCGTTTTTCTGGAATTCGATGCTTTACACCATACTTGCCTTTGCCGTTGCCCTGGGCATCCTGATTACATTTCATGAGTTGGGGCATTACTGGGTTGCACGCCGTTGCGGGGTGCGCGTACTGCGTTTTTCCGTGGGATTCGGCAAAGTGCTGCTGCAGCGCACCGACAGGCATGGCACGGAATGGGCCCTGTCGGCGATTCCGCTGGGCGGCTATGTCAAGATGATGGATGATGCCCCCGAAGGCGCGTCGCCCGGGCTCGCCGCTCAGGCCTTCAACAACAAGACGCTCGGACAGCGCAGCGCCATTGTGCTGGCCGGGCCCGTTGCCAATCTTGTGCTGGCTGCGCTGCTTTATACCGTTCTCAATCTGGCCGGTACCAGCGAACCGGCCGCCATTCTGGCCCAGCCTGCGCCTGGTACCATTGCCGCACAGGCTGGGATTACGGCGGGAGATCGCATTACCGGGGTCAATGGGCAGGCAGTTCAGTCATGGAGCGAAGCACGCTGGCAGTTGTTGGATGTTGTAACCACTGGTGGTCAGGCGCAACTGCAGCTTGAGTCGGGGGGCATGCCGCGTCAGCGCGAGCTTCAGTTCGCGCCGGGCGCTGTCGAGCCTGATGCGCCAGACCCCATGGCCCAGGCCGGGCTGCGTCTGGCTGCGCCGCAGCCGCTCGTGGGCGAGGTCAATGCAGGCGGGGCGGGCGAAGCCGCAGGGTTGCGCAAGGGCGATGTCATTGTGGCGGCCGGCAGCCTGCAGCATCCTGGCGCCAATGCGTTGGTCAAAGAAATCCAGCAGCACGCAGGGCAGGCCATGACGCTTTCCATACTGCGCGACGGCGCGCCGCTTGCGCTGACCATCACCCCGAAAGCGGAATCGGGCCCGGATGGGAGCACTGTCGGGCGCATAGGCGTCATGCTGACCGCGGATTTCCCAATGGTAACCGTGCGCTACGGTTTGTTCGACAGCGTGCAGCGCGGCGTGGCGCGTACGGCCGAGACGGTGTGGTACTCGCTGAAAATGATGGGCCGCATGGTCACGGGCCATATTTCTCTGCGCAATGTCAGCGGTCCGGTCACCATTGCGGATTACGCGGGACAGACCGCCCGGATAGGCCTTGCGGCTTATGTAGGGTTTCTTGCACTGATCAGCGTCAGTATTGGCGTGTTAAATTTGCTACCCATCCCCATGCTGGATGGGGGACACCTCATGTATTACATTATCGAGGCGATACGGGGCAAGCCCATTCCCGAAAAATGGCTGGAAAGCGGCCAGCGCATCGGACTGGGTCTGCTTGCGGCATTGATGAGCCTTGCGTTCTTCAATGATTTTTCTCGTCTTTTCAGCTAGAGGCATTGTGCCGTACAATCTTCCACCATTTAGTCGCCCAAGGACTGTCCAGGATGTCGCTTAGCCGGAAACCCTCTTTCGCCAAACGCAGTTTGCCCGCGTTGTTGGCCGCATTGCTGATACCTTGCATTGCGAATGCATTCACGCCTTTTGTTGTGCGCGATATCAAGGTCGACGGCATACAGCGCGTTGATGCCGGCACCGTTTTCAGCTACCTGCCTGTGAAGGTGGGCGAGCAGTTCACCGAGGCCCAGGCCAGCGAAGCCATCCAGCGGCTGTACGCCACCGGGTTTTTCAGCGACGTGCGCATCGATACCAGCAACAACGTGCTGGTTGTCACCGTGCAGGAACGGCCCACGATCGCGTCGGTCAGCTTTAACGGCATGCGAGAGTTCGACGCCAAGGCCATTACGCAGTCGCTGCGTCAGGTCGGTTTTGGCGAGGGCAGGGTGTTCGACCGCTCCATGCTTGAACGCGCCCGCTTTGAAATCGAACAGCAGTATCTGTCCAAGGGCAAATACGGGGTGGAAATCAACCCCATCATCACACCGCTGCCACGCAACCGCGTAGGCGTAAGCTTCGAAATATTCGAGGGCGATCGCGCCAAGATCAGCGAGATCCACATCGTGGGCAACAAGGCCTTCTCCGAGGGCGCGCTCAAGGACGAAATGGAGCTCACCACGTCGGGCATGATGACGTGGTACACCGGCACGGACAAATACTCGCGCGAAAAACTGGAGGGCGACGTGGAGCGCTTGCGCTCCTTCTACCTGGACCGGGGCTATCTGGAATATTCGGCCGAAGCCCCCCAGGTCACCATTTCGCCCGACCGCAAAAATATCTCCATCACTTACACCGTGCACGAAGGTGAGCCCTACAAGGTGCGCAGCGTCAAGCTGGCCGGCGATCTGCTCGGGCTGGACGAAAAAATCCAGGAGATGGTCAAGGTCAAGGCCGGCGAGACATTCTCTGCCGCCAAAACCAACGAAACGGCCAAGGCCATCACCGAATACCTGGGTACGCTGGGCTATGCCTTTGCCAACGTCAATCCCAACCCGGCGCTTGACCGCGAATCCCACGAAACCGACCTCACTTTCTACGTGGACCCAGGCAACCGCGTTTATGTCCGGCGTATCCAGATCGGCGGCAACACCCGTACCCGCGACGAGGTCATCCGCCGCGAAATGCGCCAGCAGGAAGCCGCCTGGTACGACGGCGATGCCATCAAGCATTCCCGCGACCGCATAGACCGCCTGGGCTATTTCAACCAGATCGACGTCGCGTCCTCGCCTGTGGCCGGCTCACCTGACCAGATCGACATCAATGTCGACGTCAAGGAAAAACCCACCGGGCTGATCAATCTCGGGGTAGGGTATGGCACCACCGACGGCGTGATTCTGTCTGCGGGCATCAGCCAGGACAATATTTTCGGCAGTGGCAACACGCTGTCGCTGCAACTGAACACCAGCCAGACCAACCGGGCAGCGGTGTTATCGCATACCAATCCCTACTGGACGCGCGACGGCATCAGCAAAACCACGTCGCTGTACTATCGTCGCACCACGCCTTACGATAACTCCAACGCCAACGGCGACTATCGTGTGACAGCCATTGGTGGCGGCCTGAACTTCGGCGTGCCCATTTCCGAGTTTGACCGTGTGTTTGCCGGCGTGAAGTTCGAGCACAACAAGCTCAGCGAGCTCAGCCCCCAATATACGCCCCAGGCCTATCAGGATTTCGTCGATGAATACGGCGAAGCCACCAATGCGCTGATCTTCAACGTGGGCTGGTCCAAGGACACCCGGGACAGCGCCCTGGCGCCGCACAAGGGCAGCTATACCCGTCTGTCGGCCGACATGTCCACCATGGATCTCAAATACTACATGCTGAGCGCCCAGCAGCAATACTATGTACCGCTGGGCCGGGCCTATACGCTGGCGTTCAACGGGCTGGTCGACTGGGGTCGCAGCTATGGCAGCAAGAGCTTCCCCGTCATCAAGAACGTATACGGCGGCGGCATCGGGTCGGTACGCGGCTACGAGGGCGCTTCGCTTGGCGGGCGCGACGTGCTTACCAATGATTACCTCGGCGGTTCGCGCCGCGTAGTTGGTAACATGCAGTTATATTTGCCATTCCCTGGCGCGACGCGTGATCGTACACTACGTTGGTTCCTGTTCGCTGACGCGGGCCGTGTCGACAACACAGAAGGCGGATGCGCGCGGGGCATTGATAATTACGCAGAAGACCCCTGCGGCTGGAAATATTCAACCGGCATAGGTTTGTCCTGGGAATCTCCATTGGGCCCGCTGCAGCTGTCGTGGGGCCGAGCGCTCAACGCCAAGGAAGGCGACGACAAGCAGGCGTTCCAGTTCCAGATCGGCACCGGTTTTTGATGTAGGCCGTTTAATGGCACAATAAGTGCTTTATCTCTGCATTTTCGCAAGGTAGATTGTTCATGAAGTCTCAAAACGCATTAAAACTTTCCACTCTCTCCAGTGGCCTGGCGCGCAGCAATCGCGCCTTGGTGCTGGCTGCAGCGCTGGCCCTGGGCGGCATCGTGGCAGCTCCGGTTGTTCATGCACAAGCCACCAAGATCGGTTTCGTCAGCACCGAGCGCATTCTGCGTGATTCCAAGCCTGCCAAGGCGGCCCAAGCCAAGATCGAGTCCGAGTTCAAAAAACGCGACTCCGAACTGCAGAGCCTGGCCAGCCAGTTGCGCAGCGAAGCGCAAAAGCTCGATAAGGATGCGCCTGTCCTGTCCGAGTCCGAACGCGTCAAGCGTCAGCGCAGGCTGGCCGACATGGACTCCGATCTGCAGCGCAAACGTCGCGAATTCCAGGAGGATTTCAACCGCCGGCGCAACGAAGAGTTCTCCGGCATTGTTGAAAAAGCCGACGCGGCCATCAAGCAGATTGCCGAAAAGCAGGGCTACGACCTGATCGTCCAGGACGCCGTTACCGTCAGCCCTCGCGTGGACATCACCGATCAGGTCATGAAGGCATTGGGCGGCTAAGTCACGATGCCAGTATTGCTAGCGCCCGAACAAGCGCCTACGCTGCAAGTACTGCTGGCCGATGCCAATACCGCGGGCCTGGACTGCAGGCCAGTTGACAATACCGACGAGCCCGGCCCTCGCATTCGGGGACTGGGCTCGCTGCTTTCTGCAGGTCCTGAAGAAATCAGCTTTCTGTCCAACGCGCGGCTGCACGACCAGTTGACTGCATGCCGGGCCGCCTCGGTCATCATGACCGAGGCCGATTACCGCGCATATGCCAAGCCTGGCCATGCCTATCGTGCTGTGCTGTGCGAGCAGCCTTATGTCATGTACGCCCTGCTGGCTCAATGGTTTGACAGCCATCGCATACAAGGTCTCGAAAAAGGCATACATCCCACCGCTGTTGTGGCACCGGATGCCAGACTGGACCAAGGGGTCAGCGTGGGGCCGCATTGCGTCATCGAGGCCGGCGTACATATCGGCCAGGGCACAAGGCTGGGGCCTGGCTGCGTCATCGGCGCGGGATCGGTGCTGGGACGCGACTGCCTGCTGCATGCGCGTGTCACGTGTTACCACGGTGTACAGGTCGGCGATCGCGCCATTCTGCACACTGGCTGCGTGCTGGGCGCCGATGGTTTCGGTTTTGCGCCTACGCCGGGCGGTGCCGGCTGGACCAAGATCGCCCAGATCGGCGGGGTCAGGCTGGGAGACGATGTCGAAATCGGCGCCAACACCACGGTTGATCGCGGCGCGCTGGAAAGCACAACGGTGGGCAATGGTGTCAAGCTCGATAACCAGATCATGATCGCCCATAACGTGCAGATCGGTGATCACACTGCCATGGCGGCCTGTGTCGGGGTGGCAGGTTCGACCATCATTGGCCAGCGATGCACCATAGGCGGGGCAGCCATGCTGTCCGGGCATCTTGTGCTGGGCGATGATGTTCATATTTCGGGGGGGACTGCAGTCACCTCCAGCATTTCCAGCCCCGGCAGGTACACTGGGGTTTATCCGTTTGCCGAGCATCGGGACTGGCAGCGCAATGCAGCGGTTCTGGGCCAGCTTGCGCAGTTGCGTCGTCGTGTGCGCGCAAACGAAAAAAACAATACTTAATCCATTCGATACATACAAGCATCGCCAGGTGCGATGCACGCAAGCAGGAAACAAAACAAGATGGAACTCGACATTAGACAGATCATGGACAGGTTGCCGCATCGCTACCCTATGCTCCTGATCGATCGCGTTATCGAAATGGTGCCGGGAAAAAGCATTGTGGCCATCAAGAATGTCTCGATGAATGAGCCTTTCTTCACAGGACATTTTCCGCATCATCCGGTCATGCCGGGCGTGCTCATTATTGAGGCGCTGGCGCAGGCTGCCGCCTTGTTCTCGTTTGAAGATGACTCGGACGTCAATCCGGCCGACAAGAAAATCGCCTACTATCTGGTGGGTGTCGACGGTGCGCGTTTTCGCCGCCCGGTCGTGCCGGGCGACCAGCTCAGACTCGAAGTCACGGCCGATCGCATCAGCCGCTCCATCTGTAAATACACAGCGCAGGCGACAGTAGACGGTCAGGTCGCGGCCGAAGCCAAGCTCATGTGCGCAATCCGTGTGCTGGAAGCATAACAATGCCAGAACGTGTTCACCCAACGGCCATCGTGGCGCCAGGCGCGCAGATTTCCGATGATGTCACCATTGGAGCCTATAGCATCATAGGCGAGCATGTGTCCATCGGGCCTGGTTCGATCGTCGGCCCGCACTGCATGATTGATGGTCATACCACCATAGGCGCCAACAATCATTTTTATCGCTTTTGTTCCATCGGCGGTATTCCGCAAGATAAGAAATATCAGGGCGAGCCTACGCGCCTGGAAATCGGTGACGGCAATACTGTGCGCGAGTTTGTGACGATCAGCACGGGCACGGCTCAGGATGTTGGCGTTACCCGCCTGGGCGATGACAACTGGATCATGGCCTATGTGCATATCGCGCACGATTGCCAGATTGGCAGCCATACCATCATGGCGAACAGCGTCCAGCTTGCAGGCCACATCCATATCGGCGACTGGGCCATCATCGGCGGCCTGTCTGCGGTGCACCAGTTTGTGCGCATCGGTGCTCACAGCATGATAGGGGGCACCAGCTCAATCCGGCAGGATATCCCGCCTTTCGTGATTGGCGCGGGCGATCCCTTTAGACCTGTCGGTGTCAATTCGGAAGGGCTGAGCCGTCGTGGCTACGATCCGGACTCCATATCGGCAGTCAAAGAAGCCTACAAGCTCGTATACCGGCGCAATCTCAAGGTGGAAGAGGCTGCCGAACAGATCAGGCGCCTGCGCACCGAGCGTCCCGACGCAGATGAGGTGCTGGGGATCATGGTGGATTTCCTGGCGGCCTCCACTCGGGGCATTGCACGCTCATGAGCCCGCGCATTGGCATGGTGGCGGGCGAGCCTTCTGGTGACCTGCTGGCCGCCAGAGTCATACAGGGTATACATCAACAAGCGGCGCGGGCGGGCTGCGAAGGCATAGGCGGCCCGGCCATGAAGCGGGCCGGCCTGAATGCCTGGCATCCCATGGATGCGCTGACCGTCTTTGGCTATGTGGATGCCTTCAAGCGCCTGCCTGGCCTGCTCGGCACGTATTTCGATGTCAAAAAGCGCTGGCTGCGCAACAGGCCCGATGTATTCGTGGGCATCGATGCGCCGGATTTCAATTTGCGGCTCGAGCACCAGCTCAAACAGGCTGGCGTGCCCACGGTGCATTTTGTGGGGCCTTCGATCTGGGCCTGGCGCTACGAGCGCATACACAAAATACGCGCTGCGGTCTCGCACATGCTGGTGCTGTTTCCATTCGAAGAAGCCATCTATCAGAAGGAAGGCGTGCCGGTGACGTATGTCGGCCATCCGCTGGCTGGCGTGATTCCCATGCAGCCGGACAAGGCCGCAGCCCGGCGTTATCTGGGCGTGGACGCTTCGGTGCGAGTGTTGGCCATTCTGCCTGGCAGCCGTTCCTCCGAAATCAATCTGCTGGCGCCGCGATTTCTGCAGGCGGCGCAGATACTGTCGCACCAGGATCCGGATCTGCATTTTCTGATTCCCATGGTCAATGCGCGTCGCCGGGCCGAGTTCGAGGCGATCTTGCGACGCTATCCATTGCGGCATTGCCGCATTATCGACCAGGACAGCGGCGGGCAGGACGGCGACGATGCAGCGCAGCGCAGGCAGCGTCCGGCTGCCTGGAGCGTCATGGAGGCCGCCGATGCCGTGCTGGCCGCCAGTGGAACCGCCACCTTGGAAGCCTGCCTGTTCAAGCGGCCCTTGGTCATTTCCTATGTGCTCTCGCCGATGATGAAACGCATCATGGAGTGGAAATCGGGCCAGGCCCGGCCAAGCGTACCCTGGGTCGGCTTGCCGAATGTGCTGGCGCAGGATTTTATCGTGCCTGAGCTATTGCAGGATGACGCGACGCCTGAGGCGCTGGCTCAGGCAAGCTGGACGGCGCTGAGCGACACAGACTACACCGCGCAGGTCAGCGAGCGCTTCAGATCGATTCACGAGTCTTTGCTGCGCGATACGCCCGCACTGGCGGCGCAGGCAATTCTTGCACAGGCCGGCCATGGCTAGGCCTGTCGCACAGACAGATCTCTTCAGCGCTGCCGATGCGCAGCGCGCCTTGCGGATTGCCGGCATCGACGAAGCGGGCCGCGGCCCGCTCGCCGGACCGGTGTTCGCGGCTGCCGTCATTCTGGATCCGGGTCGCAGGATACTCGGTCTGGACGATTCCAAAAAACTCACGGCGGCCCGCCGCGAGGCGCTTAGCGAGCTTATCCGCGAACGGGCGCTGGCATGGTGCGTGGCAAGCGCCTCGGTTGAGGAAATCGACTCACTCAATATTCTCCAGGCCACCATGCTGGCCATGCGGCGGGCTTGCGAAGGACTATCCCTTTTGCCCGACAAGGCGCTGATCGATGGCAACTGCCTGCCCAGGGGACTGGCTTGCGTGGCAGAGCCCATTATCGGTGGCGATGCAACGGTCAAGGCCATTTCGGCAGCGTCCATCCTGGCCAAGACGGCCCGGGACGCGGATTGCCTGATGCTGCATGAGCATTATCCGGACTACGGTTTTGATCAGCACAAAGGCTATGGTACTGCGCTGCATATCGAGCGCCTTACCCTGCACGGACCGTGCCCGGCGCATCGGCGCAGCTTCAATCCCGTGCGAGGCCTGCTCGGACTATGAAATACATCAGCTCGCGGGATAATGCCTTTTTCAAGCATCTGCTGCGCGTCGCCGCCGGCAAACTCGGTGCGCAAGGTGAGCGGCAGGTGCTGCTCGAAGGCATACATTTATGCCAGGCCTGGCTACAGCATCAAGGGCAGCCAGAGCATGCGGTGTTTGATGCCGCGCGGCTGGACAGCGATACCGAATTGCAGACGCTGGCCGCTGCGCTGGATGGCGAGCGCTGCATTACATGCGATGAGCGCCTGGCGCGCAGCCTCTCGCAGGTGGAGCATGGACAGGGCGTGTATTTTCTGGTGACGCCGCCGGCTCCTGGATTGCCCGAGCGTATTGATCATCTTTGTCTCTGGCTGGATCGCATTCAGGATCCGGGCAACGTAGGCACTTTGCTCCGCACGGCCGTGGCGGCGGGCATGGATCATGTGTATCTGTCCTCGGGAACGGCTTCGGCGTGGTCGGCAAAGGTATTGCGCAGCGCGCAGGGCGCGCATTTTGCCCTGCACATCCATGAGCGCGTGGACCTGCTTCAGGCCTGCGACAGACTGGCTGTTCCTCTGCTGGCCACCGCTTTGGACGCAGCGGTCGGACTTTATGATCTCGTGTTGCCGCAGCGTTGCGCCTGGGTGCTGGGCCATGAAGGGCAGGGCGTGGCGCCGGCGCTGCTGTCGCGTGCGGCGACACGCATATTCATTCCTCAGGCGCCGGGCGTGGAGTCATTGAATGTGGCGGTGGCCGCTGGCATCTGCCTGTTCGAGCAGCGTCGCCAGGCGCTGGCGCGTCAGTAGCTGCGCCGGTTCAGGCCCACCTCGTCCAGCACCTTGGTGGATATTTCTTCGATGGAACGGGTGGTCGTGGACAGCCATGGGATGTTTTCCATGCGCATGAGGCGTTCGGCTTCGGCGACTTCATGGCGGCACTGCTTGAGCGAGGCGTACTGGCTTTGTGGCCTGCGCTCGTTGCGAACCTCGGCCAGGCGCTCTGGCTGTATCGACAACCCGAACAGTTTCTTGCGATAGGGCAGCAGTGTTGCGGGCAGCGAGCCCCGGTCGAAATCCTCCGGGATGAGCGGAAAATTGGCGGCCTTGACGGCGTACTGCATGGCCAGATACAGGCTGGTAGGTGTTTTGCCGCAGCGCGATACGCCGACGAGAATGACATCGGCCTGTTCCAGGCCATGGACGAATTGCCCGTCGTCGTGCGCGAGGCTGAAATTGATGGCCTCTATGCGGTTGGTATATTGCTTGCTGAGCCCGCCCATGTGGGAGCGCCCGACAGAGTGATTGGATTTGACGCCCAGGGCTGTTTCAATGTGTTGCACAAAAGTGCCGAACAGGTCCAGAAAAGTGCAGTTGGCGGCCCGGATCTTGTTGGCGCTTTCAGGATTGACCAGGGTGCTGAAGACCAGCGGTCGTGTATTTTTTTCGGCGGCGCAATGATTGATGCGCGCGGCGGCGGCTTCGGCCTTTTCAGGGCTGTCGATAAAAGGGATGCGTATGGCCTCGAACTTCACCTGTTCGAACTGCGACAGGACTGAATTGCTGAAGGTTTCGGCGGTAATGCCGGTACTGTCGGAGACGACGAAGACAGTATGCTCGATGAGGTTTTCGGACATGAAGATAAATGTAAACGCAGAGGCGACCAGAAACGGTACAATCGCGAAAGGTTAACAGTCACCGTACCAGCAGGCAAGGCTGGTTTGCCCAGGGCGCAGGAGCAGTGCCGGATCTGTTGTCTCAGCGCCCTGAGCAAACACGCTTTCTTATATTGTCAAAGGTGACTTCATGTCTTATGTAGTGTCTTTCGAGCAACTCCGCATGACGGACGTAGACTCGGTAGGAGGAAAAAACGCATCACTAGGTGAAATGATCAGCCAGCTGGCAGAAGCCGGTGTCCGGGTGCCAGGCGGTTTTGCCACGACGGCGCAGGCATTTCGCGATTTCCTGCAGGCTACTGGCCTGGATCAGCGTATCGTCCAGCGCCTGGAAACGCTCGATTCCGAAGATGTGCGCGAGCTGGCGAACGCCGGTGCGGAAATCCGGCAATGGATTATTGATACGACCCTGCCAGCAGATGTCGAGCAGGCCATACGTGATGCGTTTTCCAAGCTCGATGCCGATGGCAAGGGCAGCTTCGCTGTGCGTTCGTCTGCGACGGCGGAAGATCTTCCTGATGCCTCCTTTGCGGGCCAGCAGGAAACCTATCTGAATGTGGTCGGCATCGACGATGTGCTGGACAAGATCAAGCATGTCTTTGCCTCGCTGTATAACGACCGCGCGATCTCCTATCGCGTGCACAAGGGCTATGCACACGCCGACGTGGCCCTGTCTGCCGGCATTCAGCGCATGGTGCGCTCCGACTGCGGCAGCGCGGGCGTCATGTTCACCCTGGATACCGAATCCGGCTTCAACGATGTGGTGTTCATCACCTCGTCCTACGGCCTGGGCGAAACCGTTGTCCAGGGCGCCGTGAATCCCGACGAGTTCTATGTATTCAAGGGCTCTCTTGCATCGGGCCACTATCCCATCATCAGCCGCCGCATCGGCTCCAAGCTGATCAAGATGGAATTCGACGCCGAGCGGGCCTCCGGCCATGCCGTGCGCACGGTGGATGTTCCCGTGTCCGAGCGCAACCGCTATTCGCTGACCGACGATGAGATTATCGAGCTGTCGCGCTATGCCGTCATCATCGAAAAACACTATCAGCGCCCGATGGATATCGAGTGGGGCCGCGACGGCATCGACGGCAAGCTCTATATTCTGCAGGCCCGCCCTGAAACCGTAAAATCGCAAATGGGCCACAGCGATGTGCAGGAACGCTATCGTCTGAAGGCAACCGGCGAGGTCCTCATCACGGGACGCGCCATCGGCCAGAAAATCGGATCAGGCCGTGTTCGTGTGGTGGGCGATATTTCCGAAATGGATCAGGTCAAGGCAGGCGACATTCTGGTCACAGACATGACAGACCCCAACTGGGAGCCCGTCATGAAGCTGGCATCGGCCATTGTCACCAATCGTGGCGGGCGTACCTGCCACGCCGCCATCATTGCCCGCGAGCTTGGCATTCCTGCCGTGGTCGGGTGTGCCAATGCCACGGACGTGCTGGGCAATGGCCGCGAAGTCACTGTGTCCTGCGCCGAAGGCGACGAAGGACGCATCTACGATGGCTTGATCGAAACCGAGATCGAGGAAGTACGCTGGGGTGACATGCCCGAGATCGACGTCAAGATCATGATGAACGTCGGCAATCCACAGCTGGCTTTCGATTTCTCGCAGATCCCGAACAAGGGCGTTGGACTTGCGCGGCTCGAGTTCATCATCAACAACAACATCAATGTGCATCCCAAGGCAGTGCTTGATTATCCCAACGTGGATGGCGAATTGAAGCTGGCGGTCGAGTCAGCGGCGCGCGGCTATGCCAGTCCCCGCGCCTTTTTCGTTGAAAAACTTGCCGAAGGGATTGCTACGCTGGCTGCTGCCTTCTATCCCAAGCCCGTCATCGTCCGGCTTTCAGACTTCAAATCCAACGAATATCGCAAACTGGTTGGCGGCTCGCGCTATGAGCCCGAAGAAGAAAACCCGATGCTTGGTTTCCGCGGTGCGTCCCGCTACATCTCCGAAGAGTTCGAAGAGTGTTTCCGGATGGAGTGCGAAGCGCTCAAGAAGGTGCGCGACGACATGGGACTGACCAACGTGGAAATCATGGTGCCTTTTGTACGCACCGTATCGCAGGCCAGCCGCGTCATCGATCTTCTGGCTCGCAACGGGCTTGCGCGCGGTGAAAACGGCCTGAAAGTCATCATGATGTGCGAGGTGCCTTCGAACGCCATTCTGGCAGACCAGTTCCTGGAGTATTTCGACGGATTTTCCATCGGATCCAACGACATGACTCAGCTCACGCTGGGCCTGGATCGCGACTCGGGCATGGAGCTGCTGGCCGCCGATTTCGACGAGCGCGACGAAGCGGTCCAGTTCATGCTGCGTCGGGCCATACAGGCTTGTCTGAAGGCCGGCAAGTATGTGGGTATATGCGGGCAGGGCCCCAGCGATCACCCTGATCTGGCCAAATGGCTGCAACAGGAGGGCATTCTGTCCATGTCGCTCAACCCTGATACGGTTGTCGACACCTGGCAGCGCCTGGCTCGCGACTGATCCTTCCCGCTGATCCGTCATCCCTGGCCGCGCCGCCGTCGTGCTTGTATGCATGGCGGCGGCGCGGCCTTTTCTTTGCATGGATCAATATGCCTGATGCGCCATTCCGACAAGCACTGTGTATTGGTTTGCCAGAGCTAAGGTAAGATGGTTTTCTCACTGTGTTTTGGAGAAGCGGCATGGGTCAGGGCAAGCACAAGGTGATTATTGTCGGAGGCGGGGCAGGGGGGCTGGAGCTGGCCGCCAGGCTGGGTCGCGAGTTCGGCCCCGAGCATATTGTGCTGATCGACAGGGCGGATAGCCATATCTGGAAGCCTTCGCTGCACGAGGTGGCTGCCGGCACGCTGGATATTCACCGTGAGGACTTGTCCTATTTCATGCTGGCGCGCGATTGCGGTTTCACCTTTATTCGCGGCGAGCTCCTGGGTCTGGATCGGGCGCGCAGGCAGCTGATGCTGGGACCGGTAGCCGATGCGGCAGGCGAAGAGGCGCTGCCCGACAGAATGCTGGCTTATGATTCGCTGGTCATGGCGGTGGGCAGCAAATCGAATTTTTTCGGCACGCCAGGCGCGGCCCGCTACGCGCTGGCGCTGGATTCCACCGCCGAAGCCGAGCGGTTTCGCCAGCACCTGCTCAATGAGCTGGTCACGCTCAACCGCAAGAAATCCGAAGGGATGGGCCAGGTGCTCAATCTAGCCATTGTCGGCGGCGGTGCAACGGGGGTGGAGCTGGCCGCCGAGTTGCTGGAAGCCATGGCCGGGCTGGTGTATTACGGCCTGAACGAGCTGGATCCCGCGCAGGACGTCCGGATTACACTGCTGGAAGGCGGCGACCGCATTTTGTCCGCCTTGCCTGAAAAGCTGTCCGCCACGGCCAGAGACTTGCTCGTGAATCGAGGCGTGGCCGTCAAGACGTCAGTCAAGGTGGCGGCAGTGGAGGCGGACACCCTGATCGATAGCGAAGGCGCGCGTTATCCAGCCGACATCTGCGTCTGGGCCGCCGGCATCGAGGCGCCTGTATTGCTGTCTACGCTCGGGCTGGCGACGAATCGCCTGCACCAGATCGTGGTCGACGAACGGCTGCGCACGGCCGATCCCGATATCTACGCCATCGGCGATTGCGCACAGGCGCCCTGGAAAGGGGAAGACCGTTCATTGCCTGCACGCGCCCAGGTAGCGCATCAGCAGGCGTCTTTCCTGAGGTCGGTGCTGCGCGCCCGCATCAAGGGCGTGGCCGAGCCCATGGACAGTTTCCGTTTTCGCGACTACGGCTCGCTGGTTTCGGTCGGCCATACGCGGGGCGTGGGCAGCCTGATGGGCGTACTCAAAGGCAAGAGCTGGTTTGTCGAAGGGCTGCTTGCCCGATGGATGTATATGAGCCTGCATCTGATGCACCACATGGCTGTACTGGGGCCGCTGCGCACCGGATCCATGGCGCTTGGCAGGCTGCTGCTCAAGCGCGGCGCGCCCAGGGTCAAGCTGCATTAAGGGCGGGCGGAATCGTGTGCAGGCCGTCTGTACCTGCGTACGCCTGTGCGCGCCTGCCGGTAGGCGGCTGGGGTCATGCCTGTCCAGGTCTTGAAGGCCCGATGGAACACCTCCACGGAGCTGAAGCCCAGGGTCTGGGCAATATCTTCGAGTTTTTCGGCCGTCTGGCCCAGGCTTCTGATGGCCATGTCGCGCCGAAGGTTGTCCTTGATACCCTGGAAGGACTGGTTTTCCTGTCGCAGCCTGCGTATCAGCGTGCGGGCGGACACGTGCATATGCCGGGCAGTATCGTGCAAAGACCGCTTTAGCCCATCTGCCTGGCGCAGATACTCGCGCACCTTGAGTTGCAGCGCATGCTCTCTGTTTCCGGTAAACAGCCAGTCTCGCGGCGCACGCTGGAGGAATCGATTCAGCGACTCCTGATTGCGTGTGCGTGGCAGCGCGACGGCCATGGGTTCGAGCCACAGGCTTGAGTACCGGGCATCAAAACTGACTGGCGCCGGCAGCAGCACAGGGTAGTCATCGGCAAAGTCCGGCCGGGCAAATGCAAATGCGGCCCCCCTCACGGGCAGCTCCCGACCAGCCAGCCAGGAGGCCACGCCATGGACCAGCTTGAGCATCAGCAAGTGGCCGAAGCGGTTTGTCTGCACTGCCTGTGTATGTGGCCGCAGGCTGACCCGCAGACCGGTGTCGTCCTGGTCAAGATGCAGTGCATAGTCGTCGAGAATGAGATTCCAGAACTGCGTAAAGCGATACAGGGCGACCCCCAGCCCGGGCGCATTAAGCAGCGTCATGCATAAATACTTGAGCGTCCCACGCCGCACAGGGCGGCTCCACAGCCCCATCATTTCGTCGCCAGTCTGCACTGCCGCCAGTTGATAGAGCATGACCAACTGCTCGTAGGTGACACGCGGTGCCGGCTGGTGCATCAGCGCGGAAACAATGCCGGCCTGTTCCAGAATGGCCGAGTACTGATCATGCGGGCAAATGGTCTGCAGACTGGCCAGCAAATCGCTGACCAGGCCGAACGATACGGTGCTGAGCTCTTTGGGATCGCAGGCGATGCCGTCGATATTCACGACGAGGTTTGGCTTGAAAATGGCATTATCTGCAAGTATAGCGTCACTTATCATCATGGCTATCGCGCCCTGGCCTTGCTATGATGATTGACGATAATTATCAGTAAAAAGGAGACTCGCCATGCCGACACCTGGAAACATGATGCAGTTGCCATTGCTCATCTCGTCCATCCTGGAGCATGCCGTCTCGGTCAACCCAAGGCAGCGTATTGTGACCGCCCTGGATGACGGGAGTTATCACGAGTACGACTACACGCAATTCAATATCCGGACGCGCCGGCTCGCACAGACGCTGCTCAAGCGCAATGTGGAGCAGGGTGATCGCATCGGCACCCTGGCGTGGAATACTCATCGCCATCTCGAAATTTATTATGCGGTAGCGGGTATTGGCGCGATCTGCCATACCGTCAATCCGCGCCTGCATCCCGAGCAGATCGCCTTCATCCTGAATGATGCAGGCGACAGTCTGGTGTTTGTTGATCACCATTTTGCGTCGCTGGTTGCTTATCTGAGGCCGCTGTGTCCGGCGGTGCAGCACTGGGTGTGGCTGGTGGAGGACATGCCGTCCGGCGCCATCGCGCCGCCTGCGCCGCTGGATCACTATGACGATTGGCTGGTCGAGCATGACGAGGGCTTTGCCTGGCCCCAACTGGACGAAAACACGGCTTCCGGCCTCTGCTACACCTCCGGTACCACGGGCAACCCAAAAGGCGCACTGTATTCGCATCGTTCTACGGTGCTGCATGCCTACGCTTCCTGCATGCCTGACGCCATGTGCCTGTCGCGGCGCGACGCGGTGCTGCCTATTGTGCCGATGTTTCATGTCAACGCATGGGGTTTGCCGTACTCCTCGCTGATGTCGGGCGCCAAGCTGGTGCTGCCCGGCGCCAACCTGAAGGGCGACGCCGTGTACCGGCTGTGTGAGCATGCCGGCGTAACCATGTCGGCCGGCGTGCCGACTGTCTGGCAGGGCGTATACGATCATGTCAGCGCCCATGCGCTGCAGTTTTCCTCGCTGAAGCGGCTGGTGATCGGCGGTTCTGCCTGCTCGTCGCATATGATCAGCGCCTATGCGAAGTTGGGCGTCCAGGTTCATCATGCCTGGGGCATGACAGAGGTTTCGCCGCTGGGCACGGTGTGCCATTTGCTGCCTGAGCATGCGGACCTGCCGCCTGAGCAGAAACTTGCGGTGCAGGCTTCACAAGGCCGGCCTCTGTACGGTGTCAGCTTCAAGATTGTGGATGATCAGGGTAAGAGTCTGCCCTGGGATGGTCAGGCGACAGGCAATTTGATGATACGCGGCAACTGGGTGATCGAGCGTTATTACGGCAAATCGGAATCTGCGCTCGATCAGGGCTGGTTTCAAACCGGTGATGTCGCCAGTATGGATGCGGACGGCTATATGCGGATTACGGACCGCAGCAAGGACGTCATCAAATCGGGAGGGGAGTGGATTTCCTCCATTGCGATCGAAAACATTGCGATGGAGCACCCAGCCATCGCTATTGCGGCGTGCATCGCCGAACAGAATGAAAAATGGGGAGAGCGGCCAATACTGGCGGTGGTGCTGCGCGAAGGTATGCAGCCCGATGCCGGGGAAATCCTGGCCTTGTATCAGGGTCGCACCGAAAAATGGTCGATCCCGGACCGGGTCGTGTTCATTGACGACATGCCCATGACGGCCACGGGAAAAATACAGAAATCCGAGTTGCGCAGGCGTTGCCAGGATTGGCCGCGCCCGGGCAATGAAAAGCAGACGTAACACCTGGAGTCATTGATGTCAGAGCAGTTCCTGAAAACCGCCGAGTCCGGCAGCGTCGGTATCGTGACGCTTAATCGTCCCCATAAGCGCAATGCGCTGGACGAAAGCGCCATCGCACAGATCGACGCCTACTTTTCCAATCTTCCTGAGCACTTGCGTGTGGTGGTCATGCGTGCCGAGGGGGATCACTTCTGCGCCGGGCTCGACCTGAAGGAGCATCACGACAAGGAGCGCGGGGCGGTGGATTTCCTGCGTGTTTGCCAGGCCTGGCATCGCACCTTCGACAAAATACAGCATGGCGGCATACCGGTCGTAGCCTGCCTGCAGGGGGCCGTCGTGGGCGGGGGGCTGGAACTTGCCAGTGCTGCGCACATACGGGTGGCGGACCGCAGCACGTATTTTTCGCTGCCTGAAGGCACACGCGGCATTTTTACCGGAGGCGGTGCTACGGTACGTACTGCCCGCATTATCAGCGCCAACCGCATGGTGGAAATGATGCTGACCGGCCGGGTGATGGATGTGGAGGAAGGGCATCGCGTGGGTCTGGCCCATTATGTCTGCAACACAGCGCAAAATCCCGAATCCGCATTCGATACCGCCATGGCGCTGGCCCGGAAAATCGCCACCAATGCGCCGCTGTCCAACTATGCCATCGTCAGCGCCATCAGTCGCATCGATGACATGTCCGCCAGCGATGGCCTGTTCACCGAAGGCTTGATGGCGGCGGTTGTACAGACCGGTAAAGATGTCCAGCAGCGGCTCGGGGAGTTCGTCAACAAGAAGGCCCACAAAGTAAAGCCCGGGTAATAGGCATGCTCGGCGTCGTGCAAGGTATGCTGTAATCAAGGCTGGACGTGTCCGGTCTCATGCGCGCAGGCGCCGGCCATGCATGGTACCGCGCACAGGAGGCAGTCTATGGTTTTTCACGCACAGATAGGGTCGCCGCTCGGCCACATCCTGCTTTGCTCGGACGGCGCCAGCCTGACAGGCCTGTATTTCATGGGACAGCAGGACTGTCCGGACTTGCCGGGCCTGGCGGCCGTGCACAACAAGGTGGCCAGTCCGGCAGCAGGAACGCTCAACGGCCGGGCTATTCACAGTCTGCGGGTACGCCGACGCTCGTCTGAAGGCGATCTTTTTGGCGGCGAGCATCTTGTCAGGGCAGCAGGGGGGCTTCGGGCCCAGACGCAATGCGGTTCACTGGTGCAGGCAGGACTGTCCGACCGCGATGCTGCGGGCTGTCTTCCGGAAGCACCTCTATGCCTGGAGCCCGATCCTCCGGCGGGCGCGCAGTCTGTATTTGCGCAGGTGCAGTCCGAGCTGCACGCCTATTTCGCCGGCGCCCTCCGGGCTTTTTCCGTACCGCTGCACCTGGAGGGCACGCCGTTTCAGAAGCAGGTCTGGCAGGCGCTGCTGGACATTCCCTATGGCGAGTATGTGTCCTACGGCGATGTTGCGATGGCGGCGGGCATGACGCGCCAGCACGGGCGGCCGGTTGGGGCAGCGGTCGGGCAGAATCCCATCACGATTATTGTGCCCTGCCATCGCGTGCTGGCCGGTTCGGGAAAGCTGAATGGCTACAGCAGCGGGCTGGATCGCAAGGTTTCTCTGTTGGAGCTCGAAGGCTTTGACATGGTGTAACTGCAGCGGGCCGCCTCAGGCCTTGTTGCGGGTGTCGTGTTTCATGATGCGGTCTTTTTCGCGCACCCAGTCCTTGTCGCGTGCAGTATCGCGCTTGTCATGCAGTTTCTTGCCGCGGCCCAGACCGAAGTCCAGCTTGATGCGGCCGTTCTTGTAATGAAGATTGAGCGGCACCAGGGTGTAGCCGCGCTGCTCGACCTTGCCTATCAGCTTGCTGATTTCCTCGGCCTTGAGCAGCAGCTTGCGCGTGCGGGTGGCATTGGGATGGATATGTGTCGAGGCGGTGGGCAAGGGGCTGATGTGCATGCCCATAATCCAGAGTTCGGCGTCGCGCACGATCACGTAGCTTTCCTTGAGCTGCACGTGTCCCGCACGTATGGCCTTGACTTCCCAGCCTTCGAGCACGAGTCCTGCCTCGAAGCGGTCTTCGATGAAGTAATCGTGCGTTGCTTTGCGGTTATCGACAATGCTCATGAATCAATATGCCTATAGAGGCTAAAATCGGTATATTCTATCTATTAACATGGCTCGATGCATAAAGTACAACGTTCAGTCCTCGTTCCGCACAGCAGCGCGCAGATGTTCGATCTGGTCGCCGACGTCGAAAAGTACCCGGAGTTCATGCCGTGGTGCGGTGGTACCACGGTGCACCGGAAAGACGATCATGGCATGGAAGCCTCCATCACCATCAGTATCGCCGGTATCCGCCAGACCTTTACCACCCGCAATGAACATGACTATCCCGGGCTGATCACCGTCAACCTGGTCGACGGGCCATTTTCCCAGCTCACAGGCACCTGGGTATTCCAGGAGCTGGCGCCTGACGCCTGCAAGGTGTCCTACACCATGGAATATGCTTTTTCCAGTCGCACGCTCGAGGCGGTGGTCGGGCCGGTTTTCAACCGGATCGCCAGCAGTTTCATCGATTCCTTCACCCAGCGCGCCCAGGCCCTGTATGGCGGCTGATATCCGCGTGCGGCTTGTGTATGCGCAGGGGCCGGCGGATATCTGGAGCGAGGATGTCCTGCTGGCGCCGGGCGCCACGCTGGCCCAGGCCATAGACCGCAGTCGATTCGCGCAGTGTTTTCCCGACTACGACATGGCCGGCCTGGCGGCGGGCGTGTACGGGCAGCGCTGTTCGCCGGATCATCCGCTGGCCGACGGCGATCGGGTCGAGATCTATCGCCCCCTGGATTTCGATCCCATGGAGTCGCGCCGTCGTCGCGCGCAGCACAGAAAAGCGCGATTGTCGCGTACATGACATAAATTCCGCCGCAAGCGGGCTATGGTATATAACGATAACTAACGAGTGGCATCATCGGGCCGCGACAAGGAGACAGACGGGATGGATTTCAGACTCAGCGATGAACAGCAAGCCTTTGCGCAGGCCGCACGCGATTTTGCTCTGGGGGAACTTGAACCCAATGCAGCCCGCTGGGACGCCGAGAATGTTTTCCCGCGCGAGGCCTTTGCGCGTGCGGGCGAGCTCGGCTTCTGCGCGATATACGCCCCCGAATCCATAGGCGGACTGGCCTTGCCTCGGCTAGACGCCACCCTGGTGTTTGAGGAAATGGCCGCCTTTGATCCCTCCACCGCCGCGTTCTTGACCATCCATAATATGGCGACCTGGATGATAGGCTCCTGGGCCAGCCCCTCGGTCCGCGACGCCTGGGGGCCGTTGCTCGCCACGGGCGAGAAGCTCGCCTCGTACTGCCTGACTGAACCCGGCGCGGGCTCGGATGCCGCCTCCTTGACCACGCGCGCCGAAAAACGCGGCAACGCCTATGTGCTCAATGGCGCCAAGGCGTTTATTTCCGGAGCGGGCGATACTGACGTGCTGGTTGTGATGGCGCGTACGGGCGGCCCGGGCGCGTCCGGCATCTCGGCCTTTGTCGTGCCTGGCGACACGCCAGGCATCACCTATGGACGCAAGGAAGACAAAATGGGCTGGAACAGCCAGTCCACCCGGGCTGTGGTGTTCGAGAACGTCGAGGTATCGGCCGAACATCTTCTGGGCCAGGAGGGCGAGGGGTTCAAGTTCGCCATGAAAGGCCTGGACGGCGGGCGGATCAACATCGGCATTTGCTCGGTTGGCGCGGCCCAGGGCGCCTATGATGCGGCGCGCCGCTATATGGGCGAGCGCAAGCAGTTCGGCCAGCAATTGGGCGCATTCCAGGCACTGCAGTTCAAGCTGGTGGATATGCTGACGCATATCGTGGCTTCGCGGCAGATGGTACGCCTGGCGGCCGCCAAGCTCGATGCCGGCGATCCCAACGCTTCGAGCTACTGCGCCATGGCCAAGCGCCTGGCCACCGACCTGTGTTTCCAGGCCTGCCTGGACGGGCAGCAGATACATGGCGGCTACGGCTATCTCAAGGATTATCCGCTCGAGCGCCTGGTGCGCGATACACGCGTGCATCAGATTCTCGAAGGCACCAATGAAATCATGCGGGTGATCGTCGCCCGCCAGTTGCTGGACAAAGGAGCAGACATTCGATGAACTCCCCCGTACTATTTCGGGAGCTGAATACAGCCCATGGCAAACGGGTCGGGATCGCGACCCTCAATGCGCCGCAAAGCCTGAACAGCCTGACGCTGGAAATGTGCGAGCTGCTTGCCCGCCAGTTAGCCCAGTGGGAGGCCGATGACGGCATTGCGCTGGTGGTGCTGGATGCAGCCGGCAGCAAGGCGTTCTGCGCCGGTGGAGACTTGCAGGAAATGTATGCAGGCATGCTGGCCAATACGTCGCGCGACCCCTGGAACAATCCCTATGCGCGCGAGTTTTTCGATGTGGAGTATCGCCTCGACTACCAGATTCATTGCTACGCCAAGCCCTTGCTGTGCTGGGGCAGCGGCATTGTCATGGGCGGCGGCGTAGGGCTCATGATGGGCGCCAGCCACCGCGTGGTCAGCGAGACCACGCGGTTTGCCATGCCTGAAGTATCCATCGGCCTGTTTCCTGACGTGGGAGGCACCTGGATGCTGTCGCGGCTGCCGGGGGGCATCGGTAACTTCCTGGCCATGACGGGGGCGCAACTGGGCGCGAGCGACTGCATGCGTCTGGGCTTGGCCGACTATACGGTGCCGACCAGTCAATGGGACACTGTGCTCGAGCGGATACAGGCCCAGGCCTGGACTGGCAGAGCCACTGAAGACAGCAGCAGCCTCAGGCGCCTGCTGCTGGCGCTGCAGCCCGAGCAGGCGCTGCCGCCTGGCCCGCTGGAAACGCATTTTGCGCTGATTCGCCAGGCCTGCGACGGTGAGGATTTTGACGCTGTGTGCGCCAATATTGCCGCCTGGGCGGATCATGAAGATGCCTGGCTGCAGCGCGCCGCCAAAACCTTCAGGGCGGGCTCGCCCGGATCGGCACGGCTGAGTTTTGCGTTGCTCAAGCGCGTACGGCACTTATCGCTGGCCGATGTGTTCCGCGAGGAGTACATTGTGACGCTGCAATGCGGTGTGCAAGGTGACCTGCAGGAAGGCATACGCGCCCTTATTGTCGACAAGGACAAGCAGCCGCGCTGGGATCCGGCCACGCCGGCCCAGGCTAGCGAGCAGTGGGTGCAGCGGTTTTTTGAGCAGCCATGGCCCGACGGCACGCAGCATCCCTTGCACGACATGGGGCAGCGTTAAGCACTGTCAGGCACAACAATATCATTCGAACAGGAGACAATAAAATGAGTCGTATCGCATTTATCGGGCTGGGCCATATGGGCGCGCCCATGGCTGAAAACCTGCTCAAGGCCGGCCACGAACTGACCGTCTTTGACCTGGTGCCCGCGTCGGTCAAGCGCCTGGTGGATGCAGGCGCCAAGGCGGCCGCATCGGCCAGCGAAGCGGTCCGTGGCGTCGAGGTCGTGGTGACCATGCTCCCGGCCAGCAAGCACGTAGAAGGCCTGTATCTGGGAGAAGACGGTCTGCTGCAGGATATCGCGGCAGGCACGCTGGTGCTTGAGTGCAGCACCATTGCGCCAGAATCGGCTCGCAAAGTAGCCGAGGCGGCCATCGAAAAAGGCGTGCACATGATCGATGCGCCGGTTTCCGGCGGCACCGGGGGCGCGGTTGCCGGCACGCTGACGTTTATCGTTGGCGGCGCAAAGGCAGACCTCGATGCGGCCATGCCTTACCTGGAGAAAATGGGCAAGAATATCTTCCATGCCGGCGAGGCCGGTGCGGGGCAGGTGGCCAAGATATGCAACAACATGCTGCTGGGCATTCTGATGGCAGGCACCTCCGAAGCGCTGGCGCTGGGTGCGGCCAACGGCCTGGATCCCCAGGTGCTGTCGGATATCATCGCCAAGAGTTCAGGCCGCAACTGGGCCACCGAACTCTACAATCCCTGGCCGGGTGTCATGGAGCATGCGCCCGCATCCAAGGAGTACGCCGGCGGCTTTGGCGTGGACCTGATGCTCAAGGATCTTGGGCTGGCGGCGGAGTCTGCGCTTAATGCACGCGCTTCCATACCGCTGGGGGAGCTGGCACGCAATCTGTATTCGCTGCACAGCACCAAGGGCAGCGGCGGGCTGGATTTCTCCAGCATCCTGAACCTGTACCGAAAATAAATCTCAGGCCTGGGCCGCCGTGATGCCGTAAGGCAACTCGCGCGGCTCGATGGCAGGCCCCTGGGCGCTTTCGAGGCGGAAATCGGCCTGGCCGAGGTCGGCCAGTTGGGTTTCCATCAGCACATGCAGGGTATCGCCGCACTGCGCGGCGTTAACGATGCGCCCGCAGGGGCTGTCGGGGTGCCTGGCGTCGAAAGTGTCTGTACCGGGCAGGGTGGCGGCATCCAGGTCTTGCACCGCGGCCGTGCCATACGCCATGCGGCGCTTGACCGTACCCCGGTAATGCGCGCGCGCGACGACCTCCTGCCCCGGGTAGCATCCCTTGGTGAAATTGACACCTCCGATCAGATCGAAATTGAGGGTCTGGGGTATAAAGACGTCCTGTGTGGCCGCCTGCACCCAGGGCATGCCGGCGGCGATATCGGCGACTTGCCAGTGCGCAGTGTTGCGGGCGAGCGTGCCGCTGTCTGTATCTGTGGTGTCTGATGGCAGGGCGGCGGCGGGAATCAGCCACCAGCGGGGCCTGCTGTCCTGGGCTGCAGGGGCGGCGATTGCCTGCCATTTTGCGCCGACAGCGGCGAGCGTCCAGGCGGTTGGCTGGGCCGGGAGCTGCGCCAGGGATGCTGCGTCCAGGCCTGGCAGGGCGCCCGCCGCGCCGGGGCTGTTTTCGAGGCCCTGCATCAGTCCGTAGACGGGGATGTCGGTAACCTGTATCTGAACCTTGGCGCGCAGGATGAACATGGACAGGCGCTTGGCCAGAGCCTGAGCGATATCCGCCTTGACGATGGCCCGAAGCGATGTCTCGCCATCGGGGCCTGAGGTTTTCCAGGTAACCAGGCTGCCCAGCAGACGGCCTTTTGCTGTGCAATAGCCGGCAAGCCGGGCCTGACCCTGGGGCAGGCCTTCGATGTCCTGGGTGAGCTGCCCGTGCAGGAAGGCGAGGGCGTCGGCGCCTGTGGCGTGCAGGACAGCCAGGTCGCGCAGGGGGAACAGGGAATAAGGTGTGTGATTCATGATTCTGGAGCGGATAACGGCGCGTTGTAGGGGGCGTGAATAGCGTCTTGTACCTATGATACCGGCCTTACTGCATTTTGCCCAAAAAAGGCGATGGTCGGGCATGGCGGCGAGGTGCGCGACGACCCGGGTCTGGGCTAAACTGGCAGGCTGATGAAAAAACTCAAGTTGATTTTCCTTTCTGTGCTGCTGTTATTGACCCTGGCGGCCGCACTGCTGAGCGCAGGCGCCTGGTACTGGTCGCAACGCCCGGTGGCCATGGACAGCGCGCGCATTGACTACATCGTCGAGGCCGGCAGCGGCCCGGCAGCGATTGCACGTGCACTGAACAAGGCGGGCATTCACGTCGACGACAGGGGCTTTGTGGCACTGGCGCGGCTTACCGGGCTGGACAAACGCCTGCAGGCGGGCGCCTACGAGGCCACGCAGGGCGATACGCCGCGCCGCCTGCTCGAGCGCATGGCCAACGGCGACATGACCCAGACGCGCCTGACACTGGTCGAAGGCTGGACCTACAAGCGCATCAGGCAGGCGCTGCGCGACAATCCCGACGTGCGTCATACGCTCGATGGCGTCAGCGACGAGGCTCTGCTGGCGCGCCTGGGCGCGGATGCCAAAAGCCCTGAGGGGCTGTTCTATCCCGACACTTATGTCTTCGTGCCCGGTACGTCGGATTTCGACATCCTGCGCCGCGCCTATCATACCCAGCAAAAACTGCTGGATGATCTCTGGGGCGAGCGCGATCAGCGCTTGCCGCTCAAGACGCCCTACGAGGCGCTGATCCTGGCCTCCATCGTCGAGAAAGAAACCGGCCACAGCATGGATCGCGTCAAGGTCGCCGGCGTATTCGTCAACCGCCTCAGGCTGGGCATGCCCCTGCAAACCGACCCCACAGTCATCTACGGTATGGGCGACGCGTATCAGGGGCGTATACGGAAAAGCGATCTGACCACGGACACACCCTGGAACACCTACACGCGCAACGGCCTGCCACCCACCCCCATCGCGGCGCCTGGCCGGGCTGCGTTGCTGGCTGTGCTGCATCCCGATGACCATGGCTATCTGTATTTTGTGTCGCGCGGGGATGGCTCCAGCGAGTTTTCCACCAATCTTGCCGCGCACAACCGCGCGGTTGCCAAGTACATTCTGGGGCGCAAGTAAATGCAGAGCCAGCAGCGGGGATGCTTCATCACACTCGAGGGCCTGGATGGCGCCGGAAAAAGCACGCATGTGCAATGGCTGGTAGATCGTCTGCACGACAAGGGCCTGTCTGTGCTGTCCACGCGGGAACCCGGCGGGACGGAATTGGGAGAACGGTTGCGCGATCTCCTGCTCAACTGCGCCATGCAGGCCAAGACAGAAGCACTCCTGATGTTTGCGGCGCGCTGCGAACATGTCAATCAGGTGATCCTGCCCGCATTGCGGCAAGGTACCTGGGTGGTCTGCGACCGCTATACCGATGCCAGCTATGCCTATCAGGGCGGTGGACGCCAACTGGGCAGCAGCGCCGTGCAGGTACTCGAAAACTGGGCGCTGGACGGCTTGCAGCCAGACTGCAGCTGGCTTTTTGATGTGCCGCTGGCGGTTGCCCGCGAACGGCTGACCTCGGCGCGTGAGCCAGACCGTTTCGAGCAGGAAGGCGCCGCGTTCTTCGAGCGTACCCGCCAGGCCTATCACGAGCGGGTTGCCCAGCAGCCGCAGCGCTTGCGTCCACTGGATTCCACATTGCCGATAGACGAGATCCGGGGCGTGTTGGGCGCGCAGCTTGACGAGCTGGTGCGGCAGTGGCCCACGCACCCGGCAGGTGGCGCAACATGAGCGAATTGCCTGGCTTTCTCCCCTGGCAGGCCAGTCGCGCCCAGCAGTGGCTGAGCCAGCGCGAGCGTTTTGCGCATGCCTGGCTGCTGCATGGCCTGCAGGGCATAGGCAAAAGACAGTTTGCCCTGGCGGCCGCCGCAAGCCTGCTGTGCGAACAGCCCGTCCAGGGTCTGGCGTGCGGCAAGTGCTCCGCCTGCCTGTGGGTGGCCGGCGGCAATCATCCCGACCTCAGACTGATCCGCCCCGACGCCGTCGCACAGGAAGAGGGCGCCGCAAGTGAGGAGGACAGTACCGCGGGTGCCGGTGCAGCCAAGAAAGCGCCTTCCAGGGATATACGCGTTGAACAGCTGCGCGCGTTGGGAGGCTGGTTCAATATGGCGACCCATCGCGGCGGCTGGCGTGTCGCGGTGGTGTACCCGGCCAGGGCCATGAATATCATTGCAGCCAATGCCTTGCTCAAGGTGCTGGAAGAGCCGCCCGCGCATACGGTCTTTCTGCTGGTGGCCGACGCGCCCGACCGCCTGCTGCCCACGCTGGTCTCGCGCTGTCGCCGGTTGCCGCTGCCTGTGCCGGATCAGGCGCAGTCCATGGCCTGGCTGCGCGAACAGCATATTGCCCAGGCCGATCAATGGCTTGCCGCCGCCGGCGGCGCGCCTCTGCTGGCAAGAGAGCTGGCACAAACCGGCGGCAGCCCATGTCCGGACTGGCTGCAGGCGCTGGCCAGCGGTATGGCCAGGGGCATGGCGCCCGATGTCGGCCCGCTGGCCGATCAGATCGAAAAAATAGCGGCAGAAACCTGGATCGATGCCCTGCAGCGCCTGTTCGTCGATCTTCTGCTGGCTGCGTCGGGCGCGCCGCTGCGGTATTTTCCGGCGCTCAAGGCTCATATCGGCACAATAGCGGCACAGGCCAGTCGCAAGCAGTTGGGTGAAACCGCCCGATGGCTGACGCAGCAGCGCCGAATCGCCGGGCATCCCCTCAATGCCAAGCTGTTTACCCATAGCGCATTGCAGCGGGTCGTGCTGGCCTGCGCGCCGGCGCGCCAGTCCTGAGGCTATTCCTGAACACATAGGGTTTTGTATGTTTGTCGATTCTCATTGCCACCTGAATTTCCCCGAGTTGGCCGAAAACCTGCCTGACATCCTTCAGCGCATGGCGCAGAACGATGTGCGTTATGCGCTGGTGGTCAGCGTCAATCTGCCCGACTGGCCGGGCCTGATGGAACTGGTGGCGCCGCACGAGCATCTGTTTGCCTCAGTGGGCGTGCATCCGGACTACGAGGACACGACCGAACCCACGGTCGAGCAGTTGGTCGAGCTGTCCCGTTCGCCCAAGGTTGTGGCGCTGGGGGAAACCGGGCTGGATTATTTCCGCCTGTCCGAGCCTTTATCCTGGCAGCGAGATCGTTTCCGCACGCATATCCGTGCAAGCCGCGAGACGGGCCTGCCCCTGATTATCCACACGCGAGCTGCCAGCGAGGATACCTTGCGGATCATGAAAGAAGAGGGCGCAGACCAGTACGGCGGCGTGATGCACTGCTTTACAGAGTCCTGGGAGGTTGCGCAGGCCGCCATGGATATGAATTTCTATATCTCGCTGTCAGGCATTGTCACCTTCAAAAGCGCCAAAGACCTGCAGGAGGTCGCCACCAAGGTGCCGCTGGACAGGCTGCTGATCGAGACCGACTCTCCTTATCTGGCACCAGTGCCACATCGCGGCAAGATGAATGATCCATCCAAGGTAATGCATGTGGCCGAAAAAATTGCAGACTTGAGAGGCATATCCGTCGCAGAAGTGGCAAAACAAACGAGCGACAATTTTTTTAAATTATTCAACAAGATAAAGAGATAAGTTAATTTAAAACATCTAAAGCAATTTAGTTAATGTTAGTTCTTATGTTTTTGGCTTTTGCTTCACAATAGTTAAAGTAATTAATTTAATTATTTGCTTTAATAAAGCATTGTAAATAATTGAATTTAAACTAATTTAGCTTAATATGGCATGTTCGTATTTACGAATACGCCATCACAGACAGGTTGCGTGCCATGTACCGATATCCGCGTTTGCTCGTTTTTCTTGGCCTTCTCATGGTGTCGCTCGCGTGTCGCGCGGCCAATCCTGCCGACTGGTGGGTGGACATTACCAACGACAAGGCGGGCAACATCAAGGCCATGCTGCAGCAGGGTGCCGATCCCAATGAGATCAGCCCTGACGGGCAGCCAGCCATCATGCAGGCCATCCGTGATGGCGCCTGGAAGACTTACGATGTGCTGGTCAGAGACCGAAAAACCGTGCTCAATGCCATCAATATCCACAAGGAAACACCCTTGATGTATCTGGCCGTGGTCGGGCAGACCAAAAGGGCGCAGGATCTCATTCGCCGCGGGGCGCTGGTGAACAGGCTGGGTTGGACGCCGCTGCAGTATGCGGCCTCGACCGGCCATCTGGATACGGTCAAAATGCTGATCGCCAACAAGGCGCTGGTGAATGCGCCGGCGCCAGATGGCACAACGGCATTGATGATGGCCGCAAGGGACGGCAACCAGAAGGTGGTTCAGTATCTGCTCGACGCCGGGGCCGATGTCACCATGCAGACGCTGCAGCACATGGATGCGGCCGACTGGGCGCGTCTCAAGCATTATGACGACCTGGCGCAGCAGCTGGACGCCTTGTCGGCGCGCGTGATGGCAGAGCGGGCCTCGCAGCGGGCAACAGGCGCATCGGCGGCCACGCGTAGCCGTAGCATGCCTGCGGGTGCGGCTGGTATCCAGGGCTCCGGCACTCTTTCTGGTGTACCGGGAGGCGCCCCCTCGGCGCAATCTCATGATAACCGTACGGCCAGCCCGACGGAGTCTTCCGGCGGTACGGACTCTTCCAATTCGGGCTATTTCGACCTGGATCGCTTCAATCAGCCAGCGCAACCCTGAGGCCGGCTGGCCGACCCCCGGGCTGAAGAATCGCGCTGTCAGGGGCGGGTATCACTCATCTGGGCAGGAAAGCGGGCTTGAGCACGCCGGCAAGTTCCCGATAGGGAATCAGCAGTTCAGGCTGGCCTGCGGAGTAAGGTGCAATTTCGTATGAGTTGTACTTGACGACCAGGCCCTGATCCGTAAAGCCGAAATTGTCGCTTTCCTGGAAAGGCCACATACGACTGTAGCCGGCGGGGTCGTGCCGGGCATCAGGATTGTTTGCCAGCCAGCGGCTGTGCGCATTGCGCAGGGCGGCGACATAGGCGTCCCGCTTGCCGGGTTCCAGCACGTTTTCCAGACTCAGCAGTTTTTCGGCCGAGTTGTCCCAGTTCAGAAAACGCGTGGCCGATAACCCATGCGCCATACCCGTCATATATTGCCAGGTGTTCAGCTCGACGACGGTCAGGTTGCGGTTTCGATAGCGGGTCTTGGCCGTAAATACGGTGGAGTCACGCGGCGCAGCGGTTTTCCAGAAATGGTCCTGGTATTCGGCGATGGTGGCGTAGGGCGGGGCTGAGCTGTCTCCCACGCCTGTCATATAGGCCAGGCCGTGATCGACCACGCTTGTGAGGCGCGCATTGCCGGGAAACACCAGCGAGTCGACCTTGATGGTCGGGCATTCACCCTTGCATCCCGGCTTGCTGCGCTCCCACTTGATGGGTTGAGTGAAGGCGCCTTCCTTGCTGGTTTCCTGGCCGATCTGACTGGGGATAAGCGAAATATCGGAAGGCTGGCTGGCGCAGGCGGCCAGCAGGCTGCCTGCGGCGATGATCAGGCTGAGGCGATAAACAGGCCTGGGAAAGCTTGCGCGGTTTGCCGTCATGTTACTGTCCTTGAGTCCTGGCCGAAAAGTATTTTGCGCGAGGCTTCGTCGTGCACGGAGGGCGTGGTATTGACCTGCGCGGCCAGCGCATAAGCTCGCTGGGTGGCGGGCCGCGCCTGGATCGCCGAAAACCAGCGGCTCAAATGCGCAAACTGTGCGAGATCCTGGCTCTGGCGTTCATGGGGAACGATCCAGGGATAGCAGGCCATGTCTGCGATGGAGTATTCGCCCGCGATGAATTCGCGGTCGGCCAGGTGTTTGTTCAGCACACCATAGAGCCGGCTGGTCTCGCGCACGTAACGATCGATGGCGTAGGGAATTTTATCGACGGCGTAGGTGTTGAAATGATGGTTCTGGCCGGCCATGGGGCCCAGCCCGCCCATCTGCCAGAACAGCCACTGCAGGGCTTCGTTGCGCCCGCGCAGACTGCCGGGGATGAACTGTCCGGTCTTGTCCGCCAGATAGAGCAGGATGGCGCCGGACTCGAACACCGAGAGCGGGGCGCCGCCGTCCGCGGGCGCGTGGTCGACAATGGCGGGAATGCGGTTATTGGGCGAGATTTTCAGGAAATCGGGTTGAAACTGGTCTCCTGCGCCGATATTGACGGGGAAAATTTTATAGGGAAGCCCGGCTTCTTCCAGGAAGAGGGTAACCTTGTGGCCATTGGGCGTAGTCCAGTAATGCAAATCAATCATGCAGACAAACCTCTTGGGTAAAAGGCGCGCATAGCGCAGAGGGCGGGCGCAAACTCGGCTAACATACATATGTGACAGGCCTGTGTCGCCTGTTCGCTTGTTATATGCCTCACTTACGACCACGATGACTAAAATCTATCATAATCCTCGTTGCGGCACTTCCCGCACAGTTCTGCAAACGCTCCAGCAGCACGGGCTGCAGCCCGACATCATCGAATACCTGAAAACCCCGCTCTCGCGTGCGCAGCTCGAGCAATTGATCAGCGACGCGGGTCTGTCCGTACGCCAGGCCATGCGCAGCAAAGAGCCGGTCTACCAGGAACTTGGCCTGGACGACGACTCGCTGCAGGACGGGCAATTGCTGGACGCGATGGTAGCGCATCCCATTCTGCTGAACAGACCTTTTGTCGTGACGGATAAAGGCACGCGTCTGTGCCGGCCAGCCGAGCTTGTCGAAGCCATTCTCTGAGCGGTTGCCGCCAGTCCCCCAGGGTAACGCCATCCGATGAGTGTAGAAGCCTTTGTCCTGGTGCTGATTGCCGCGGCGCTGCATGCAACGTGGAACCTGCTGTCCAAGAAGGCGGCTGCAGCCGCCGGAGACTTTGTCTTTGCCTACCGGCTGCTTTCCACCGTGTTCTACGCGCCCTGGGTCATTTATATTCTGGCGGTCGAGGGCATGCACTGGAGCCTGCCTGTCGTGCTCTTCATCGGGCTGTCCAGCATCCTGCACCTGGGCTATAGCCTGTGCCTGCAGTGGGGGTACCGGGCCGCCGATCTTTCGGTTGTTTATCCTGTCGCGCGCGGCACGGGGCCCTTGCTCTCCAGCCTGGGCGCTTTCATCTGGCTGGGCGAACGTCCGTCCTGGCTTGGCGTAACCGGTATTGTGTGCGTTGTGGCCGGCATTTTCCTGATCGCGACCGGCGGCAATCTGCGCCGCTTCGCCTCGCCGCAGGGCTGGGTTGGCGTGCGGTGGGGAGGGTTCATAGGCTTGTTCATTGCCGCCTACACCGTGTCGGACGCCTATAGCGTCAAGGTCCTGCTGATCGCGCCGGTCATTCTTGACTGGCTCTCGGCTGCCGGCAATGCGGTGCTGATGGCGCCGCGGGCCTGGGTCCGGCGCAGCGTCATGATGACGCAGATGCGGGGCAAATGGCGCTACGCCGCTGCTGTCGGCGCCCTGTCGCCCATGGCCTATATCCTGGTCCTCTACGCCTATCGCATGGGCGGGCAGGTAAGCCTGGTGGCGCCGCTGCGCGAAATATCCCTGATGCTGGCGACGGTCGCCGGTTTTTTCATTCTCAAAGAAAAAGCCTCTGTGGCCCGGCTGGCAGGTTGTGCCGTGATTATCGCCGGCGTGATCATGCTGGCTGTCTAGGACTTATTGCTTCGTCAGGGCGACTGCCCGGAAGCCGCGCTGGCGCAGACGGCCTGTCGCGTGTAGAATATCCGCATCCGGAGTAAAAACACTCCGTTTATGGAGAACGCCATGAGCGTTGCCTACGCCTATCCCATCAGCCGCTTCGAACCGGCCATCGTACCCGACCTGAACGACAGGGCGGCCCGCCAGCGCCTGTCCAAATCAGGCCTGAAGGCCTTCTATAAACTGGTACAGGCCTGGAAACTGCGCGATGAGGACGCCTGCACGCTGCTGGGCGGGCTTTCCAGCAGCGCTTTCTACGAATGGAAAAAAAAGCCGGATCGCCTGCTGGAAGTCGACCGCATCACGCGCATTTCGTATTTGCTTGGCATCTACAAGGCATTGCACATTCTCTATGGCGATACGCTGGCCGATCAATGGGTGAATCTGCCCAACCGAAATCTGCTTTTTGGCGGCCGAACGCCGTTGGACTGCATGCTCGAAGGCGGACTGCCTGCCATGCAGACGCTACGCCAATTGCTCGACGCCCGCCGCGGCGGAATGTAGGGCATGTCCCAGACCCGGCGTGCGCCGCCCCTGACCCTGTTGCGCCAGACGGATACTTGCCGTCTGCTCCCGTCGCGTTTCGTCGACGAAGAAGACTCTGTACTTGCGCCGCTGGCCGATGATACCGAGGCATTGAACGATCTGTTCGCCCTGGACAACGCCACCAATCAGCGGCTGGCGGCCGAGCGGGGCGCCATGCCGGGCATAGGCATCGACGAGCTGGTCTTTGGGGTGCCAAATTTCAGGATTATCAATGCCGCCTTCACTTATCCTCGCCCTGAAGGCAGCCGCTTCAACGACGGGCGGCGGGGTGCCTGGTATTGCGCTTTTGATGTGCAAACGGCGCTTGCCGAGGTGGTGTTTCACAAGATTGTTGAGTATTCGGAAATCGATTACTTCCAGGATTGTGTCAGCTATCAGCTCATGCTGGCCGATTTCAGCGGTCCTTTTCATGACCTCCGGCAGGCGCGTGGCTACGCCCGCTGCCTGGATCCGCGCAGCTACATTGCATCACAGGAGCTTGCCTTGCAGTTGCTGGACCAGGGGGCATTGGGCATCATTTATCCCAGCGTGCGGCACCCAACCGGCATCAATCTTGCCTGTTTCAGGCCTGCCCTGGTCGGCAATGCGCGCAAGGACGCGGTTTACCAACTGGCCTGGCAAGGCGATCCGCAACCGGTCATTACGCAACAAAAAAAACGCGCCAAGCCGGCAGGCCGCAAGAAGACGGCCAAGTCCTAGCCTGGCCGCTGGCGCTACGGCACCGGACAGCATGCTTAGTCCCAGTAGCCCTGGCGCTCATAATGCCGGTGCAGCCTGACCTCGTAGTCGCGGTCTATGTCTGTGCTGGAGTCATACTCCGGACTTTGCTTGATCTGGTCGCGCGTCATGCGCGTTTGTACCGTGGCATCGGTCCAGTCTATGTGCTCAATCCAGTCGGCCGCGAGCAGTACTTTCTTGCCGCCCGGCCACCAGTTGCGCGTATCCACCAGAAAATAGCGGATCGCCCAGGCCTGGTCGTCAAAGACGAAATCGTCGACGTGGCCGATCTCTCCATCAGTACCGCCGATGTGATAGCCCTCGACGTTGGCGCTGCTGCGCAAATGCGTGTCCTCGGGATTATCTATGGCGCGTGCCGCCAGTTGATCAGGCCGGTCTTCGATGGGCGGAACGGCGACTGATTCCGGCATGGTCAGGGCAGGATAGCCGGCGGCGCCCCAGAGATACGGTCCACTCCAGTAGTTGCCATAGCCGTAATAGTCCGAAAACTCGCCTTCGAGCTGACGCGATACCGGCTGATGGGTATCGATGTCGGGGCTGTTCTTGACTTGATCCATGGTCAAGGACACGCGAATGAGTTCGTCGGTGTCGTCGATGCTCTGGATGGCAATCGGCGAAATCAGCACAGCGCGCCGTGAAAGCCAGGAGCCTGTTTCGATGACAAGATAACGTATGCCCCATTGCTCATCGTCGAAATAGACTTCTTTGACCTTGCCCAGCTCGCCATCGGTGGCCTGTATGGAGTAGCCTTTGATACTGCTTGTTCTGCGTAGCATGGAAAGCTCCTCATGATTGGAATGCAGACTTTGCACAGCAAGCATCGTGCCCGGCCAAGGGCGGGGCGGGCAAGAGCGGCACGGAACCGGCCCCGGGTGCCGCCTGGGACCTTTTGTCCCTTTACCCTGTAAAGCGTTGTGCGATACATTGAGGGCTGATACGGTGCCGCGCAAGCCGAAACATGCAGCGCCGGGGTGCTGTCGCACAGGAGCTATGCATGGACTTCAATGCGTTGATGCTGGCCCGGATCCAGTTCGGGTTCACCATCTCCTTTCACATCATTTTTCCTGCCATCACAATAGGGCTCGCCAGCTATCTGGTTGTGCTGGAGGCCTGTTGGCTCAAGACCGGCAAGCCCGTCTACCGGCAGCTCTATCATTACTGGCTGAAGATATTCGCCGTGAACTTCGGCATGGGGGTGGTGTCCGGTCTCGTCATGGCTTATCAGTTCGGCACCAACTGGAGCTATTTCTCGGCTTTCGCCGGAAGTATTACCGGCCCCTTGCTGGCCTACGAGGTGCTCACTGCCTTTTTCCTGGAGGCCGGGTTTCTTGGTGTCATGCTGTTCGGTTGGTCGCGCGTAGGGCCGGGACTGCATTTTTTCTCGTCGCTCATGGTGGCGCTGGGCACGCTGATTTCCTCCACATGGATACTGGCCTCCAACAGCTGGATGCAAACGCCGGCAGGTTACGAAATCATCAATAAGCAGGTCGTGCCGGTAGACTGGCTGGCAGTGATCTTCAATCCTTCCTTTCCCTACCGGCTGGTGCATATGAGCATTGCGGCCTTCCTGGCCACAGCACTCATGGTCTGTGCCTCGGCCGCCTGGCATCTGCTGCGCCGGCGCAATACTCCGGCGATTCGCAAGATGTTTTCCATGGGGCTCTGGATGCTGTTGTTTGTGGCGCCCATCCAGGCGTTTGTGGGCGATGCGCACGGACTCAATACGCTTGAGTATCAGCCGGCCAAGATTGCTGCCATTGAGGGACACTGGGAAAATACGCCGGGGGCGGGCGTGCCGCTGGTGCTGTTCGCCTGGCCGGACATGCAGGAAGAAAAAAACCATTTCGCCGTCGAAATACCCCGCCTGGGCAGTCTGGTCCTGACGCACAGCCTGAATGGGCAGTTTCCGGGCCTGAAGGAATACGCGCCGCAAGACAGGCCTAATTCGACCGTCGTGTTCTGGACCTTTCGCATCATGGTCGGCCTGGGCCTGCTCATGATCGCGCTGGGCTTGTGGGCTGCATGGGCGAGGTACCGCAAAACGCTGTACCAGTCGCAACCGCTGCTGCGCTTTGCGCTGTACATGGGGCCGACGGGGCTGGTGGCGATTATTGCCGGATGGCTGACGACAGAAATAGGGCGCCAGCCCTGGATAGTCTATAACGTCATGCGGACTGCCGACGCCGTGACGCCGCATGGCGCGCCGGAAGTGGCGCTGACGCTGCTGCTGTTTGTGATCGTGTATTTCCTTGTGTTCGGGGCGGGCATTGCCTATATCCTGCAGCTGATCCGCAAGGGACCCGATGAGCAGGAAACGCCGCCGTCGATCAGTTCGCATGGCCAGGAGCATCGTCCCGCGCGGCCTATGTCGGCAGCAGAAGATGCCATGGATGCGGACTTGGCCTCCGGACCGGATAAGGGGTGAAGACATGGGTATAGATCTGGCTTTGTTGTGGGCGATCATCATTCTTTTCGGCATCCTGATGTATGTCGTCATGGATGGTTTCGATCTGGGCATAGGCATACTGTTTCCGTTTGCCAGGGCCAAGGAAGACCGGGATGTCATGATGAATACCGTAGCGCCGGTCTGGGACGGCAACGAGACCTGGCTTGTGCTGGGCGGGGCGGGATTGATGGCGGCGTTCCCGCTGGCTTACGCGGTAATACTGGACGCCTTCATGCTGCCGCTCATCTTCATGCTGCTGGGACTCGTCTTCCGGGGCGTGGCATTCGAGTTCCGTTTCAAGGCAAGCAATGCCCGGCGACATCTCTGGGACAAGGCATTCATCGTTGGCTCAGTGATGGCGGCATTTTTTCAGGGCGTCACGCTGGGCGCCTATATTCATGGGCTGCCGGTGTCTGGCCGCGCCTACACCGGCGGCGCACTGGACTGGCTCACGCCGTTTTCCCTGTTTACCGGGCTGGGACTGCTGGTGGCCTACGCCTTGCTGGGCTGTACCTGGCTCATTCTCAAGACCCATGGCGAACTGCACGACCGCATGCGCCGGCTGGCGCGTCCCCTGACGCTGAGCCTGCTGGCGGTGATCGCGGTGATCAGCATCTGGACGCCGCTGACTCATGAAGCCATTGCCTCGCGCTGGTTCAGCGTGCCGAATATCTTCTGGTTTGCGCCGGTTCCGTTGCTGGTGCTGGTGTGCGCCTATTATCTGCTGCGCGCGCTGGCCGGCCAGCCGCACGCAGGCCCTTTTGTGCTGACGCTGGGATTGATTTTTCTTGGCTACAGCGGGCTGGGCATCAGCGTATGGCCGTATATCATTCCGCCGTCGGTGACAATATGGGATGCCTCGTCGCCGGCGCAAAGCCAGGGGTTTGCGCTGGTGGGGGCCTTGTTCATCGTGCCCTTCATCCTGGCTTACACCGCATGGTCTTACTATGTTTTCCGTGGCAAGGTGTCTGTGCATGACGGATATCACTGACAAAAAGCCGGGGCCGCGCTGGCTAAGGCGAGTAGCCTGGCTGATCGCAATCTGGGCGGCCAGCATCGCAGCGCTGGCTGTCGTGTCCTATGCGCTGCGTCTGGTGATGAATGCGGTCGGCTTGACCGCCTAGCGGCGCGCATATCGCCCATCCCTCTTGAATGTGTCTTGACCTTGCCATCATGGTAAGGATTATCCTGATCATATTATTATCGTTGTGGTCGTGGATATTATGGACAAAATCAAACCCGAAGCAGACGGGCGAGGCCGCCCGGCCTCTGGCGGCGCCGCACTCAAGGCGCTGGATATCGCCGTCACCGGCATGAGTTGCGCATCCTGCGTAGGACGGGTGGAACGCGCGTTGACTGCCGTGCCGGGTGTCAGCTCGGCAGGCGTGAATCTTGCCACTGAGCAGGCGCATGTCCAGGCAGAAGAGATGGTCGCGACAGAAGATTTGCTGCGCGCGATCGAAAAAGCCGGTTATGAGGCCAGACTGCTGGAGCAGGACGGCGACCGTCCGGATGAGCGTACTGAGCGCCAGCAGCGCGACATGGCTGCGCTGAAAAAGGCTTTGTGGCTATCCCTGGCCTTGACTCTGCCGGTGTTCGTGCTGGAGATGGGTTCGCATCTTATCCCGGCATTTCATCATGCCGTCGATGCCTTGCTGGGTCGCCGGAACAGCTGGCTGATCCAGTGTGCGCTCACTTCACTCGTGCTGCTCGGACCCGGTCGCCGGTTTTTGACTGCAGGGATTCCTGCCTTGCTGCGCGGCAGTCCGGACATGAATTCTCTGGTGGCTGTCGGTGCGAGCGCCGCCTATCTCTATTCGCTTGTCGCCACCTTTGCGCCCGCGCTGCTGCCGGAGCAGGCGGTCAATGTCTATTACGAAGCTGCTGCGGTCATTGTGACCCTGATCCTGATGGGGCGTTTTCTGGAGTTGCGTGCCAAAGGACGTACGTCCGAGGCCATCAAACGCCTGTTGCGGCTGCAGCCCGCGTCGGCCAGTGTCTGGCGCGACGGTGTGCTGACGACGCTTCCGACGGCGCAATTGCAGGTCGGCGATCTGCTGGCGCTGCGCCCCGGAGAGCGGGTGCCTGTCGATGGAGAGGTCACCGAAGGCAGCAGCTATGTGGACGAATCCATGATTACCGGAGAGCCCGTTCCTGCGCGCAAGACGCCGGGCAGCGAACTGGTGGCGGGCACAGTGAACGCGAACGGGGCGCTTACTTTCCGGGCGACGCGAACCGGCGGCGATACGGTGCTGGCCCGCATCGTTCGCATGGTCGAGCAGGCGCAGGCCTCCAAACTGCCCATCGAGGCATGGGTCGACAAGATCACCATGTGGTTTGTGCCCGCTGTCATGGGCGCGGCAATGCTGACCTTTATCGTATGGCTGCTGGCGGGGCCCTCGCCGGCGCTCAGTTTTGCGCTGGTCAATGCAGTCGCGGTGCTGATCATCGCCTGCCCTTGCGCCATGGGGCTGGCCACGCCTACATCCATCATGGTGGGGACGGGGCGCGCAGCGCAGCTCGGTGTGCTCATCCGCAAGGGCGATGCCTTGCAGTCGCTGCGCGACACGCGCGTGCTGGCTGTCGACAAGACGGGAACGCTGACCGAGGGCAGGCCAGTCCTGAGCGACGTCGTGCTGGCAGAGGGGATGGACAGGGCGGTAGTGCTGGCTCATATCGCTGCCGTCGAGGCCAGGTCCGAGCATCCCATCGCCCAGGCCATTGCCCGGGCGGCGCGGGAGGAGGGCCTGACGCTCGAACCCGTGTTGAATTTCGAAACGGATACAGGCCTGGGCGTGCGCGGCGACGTTGGGGGCGTCCCGGTGCTGGTGGGGGCGGACCGCTACATGCAGGCGCAGGGGTTGGATGTCGGCATGTTTGCGGCACAGGCGCAGGCCCTGGCCGATGAGGGCAAGACGCCGATGTACGCGGCGCTGGACGGCGCCCTGGCCGCCATGATTGCCGTATCGGATCCGGTCAAGGCATCTGCCGCGCCTGCTATCCGGGCCTTGCAGGAAATGGGGCTCAGCGTGGTGATGGTGACAGGCGACAATCGCCGTACGGCCAAGGCCATTGCCAGCGGGCTGGGCATAGACGAAGTGGTGGCGGAGGTGTTGCCCGAGGGCAAGGTCGCTGCCGTGCATGCTTTGCGTGAGCGCCATGGCACGCTGGCCTTTGTAGGCGATGGCATCAATGACGCGCCTGCGCTTGCGCAGGCCGATATCGGGATTGCCATCGGCACGGGCACGGATATCGCCATGGAAGCAGCCGATGTTGTGTTGATGTCTGATGATCTGAAAGGCGTGGTGACGGCCATTGATCTGTCGCGGGCCACGCTGGCCAATATCCGGCAAAACCTGTTCTGGGCGTTCGCCTACAACACGGCATTGATCCCGATCGCCGCCGGCGTGCTTTATCCTGTGGCGGGGATCATGCTCTCGCCTGTGTTTGCGGCGGGCGCCATGGCCATGTCCAGTGTGTTTGTGCTGGGCAACGCGTTGCGTCTGCGCGCTTACACGCCGCCCCTTGCTGCTTAGCGCGGGCTCAGGCGCATGGGAGAGTAGCCTGCTGCGCGTATGGTGGCCTCGATGGCATCGGGGTCGCCTACGTTGCCGACACTGACGCGGTGCCGTCCGAGATCGATTTCGATCACGGCATCAGGGGCGAGGTCCTTGACGGCTTTGGTGATGGTCTTGACGCAGTGCGCGCAGGTCATGTCCTGAACTTTGAACTGAGGCATATCGATCTCCATGAAGTACACAGTTTCAATGGTACATTGATCACGAGCCTCCGTCGCGCACAAGGATGACCATCATGAGCGAAGCCAGCAGGATTTCCCGCCCATCGCAGGTGCCCGTTGTCAATATCGGCCAGGCTGCGGATGCCTCGGGCATTACACCCAAAATGATCCGCTACTACGAGCACACAGGCCTGCTCAAGCCCGCGCCGCGCAGCACCTCGGGCTATCGCCGGTATACCGATACCGACGTCCAGACGCTGCGCTTTATCAAAAGAGCCCGGGATCTCGGGTTTTCGCTGGAACGTATCAGTATGTTGCTGGAGCTCTGGGGGGATGCCTCGCGCCAGAGCGCCGACGTCAAGCGTCTGGCAAATCAGTATATTGCGGAGCTGGATCAGGACATACGCAAGCTGCAGTCCATGCGCGATCAACTGCGCCATCTGGCCGACTGCTGCAGCGGTGATCAACGGCCGGATTGTCCCATTCTGGACGATCTCGCGGCGCCCGGCGCAGCGTAAAGCGGTGTTTTGGTGCCGCTGTGCATGGTCCTAACCATAGGCGCGGCAAACACATATCAGGTGGCGGAGGCGGCCATGCGTATCAAACCTATGGGCGCGCGGATTATGTTCACCAGCCTGAAGGCCGACGGCACAGCCTAACGGATTTGGCAGGGCGACCAAGGCAGCGCCGGACCTTGCGCAGGCAAGGCCCGGTGGGGCACTGTCTAGCTGCCCAACTGTACCTTGCCCGTCATGACTGCCCAGTGGCCCGGGAAAGAGCAGAAAAAGGCGTAGTCTTCACCAGCGGCCAGCTTGGATACATCGAAAGTGACGGAACTGGACTCACCGCCGCCGACCACCTCTGTGTGGGCGATGACGCGGGGATCATCGGGCTTGATGTAATTGTTGTCCAGACCGGCGGCCATGCCATCGGTGGCGATGGCCTTTTCGTCGCTCTTCTTGGCAATGACGATATTGTGGCCCATGCTGGCCTTGGGCTGCTTGCCCACATGCTTGAGCGTGACGGTGAATTCCTTGCAGGTTTTGTCTATGGTGATTTCTTTAGTGTTGAACTGCATGGCATCGTTGCCCTCGACGGTGACATCGCATGCGGCCAGCGCAGGCAGGCTGGCGGCAGACAGCAAGGTGGCGAAGATGAGTTTGGCAAACATAAGGGTCTCCTGTTGACACGAATAAAACACTGAAACTTTGGCACAAAGCGTGCAATACCTCAAACCTAGGATTGAAACCCATATTTACGCCATCGACGTTGATACACCTCAAACCGGTGGGGATAATGTGCGGGTGACGGAACCCGGGCTCAGGGCTGTGCGCGGCTGCGCAGCTGCCTGGCGCGCAGTGCCTGAAGTTCGGCTTCGAGTTCATCCATCCGGTGCAGTAAGCGCATGGCCAGGGCCAGCCCCTGCCTGTCTAGCTCGAAATCGTCACGCAGGCGGCGTGCCCGGCGTGCCAGCACCACGCAGTCGGTATGAAAGAAATAGTTGTGCGGGTCTTCGTTCGATGGCGGCAGGATGCCGGTGTCGACGAGGTCCAGCACATCTTGCTGGCTCAGGCCTGACACTTCGACGATATGCTCCAGCGAGCAGATGTCCGAGGCATTCAGCCATACGGTTTCAGTTATATGCACGGTCATGATCAGGCTCCAGCATAAAGTTGAGCACGAGGGTCGTAGCGGGATTGCGCCGCCAGTTTCTCGAAGAGCTCACGTTCGTCATCGGTGAGCGTCGTGGGAATATCAATGCGCGCGATGGCGTACAGATTTCCGGCCTGCCCCTGGCTTGCGGGCAGGCCGCGCCCTGATAGACGCAATTTGCGTTCCGAAGTGGTGCCGGCCGGAACGCTGAGCTCGACGCGGCCCGCAGGCGTGGGCACTTGCACACTGGCGCCCAGCGCGGCCTCCCAGGGGGAGAGTGGCAGATCGATATATAAGTCACGGCCATCGACGCGGTACAGCTTGTGGGGCTGCAGCGTCATGACCAGATAGAGATCGCCGGGCCTGCCGCCGTTCATGCCCGCGCCGCCTTTTCCCGGCATGCGCAACCGTTGACCGTTGCTCGCGCCCTTGGGAATGCGCACACTGAATGTGCGCGGCACGCGGCGCAGCATGCCGCGCTCGTCGTATTCAGGCAGGGCGACCGTGAACTCGGTGGTCGCGCCACTGAATATCTGCTCCAGCGTGACCGGCATGTTCATTTCCAGGTCTTCGCCCGGCATGGTGCGCGCGGCATGCGGCCGGCCTTCACGGCCGGCCGCGGCAAAGGCAGCCATGAGGTCGGCCAGGTCTACATCGGAAAAATCGCCCGCATCGCCGTATACATTCTGCTGCCACGCATGTGGCGGTACGAATTCCTCGCCCTGGGGGTGCTGGCCCAGCGTGTCATAGGCCTTGCGTTTTTCTTCGTCTTTCAGGGTGGCGTAGGCCTCGGCGACCTGTTTGAATTTTTCTTCTGCGCCTGCTTCCTTGGAGACGTCGGGATGATACTTATGGGCGAGCCCGCGATAGGCCTTTTTGATGTCGGCCTGAGACGCGTTGCGGTCCACACCGAGAACCTTGTAATAATCGACGTATTTCATCGAAACTCCTGAACATGCCACACTACGGGAAATGATATTTCTATGGACTGAGGCGACGCAGCGCCAGACCCAGGAACAACAGCGTCCAGCCCTGGAACAGCAGGTCGATGGCAAGTATCAGCCCAAGCACCCATAGGCTGTTGCCTGGCCAGCCAGCGGCAATCACCATGCCCGCCAGCAACGTGACGACGCCGGACAGCGCCAGCCATTGCCAATGTCGCTGGGCCCGATTGTTGAACCATATCCACAGACGCAGTGCACCCGATGCAATGAGCACGGCGCCCAGCAGCAGCGTGAGGGCGCGTGCGCCGAACGCGGGGTTGATGATGGCCAGCATGCCTGCGCCAGCATAGAGCACGCCGGCAATACTCCAGAACAGAAAACCGCTCCAGAGTTTGAAGCGCCAGGCATGGATCAGCTCGAGTATGCCGCCGACGAACATCAGCATGCCTACGTACAGCACGCTGACCAGTGTTGCGGTCAGGACATGCACCGAGGCCACCAGACCCAGCACGAGGAGAATAATGCCTAGGGCGATAAACCAGCCCCAATGCGCGCCGAGCAGGGACAGGGTGGAAGCGATGTTGTCGGAACGGGAGGACGGAACGGAAGGATGATTCAAGGCTATGCTCCTGTATCAAACCACAAACCAGAACGCTGCGGCCGCCATGGGCGCTCCTGCCCTGAGGCGACGATGAGGTGACCGCTTTCATTCTATCCGAAGCCGGGCGCCGTGGCGCATATGTCGAACGGACATAAGCAATCGAAAAACGAGTAGTTCCGTTTCGACGCTGCGGTAGGCAAGATGGTGACTCATTGCAGAAAGCCGGAGTCATCATGTTCAAGAGGGTTGGTTTTTTTACCGCAGCGTTGCTTGCCAGCGCTGCCTTCATGGTGCCGGCCAGCCCGGCTCAGGCCCAGGATGCACTGACGCTGCTGAACGTTTCCTATGATCCCACGCGAGAACTCTATCGGGCCATCAACGAGAAATTCATCGCATCCTACCAGGAGGCCACGGGCGTCGCGCTGCAGGTGCGACAGTCGCACGGCGGTTCGGGACGCCAGGCGCGCGGTGTCATCGATGGACTGAACGCCGATGTGGTTACGCTGGCGCTGGCCTACGATATCGATGCGATCGCCGACGCTGGCCTGGTGGCCGGCGACTGGCAGACACGTCTGCCAGACAACAGCGCACCCTATAAGTCGACTATTGTTTTCCTGGTGCGCAAGGGCAATCCCAAGCATATTAAAGACTGGAATGACCTGATCAAGGATGGCGTGCAGGTCATTACACCCAATCCCAAGACGTCGGGCGGCGCGCGCTGGAACTACCTTGCCGCCTGGGCCTACGAACTGGACCGCAGCGGCGGCGACCAGGCCCGTGCGCGCGACTTCGTCCGCAAGCTCTACCAGCATGTCCCTATTCTGGATACCGGCGCGCGCGGCGCCACGACAACCTTCGTCGAGCGGGGGCAGGGTGATGTGCTGCTGGCCTGGGAAAACGAGGCTTTTCTGGCGCTCAACGAACTGGGGCCGGATAAGTTCGATATTGTCGTGCCCTCGCTGTCCATCCAGGCCGAGCCGCCGGTGGCCGTAGTCGACAAGAATGTGGATCGCAACGGGCACCGCAAGGCCGCCGAGGCCTATCTGAAGTTTCTGTATACCCCGCAGGCGCAGGAAATCATCGCGCAGAATTACTATCGTCCCATCGACAAGACGGTTGCGGAAAAATATCGCGACAAGTTTCCTGCGCTGCGGCTGGTAACGATAGACCAGGTATTCGGTGGCTGGCGCAAGGCGCAGAAGACGCACTTTGCGGATGGCGGCACCTTCGACCAGATCTATCAACCTCAATGAAGCCATCGCGCATGACACTTGCCGCCGCGTCCTCGGAGGGCGCGAGCCTGGCGCTAACGACCGGCGCCCCGGCGCCCGCCGCGCGCCGGCCTGTGGGCAGGCGAGCCGGTGTGTTGCCCGGTTTCGGGCTGACCATGGGTTACTCGATGCTGTATCTCGGCATCCTGGTGCTGTTGCCGCTGGCTACGCTTCCGCTCAAATCCCTGGCGCTCGGCTGGGATGCATTCTGGGCTACCGTCACCGCACCGCGCGTGCTGGCGTCCTACCGCCTGACCTTTGGCGCCTCACTGGCAGCGGCGTTGATCAACGCCGTGTTTGGATTTGCGGTTGCCTGGGTCTTGGTGCGCTATCGCTTTCCGGGGCGCCGCCTGGTTGATGCGCTGATCGATCTGCCGTTTGCACTGCCCACGGCGGTCGCCGGAATTGCGCTGACCACGCTGTATGCCTCCAATGGCTGGCTGGGTCATCCGCTGGAGCAATGGTTCGGGTGGAAGATTGCCTATACGCCTGCGGGCATCGTTATTGCATTGATCTTTATCGGCATGCCTTTTGTTGTGCGTACGGTGCAGCCGGTGCTCGAAGATATCGAGCAGGAGCTGGAAGAGGCCGCAGCCAGTCTGGGCGCCAGCCGCCTGTGGATATTCTGGAAGATACTGCTGCCTGCCGTGTTTCCTGCGCTGCTCACCGGTTTTGCACTGGCCTTCGCCAGGGCGATCGGAGAGTATGGCTCGGTGATATTCATCGCGGGCAACCGGCCCATGGTGTCGGAGATTACCCCGCTGCTGATCATTTCCAAGCTGGAGCAGTTCGATTACGCAGGCGCTGCTGCCATCGCCACGGTCATGCTGGTCTTTTCGTTCGCATTGCTGCTGCTCATCAACGGACTTCAGTGGTGGCAAGGCCGCCGTAGCGCAGGGAGAGGCTGATGCATGCACATTCGACAACGCCCAGGCCTGGCGGTGTGCGCGATCCCTCGGCTTCGCACCTGACCGAACCACACTGGCTGCGACGCCTGCTGATCCTGCTGGCGCTGGGTTTTCTGGCCGTTTTTCTGCTTGCGCCCTTGCTGCTGGTCTTCATCGAGGCTTTTCGGCGTGGCGTGGCGCTGTACTGGCAGGCCATCGTCGATCCCGACGCCTGGGCGGCGATACGCCTGACACTGCTTGTCGCTGCCATCTCCCTGCCGGCCAATATGGTGTTCGGCGTCGCCGTTGCCTGGGCGGTCACGCGGTTCCAGTTTCGCGGCAAGCAGATACTGGTGACGCTGATCGACCTGCCTTTTACCGTTTCGCCCGTGGTTGCGGGCCTGGTCTTTATTCTTCTGTTCGGCCGCAATGGCTGGCTTGGCGACTGGCTGGGCGAGCACGGTCTGAGCGTAGTCTACGCCGTGCCAGGAATTATTCTGGCCACGCTGTTTGTGACGTTTCCCTTTGTGGCCCGATCGCTTATTCCATTGATGCAGGCGCAGGGCAGCGACGAAGAGCATGCCGCCCTTACGCTGGGCGCCGGCGGCTGGACGATATTTCGCCGCGTGACCTTGCCCAACATCAAGTGGGGCCTGCTGTATGGCGCGATTCTGTGCAATGCCAGAGCCATGGGCGAATTCGGTGCGGTATCGGTTGTATCGGGACATATCCGCGGCCTGACCAACACCATGACGCTGCATATCGAGATTCTCTACAACGAATATATGTTTTCCGCCGCGTTTGCGGTGGCCTCTCTGCTGGCCTTGCTGGCGCTGGTCACGCTGGCGCTCAAGAGCTGGGTGGAGTGGCGTACAAGGAGCGGCCTGAGGCCGGCATAGACATGAGCATTGAAATCCAGAACCTGTCCCGCGCCTTCGGCAGTTTTCGCGCCCTGGACGACGTATCGCTGCATATAGGCACGGGCGAGCTGGTTGCCTTGCTGGGGCCGTCAGGTTGCGGCAAGACAACGCTGCTGCGCATCATCGCCGGGCTGGAGCGTCCGGACTCCGGGTCGGTGCTGTTCTCTGGAGAGGATGCAACCGACGTGGACGTGCGCAAGCGGCAGGTCGGATTTGTATTCCAGCATTACGCCCTGTTCCGGCACATGACAGTATTCGAGAACGTGGCGTTCGGATTGCGGGCGCGCAAGCGTTCCCAGCGTCCGACCGAGCAGGTGATCCGTGAGAAGGTGCATGAACTGCTGCAGCTGGTGCAGCTGGACTGGCTGGCCGACCGCTATCCCACGCAGTTGTCCGGCGGACAGCGCCAGCGCATTGCCCTGGCCCGCGCGCTGGCCGTCGAACCGCGCGTGCTGCTGCTCGATGAACCTTTTGGCGCACTGGATGCCAAGGTCAGGAAGGAGCTGCGGCGCTGGCTGCGGCGCCTGCATGACGACCTGAATGTTGCCAGCGTTTTCGTGACGCACGATCAGGAAGAGGCGCTGGAAGTCGCCGACCGTATCGTGCTGATGAATGCCGGCAGGATTGAACAGGTGGGCACGCCCAGACAGGTATGGGAAACGCCGGCCACACCGTTTGTCTATGGGTTTCTGGGTGACGTCAATCAGTTCAGCGGCCGTCTGGATGCAGGCGTGTTGCACGCCGAGGGTATTTCATTTGCATCGCCTTCGTATGCGGGGGCACAGGATATCCAGGCAACCGCTTATGTGCGGCCGCACGAGCTGGACGTCGGTCGCCAGGCGCCAGCGCAGGGCAGGGCGGGGATAGCGGTTCGTCTCAGTCACGCCTATCTTGCCGGGCCCAGCGCCTATCTCGAGCTGGCGCAGCTTGACTCAGGCAAGATCATCGAGGCCCAGGTGCCGGAGCACCAGTTCCGGGAGCTGGATCTGAAGATCGGCGAGTCGCTGTATGCGCTGCCCAGGCAAGTCCGCATTTTTCCCGCAACCGTCGCCGGAACAAGGAAGGAATATGGCTACTGAACATTGGCAGGCCCTGCTGGTACAACTGCGCCAGATAGCACGCGACTATCCGCAGGCTGCGTTTGCATCATCGCTGGCTGCGGAAGACATGGTACTCACCCATGCCATATTGTCCCAGGACATACCCATTGCCATCGTCACGCTGGATACCGGACGCCTGCATGCGGAAACCCTGGGGCTGATCGATACCATACGCGCACATTACGGCCGCGATATCGAGGTCTGGCGACCCGATGACAAGGCGGTGGAAACACTCGTTCAGACGCATGGCGCCTACGCGTTCTATGAAAGCATCGAACAGCGCAAGGCCTGTTGCAACCTGCGCAAGGTTGTACCGCTGCGGCGGGCCCTGAGCGGGCGGGGCGCCTGGATTACCGGGCAGCGGCGCGAGCAGTCCACCACGCGTACAGCGCTTGCGCAGCAGGAGTATGACGAAGTCTTCGGCCTGCAGAAATACAACCCGCTGGCCTTGTGGCGTCATGAGGACATCTGGCACGCCATCCGCGAATTCGATATTCCCTATAACCCACTGCACGACCAGGGCTACCCGTCCATAGGCTGCGAGCCCTGTACCCGGGCGATCAAACCGGGCGAGGACCTGCGCGCAGGCCGGTGGTGGTGGGAGAACGCCGACTCCAAGGAGTGCGGTCTGCATACCGGCAATCTGAAAAACCGGGTCTTTGTATTACAGGAAAGGTAAGCATCATGGTCGCATCACACGCACTGCAGATAGACAGCCATCTGGACTGGCTGGAAGCCGAAGCCATCTACATCATGCGGGAACTGGCCGCCGAGTCTGAGCGGCCTGTGCTGCTGTTCTCGGGCGGCAAGGACTCCTGCGTACTGCTGCGTCTCGCAGAAAAAGCCTTCCGACCCGCACGATTTCCTTTTCCGCTGATGCATATCGACACCGGCCATAATTTCGACGAGGTGATCGGGTTTCGCGACCGCCGCGTCGCCGAGCTGGGTGAAACCCTGATCGTGCGTCATGTCGAGGATTCGATCCAGCGCGGGACAGTGGTCTTGCGGCGCGAGAACGATTCGCGCAATGCGGCACAGGCCGTGACTCTGCTCGAGGCCATTGAGGAGTTCGGTTTTGATGCCTGCATCGGCGGCGCGCGCCGCGATGAAGAAAAAGCGCGCGCCAAGGAGCGTATTTTTTCTTTCCGCGACGAGTTCGGCAAATGGGATCCCAAGGCACAGCGTCCCGAGTTGTGGAACTTGTACAACACCCGCGTGCATCCGGGTGAGAACATGCGGGTGTTTCCGATTTCAAACTGGACGGAGCTCGACATCTGGCAATACATCCAGCGGGAAAACATTGCGCTGCCTTCCATCTATTACGCCCATCAGCGTGATGTGGTGAGCAGACAGGGCCTGCTGGTGCCTGTCACACCGCTGACGCCGCCGCTTGATGACGAGACCGTTCAGTCTTTGTCCGTCCGATTTCGTACGGTGGGTGATATTTCGTGCACGTGTCCCGTGGCCTCCGTCGCCGCGAACGCGGCTGACATCATTACCGAAACAGCGATTACAACCATTACCGAACGCGGCGCAACACGCATGGACGACCAGACGTCAGAAGCGTCCATGGAACGCCGGAAAAAGAACGGATACTTCTGATGCACCACGTAAACAAGTCTTTCTTCCAGGCCGGTCACAGCCACGCGCCGCGTATCAACAGCGAGTATCAATCATGAACGCCATCAATGAACAATTCATCCAGACCAATGAGCGCAGTGTGCTGCGTTTTATTACCGCCGGTTCCGTGGATGACGGCAAGTCCACGCTGATCGGGCGCCTGTTGTTCGACAGCAAGACCGTGTTCACGGACCAGTTGCGTGCGCTGGAGCAATCACGCTTTCATCGCGTGCAGGAAAACGAGCTGAATCTTGCCATGCTGACCGATGGCCTGGAGGACGAGCGGGAGCAGGGTATCACCATAGACATTGCCTACCGCTACTTTGCGACCCCCAAACGAAAGTTCATTGTTGCCGATGCGCCGGGACATGAGCAGTACACGCGCAATATGGTCACGGGCGCCTCCACCGCACATGCAGCCATTATTCTTGTTGATGCCAGCAAGGCCCGCGACGGCCAGTTGCTGGTGCAGACGCGCCGGCACAGCACCATCGCCCACCTGCTTGGGGTTCGCCATATTATTCTGGCAGTGAACAAGCTGGACCTGCTGGATTGGGACGAGACGGTATTCCAGCGCATTGCGGGTGCTTATACGGAGCTTGCCAGCAAGCTTGGCATCGCGCAGTTTCACACCATACCGGTGTCGGCCTTGCTGGGCGACAATATCGTGAGGCCCTCCGCGCATACCCCCTGGTACCAGGGGCCCACCTTGTTGGGCCTGCTGGAAACGCTGGATGCGGACGAGGACCTGGCTCAGGGTCCCTTGAGGTTTTCGGTGCAATGGGTCGCACGGCACAACGGCAGTCAGGCGGACGGCTTGCGGGGTTATGCCGGGCAGATTGCCAGCGGCACACTGCGCAAAGGTGATGAGGTCATCGCCCAGCCCTCCGGCACACGGGCGACCGTCAAGGCGTTGCTGAGTTTTGAGGGCGAGGTCGAGCAGGCTGCCGCCGGCGTGCCCGTGACTGTCGTGTTCAATGAAGACATCGACGTATCGCGTGGCGACTGGCTGAGCCACGCTGCCCATCCGCCTGCAGTGACGCGTCAGTTCGAGGCGGAGCTTTGCTGGTTGGGAACCCAGCGGCTGAATCCGGCGCGCAAGTACCTGATCAAGCACGGTGCGCGCACCAGCAGCGCGAAAATCGGACAGGTGATCAGCCGCCGCGACATGCAGAAACTGGTAGAGCTGCCGGCCGAGGGCGAAACCCTGTCCATGAACGACATCGGCCGCGTGCGCATCCAGACACGCGATGCACTGGCCGTGGACAGTTACGACGAGCTGGCGGCTTCAGGCGCATTCATCCTGATCGACGAGGCCACGCACCTGACCGTGGCTGGCGGCTTGATACGACAGGCTCAGCCAGTCGCTGCCTGAGGCAAGGCGCGTCGCTGATCCACGCACCCGCTGCAGCCCCCATGCGTCTGGGCTTCAGAGTTTCTGCTCGGCTGCAAAGCGAACGATTTTCTGCCAGCGCCTGGCCTGGTTCGCGTTGTCCATGGGAATACGCCAGTCAGACTGGGGCGCATGGTCAAGCTGGACAAGCAGGACAGGGCGAGCGCCGTCACGGTCTATCATTGCCTGCCTGATGTCTGCAAAAATGAAGCTGATGTCATATCCGTCCAGCGCCAGCCTGCCACGCTTCTGATTGGCGTCCAGAGACAAGCTACCCCAACTGCCTGTCATCGCCAGAATGCGTTCGCCGCGAACAGTGCGTCCGTGAATGCGCTGATATTTCCAGATGCAGACAACAATGACCAGGACCACGACAGCGGCTGCCAGAATGACGGCTGCCAGTCCAGCCAGCCACCCGAACTGTTGCGCAACATAGGCATAGAGCCTGATCGCAGCGTAGATGATCAGGCCGATCAGAATGGGAATGGCAATAAGAATAGGCAAGGCGGCACCTGTGATGTAAGTGGATATATCGGGATGGCGGCGAGACTGCAGGGCCCGTACCGATGTGCCTAGTTTAATGCCCGCTGCACTCGCATACTGCCGCGATGCTGCGGCGGGTTTGTCTGATATTTCGGAAAGACCTCGGGCAGGCATGGCGTTTGCTGGTGGCAGGTCTGCGCAGACGCTGCCTTGAACATAGGGTAGCGGCTGCACCACATGCCATTGGATAGCAAGGAGCTGACTATGAATGCCAAGAAAGGGTCTGCTGTATGGAAGGGCGGTTTCAAGGACGGGAAAGGCGCAATTTCGACTGAAACCGGTGTGCTGAAGGACGCACCCTACGGCGCCAAGGCGCGTTTCGAGGACGGCCCGGGAACCAATCCCGAAGAGTTGATCGGCGCGGCGCATGCCGCCTGCTTTTCCATGGCTTTTTCGTTGATGCTTGGGGAGGCCGGATTGACGGCGGATGAGATACGGACTACGGCTGCCGTCACGCTGGAGAAAGTCGGAGATGGCTTTGCCATCACATCCAGCCACCTCAGCGTGACGGCAAAAATTCCCGGCATGGATCAGGCTCGTTTCGATGAGCTTGCCAACCAGGCCAAGGGTGGATGCCCGGTGTCCAAACTGCTCAATGCCACGATTTCCATGGATGCGACACTGCAGTCCTAGGCTGCCAGCCGCACAGCCATCCCATGTCGACGCAACTACCCAGCTCCGGCTCTCTGCATCGCCGTATGTTCTACGTCGATGAGCTAGCTGTCGCGCAGGTCCCGACCGATGCCCCCGGGCGCGGGCTGGCCCCTGGTGTCCGGCCTGATGACGCGGCGGCACAGGGCGGGCCGAGGCTGGACTTGTTGCGGGACCTCACGCTGCTTGGCGATGATGCCTGCGAAGCGCTGGGCGCGCCGCCTGGTGCCCATCTCGCCGGTCCTGCGCTGGAAAACTGGGCGCAAGCGCTGATCCAGTGGGCGGAGGCCGGCGTTGCAGGCGTACGCTGCCGCCGTCCCTTGGAAATCGACGCACCGGCATGGCGCCGGCTGATTACGCGTGTGCACGAGAAATGCCCTGAGTTTGTGTTTGTTGCCTGGACACCAGGCCTGACGCCAGCCCAGCTGGCCACCCTGGAGCATGCCGGCTTCAGTGCCACCTGCCTGTCTTTGCCGTGGTGGGATGGCCGCGCTCCCTGGCTGCTGGAAGAGTACGCCCGCCTGTCACGTGTTGCGCCGGTGATCGCGCCGGTGGAGGATCTGGATCCGGCGCAGTCTGCTGCGGGAAAGCCCGGTCTCTCGTCCATGATGCCGCTCACCAATCGCCTGTGGATGGCGGCTTTCTTTTGCGACAGCCTGTTGCTGACGCCTTCAGCCGCCTCAGAGGTCGGCCCGGACATGCTTGACAGGGTCGGACGCTGGATGCAGCAGCCGCCGGCGGAGCAGCCATTGCGTGCGGTGCTCGCGCCAGCCATTCCGGCTCCACGCCCGCGCATTGCATGTCTGACCGGACCATTGGCGCAACTGGCCGGCTTTGCCCGCACAGATGCTGCGGCGAGTGTATTGATTATCAACCCGGAAACCGAGACATCGACCGCCGTTGACTGGAACATGCTGGCAGCCCGGCTTCCGGATGACTATGTTTTTCAGGATGACGCCCAGACTGCGCTGCCCTCGGAGCTGCCCCCATCCGGACTGGCCGTGGTGGAGTTGTTCCATGCCCATCGCGCGGGTTCGCCGCCGCTTCAGCACGCCACGCATCGCATCGCCATTGAGAACGTAACGCCGTCGATCGATGGGGGGGATTTTTCGGCCAAGGTCTGTCTTGGCGATCCGGTACGGGTAAGGGTCGGAATCTTTTCTGATGGTCATGAGCGGATTTCCGCCTGCCTGCTATGGCGCCCGGCCACCCAGGCATCATGGCAGCGCATCACGATGCAGGAAACAGGCAACGATGAATGGGAAGCCAGTTTCTACCCCATGGACGTAGGCGTCTGCTTTTACCAGGTTCAGGCCTGGCGTGACGCCTGGGCTTCGTTCAGGGAGTATCTTGGTAAAAAAGCGCAGGCAGGCCTTGATGTGGCGCTTGAAATCGAAGAAGGGCGCATCTTGCTGGCCCGAGCCGCTGCACGTGTGCGGGCCTCGGACGGCGAACTGGCGGAACGCATTGAAGGTTTTCGGGAGGCGGTCCAGGCTCAGGCTGCGCAGGCCGTCGATATTCTGCTGTCCATGTCACTGGCCCATGCCATGCAGGCCGCCGATGATCATCCATTCGAGGCCTGCTCAATGCAGTACTCTTTGACAGTTGACCGTCGCAGAGCACGCTATGCCAGCTGGTACGAACTGTTTCCACGTTCGCAAGGTGCGCAGCCCGGACAGCACGGAACCCTGCTCGACGTGGCGGCCCGTGTGCCGGACATTGCCGCGATGGGCTTTGATGTGCTGTATTTCCCGCCCATTCATCCTATAGGCCTGACCAATCGCAAAGGCAGGAATAATGCGCTGCGCGCCGAGACCGGCGATCCTGGCAGTCCCTATGCGATTGGCGCCAGCGAAGGCGGGCATGACGCACTGCATCCCGAATTAGGCAGTCTGGAGGACTTTCAGGCGCTTGTCGCCGTGGCGCGCAGCCATGGAATGGAAATCGCCATGGACTTCGCCATCCAGTGTTCGCCGGACCATCCATGGCTGCAACAACACCCGGACTGGTTCGACTGGCGTGCCGATGGCTCTCTGCGGTTTGCCGAAAATCCTCCCAAGCGCTACGAAGACATCGTCAACCCGGATTTCTATGATGCGCAGGGGCGGCCCCGCACTGATCTGTGGGAGGCGTTGCGTGACGTCGTGCTGTTCTGGACGGAACAGGGCGTATCGACCTTTCGCGTCGACAATCCGCACACCAAGCCCGTGCCGTTCTGGCACTGGATGATAGCCGACATCAAGGCGCGCCATCCTCAGGTCATTTTCCTGTCGGAAGCTTTTACCCGTCCAAAAATGATGTATCGCCTGGCCAAGGCAGGATTCTCGCAGTCGTACACCTATTTCACGTGGCGCAATACCAAGCCGGAACTGCAGGACTACCTGCATCAATTGACGGTTTCACCCATTTCCGATTTTTTCCGTCCCAATTTTTTCGTCAATACGCCGGACATCAATCCCTGGTTTCTGCAGCAGGGCGGCAGACCCGCCTTTTTGATCCGTGCGGCACTGGCGACCACGCTGTCAGGCCTGTGGGGCATGTATCAGGGTTTCGAACTGTGCGAGGCCCTGGGCCTGCCCGGCAAGGAGGAATATCAGAATGCCGAAAAGTACGAGATCCGCCAGTGGGACATGGACAGGCCAGGCCATATCGTGGCGGAGATCTCACGCCTGAACCGCCTGCGGCGGGAGAATCCCGCGCTGCAATCGCACCTGGGTGTTCGTTTTCATGAAGTCGATAACGAGCGCATTCTTTTTTTCACCAAAACAACGCGCGAAGCCGACAACGTGGTCGTCGCGGCCATCAGCCTTGATCCGCATGCCGGGCAGGGCGGCACCCTGCAGTTGCCGTTCTGGCTGTGGGATATTCCCGATGGGGGGACTGCGCATTTTCAGGACCTGTGGACGGATCAGCGCTTTCAGGTGACGGGGCGCTACCATTCCGTTGCGCTGACTCCGGCACAGCCCTTTGTCCTTTGGAGGCTACTGCCGTCATGACAAGATCACTCAAGTCCGAAACGGTACCCGTCTCGCACAACGCAAGGCCGCACAGCGATCCGCTCTGGTATAAGGACGCGGTTATCTATCAATTGCACGTGAAGTCTTTCTTCGACGCCAACAACGATGGGGAAGGGGATTTCGCCGGGCTGATCTCCAAGCTGAACTATATCGCCAGCCTGGGCGTTGACACGATCTGGCTGCTACCTTTCTATCCTTCGCCGCGGCGGGACGATGGCTACGATATTGCGGAGTATCGGGGCGTGCATGAAGGCTATGGCACGCTGGCCGATGTACGACGACTGATACGTGCCGCGCATCGGCTCGGGCTGCGCGTGATCACCGAACTGGTGGTCAACCACACTTCGGATCAACATGCGTGGTTTCAGCGTGCCCGGCGTGCGAAGCCGGGCTCAGCCGCACGCAATTACTATGTCTGGTCTGACAATGATCAGGCCTATTCCGGTACACGCATTATCTTCTGCGATACGGAAAGTTCAAACTGGACCTGGGATCCGGTGGCGGGCGCCTATTTCTGGCATCGCTTTTACTCGCATCAGCCCGATCTCAATTACGACAATCCCAAGGTCTTGAAGGAAGTCATCGCTGTCATGCGCTTCTGGCTGGACATGGGCGTGGACGGACTCAGGCTGGACGCCGTGCCCTATCTGGTGGAGCGGGAGGGCACCAATAACGAAAACCTGCCTGAAACCCACGCGGTGTTGCGTCAGATTCGCGCGGCCATGGACCAGGATTATCCGGGGCGCCTGCTGCTGGCGGAAGCCAACCAATGGCCTGAGGATGCGCAGGAGTATTTCGGCCGGGGTGATGAGTGCCACATGTCTTTCCATTTTCCGCTCATGCCGCGCATGTACATGGCCATTGCCCGCGCCGACCGCTTTCCCATCACCGACATCATGCAGCAGACGCCGGAAATCCCTTCGAGCTGCCAGTGGGCCATATTTCTGCGCAATCATGATGAGCTGACGCTGGAAATGGTGACTGGCAGCGAACGCGACTATCTCTGGGATGTCTATGCCGCGGATCGGCGCGCCCGCATCAACCTGGGCATACGTCGCCGGCTTTCGCCTTTGCTGGAACGTGACCGGCGCCGTATCGAACTCATGAACAGCCTGCTGCTTTCCATGCCCGGCACACCGGTGCTGTACTACGGCGACGAGATAGGCATGGGCGACAACATACATCTGGGCGACAGAGACGGCGTGCGCACGCCCATGCAATGGTCGCCGGATCGCAACGGCGGTTTTTCCCGTGCCGACCCCGAGCGTCTGCCCCTGCCTGTGCTGATGGGTCCGGTCTATGGCTATGAGGCAGTCAATGTCGAAGCGCAACAGCGAGATCCCCATTCGCTACTGAACTGGACTCGCAGAATGCTGCTCAAAAGACAGCAGCAGCCGCATGTTTTCGGGCGGGGTAGCCTTCGGTTTCTGTTTCCGGGCAATCGCAAGATCCTGGCCTATCTGCGCGAACACGACGGCGTAAGCCTGTTATGCGTGGCCAATCTCTCGAATGCCTCGCAACCGGTCGAGCTGGACCTGTCCTTTATGGCCGGCAGGGTGCCCATCGAAATGCTGGGCGGCACGCCGTTTCCGACCATAGGCGAACTGCCTTATCTTCTGACGCTGCCGCCTTATGGCTTTTACTGGTTCGAGCTGAGCACAAGCGCTGCACCGCCGTCCTGGCACGCCGCCGTGCCCGAGCAGATGCCGGACTACGCGACGCTGGTGTTGCGCCGGAAAGCCGGATACGAACTAATGGAAGGATCGATGCGGACCTTGTGCCGCGAGGTGCTGCCCCTGTATCTGGAGCGTCAGCGCTGGTTCGCAGGGGGACAACGTCCCGGGCCGGCCACTATCTCCTATGTGCTTGCTCTGCCGTCGCAGACCGACCTGTTTCTGGCTGAACTGACGCTGGATGACGACGCTGGCCCGCAAACATATTTTCTGCCGCTGGCCCTGCTCTGGGGCGAATCGATAGGCGGCATGCCTGCCCAATATGCCATGGCAAGGGTCAGGCGCGGATCGGAGCTGGGTCTGGCAACAGATGGCTATTCCGTACCGGAATTCATCCAGGCCCTGCTGGATAATTTCCGCGCGGGTACGACCTTGCCGCTGCGATCCGCTGCCGGCAAGGCCAGCATACAGTTCTGCGCAGAGCCCGGGTTGCACGATCTGGCATGGCCCGAACATCCGGAATGGCAGTGGTTTCACGGTGAGCAGACCAACAGCTCCCTCATGATAGGCGACGAGGCCGTGCTGAAACTGGTGCGGCGCGTTGTTGCCGGCATACATCCAGAAGCCGAAATGACGCGCCATCTGGGTCGGTCCGGCTATGGAAACATTGCTGCGCTACTGGGTGAACTGCTGCGCCGGGATGCCGACGGCACGCCCCACACCCTGGCCCTGCTGCATGGCCGGGTGAACAACCAGGGCGATGCCTGGGCATGGACGCAGGAGTATCTGAAGCGCATGCTGGAGCACTCCGCCTTTCTTGATAATCCGACCGATACCCGCGAGGATGACGAGGAGGAGTTGCGCGGCTATTGCAGCATGGCGGCCACCATAGGCCGTCGGCTGGCGCAGATGCATGCCGTGCTGGCTCAGCCATGCGAGGACGAGGCCTTCAAGATAAAAGCGGCAAAGCGGCAGGATGCCCAGGCCTGGGCCGCATCCATAAAGGCAATGCTGGAACGCGCCCTCAAGGCTGCTACCGCGCTGCGCGGGCAATTGCCGCAAGCCATGCAGCTGTCTCTGCACGAGCTCGATCGAAACAGAAAGCCGCTGTGGCGGCATATTGAACGCACTGCGCAGGCTTTGACCGGGACCGCCCTGACCAGGATTCACGGCGACCTGCATCTGGGGCAGGTACTGATCGCCCAGAGCGATGTGTACTTTATTGATTTCGAGGGCGAGCCGGTCCGGCCGCTTGAAGCGCGCCGCGCCAAGACCAGTCCCTGGCGCGATGTGGCCGGGATGATACGGTCTTTTGAATATGCGTCAGCGGCCTTCAGCATGGCCGACGCTTCCGAGCCGACGTCAGTGGGCGATACCGCCCAGGCGGGCAGCGCCGATCAGGCCGGCGGATCGCCTGGCGCCTATCAGTCGCAGGCGCGTCAGGACAGGCTGGAACGGTTCTGCCTGAGCGCAACCACCGCATTTTTGGAGGGATACGCTCATGCCAGGGCTGAAGCCGCCGGCCCCCAAGCCGAGGCCCCAACCGGGGCGACGTCGCCAACGCAGGCCGATGTCGGCCCCGACATGGGCGATCACGGCCTGTTGAATCTTGCATTACTGGAAAAAGCCGCCTACGAGGTATGCTATGAAGCAATGCACAGGCCCCATTGGGTGGGCATTCCATTGCAAGGCCTGTTGACGATTGCGAAACGGATACAGGCGGGCGGCAACACCTCCGGAGGCACAAGTCCATCATGAACAACAGGCGCAAGGCATCTGCTGCACAGGGCGCGCACGCCAGGCCGTCTGCCAGCCCTGCGGCGTCGCCCCTGCTTGGCGAGCTCGATATCTATCTGATCGCGCAGGGCCGCCATCACCATATCGCCGATTGCCTGGGCGCTCATGTCGTCGATCAGCAGGGCGTCCAGGGCACCCGCTTTGCAGTCTGGGCGCCCAACGCCAGGGCGGCAGCCGTCATCGGAGACTTCAACGGATGGAATGACGGCAGTCATCCCATGCAACTGCGCCCGGAGTGCGGTGTATGGGAGCTATTCATTCCCGCTGTCGGGGCAGGAACCCGTTACAAGTTTGCCTTGCACGATAGCCAGGGCCGACGCCTGCCTGACAAAGCGGATCCCTATGCCAGGCAAACCGAAAGACCGCCCGCCACTGCCTCTGTCGTGTCCGAGGCGGGAGAGTTCGTCTGGACCGATGCCGACTGGATGCATGATCGTGCGCGCAGGCAGGCGCCGGATGCGCCGGTGTCCATGTATGAGGTGCATATCGAGTCCTGGCTGCGTCAGGACTCGCAGTCGAACGTCTGGGAAGATGCCGGCGCGCGTCTGATCGACTATGCCGTCCAGATGGGGTTCACGCATCTGGAGCTGCTGCCGATTACCGAACATCCTTTTGGCGGGTCCTGGGGCTATCAGCCGCTGGGGCTGTTTGCACCCTCGGCCCGCTATGGCACGCCTGCGCAGTTCGCGGGGTTTGTCGATCGCTGCCATGCCGCAGGGCTGGGCGTGATACTGGACTGGGTGCCCGCTCATTTTCCGTCCGACGTGCACGGGCTGGCGAATTTCGACGGCACCGCACTCTATGAGCATGCGGACCCCAGGCAGGGGCTGCATCCGGACTGGAATACGCTGATTTACAACCTGGGCCGCAACGAGGTCCAAAATTTTCTGACCGGCAGCGCACTCGAGTGGCTGCGCCGCTATCACGTTGATGGCCTGCGGGTGGATGCCGTGGCCTCCATGCTGTACCTGGACTATAGCCGCGAAGAAGGAGAGTGGTTGCCCAACCGCCATGGCGGCCGCGAGAATCTCGAAGCAGTCCAGTTCCTGCAGACGCTCAATACGCTGGTCCATGAGCTGTGCCCCGGCGCCATCATGATCGCCGAAGAATCGACGGCCTGGCCCGGGGTGACAGCCCCCGCAGCGCAGGGCGGCCTGGGGTTCGACTACAAATGGAATATGGGCTGGATGCACGATACCCTGCGCTATATGCACCACGATCCGGTGCATCGGCGCTACCATCACAATGACATGACCTTCGGCATGGTGTATGCCTATTCCGAACGCTTTATCCTGCCGCTCTCGCACGACGAGGTGGTACACGGCAAGGGTTCGCTGATCGGTAAAATGCCCGGCGACACATGGCAGAAGTTTGCGAATCTGCGTGCCTATCTGGGCTTTATGTGGACGCATCCCGGCAAAAAGCTGCTGTTCATGGGTGGCGAGATCGGCCAGTGGCACGAATGGAATCACGATGGCCAGGTGGACTGGGCCTGCCTGCGTGACCCCGGACAGGCGCTCGAGGGCGGTGCGCCTCAGTCCCCGGCCAACACGCGCGATAACCTGCATGCCGGCACGCAGCGTCTGCTCAGAGACCTGAATACGCTGTATCGCGGCACGCCGGCACTGCATGGCGGCGATACGCTTGCGCAGGGTTTTGCATGGATAATCGGCGACGACAGCGGCAACAGTGTGTTTGCCTTCGTGCGCAGTCATGAAGGCCAGGATGCATTGGTGGTCAGCAACATGACGCCGGTTCCTCGCAGCGGCTATCGCATTGGCGTGCCGCGCGCGGGCCGATGGCGCGAAGCCCTTAATACCGACGCCAGGCGCTACGGCGGATCCAACCTGGGCAACCAAGGTGCAGTAACCACCCAGGCGGTCGCGGCGCACGGACGTGCGGACTCGGTGCTGTTGACGCTGCCGCCCCTCGCAACGTTAGTCTTCATTGCAGAAGGACAAACAGAATGAGAATGACGCTGCCGGACAGGCTCGCCCCTGGCCTGCCTTATCCCATGGGGGCCACCAGCGACGGGCTGGGCGTCAATTTTGCGGTGTTCTCCGCCAATGCCAGCAAGATAGACCTGTGCATTTTCGATGCGCGCGGCCGCAAGGAACTGCGGCGTTACACCTTGCCCGAGTGCACCGATGAAGTCTGGCATGGCTACCTGGCGGATGCGGAGCCCGGTCTGGTGTATGCATTCAGAGCGCACGGCCCCTACGAGCCGCGGCACGGTCACCGCTTCAACCCGCAGAAGCTGCTGCTTGATCCCTATGCCCGCAAGCTGGAAGGGCAGTTGCGCTGGTCGGACGCGCTATTCGGCTATCGCGTCCAGCATACCAAGGCGGACCTGAGTCAGGACAGACGCGACTCGGCGCCCTTCATGCCCAAATGCGTGGTGACCAGCGAAGACTTCAATTGGGGTACGGCGTCGCGTCCATGCACGCCCTGGTCCGACAGCATCATCTACGAGGCGCATCTTCGCGGCGTTTCACAGCAGCGCGAGGATGTGCGTCCCGAGTGGCGCGGCAGCAGCGACGGGCTTGCCCATCCCCGTTTTATCGATCATCTTCACAAACTGGGCGTGACCGCCATTGAACTCTTGCCCATTCACGCGAAGCTGGACGATCATTTTCTGGTTCAGCGCGAGCTGAAAAACTATTGGGGCTACAACACGCTGGCCTTCTTCGCGCCCGAGCTCTCCTATCTCACCAATGGACGCAACAATGATTTGCGCATGGCGATACGGCGCTTGCAGCAGGCCGGGATAGAAGTCATTCTTGACGTGGTCTACAACCACACCAGCGAAGGCAATGAGCTGGGGCCGACCCTGTCCTGGCGCGGTCTGGACAACGCCAGCTACTACCGGCTCGTGCCGGGCGACGAGCGCCACTACATCAATGACACAGGCTGCGGCAATACCGTCAACCTGTCCCATCCGCGCGTATTGCAGATGGTGATGGATTCCTTGCGCTATTGGGCGCAGAGCTATCGCATCGACGGCTTTCGCTTCGACCTGGGCGTGACCCTGGGCCGTGAAGGAACGGGCTTTGACCCTGGCTCCGGCTTTTTCGATGCCATCCTGCAGGATCCTGTGCTCTCGCGTCTCAAATTGATATCGGAGCCTTGGGATACCGGCCCCGACGGCTACCAGTTGGGCAATCATCCGCCCGGTTTTGCAGAATGGAATGATCATTTCAGAGATGGCGTCCGGCGTTTCTGGCGTGGCGAGCCAGGCTTGCGCGGAGATCTGGCCGACTGGCTTATCGGATCGCCCGCCATTTTCGATCGACGTCATCGCCGCCCCTGGGCATCGATCAACTATATTGCGTCGCACGACGGCTTCACCGCCAGCGACATCGTGTCCTATCAGGACAAACACAACGAGGCCAATGGCGACGGCAATGCCGATGGCCATGGCGAGAACTACAGCAACAACTGGGGGCATGAAGGCTCGACCGAGGATACTGAAATCCTGCGGATTCGCTCGACAGTGCTGCGCTCCATGCTGGCCAGCGTGTATTTTTCCAACGGCACGCCCATGCTGCTGGCCGGCGACGAATTCGGCAACAGTCAGGGCGGGAACAACAATGCCTATTGCCAGGATAATGAAATCTCCTGGCTGGACTGGAGACAGGCCTCAACGTTGCAGGGCAGGGAGCAGATCGCCTTTGTTGCGCGACTGGGCGCCTTGCGCCGCCAGCACCCCTCTTTGCACGCGGCGCGCTTTGAGGACGGCAATCATGAAATAGCGCCGGGACTTCCGCGCATCTGCTGGTACGACATGGATGGCAAGGCCATGTCGCAGGCTGCCTGGGATTATCACGAGGGGCGCGTGTTGGGACTGCGCCGCGCCGCGCCCATGCAAGAGGGAGAAATCGACATTACCTTCTTGCTGGTCAATGCGGGCACCGAATCCATAGACTTCGTCCTGCCCCCCGGCCCTTGTCCCTGGCAGGTGGCTCTGGATAGCGGCGCGCCCGAAGCACAGCCAGGAGTTGCCGCCCCGGAGGTTGTCAAGGTTTCCGCCCATGGTCTCATACTGTTGACGGGCGCGCTGTCGCCCCAGTCGCCGGAGGCATAAGTGGCATCCGGCGACGGTATCACCTTGCAGGCGCTGGCAACCGCCGCGGGCCTGATGCCGGTCTGGCAGGATGCTTTCGGGGAAACACAATATGTCGGCGACCAGAGTCTGGCCTGCCTGCTTGCCGAACTGGGCTTTCCCTGCGCCTCCCGAACGCAGATTGAAGACAGTAATCGGCGTTTGCGGGCCGAGGAGCAGGAGGAGCTTGGCGCATCACCCGGGCGACTGTGGGTGATCGACGCCGGAGCGCCTCTGGATTTCTCCTGGCAGGGCGCCTTGCCCTATCGGCTCGAGCTGGAATCCGGCAGACGGATAGACGGTACGGCGTCGCAGCAAGAGCCCGGGCGGGTCCGTATTGCGCCGATCGATGAGCCAGGCTATCACAGCCTGTACATCGGCGACGCCAGGCTGTCGCTTGCCGTATGCCCGTTGCGTTCTCCCTGGCTGCCCACGCTCACGCGGACAGGACAGTCTGACAGGGCGAAGGCGGCCGCCTGGGGTATCGCGGCGCAGGTATACAGCCTGGGCCGCGCCGGCAGGCAGGCTGACGCGGGCGATTTCGCTGCGTTGGCGGATCTTGCCGCCCAGGCAGGGCAGGCCGGCGCCAGCGCGCTGATGATCAGCCCGGTGCATGCCTTGTTCAGTGCCGCACCGGGCCGCTACAGCCCTTATTCGCCCTCAAGCAGATTGTTTCTCAACGTGGCGTATGCCGATCCTGCCCAGGTGTTCGGGCGCGAGGCAGTAGCCCTGGCCGCAGGTGGCGGGCTTGCCGACATGTCCGCGTTACGCGCGGCAGGCTGGGATGAGCTGGCCGGTTCGGACCATGGCAAGACTTTGCAACCCGACACCGGCACTGGCACGATAGACTGGGCCGTCTTGATACCCGCCCGCCTGGCCATCATGCGGCGCATTTTCGAGCAGTTTGACCGCAATGCAGATACGCCACAAGCCCGCGATTTTCGCCAGTTTTGCGCGGCCGGCGGCCAGGCGCTGGAACACCATGCGCGCTACGAGGCGTTGTCGGCGGACTATTGTCAGCGCCTGGGTCCGGACAGTGGCTGGCAGGACTGGCCCCCGGAACTGCATCATCCGGACAGCGCCGCGACACGCCGCTATGCCGGCACGCATCGCGCCGAAGTCGACTTCCATTGTTTTCTGCAATGGCTGGCTGATCGAGGCCTGAGCGCCGCGCAAGCTGCTGCACAGCGCAACGGCATGTGCATCGGATTGATCTCAGACCTGGCCATCGGCACAGATCCGCGTGGCAGCCATGCCTGGAGCCAGCAGACAGACATATTGCGCCAGGTATCCGTGGGTGCACCGCCCGATCTGTTCCAGCCGCTAGGCCAGAGCTGGGGGATTACTGCGTTCTCGCCGCATGCCTTGCGCAGCGGTGCTTATGCTGGCTTTATCAATACCCTGCGCGCCAGCCTGCGTCATGCCGGTGGCATTCGTATCGATCACATCATGGGACTGGCCCGCATGTGGCTGGTGCCGCGGGGCGCGTCGGCAGGTCAGGGCGTATACCTGCGTTATCCCTTCGAGGACATGCTGCGCCTGCTTGTGCTCGAGGCGTTCCGCCACAAGGCGTTGGTCATCGGCGAAAATCTCGGCACCGTCACGCCAGCGTTCAATGACAGCCTGAAGGCAAAAAACATTCTGGGCACCAGCGTACTGTGGTTCCAGCACAACCTCCCCTGGCCCGACTGGACCATGGCAACCACGACCACGCACGATCTGCCGACCATAGAGGGTTGGTGGTCCGCCCGGGACATCAAATGGCGTGAGCAATTGGGTGAGCTGACACCCGAACAGGCTCGCCTGCAGCGCGAGGCCAGATCGACGGATAAGGCTGCTCTGCTGCGCACGCTGCCATCAGGAGGCACAGCTCAGTCTGGCGCCGACGTGGCGCCCAGGCAGGCGATCCTCAGCCAGATTGGCAGCACACCCAGCCCGCTGGTCATCGTTCCCATCGAAGATATTATTGGGGTTGTCGAGCAGCCCAATCTGCCCGGCACGGTGTCGGGCGGGCCCGGCCATCCCAGCTGGATTCAACGCCTGCCGTTGCCCGTCGAGGGCCTGCTCGACAGGGCGGTGTGCAGAGAAAGCCTGGACAGCATCAGGCAGGGAAGGGCTGCCCGGCAGGCAGAAAGCAAGAAAGAAGCCTAATCGAACTTCACAATGCCGAAGCTCAGCCGCCCCTGCTCGTCGCGGCCTACCCTATAGCCAAGACGCTCGTTGATCGAGTTGTCGGCGTGAAAGGTCAGAATGGAAGGCTCGATGCTTTCAAGCTCGTTTTCGTGTACGTAGACCGAGTTGGCGATGATGACCTCGTCGCCACGCTGGCAGGTACGGGCCGCTGCACCGTTCAGAATGCAGCAGCGCGAACCGCGCTCGCCATAGATAACGTAGGTGCTGATGCGCGCGCCTGAGTTCTTGTTCCAGATGTCCACGAACTCCATGGGCAGAATGCCGGCGGCCTCGCAGTGGTCCGGGTCCAGCGTGATGGAGCCATGATAATCAAGATCGGCGCCGGTAACGCGAATGCCGTGGAGTTTGCCGCGAACTACTTTTCTCACTTGGGTTCTCTGATTCAGGGGATAAAAGGGGATGTATTGTAATACCGTGCATCGGATCGGGCAGAAATGAATTGGACCGCCTCGGGCGAACCGGCCGTTCTGGCCGATAATAGCGAATCCGCACTGGCAAAGGGGCAGTCTCGCGGCAACGATACCGGTGCAGGCAGCTCCGTCCCGGCAGTTTTCGATCATCACTTCGGTTCTTTTTATGTTTCGTATCAACGACAGGCTCATGCTCAATGAGAGCGACATCGAATTCACCATGATCAGGGCGCAAGGCTCCGGCGGGCAGAATGTCAACAAGGTTTCCAGCGCCGTACACCTGCGTTTCGACGTCGCTCGCTCCGGTCTGCCGGAAGAGGCCAAGGCTGCGCTGCTGGGACTGTCGGACCGCCGGATATCGAAAGAGGGCGTGGTCATCATCAAGTCGCAGTCATTTCGCAGCCAGGAAAAGAACCGCGCGGAAGGCGTGGAGCGCCTTCTTGAACTGATACGGAAAGCGTTGGATAAGCCGGCAGTACGCAAGGCCACACGTCCGACGCGCGCCTCGCAGCGCCGCCGCGTGCAGCGCAAAATCATGCACAGCCAGATCAAGCAGTTGCGCGGCAAACCGACGGATATGCACTAAGCTTGCGACGGCGGAACTGCGTTGCGCGAGCGCAGGCAAGACCCATTACTATGACACCTTCAAGATCTACATTTTCCCTGGAGCAGGTTTCAATGAAATTATGGCTGGCTTCGGCTGCTTTGATGGCCGCATCTTCCTTTGCGCATGCCTCCGGCACGGCGATCACCGTATATCAGGATCCCAATTGCGGCTGCTGTGATGGATGGGTCGAGCATATGCGTGATTCCGGATTTGACATTACGGCCATCAAAACGGCAGACATGGCGTCTGTGAAGCAGAAACTGGGTGTGCCATCGCAGCTTGCTTCATGCCATACCGGTGTGATCCAGGCTACCGGCCAAATCATAGAAGGGCACGTACCGGCCAACGCCGTCAACAAACTGCTCGCCGACTCCTCGGTGAAGGGCGTATCGGCGCCTGGCATGCCGCTGAATGCGCCAGGCATGGGTGAATTGAACGGCAACCTGGTGACAGTCGACTTCACAGGCAAGCCGTTTTCCAGGGATTAATAAACACCGCACGGAAGACGGAAGGTCAGGCAGATCCATGAAGATAGCGTCCGCCCTCGGATGCTTGCATGGGGGCAGAAAAACGAAAATATACATGTGAAGATTGCAAGGAGCTAAACATGCTTGCCACGGCATCCTCTGAAGTCGAGATTATCGCCATCTCCGCTTTTGTCGCGGCGGCGGAAACCGGCAGTCTGTCACATGCGGCACTTCGAATAGGTTGCTCCCAGTCAGTGGTCAGCAGACGGGTGCAGAGCCTTGAGACGATGCTCAGCGGTAAGTTGTTCAGTCGCACGGGGCGCGGCGTGCATCTCACGGAACTTGGTGCCGCATTGCTTCCCAGGGCGCAGGCATTGCTTGAAAACGTCAGCCAATTTATGGAGGTCGCCAATTCAACACGCGAGCAACCGGAAGGTACTGTAAGACTTACTTTGCCTCGTTGGACTGCGGGTGGTCCCGTCTACCGGCTTGTCAACTACATCAATGAACATTATCCAAAGATACGTCTCATCATCTATGAAACGTTTTCACGGGATACGCTTGATAGGTTGGCCGACGGCAGGCTTGATATCGGCGTTTTTCATAGCCATCTGCCTGAGGTTCCGCAACATGCCGAACTGCTGTTTTCCTCTGATTTGATGCTGGTAGGCAAGGCAGGATCTCAGTTGGTCGCCCAACCGACTGTGCCGATAACCGCACTTGACGGTGTCAAGATCGTGTCACTGCCCATGCCGAATCCGGTACAGATTCTGCTGACAGATGCGCTCAAGCGACATCCGGTGTCCATAGAGATCGATCTGGAGGTCAATTCAGGTGTACTGATCCGTGAAATCGTACGGCATTCAGATCGCTACGCGCTGACTGTGATCCATACCCTCAAGGAGGAGCTGGAAAAAGGCGACCTGCGCGCTTCGCGCATTGTAGATCCTTATCTGCGCCTGTATACCTTCTGTGGTACGGGGCCCAAGCACATGACCACGCAAGCCAGTCGCATCGTGGAGCGGTGTGTCATTTCCCTATTGCGCGATTATCACGAAAGTGTGTGCGGCATGTTGCAACTGAAAGAATAGAATTTTGTTGCTTGGCCCGTCCGCTTCATGCGGAGGCCGTTTTTTCGCATCTGGCTCTGCTGAATTTGCATATCTGTCATCTTGACTATGCTATTCCTTCGTTACCACGGTCTTTCTATAGTGATAGCCATACCAACGCTAATACTTATAGGAGACGAATGTGGCACTTTATCTGGACGGAAAAGTGATTGTGGTGACCGGGGCCGGTAGGGGACTCGGCAGAGAAATTGCATTGTTGGCGGCTCGTCACGGCGCCAGTGTCGTGGTCAATGACTTGGGTGGAGGACAAGACGGGGAAGGCGCTGAAAGCGCGGAGCCCGCAGATGAGGTCGTTGCTCAGATCAAGGCCGAAGGCGGCAAAGCCGTGGCCAATGCTGATAGTGTGACTGATCCTGTCGCTGCGGAACGCTTGGTGCAAACCGCTATCAATGAATTCGGCCAACTCGATGGTGTGGTGAACAACGCTGGTATTCTGCGCGATCGCATGTTTCACAAAATGAGTCATCAGGACTGGCAGCAGGTTCTGAATGTACATCTGAATGGCTCCTACAACGTCAGCCGTGCCGCAGCCAATGTCTTTCGAGAACAAGGGTCAGGGGCGTTTGTACACATGACCTCCGCCGCTGGCCTGGTCGGGAATCTTGGGCAGGCAAACTATTCGGCTGCGAAATTGGGCATTGTGGGACTGTCGCGCTCCATCGCGCTGGATATGCAGCGCTACAAGGTCCGCTCCAACTGCATTTCGCCTTGGGCCTGGAGTCGGCTGATTGGGACGCTGCCATCGGAAACTGAAGAAGAGAAGATGCGTTTGGAGCGTTTTAAGCAAATGACTCCGGCGCAGATCGCGCCAATGGTCGTTTATTTGCTTTCCGACGCCGCGAGCAGTGCGACTGGACAGATATTTGGGGTGCGCAAGAACGAGATCATGCTCTTCAGCCAGCCGCGTCCGATACGTAGTGTGCATCGTTCAGAAGGTTGGACAGTGGACTCGATTGTCGAGCATGCCATGCCGGCAATGCAGACCAGTCTTGTCCCGCTGGAAAATGCGCGCGAAGCGTTTGCATGGACACCAGTTTGAGGAGACCGACTGTGCTTCTCGAATATGACAGGTTAATGAACCGCCAGTTTTTGCCAGTAGAGCAGACGTACACCGCAAAAGATTCAATATTGTATGCACTGGGTATCGGCATGGCCCGGGATCCGTTGAATCGCCAGGAGCTCGCTTTTGCATACGAGCAGGGGCAGAAGGTAATGCCCTCCCAAGCCGTTGTACTGGGATATCCAGGTTTCTGGATGAAAGAGCCCGATACTGGGATCAACTGGCAAAAAGTCTTGCATGCGAGCCAGAGCCTGACACTGCATGCACCGATTCCTGCCGCCGCTACTGTAGTGGGAAAGACTCGGGTGACAAAGATTCTGGACAAAGGTCCCAAGGTCGGCGCACTGGTCTTCAGTGAACGTACGCTCATAGACAAAAGTAGCGGACAGGTACTCGCAACAGTTGGTCTGGCGGCGATGGCGCGAGGTAATGGTGGATTCGGCGGGCCCAGCGGGCCTTCACCCACAGTGATAACGATGCCCGAAAGCACGCCGGATCATATCTGCGATCTGCCGACCTCGCCGTCGCAGGCCTTGCTGTATCGCTTGTCGGGAGACTGGAACCCTCTACATGCGGATCCGGATGTGGCCAAGGCGGGTGGCTTCGATATGCCGATACTTCATGGCTTATGCACCTATGGTGTGGTATGTCATGCCTTGCTAAAGACCTTGTGCGATTTCGATACCGATCGGCTCAAGCAGTTCGACGTGCGTTTTACATCGCCGGTCTATCCCGGCGAGACGATACGCACTGAAATCTGGGGCAATCAAGGAGAGGTGCGGTTTCGCGCCACGGTGCCCGAGCGTGGCGTTGTGGTGATCAACAACGGCGTGGCCATTATCCAATAACAGCAGGGGGGGTGATGAAAGGAATCGTTTCTTATGGCGCATACATACCAAGGCTGCGTCTGCAGCGCGAGGCCGTGGTCAATAGCAACAAATGGTTTGATCCAGGTCTGGCAGCGAATCGGCACGGCGAAAGGGCGATGTGCAATTTCGATGAAGATGCCTTGACTATGGGGGTTGAAGCCGCGCGAGACTGTCTTACCGGCATGTCCGAACGCGTGCCGGCGCAGTTGTATCTTGCGTCAACGTCGTTACCGTATGGGAGTCGGCTGAACGCCAGCATTCTGGCACAGGCGCTGAACCTGCCCGAGACGCTGATTGGCATGGATGTTACTTCCAGTGTACGCAGCGGTACTTCTGCCCTGATCACTGCGCTGACCAGCGCTGATCCGTCTGATGCACTGATAGTGGCCAGCGACCATCGCAAGGCCAAGGTGGCCAGCACGCATGAGCTAAGCAATGGAGATGCCGCAGCGGCTGTGCTGGTCGGCAGTGAGAACGTAATCGCCCAGGTACTGGCTACACATAGTCTGGTGATCGATATGGTCGATCACTACCGTAGTGCCCAGGATGCGTTCAATACCTATTGGGAAGAACGTTGGATTCGCGAAGAAGGTTATTACAAGCAGATTCCTCATGCAGTGAAGACTGCTCTGGAACAAGCAGGCGTTGATGCCGCTCAGGTGACGCGGTTGTGCATTCCTTTGGCGGCAAAGGGGATAGCGCACAAGTTGTCTGCGCAGATCGGTATAGATGCGTCATGCTCGCAGGACACGCGTGCCCTGGAAATAGGCAATGCAGCTGCGGCTTTTCCGGTTCTCATGCTTGCTGATGCGCTCGAGCAGGCGGCTGCTGACGAAGTGATCGTTGTAGTCGCTTTCGGCCAGGGGGTTGATGTGCTGGTGTTGCGAACCACTGATGAGCTGGCCAAGTTGCCGCAGCGCCAGGGGGTCACGGGCTGGCTGGCGCGAGGGCGCAAGGAAAGCAATTACCTGAAATTCCTCGCTTTCAACGATTTGCTTCCGCTTGAGAAAGGCATGCGTGCCGAGGCGGACAAGCTTACCCCGCTCAGTGTCGAATATCGCCATCGTCACGCTGTTCACGGTTTCATGGGAGGTGAGTGCGAGCATTGTCGTACCTTGCAGTGGCCAAAGACCGACATATGCGTTCAGCCTGGCTGCGGCGCCATGGGCTCACAGGTGGAGGTGCCATTTGCCGATCAACCGGCACGACTCATGAGTTTTACCGCTGACCGCCTGGCATATTCCCTGAGTCCACCTTCATGTTACGGGATGGTGGAGTTCACGCAAGGAGGGCGGCTCATGATGGACCTCACTGATGTCGATGCAGCCGATTTGGCAGTAGGGCTGTCACTGCGCATGACCTTCCGCATCAAGGCGATCGATGCACAGCGTGGCTACACGCGATATTTCTGGAAGGCGAGTATCGCCCACTCTCAGGAGAAATAAATGGCAAGCGGTATCAGAGACAAGGTAGTGATCCTTGGCATGGGCTGCACGCGGTTCGGTGAGCGTTGGGATAGCTCCGCCGAGAATCTCGCCGCGGAGGCCTTGGCGGAATGCCTGGCTGACGCGGGTATCGAGAAAAACGAAATTCAGGCGGCCTGGCTGGGGACGGGTATCGAAACTCAGCATTTGGGTAGTGGGGGAATAGGTCTGAGCACAGCCTTGCGCCTGCCAAATATTCCTGTGTCGCGCATGGAGAATTTTTGTGCGTCGGGCTCTGAGGCGCTAAGGGGGGCAGTCTATGCGGTCGCCTCCGGTGCCGTTGATTTCGGGCTGGCCATAGGCGTGGAGAAGCTTAAGGATACGGGTTATGGCGGTTTGCCGCAGCGACCGAGAGGTCCGTTTAACGAGATGGTCTGGCCGAACATCAGTGCACCAGGTTCATTTGCACAGTTGGCCAGTGCCTACCAGGCAAAGCATGAGATGAGTGCGGCCGATCTGAAGCGTGCGATGGCGCATGTATCGGTGAAAAGTCATCTCAATGCTGCTCGCAGCCCCAAGGCGCATTTGCGCAATGCCATTTCGATCGACGATGTCATCAATGCTCCGATGATCGCCGAGCCTCTTGGCTTATTCGACTGTTGCGGTGTTTCTGACGGCGCTGCCTGCGCCATTGTCACCACGCCGGAAATTGCCCGTTCGCTAGGCAAGAAAAACCTGGTCGCCATCAAGGCATTGCAGTTGGCTGTCTCCAATGGCAGCGAGGCGTCATACAACAGCTGGGATGGGAGCTACTTCCATACCACCCGGGCGGCGGCTGCACGCGCCTACGAAGAGGCGGGCATCAGCAAGCCGCGCGAAGAGGTCGATCTGCTCGAGGTGCATGATTGTTTTTCGATAACGGAACTGGTCACGATGGAGGATTTGTTCATCTCGGAAGAGGGGCGGGCTCCTCATGACGTACTGGACGGCTTTTACGATGCCCAAGGCAGCATCCCTTGCCAGATCGATGGCGGGCTCAAGTGTTTCGGCCATCCAATTGGCGCAAGCGGCCTGCGCATGACTTATGAAATGTACTTGCAGATGCAGGGCAGAGCCGGTGAGCGGCAACGCGGCGGCAACCCGGATATCGGCATCATTCATAACCTGGGAGGCTTTCCCTGGCAGAACGTATGCAGCGTATCTATCGTCGGGACTTACGGCCATTGATCGTCGTCGCCTGCGCAGTTCATGAATAATTTAAGGAGATATGGAGATGGATAGGTACGGCTCGCCGTGGATAACACCCGACGTTGAGATGTTTCGAGACGGTGCTCGCAAATTCTGGAAGAATGAGCTGATGCCTCATGTGGAGCGTTGGGAGGAACAAGGGCATGTAGACCGACATATTTGGAACCGCATGGGCGAGTTGGGCTTGCTGTTGGCCGATGTTCCCGCAGACTACGGCGGCGGTGACGGCAACTATGCGCACCTGGCTTCCTTGATAGAAGTGGGCGCCGAAAATGGGTTTGGCCTTGGTTATGGTCCGCACTATATTGTGGCGCAGTACCTGCTGGATTATGGAACGGATGAGCAAAAAGCCAAATGGCTGCCCGCTATGGCGCGTGGCGAGTGTGTCGCGTCCATTGGAATGTCAGAGCCGGGCGCCGGCTCCGACCTGGCGGGAATCAAGACCCGCGCCGTGCGTGATGGCAACGAGTACATTGTCAACGGTTCCAAGACCTTCAATACCAATGGATTCCATGCCGATATCGTTTTGCTGGCCGCCAAGACCGATACCTCAGCGGGCGCCAAAGGCGTATCGCTGTTTGCGGTTGATGTGCGTGACCTGCCGGGGTTTCGACGCGGGCGGGTGCTGGACAAGGTGGGCCTGAAGGCACAGGACACAATAGAAATATTTTTCGACGACATGCGTATCCCGGCCGACAGCATTCTCGGTGGTGCCGAGGGCGTTGGTTTTGGCCAGATGATGGAGCAATTGCCATACGAACGAACGCTGATCGCAATACGTGCCGTGGCCACAGCCGAAAGGGCTGTTTCTCTGACCACTGAGCATGTGAAGTCACGGCAGGCCTTTGGTGCAACGCTTATAAGGCTGCAGAACACACGCTTCGAACTGGCAGAAATGAAAACTGAGGCCTTTATCAGTCGAGTCTTCATCGATCAGTGCATCCAGTGGCAGATCGACGGCAGGCTCGATGCGGTCACTGCGGCCATGGCCAAGTGGTGGAGCACCGATAGGGAATGCAATGCCGTAGATCGCTGTCTGCAGCTGTTTGGCGGCTACGGCTTCATGCGCGAGTTTCCGATAGCGCGGATGTATATGGATTCCCGGGCGCAAAAAATCTATGGCGGCGCCAATGAGATCATGAAAGAAATCATCGCACGTCAACTCTGATTTTTTATTCACAAGCGAGGTGAGGGCAATGGCAGGTCCACTAGAAGGGCTCAGGGTCTTGGATATTGCAACGGTGCTGGCCGGCCCGTTTGCTGCAACGCTGTTGAGCGACTACGGAGCCGATGTTGTAAAAATCGAATTACCCCGCAAGGGAGATGGCATGCGGATGTTTCCGCCCTTCAAGGAAGGAAAGAGCCTGTGGTGGAAGGCAGCCCAGCGCGGCAAAGAGCATATCACTCTTGATTTGAGAAGACCTGAGGGTATCGACGTGTTCAAGAAAATGCTGCCGCATTTCGATGTGCTGATCGAAAATTTCAGGCCGGGTACGCTGGATCGCTGGGGACTGACTCGGGAAGTGTTGTGGGAGATCCAGCCAAGGCTGGTGATTCTGCGCGTGACAGGATTTGGACAGGACGGTCCCTACCGGGATCGGCCTGGGTTTGCCCGTGTTTTCGAGGCAATGGGAGGCTTGACAGGTATCACGGGCGATGCGCACGGCGAGCCCATGCATATGGGCTTTCCTATGGGCGACTCGCTTGGAGGCTTGTTTGGCGCGGTAGGGGTGCTGGCAGCCTTGTGGAAGCGTGGCCATGAACCGGACGCTCCAGGCGAGGAAATTGATCTGTCATTGACGGAATCAATCATCCGAATTCTGGATTTTATGCCGGGGGTCTATCAGCAACTCAATTTCAAGCCCGGCCGCAAGGGCAATCGCAGCCCATACTCGGCCCCCGCAGCCGTCTATCAGACAAGAGACAAGCACTGGGTTTCGATGTCCGGATCTATCGAATCCATGTTCCAGAACAACTGCTGCGCCATAGGTCGTCCCGAACTCGTTGACGATCCTCGTTTCCTGAACAACGCGACACGGGTGCTTCACGAAGATGAGCTGAACGATATTTTTTCCAGCTGGTGCCTGGCCCATGACCTTGACCAGGTGCTTGAGGCGTTTACCAAGGCAGAAGGTACGCTCGCGCCCATCTATACGATCGACCAGATCGTCGAGGATCCGCAGGTGCTGGCCAGAAAGTCGATTGTCAGCGTACAGGACGGAGATTTTGGCGCAGTAGACATGCCGAATATCGTACCCCGTTTTACGGTGAATCGCCCCGAGTTGAGGACGGCAGGAGGCAGCTTGGGCCAGGATAACAAGACGGTTTACAGCAGGTTGTTGGGATTGAATGACGAAACGTTAGCGAGGATGGAGTCGGCAGGTGTAATTTAAAAATAATCAGCTACATTAAAGGAGACTAAATGAAAACCATATATCAGAAAGCCTTGAAAGGCGCGCTGCTAAGCGCTGCGATGATTTTAAGCACGCTCTCGGGAGGAGTCAGTGCTCAGGAGTATCCTTCAAAGATGGTGAAACTGGTGGTCGCATTTCCGGCCGGCGGCGCGACGGACAGCGCGGTACGAATTATCGCGGAACGTCTGCAATCAAAGTGGGGCGGGAATCCCGTTGTTGTGGAGAACAAGCCAGGGGCGTCTGGCCGCGTCGCCATGCGTCAAATGGTTAGAGAGAATGCGGATGGATACGCATTTGTAGCGATTACAAACTCCGCCATTAACGATGAGCTATTGCAAACGGGAGATGATCCTTCGGCCAAGGCTTTCAGTAGCTTAACGCCAGTTACCACCTTCTTTGAAACACCCGTAGTACTGGCTGTCGACAAGAGCCTGGGCATTAATACACTGGCGGAGTATATCCAGTACGCTAAGGATAATCCGGGCAAACTCAGTTTCGGCACCAGCGGACAGGCCACGTCTACCCATTTTTTTGGCGAGCTTCTGAAAAAGGAAGCACATATTGATCTCATACACGTGCCGTTCACAGGAGAAGGGCCTAACGTCACGTCGCTGCTTGGGGGACATGTCACGAGTTCCTTTGTATCAATCGCCGGTGCTCGTAAGCTCCTGCCGACGGGCAAGGTGGTTTTATTAGGCGTGACGAGCGAGAACCGTTCGCCGCTGCTACCGGAGTTGGCCAGTTTTCAGGAGCAAGGAATCAATGGTATTGATCTGGACTCTTGGGCTGGTTTCCTTGCGCCAGCCGGGACGCCAGAACCAATTCTTGAAAAATTTTCTGCCGCTGTGCGAGAGGTTCTGGCGGCTCCTGATGTAAAAAGCCGTTTTGAGTCGCTTGGTCTGTTGGCCAAGGGAAGCACACCGGCCGAGATTTCTAAAAGAATCGCCAGCGACCGGATGTACTGGGAAAAAGCTATCGCAGTTACCGGCATCCGGTTGAATGATTGAGCACGTATGCCTGTCCCTGTGAGGGGCAGGCCGCGTCAAGTAGCTGCGCCATAGTGAGAAAATGTGGCGCTTAGTATTTGACGGGATTCTCCAAATAAAACGCATAATGTATATTATGTAAAGTCTTATAAACGAGTTGTTCCATACTCAGTCTCAGCTAAGTCAGATTTCGTATTCTTCCCTGCAGCGCGCCCTCCTGCGTGCTTATCAAATCCAATATTCAACACCCAGGCAACGCATGGGTCAGGGAGAATAATCGATATGAACACATCAACAGAACGCGCCTTGGCCAAAGTTCCGGAAGTCACATTACTGTTCTGGATCATAAAGACCGCGGCCACCACGCTCGGTGAAACTGGCGGCGATGCCGTATCAATGTCAATGAATCTAGGCTATCTGGTTGGTACAGGGATCTTCCTGATAGTATTTGCGGCAGCGGTATTTGCGCAGATCAAGGCCAAAAGATTTCACCCCTTTCTCTATTGGACAACCATTATCGCCACCACCACGGTCGGCACGACATTGGCCGATTTTGCCGATCGCTCTCTGGGCATCGGGTACGCCGGCGGATCGACCTTGCTGCTGGCCTTGCTGCTTGGTTCATTCCTAATTTGGTATCGTACACTTGGGTCGGTTTCGGTCGACACGGTTCACTCGCCCAAGGCCGAAATGTTTTACTGGCTCACAATCATGTTCTCCCAAACGTTGGGAACTGCATTGGGCGATTGGACGGCAGATACGGCAGGATTCGGATACACAGGTGCTGCGCTCGTGTTTGGCACGTTGCTGGCATTGGTCGCGGCAGCTTACTATTGGACAAGGATATCGCGGACGCTGCTTTTTTGGGTTGCGTTTGTGCTGACCCGCCCTCTCGGTGCCGTGGTCGGAGATTTTCTGGACAAGCCGCTGGATGCCGGCGGGCTCGCGTTGAGTCGTTACTCGGCATCGATGGCGTTGTTGGCATTCATACTGGTTTGTGTGTTGATGTTCAGGCAAAGGGCCTCAGAGACAGCACATTAACGCTATCGGCGGGAGCAAGCTTGCGGATTCTACTGGTCGAAGACGATGCCATGATAGGCGAGGCCATCCATGGAGCGCTGAAAGACGCTTCTTACGCTGCCGATTGGGTGAAGAACGGACAGGCAGCTCTCACGGCACTGGAATGTCAGCATTATGATCTGGTATTGCTCGATCTTGGCCTACCCGGCAAAGATGGCCTGGAGGTGCTGACCACGATACGGACCGCAAACAACCCGGTACCGCTACTGATCATCACCGCTCGAGATAGTCTCGATGATCGGCTGCGCGGACTGGACGGCGGCGCTGATGACTATGTGCTCAAACCATTTGACATGGCCGAACTGTTGGCGCGTATGCGTGCCGTGCTGCGACGCAAAGGGGGAAGTGCAACGCCTGCGTTGAGCAACGGCGCTATATCGCTTGATCCTGCGACGCGAGAGGTGGCGGCCAATGACGGCACACCGGTGCAGTTGTCCCATCGCGAGTTTTCCTTGTTGCAGGCGCTATTGACACGCCCTGGGGCCATCCTGTCCCGCAGCGACCTGGAGGATAGAATCTACGGATGGGGCGAAGAGGTTGAGAGCAACGCGGTGGAATTCCTGATCCATTCGCTTCGAAAGAAGCTGGGCAAGGATGCCATACAGAACGTCAGAGGTATGGGATGGATGGTCTCCAAAGGAAAATAACGCAATCGCTGCAGCTCCGGCTGTCGTTCTGGCTGGCGATCTTCATTCTTGGAATAGCGCTTGCCGCCGGCTTGTTTTCGTTCTCTTCCGCTTTTCATGAGGCGAATGAACTGCAGGATGATCAGCTTCGGCAAATGGCCGCCCTGCTCCATCGCTACCCCTTGCCTATCAGCCAGGCTCCGCTGCAGCAAGATCCACCCCATATCGATCCCGAATCACAGATTGTGGTTCAAGGCCTATCCAGCCACAATGCGCCCTCGCTAAGGCCGGACAGTTCCGCCCTCGCCCTGCCGCAAAATCTGCCTGATGGCATTCAGACACTGCTTGTCAACGACGATACATGGCGATTGTTTGTCAGTACCTCCCCCACAGGTTCCCGGGTAGCGATAGGCCAGCGCACGACTGTGCGTGATGAAGCAGCCCGCGACAGCGCATTAAGAACGCTGCTGCCGTTTGCAATACTTGTTCCTGTTCTGTTGGTGCTCGTCGGTGTATTGCTGCGTCAGATGTTCAAGCCAGTAAAGCAACTTGCATTGGAGCTCAGTCAGCGCTCGGAACAGGATTTAACTGCACTCAGCGAAGCCCGCATTCCCTCCGAGATTCGTCCCTTTGTCAGCGAGATCAACCAACTGCTGTTTCGCGTTGAGCAATCGGTCGCGCAGCAACGCCGTTTCGTGGCCGATGCGGCCCATGAGCTTCGCTCTCCATTAACCGCGCTTTCTCTTCAGGCCGAGTTGCTGGGAGCAAGCGAGATGTCTGATCAAGGCAAGCACAGGCTTGGCGTACTGCAAAATGGCCTCAGGCGAGCACGGGCGCTGCTGGAACAACTGCTGGCATTGGCCCGCGCACAGGAGTCGAGTGCGGGGCCGCCTGGTGAGGTGTCCCTGGATCATGTTTTTCGCCAAGTCCTTGAAGACTTGATGCCCCTGGCACAAGCCAAGCACATCGACGCAGGCGTGGTTGGGGATGCGAACGTCATCGTACCGGCGTCTGACATTGATTTGAAAATTCTGGTCAAAAATCTCGTTGAGAACGCCATCCGGTACACCCCTGACGGTGGGCGGGTCGACTTGTCCGTGCACAGCGTTGAGGGTCAGGTCGTCCTGCAGGTCGATGACACTGGTCCTGGTATTGCCCGGGAAGAGCATGAACGGGTGTTTGACCCGTTTTATCGTGTGCTCGGCAATGATGCGGTAGGCTCGGGCCTGGGCCTATCCATTGTTGCGGCAATTGCCGAACGCATGGGCGCAACGGTGACGCTTGATCGCTCGACTAGCCAGGCGCCCAATCCCGGCTTGCGCGTAAAAGTGATGTTTCCTGCCATCAAGACTGTGGCATCGGATTAAGTTCAGGCACTATGTCCGGTGCGTCCATACTCTATGGGCGCTTTTACGTAGAACACATCTACCTGCTCGTCACGGATGGCGCCCAGCACGCTTTCGCATGTTGCTTCGTCAACAGCGACGACAATCGCAACGGGCTGGTCGGCCAGCTCAAAAAAATGGGCCGAGTGAAAATGTCCATCTCGACCAAACCCTTCTCCGGCACTGAACATCGTACCGCCTGCTGCGCCGTGCTCTTTGGCCAGATTCAGCAGCCATTGCGCCACTGAGTCAGCACCATGCCGGCGATTCTGTGCCGTATAGAAAGTCAGTTGATATCCCTTCATCCCTGCCTCCATCAAAAGAATACTAGTGTGATGCCCGGACAGCCATGACCGTGGCGATGCCGAGCAGCGTCATGGCCAGCGACCCGCCCACGTGCAGGACGATGGATGTGGCCAGCCATCCGAAGCGCTCCTGCTGGACCATGGATGCCAGTTCGGCAGAAAACGTCGAGAAAGTGGTCAGTCCGCCGCAAAAACCCGTGATGATGAACAGCCGCCAATGCGCGGACAGTGCGGGATGGGCGCCAAAATAGCTGATGGCAAGACCAATGAGGTATCCGCCGATAAGATTGGCGATCAATGTGCCAAGCGGAAGCGGTGTAAAAAAAACGTTGAATGCATTTCCAAGCAACCACCTGAGCATGGCGCCTAGCGCCGCGCCAGCTGATATTGCCACAAGCATGCTGAACATATCGAATCCCGTTTTGTGCTGCTTGCTCGCATTCTGCAAGCGGCTTGATTCTGTTGAGATTACCTGGCTAGCTGGCTATAAGGCACAAAAAATGCCTACAGCCCAGGCATAGCCGGGACGCTGTAGGCATCATTAGCCGCAATATAATGCCGCGGCGGTTAAACGGAGGAATGCCATCTCCGAACGGTTTAAATTCTAGCAGGCGGCCACTTTGCGCACAAGGAAGTTGTTGTCCGATTACAGCATCTGACCCAGAAAAGCCCTGCTGCGTTCATGCTGCGGCGCGCTAAAGAAGGCCTGCGCAGCAGCTTGCTCGACGACTTTGCCCTGATCCATGAAAACCACGCGATGCGCGGCTTCTCGGGCAAATCCCATCTCGTGCGTAACCACCAGCATGGTCATGTGCTCGTCTGCCAGTTGACGCATGGTGCGCAACACCTCGCCTGTCAGTTCGGGATCCAGCGCGGAAGTTGGCTCATCGAACAGCATGATTTCCGGCTCCATGGCCAGTGCGCGCGCAATGGCAACACGCTGCTTCTGGCCGCCGGACAGGCGATTCGGATAATTGTCCCGCTTGTTCAGCAGCCCTACTTTCCTGAGCAGGTCTTCGGCTTTAGGAATGATGGCGTCGCGTGACAGCCCTTTGACGGTGATTGGAGCTTCGATAATGTTCTGCAGCACAGTCATGTGCGGAAACAGATTGAAGGACTGGAACACCATGCTCATTTTGCGACACAGACGGCGCACATCGGCGTCGCTGGCGTAACGGCTGCCTGTATCGGTAGCGGTTGCCAGTGCTTCGCCCTCAACGTCTATGCTGCCCTGGTCTATGGTTTCGAGATTGATCAGGCAGCGCAGGAAGGTGCTTTTGCCGGAACCCGAGGGGCCGATGACGGCGACTACCTCGCCCTTGCGCAGGGTCAGCGATACATGGTCCAGCACGCAATTCGAACCGTAGGACTTGACGATATCGCGGGCCGCGATCATGACGGGCTGGGCCTGCGCGCCCGTCGCACCGGGCTGCTTGCTATTCATCGTATTTGTCATAGCGTTTTTCCATGTACTGGAACATCCAGGTCAGCAGCAGCGTCATCAGCAGGTAGAAAATGCCTGCGACCAGAAAAGGCGTGGTCGTGAAGTCGCGCTGCACAATGCCCCGGGCCGCGCGCAGAATATCGTTGAGCGCCAGCACGTAAATCAGCGAGGTGTCTTTGACCAGCGTGATGGTTTCATTGCTCATGGGCGGCAGCACACGCTGCACCATCTGCGGCAGCACGATGCGGCGCAAGGTCTGAAGATAGGACATGCCCAGCACTTTGCTGCCTTCGTACTGCCCCCGGTCAACAGCCAGAATGCCTGCCCGGAAGATCTCTGCGAAATAGGCGGCATAGTTCAGCGCGAAAGCCACGACAGCGGCCGGAAAATCCGGCAACCGAATGCCGACGACAGGCACGAAGGGCAGCGCGTAGTAGATGAACAGCATCTGCAGCATCAGCGGTGTGCCGCGCATCAGCCAGATATAGCCGTTGACCAGTCTGCTGAGCAGACGCCACCGGGAGATGCGCGCCAGAGCCAGCACCAGCCCCAGCGGCACGGAGAGCGCAAAGGTAATGAAGAAAAGCGCGAGAGTAACCTTTGCGCCCTGGGCCAATGGCTCCAATAGGGAAATAATGTATTCCATATAGCAGGCTCCCCCGAGCCATCTTTTGCCGGCCTGTTATTTGATGATGTCGGCGCCGAACCATTTGGTGGCGATTTTGCCGGACGTGCCGTCCTCTTTCATGGAAGACAGCGCGCCGTCAAGCTTGGTCAGCAGTTCGGTATCGTCCTTGCGCACGCCTACACCGTAGTCTTCGGTACCGAAATTTTCTTCAAGCACGCGGTACTCCCCTGCCCGCTTGCTGGCCAGATAGCGCCCCACGACCTCGTCAACCACAACGGCGTCCAGGCGGCCGGTGGACAGGTCCATGAGAGCGGACACGTTATCGCCGAACGTTTTGAGTTCTTTCAGACTGGCGGCGACCTCGGGCTCTTTCTTGATGGCATCCACCGCACTGCTGCCTTCCTGGGCGCCCACGATTTTTCCGGCCAGATCCGCCTTGTTCTGGATGGGAGACTTGCTGGCGACCATGATGATCTGGTGATTCACCATATAGGGCGCGGTGAAAGCGATGTTTTTCTTGCGTTCCTCGGTGATGGTCAGGCCGTTCCAGAGTACGTCCACGCGTTTACCGTTCAGCTCTGCTTCCTTGCCGCTCCAGTCTATAGGCTTGAACTGAACTTCGACGCCCAGTCGCTTGGCGGCCTCGCGGGCCATGTCGATATCAAAGCCGACAAGCTCGTTGCTTTCGTCCCGAAACCCCATGGGAGGGAAATTGTCGTCCAGGCCCACCACGATTTTCTGCTCGGCAGCGGGCGCGCTTGCCTGAGCGGCGTCGTCGCCCTGGCCGCAGGCGGTGAGCAGCGTCGCTGCAGAAAGCATAAATATGGTAACTAGTTTTTTCATGATGACAGCACCCAAGGTGCGAGCGTAAATGAGAAGGGTTCTGGCCTGAAAGGCCGAATCTACTATTATAGCCAGCGTCGGCAGTCCGTCCGGGCGCAGGGGCGTGGGCCTGCTAGTACCGCAACTTCGGTAAACTCGATAAGTCTTCACTTTTTGCGGGATGCCTCCGGGGTGTCTCCACCGCTCTGTATGACGTTGGGCCAAAATCTGCTCTTGCTTGCTGCGCTCGTTGTCGCCGCCGCTTTTTTCTCCCTTGCGGAGATTTCGCTGGCGGCGTCAAGACGGCTGCGTCTGCGCCGCATGATGGAAGACGGCGATGCCCGCGCCGAGAAAGTGATGCGGATACAGCAGCAGCCCGGACACTACTTCACGGTTATCCAGATCGGCGTCAATGCCCTGGCGATTCTGGGCGGTATCGTCGGCGAAGGCCTGTTCAGTCCCTATGCAGCCCAGTTGCTCAGGCACTGGTTCTCTCCCGAGCTGTCCGCCACCCTGGGCTTTCTGGCGTCCTTCATTCTGCTGACCTCCATCTTCATTGTGCTCACCGATCTGATACCCAAACAGGCAGGCATGGCCGAGCCGGAGCGTTTTGCGGTACGCGTGGTCGGCTTCATGCTTCTTCTGGCCAGGCTGTTCAAGCCCTTGGTATGGATCTACAGCCATATCGCCGATGGTTTGATGCGCTTGCTGGGCCTGCCGCTGCGGCGAGATGACCGGGTGACCTCCGACGATATTCTCGCCTTGACCGAGGCGGGGACACGCTCGGGCGCCCTGGCACAGGGCGAGCAGCAAATCATCGAGAATATTTTCGAGCTGAATACGCGTACGGTGCCCAGCGCGATGACGCAACGGGACCGCATCGCCTATTTTCATCTTGACGATCCGGACGACATCATCCGGGCACGGATTTCCGAAGAGCCTTATTCCACCTACCCGGTCTGCGAAGGCGACATCGATCATGTGGTCGGCTATGTCGAGGCGCGCGATCTGTTTCAGCGGGTGCTGAATGGCCAGGCGATTTCCCTGGCCGACGGCCAGCTCATCCACAAGGCGCTGGTCGTACCCGACCGCCTGACGCTGGCCGAGGTGCTCGAGCAGTTCCGTCAGGTGGGGGAGGATTTCGCCATTATCGTGAACGAATACAGCCTTGTGGTGGGCGTGGTGACCCTGAACGATGTCATGAGCACCGTCATGGGCGATCTGGTGTCGCCCTGGGATGAAGCGCAGATTATTCAGCGCGATGAGCACTCCTGGCTGATCGATGGCGCAACCCCCATCCAGGATGTGCGCAGAGCGCTGTCTCTTGAAGAGTTGCTGCATGACGATGAGTACGAAACCCTGGCCGGTTTTCTGATGGACAGGCTGCGTCGAGTGCCCCGGCGTACGGATACAGTCATGCTGGGCGACTACAAGTTCGAAGTCATGGACGTCGATACCTATCGGGTCGACCAGGTGTTGGTGACGCGGGTCTCTCCCCCTGCCCTTCCGGTAGTGGTGGCGCCCGCCAAGGAATAGTGGAGATGGCAAATGCATGCACTTTTTGATGACCGGCGCGACGCAGGCCGCCAGCTAGGCGCCGCGCTGGCCGATCATTATGCCGGACGGGACGATATCATTGTTCTGGGCCTGCCGCGAGGCGGCGTACCCGTTGCAGGCGAGGTCGCCCGGACGCTGCAGGCGCCGCTGGATGTCCTGCCTGTACGCAAGCTTGGCCTGCCCGGTCACAAGGAATACGCCATGGGCGCGATTGCCATGGGCGATGTGGTCGTGCTTGACGACACGGTGCTCGAGACCATGGGGATAGGCCAGGCTGCTGTAGACACGGCCAAGGTGCTTGAGCAGGCGGAACTGCTGCGCCGCGAACAGCTGTACCGCGCGGGTCGGCCGGCGCTGAAGCTTGCGGACCGGGTTGTTATCCTGGTCGATGACGGACTGGCAACCGGCTGCACCATGCGCGCCGCGGTTGAGTCGGCACAGCGTCACGCGCCCGCCGAGATTGTCGTGGCGGCGCCAGTGTCTTCGGAGCAGGCCTGGGAATCACTGCGGCTTGGCGTGCAGGACATTATCTGTTTGTCCATTCCCGACGTGTTCCGTGCAGTCGGGCTGTGGTATCGCGACTTTCCGCAGACCAGCGACGACGAAGTCATCGAGCTGCTGTCGCGTGGCGCCAAACGGTAATCGCACCGCCTGACAGTCGCCGTGCGCGGGCCCGACCCGTACCAACCGTCCGGGGACGGCGCGGCACAACGGTTAAAATCCAGCCCGTCGGCTGACGCACCATCCCGGACAACAGCGCGGCAGAGGACGTATCCATGTGGAAATGCCTGATCATCGAAGACGACAGAGACAACGCGCGCTATGTTGCGGAGGGCTTTCGCGAACTGGGGCATCAGCCCGTCGTCTGCTATGACGGCGTCGAAGGCCTGCGCCTGGCAACCACGGAACAGTGGGATGTCATCATTCTGGATCGGATGCTGCCCAACCAGATCGATGGGCTGGCCATTCTCACCACATTGCGCAGCCTGGGGAAAAAAGTGCCGGTCCTGGTACTCAGTGCGCTGACCACGCTGGATGAGCGGGTGCGCGGGCTCAAGTCGGGCGGCGATGACTACCTGGTCAAGCCCTTTGCCCTGATGGAGCTGCTGGCCCGCACCGAAGCGTTGATACGGCGATCCAGAAACGACCAGACCGATCGCCTGCTCGAATATGCGGACCTGCGCATGGATCTCACGGTGCCGCGCCTGACGCGCGGCGGCAAGGTCATTGCTCTGCAGCCTCGCGAGTACCGGCTGCTTTCCTACATGATGATGCATCCGGAGCAAACGCTTACGCGCGCCATGCTGCTGGGCTCGGTCTGGGGCTATCAGTTCAACCCCCAGACCAATGTCATTGATGCCGCCATCAGCCGCCTGCGACAGAAAATCGATGGCGCCTGTGCGCCGCCGTGGCTGATCCATACCGTCAGAGGCGCGGGCTATATGCTGGCCGAACGGGATCATCCCCTGGGCGGCACGCGCAGCGATACATGAACGCGAACCGGATCGGCAAGGCATGGCGCCGGCTGTGGGGCTCCGTCTCCTTTCGGCTGACGTTCAACTACAGTCTGCTTGCCGCCGCCACGACGATTATCGTGCTGCTGTTCGTTTACCTGCAGATCGTCAACCTGCTGCAAATGCAGTTCTCCCGGCAAATATCGCTGACGGCGCACAGGCTGCTTGCGCTTTACGAGCAAGATGGCGCGCCAGCCCTGTCCGCCGCTCTCGCCGCCCTGCTCTCGGACCAGACCGACGTAGATTCCGAAATGTACCTGCTGCTCGATGAAGGAGGCCGAAAGCTGGCTGGCAACCTGGACCCGCAGGGTGTAGTACCTGCCGATTTCGACGAGTCGGCCACACGCTCGGAGGCGGTGTTGCGCGATGGCATGCCGCGAGAAGGCTTTTTGCGTCTGCAGCAGTTGGATAATGGATGGATACTGGTGGTAGGCCATGATGTGCGCGATCTGCAGGAGGTCAAGCACCTGATCAGTCAGGCAATGCTGGTGACCACTTTTGTTGCGCTTCTATTGGTGGCGGCGGGCACCTATGTGTTCCGGCTTGCGCTGACTTGGCGTGTGCAGGATATTCGCGACACGGTCAGGCATGTGGGGACGGGCGAGCTCACGCGCCGGGTTCCCGACGCTCAGGAAGAAGATGAATTCGCCGGCCTGCGCAATGATATCAACCATATGTTGGATCGCATCGAGGCATTGATGAGCGGCGTGCGCAATGTGTCCGATTCCATTGCCCACAACCTGCGTACGCCCTTGGCCCGCGTTCTGGGCAGCCTGCACTCGGCTCAGCACCGGCGGCTTGACGAGGCTGGCCAGCAGGAGGCTATCGACCAGGCGCGACGGGAGATCATGGATCTCATCGCGGTCACCGAAAAGCTGCTGCTGATTGCCGAGGCCGAGTCAGGCGTGCGCCGCCAGTCGTTCCAGAAGCTGGACCTGAACCGTATCCTGGAGGATGCGGTCGATCTGTTCGAGCCGCTGGCCGCCGAAAAAAACATTACGCTGCACCTGAATTGCGAGGCCAATCCGCAAGTCTGGGCCGATGCCGATCTGCTGGCCGGCGTTGTTGTCAACGTGATCGAGAACTCGTTCAAATATGCCGGTCCTGGCGCTCGCATTTCGATCAGCGCAATGCGGGATGGCCTCTTTGCCACGCTTTTGATCGACGATGATGGGCCCGGTGTCGATACACAGTTCATGGATCAGGTCGGCACCCGTTTTTATCGACTGCGCCCCGATGCCCCCGGCTATGGGCTGGGGCTGGCTTCCGTGCGCGCCCTCATTTCGCTGCATGAGGGGCAGGTCTGGTTCGAGGACGCGCAGCCTGGTTTTCGCGTGCGAATTCAGCTGCCCTGCGCAGACCGCTAGCAAAGCCTTCTGAACCGCCTGGAAATCCTGCCTGTTCCTCGCATTACCATTCGGTAATGTTGTGGTAATCATGTTTTCGCTCCAGTACTGTCCCTTCCCTCCTATGATTCCACCTTCGTTTCATTCCGGTGTTTTATCGCCTCGGATGGCGTGCCAGCCGGCCCGCCATCCTGGGCTGCGGGAATGCTCCGTTATTACGATATGTGGAGAGGACAGGAAAAAAGATGAATATCAAAAACAAGCAGGATTTCTGGGCCGGGGTCATGTTCGTCGTGATCGGCCTGGGCTTCGCAATCGGTGCGACCCGCTATTCGATGGGTACCGCCGCGCGCATGGGGCCAGGGTATTTTCCCTTTTGGCTGGGGCTTTGCCTGGCGATATTGGGAGCTCTGGTCGGGCTGGGTGGATTGTCGCGCAAGGCTGAAAAGTCCGAGCTGGAAAAATTCGACTACAGCATCGCCTTTATTATTGTCGGGTCTGTGGCGCTGACCGGCGTCCTCATGAATTTTCTGGGGGTTTACATCTCCGTCTTCCTGCTGGTTTTCCTCAGCAGCTTTGCAAGCCACGTATTCAGCTGGAAAGTTGCCGCCATCAACGGCCTGTGCATGTCCATCTTTGTCTGGCTCGCCTTCATCAAGGGCCTGGGTCTGATTTTTCCGCTGTGGCCCAGCTTTCTCGGAAACTAAGGGAAGAAAAACATGGAATTACTTGAACACCTTTCCCTGGGTTTCTCTGTGGCGTTTACGATGCAGAACATCGCATACTGCCTGCTGGGTTGCCTGCTGGGCACACTGATCGGCGTGCTGCCGGGCATCGGCCCCGTTCCCACCATCGCCATGCTGCTGCCCATTACCTATGTGCTGCCGCCCGTGGCCGGCCTGATCATGCTCGCCGGTATCTACTACGGCGCCCAGTACGGCGGGTCGACCACCGCCATTCTGGTGGCGCTGCCTGGCGAGACATCCGCAGTGGTGACCGTCCTGGATGGACATCAGATGGCGCGCAACGGGCGCGCCGGTTCAGCCCTGGCCATCGCGGCCCTGGGCTCCTTCTTTGCCGGCTGCTTTGCCACCGTGCTGCTGGCCGGCTTTGCGCCGCCGCTGGCCGAGGTTGCCTTCAAATTCGGCCCTGCCGAATACTTCTCGCTCATGGTGCTGGGCCTGGTCGGCGCCGTGGTGCTGGCATCGGGCTCTCTGCCCAAGGCCATCTGCATGATTCTGCTGGGCCTGCTGCTGGGCATGGTGGGCACGGATGTGAACTCGGGTGTTGCCCGTTTCGACTTCGGCATCCCCGAGCTGCAGGACGGCATCGACTTTGCCGTTGTGGCCATGGGCGTGTTCGGCTTTGCCGAAATCATGAGTAATCTGGAGCTGCGCGAGCAGCGCGTAGACATTACCGACAAAGTAGGCTCGCTCTACCCTAACCGTCAGGAATTCAAAGAGGCCTGGCCGGCATGCGTGCGCGGCACAGCGCTGGGATCCTGCCTGGGTATTCTGCCTGGCGGCGGCGCCGTGTTGTCTTCGTTTGCTTCGTATACCCTGGAAAAGAAAATTTCCAAGAATCCGGAGCGCTTCGGCAAGGGACACCCCGCAGGCCTGGCCGGCCCCGAATCGGCCAATAATGCCGCCGCGCAGACCTCTTTCATTCCGCTGCTCACGCTCGGCATTCCCGGCAATGCCGTGACTGCGCTGATGATCGGCGCCATGACCATCCACAACATTCAGCCTGGTCCTCAGGTGATGACCAGCCACCCGGACCTGTTCTGGGGTCTGATCGTGTCGATGTGGGTCGGCAACCTGATGCTCATCGTCCTCAATCTGCCCCTGGTAGGCCTGTGGATCAAACTGCTCAAGGTGCCTTACCGCATTCTGTTTCCGGCCATTCTGGTGTTCTGCACGATAGGCGTGTATTCGCTGAACTACAACGTGTTCGATATCTGGATGACGGCGGCATTCGGTCTGATCGGCTACATCTGGTCCAAGCTCAAGTGCGAAGGCGCACCGCTGCTGCTGGGCCTGGTGCTCGGACCCATGATGGAAGAAAACTTCCGTCGCGCTCTGCTGCTGGCCCGGGGCGACTACAGCACCTTCATTACGCGTCCGCTGTCCATGTCGCTGCTGGTCTTCGCTTTTGCCTTGATAGTGATCGTCGCTCTACCCTCGGTCAAGAAAAAGCGAGAGGAAGCCTTCGTCGAAGAAGACTGACCTGCCGGCGCGGGCATGTTTGCATGCCCGCCCTCTTGGCCCCCAAGCAGTCTGGACAGCGATCCGGATTACTTGGGGGTTTTGCTATTGCAGGATGGCCTCCCCTGCCGTTATGCTGACATTGGACTGCGGGATATAACTAAATATCCATAGGGTTGTTTGTTCTTGGCCGGGCGCTTCATAGAATATGGCCCCGGATCGATAGATTTTAACAATGGCCGCGATAGCTGCTGTCGATAAACGCAACAGGCATATATGAACACAGACCATCAGCAAACCGCCCGCTACACCGTCGTCGTCATTGGCGCCGGCACCGGCGGCATCTCCGTGGCGGCGGCATTGCGCCGGGCCAGCGCCGGGCTGGAGATCGCGCTCATAGACCCATCCGAATCCCATTATTATCAGCCTGCCTGGACACTGGTGGGAGCCGGCCAGTACGACGTCAACGATACGCGCAGGGATACCGCCAGCCTGTTGCCGCCCTCCACCGTGTTGATCAACGGTTACGTCGCCACCTTTATTGCAGACGAAAAACTGCTGGTGCTGCACGACGGGCGCCGCATTGCCTACGACGTACTGATTGTTGCTGCCGGCATACAACTGAACTGGAATGCGATCGAAGGGCTGGAAGCCGCACTGGGCAGCCACGGCGTTACCAGCAACTATCGGCGGGACTTGGCACCCTATACCTGGCGCTGCGCACAGGAGTTCAAGGGCGGCAAGGCCATCTTTACGCAGCCAGGCACGCCGATCAAGTGCGCGGGTGCGCCCCAGAAAGCGCTTTACCTGTCTGCGGACTATTTTCGCCGCAAAGGCATGGCAGCCGATCTCTATTTTTATACGGGCGCCCCTGCTGTATTCGGCGTACCCTTTTACGCCAGGGCGCTGGAACGGGTCATGTCAGACTACGGAGCCCATTGCGAGTTCGGACAGGAGCTGGTCGCCGTCGACGGGCCGGGCAAGACAGCCACTTTCGAACGCAAGGTCGATGGCCAGGCGCAGCGCGAACAGGTCAGTTTCGATATGCTGCATGTCGTACCGCCACAGAGCGCGCCCGATTTCATCCGCTCCAGTTCCCTGGCCAACGAGGCCGGGTGGCTGGAGGTGGATGCGGCCACGCTGCAGCACGTGCGCCATCCCGAGATATTCGGTATCGGCGACTGCACTTCGGCGCCCAATAGCAAGACCGCTGCGGCGATCAAGGCCCAGGTGCCGGTCGTGGCAGGCAATGTCCTTTCCCATCTGAAATCGGCAACGCTCAAGGCCAGCTACGATGGCTACGCAGCCTGCCCCCTGACCACTTCCGCAGGCAAGGTATTGCTGGCCGAATTCAGTTACGGCGGCGCCATCACGCCCAGCCTGGCGCTCGATCCACGCCAGCCGCGCCGCTTGTACTGGTGGCTCAAGAAGACTCTGCTGCCTTTCTTTTACTGGCATATGCTGCTCAAGGGCCGCGCTGTTCCCGGCATCCAGAAAAAACGCGAATTTCCCGAGCAGTTGCCTCCCATCAAGCCCTGACGGGCAGCACGCCGCCAGACGCTATAACTGCTCGAAGCGGTCGTGGCGCCTTTCGGTGTGGGACACTTCGTGAGTCACTTCGCTCACCCGTGCGGAAGGCGGCCCGGTATGAAGCCAGGACAGCAGGCGGTCGACCCTGTCGGGTGTTGCCTGCATCAGGACCTCGACCGATCCGTTGTCCAGGTTTCTCACCCAGCCGCGCACACCCAGTAAATGGGCCTGACGCACGGTGGCGGCACGAAACCCTACGCCTTGTACATGCCCGCTGGCCCGGGCAATAATGGTTTCGATATTGTGGTCGTTGGGCAGTTTCTTCATGATGCGTTTGCGTAGGGCGATGCGTTTGTAACAGGTAGCGCTGGGTCAGCTATTATGTGCTCTCTCCTGCGCCGGCCCTTTGATGCGATGCAGGTTCAAGGCGGTATTGATGATACCGACATGGCTGAAGGCCTGCGGGAAATTCCCCAGCATGCGCATGTCTTCAGTATCGTACTGTTCAGCCAGCAGCCCTACGTCGTTGCACAGTGCGGCAAGGCGCTCATACAAGGCCTGTGCGTCATCGTGGCGGCCCTGCAGCACATACACGTCGGCCAGCCAGAACGAGCACACCAGAAAGGCGCCCTCGCCCGGCGGCAGGCCGTCCACGCCGGATTCGGTTTCGTAGCGCATCAGCATGCCGCCGCGCATGAGACGTTTCTCGATTGCCGCAACTGTTCCGGTGACCCGTGGATCGTCAGGCGGCAGGAAACCCGTCAGGGGAATCTGCAGCAGGCTGGAATCCAGACACTTGCAGCCATAGTACTGAACGAAGCTGCCCAGCTCTTCGTCATAAGCTTCCCGGCACACCTGTTCGTGGATTTCATCGGCAATGCGACGACAGTTGGCTGAAAACTCCTGACCGTTCTTCAGGCCTTTGGCCACTGTGGAAATCCGGTCAAAGGCCACCCAGGCCATGACCTTGGAATGCGTGAAATGCTGCTGTTCGGCGCGTATTTCCCATATACCTTCGTCCGGCTGCCGCCAGGCTTTCTCCAGAAACGGCACGATGACCTGTGCAATGGCCTCGATGCGGGGATGCTGATGCAGATGGCCCTTGATGGCCTGCTCCATGGCATCGGCCACTTCGCCGAATACATCAAGCTGGCTTTGCGTCGCGGCCGCATTGCCTATGCGTACCGGCGAAGAGCCTTCATAGCCTTCGAGCCAGGGAATTTCGAACTCGGGCAGGCGCCGCTCGCCGGCAAGGCCATACATGATCTGCATCTGGTCGGGCCGCCCCGCCACCGACCGGGCAAGCCATTCGCGCCAGGCATGGGCTTCGTCGAAATAACCCAGCTTCATGAAGGCCATCAGGGTAATGGTGGCGTCGCGCAGCCAGCAATAACGATAGTCCCAGTTGCGCTGCCCGCCCAGTTGTTCGGGCAGTGAGGTCGTGGCTGCCGCAACGATGCCGCCCGTGGGAAGATAGGTCAACGCCTTGAGCGTAATCAGGGAGCGCTTGACCAGTTCAGTCCAGGGACCAACATCGGGGCATCTGTTGGAGAACTCGCGCCAGAAATAATCTGTCTTGGTCAGGGCAGTATCAATGTCGAAGGCTTCGGCCACGGGCTCATGCGAAGGCTGATGCGTCAGCGTAAAGTAGACACGCTCGCCTTCGCCAACTGTGAACTGGGACGTGGTGTGCTTAGCGCGTGCTTTGAGAACCGCCTCGGTGCGCAGCACCAGCATGTCGGGCCCGGCGACCGCCGTCAGTGTCTGCGGCGCATGGCGTTCCACCCACGGAACGGTGTGGCCATAGTCAAAGCGCATGGCCAGGTCCATGGCGAAGGCTACCTTGCCTTTGACGCCGACAACGATACGCGCAACACTTGAGTGCCGGAAGGTGGAAGGCATGAAGTCGATCAGCTTGGCCTCGCCCTCGTCGGTCACAAACGTGGTTTCGAGAATAAGCGTGCCGTCCTGATAGCTGCGCCGCACTGAACGCGTGGGGGCCGAGGGCGCGATCTGCCAGCGGCCGTTTTCGGCCGTGCCCAGCAAGGCGGCGAAGCAGGCGGCGCCGTCGAATCTCGGAAAGCAAAGCCAGTCAATAGAACCTGTTCTGGATACCAGTGCGGCTGTGCGGCAATTGCCTAGCAAAGCATAGTCTTCGATTCGGGCTGCCATAGTTCTCCTGAATGTTTGATACAGAGCAAGCTGCGTTTGACGACTTCATCATTCAATATAAAGCAGTGCGCCTGCATGCATCAAATTCGCCCTCGGGGCGGGACGGCGGCACACAGACACTCGCGCTAGAGCGGCGCTGGTGTGCCGCCCTGGCCGTCAGCGCCGGATTCCGTCTCGGGATTGTGCCAGCCGCCATAATCAGCCACCAGCGCCTGGGCCTGGGCGGGTCCCCAGCTTCCCTGCTTATAGGGCAGCGCCTTGCCGTGCTGGCGAAGTACAGGCTCGACCGCAGTCCAGGCTGCCTCGATGGCGCTTTCGCTGGTGAACAGCGCGCGGTCACCCGCCAGCGCATCGGACAGCAGGCGGGCATAGGGAGGCTCTTCGTGTGGATCGGCATCCTGCAGATACAACTCGCGCTGCGTGCCGGTAAATTCCTTTCCGGAATTTTTCACTCTTGCGGCCAGCGCAACCGCTGAGCGCGGTGACAGTCGAAAACGCACATAATTTGGAGTTTCCCGCCCTGCGGCAGCGTCATCGAAAAGCGGCTGCGGCGCCGGCTTCAGACGCACCACAACCTCCGCAGCATCGGTTGCCAGGCATTTTCCCGAGCGTAAGAACCAGGGAACGCCCGACCAGCGCCAGGAGTCGATGAACAGCCGCATGGCGCAATAGGTTTCGACATCTGAACGCCGGTCTACATGCGCTTCTTTGCGGTAGCCCTGATATTGCCCGCGCACCAGGTCGTTTTCCTGCACAGGCCGCAATGCCTTGAATACCTTGGCCTTCTCGGCATGGACGGCGGCATAGTCCATCGTCGAGGGCGGCTCCATGGCAAGCAGCGCCATAACCTGGAACAGATGGTTCTGGATGACATCGCGCAGGCAGCCGGCGCTCTCATAGAAGGCGCCCCGGCTGCCAACACCAAAGCTTTCGGCCAGCGTGATCTGCACGCTTTCCACGTGGTCCCTGTTCCAGAGCGGCTCCAGAAAGGCATTGGCAAAGCGAAAATACAGAATGTTCATGATCGCTTCCTTGCCCAGGAAGTGATCGATACGGAAAATGGCGTCCTTGGGAAAGACTGATGATGCAAGGCGATTGAGTTCGCGCGCGGAGGCAAGATCGCGGCCAAAGGGCTTTTCGACAATCACCCGCGCATCCTGCGCCAGCCCGCTGTGCTCCAGGCCTTCGATCACGGTGGCAAACAGGGAAGGCGGAATGGCCAGGTAATGAGCCGGCCGCTTGGCCTCGCCCAAGGCCTGCCTGAGCTTGTCGAAGGTGCTCGCCTCGCGGTAATCACCGTCGATATAGCTCACGCATGAAACCAGGTGGTCAAAAGCGTGTCTGTCTATGCGTGGGTTGGCCTCCCCCACGCTTTGCCGTATGCGTTTGCGCAGCTGCGTGCGGGTCATACGCGAGCTGGCCACTCCGACTACAGGCAAGGTCAGGCGGCCCTGCTGCGCCATGACATACAGAGCGGGAAATATTTTCTTGTACGCCAGGTCGCCGCTCATTCCGAACAGCACCAGCGCATCGGCGTGTGCGGTATCAGGACTGGACTTGCGTGCGCGTGGCGATTTGGTCATTCGTGCTTGCTCCCTGGCGATTTTTCAACGTGGCCGCCAAACTGGTGTCGCATGGCGGATAATACTTTGCTGGCGTACTCGGCGTTGCCGCGCGACTCGAAACGTGAAAACAGCGCGGCGCTCAGCACAGGCGTGGGAACGCCTTCGTCGATGGCGGCAGACAAGGCCCAGCGCCCTTCGCCCGAGTCCGACACATGGCCGGCGTAGTTGTCCAGCGCGGCATTGCCTTGCAAAGCCTGGGCGGTCAGATCCAGCAGCCATGATCCTATGACGCTGCCATGCCGCCAGAGTTCAGTAATCTCGGGCAGATCAAACTTGTATTGATAATGCTCCGGATGGCGCAAGGGTGTCGTTTCGGCGTCGATTTCACGCTGATGCGCGCCAATGTCGGCCCGATGCAGGATGTTAAGCCCTTCTGCATAGGCGGCCATGATGCCGTACTCAATACCGTTGTGGACCATTTTCACGAAATGGCCGGCGCCGTGCGCGCCGCAGTGCAGATAACCCTGATCGGCCGAGCTGCCCGCTCCGCGTCCTGGTGTGGGCGGGGCTGCATCCTTGCCTGGCGCCAGCGCGGCGAACACAGGCTCCATGCGTTGGAACGCGGCATCTTCGCCTCCGATCATCAGGCAATAGCCGCGCTCCAGGCCGAACACGCCGCCGCTGGTACCCACGTCCATATAGTGCAGACCCGCATCGCGCAGTTGACCCGCACGCCGGATGTCATCCTGGTAGGAAGAGTTGCCGCCATCGATGACGATATCGTCGCGATCGAGCAGCGGCAACAGATTGTCGAGCACCTTGTCGACCACTGCTGCGGGCACCATCAGCCAGATCGCGCGCGGTTTCTGTAAGGTGGACACCAGGTCGGCCAACGTGTCGCAGGCAACTGCGCCCTGCTTTGCGAGGGCACGCCCCGGCTCCGGATGCGAATCATAGACCACGCACTCCTGACCATGACGCAGCAGCCGCTGCACCATATTGCTGCCCATGCGGCCCAGGCCAACCATACCTATTTGCATTGATGTTTCTCCAGAAAAATATCCTAGTCGGTTTTTTTGCTGAGAAAGGATGCCAGCAGGTCAACCGGAACAGGAAAGACGATAGTTGATGATTTGTCGCCCGCAACTTGCGTCAGCGTCTGCAGGTAGCGCAGTTGCATGGCCGAAGGCTGCGCGGCAAGGATTTCGGCGGCTTCCATGAGCGCCTGCGATGCCTGCTTTTCGCCTTCGGCGTGAATGACCTTGGCCCGCCGTTCGCGCTCGGCCTCAGCCTGCCTGGCAATGGCGCGCACCATGTTTTCGTTCAGATCGATATGCTTGATTTCGACATTGGTTACCTTGATGCCCCAGGAGTCTGTCTGGGCATCGAGGATTTGCTGCACGTCGAGATTGAGCTTTTCGCGCTCTGCCAGCATCTCGTCCAGCTCGTGCTTGCCCAGGACAGCCCGCAAGGTCGTCTGCGCCAGCTGGCTGGTCGCGTCCAGGTAGCGTTCGACCTGGATGATGGCCTTGTCGGGCGCCACAACCCTGAAGTACACCACGGCGTTGACCTTGACTGACACGTTATCGCGCGAGATGACGTCCTGGCTGGGTACGTCCATGGTCACCACGCGCAGATCGACGCGCACCATCTGCTGCAGCACAGGAATGACAAAAATCAGGCCCGGACCCTTGACGCTTGTGTAGCGTCCGAGCGTAAACACGACACCGCGCTGATACTCGCGCAAAACCTTGATGGCATTGATGATGACCAGCAGTACAACGATGACAATTGCAGTCAGGCCGATATTGACGCTATAGAACATGATTAAAACCCCCTGGTTGATTCCCTGTCCATGGTACTCGTCGACAGCAGCGCTACCTGCAGTGTCAATCCATCCATGCCGAGTACTTGTACGGTATCGCCGGGAGCAAGCTGCCGGTCGGCGCGTACGCGCCAGCTTTCTCCGCTGATCTCAGCATATACCGTGCCTTGCGTGACGGATGTCACCACGCCGATGCGCCCGTTCATGCCCTCCCGCCCGCTGACCACGGCGCGCTTGTGCGCTCTGGTGGCCATCACCCCTGTCAGCATGATGAGCAGTGCGGCGGCCACTGCGACTCCGGCCAGAAAGGGAATCGACAGGTCATAGGCGGGAATGCCGGTATTGGTCAGCATCATGCCGCCAAAGACAAAGGCAACAATGCCGCCTATGCCGAGTGCACCGAAACTGGGCAGGAACACTTCTCCTATCATCATGGCCATGCCAGCAACGGCCAGCCCCAATCCCGCCCAGTTTACCGGCAGCAGCTGGAAGGCATACAGTCCCAGCAAGAGGCTGATCAGGCCAGCCACACCCGGCAGCGCAATGCCCGGACTGGTCAACTCGAAAAACAGGCCGTAGATGCCGATCATGATCAGCACCAGCGCGATCTGAGGATTGGCGATGAGTGCCAGGATTCTGGTGCGCCAGCCTGGCGCGACGTAGACAATGTCAGCATTGGCGGTATGCAGGGTGACCAGACGTCCGTCGTCCAGCGTCACCTCGCGCCCATCCAGATGCTGCAGCAGGTCGGGAACGTCCTTGGCGATCAGATCGATGACTTTGCCTTCGAGCGCTTCGCGCGACGAGAGGCTGCGAGCCTCCAGCACGGCCTGTTGCGCGAAGGTGGTGTTGCGCCCGCGCAATTGCGCCAGGCTGCGCAAGTAGGCTGCCGCGTCGTTGGTGACCTTGCGAGTCATGGTGTCCGGACTCTGGCTTTGTTCAGTGGGTTCGGCGCCTGTCTTTCCGGAATCCTGATCCTGTGCCCTGGAGGGGCTGTCGGGGTGCCCGGACATGCCTATCGATACCGGCGATGCCGCGCCCAGGTTGCTGGCCGGCGTCATGGCCGCAATATGGCTGGCGTACAGGATGAATGCGCCCGCACTGGCGGCGCGCGCGCCGCCGGGGCTGACGAAGGTGGCAATTGGCACTGGCGACGCCAGTATCTGCTGGATGATGGATCGCATCGAGGTATCCAGCCCGCCTGGCGTATCCATTTGCAGCACCACCAGCATGGCATGCTGTGCGGCTGCTTCACGTATGCCGCGCGTGACGAAGTCCGCGCTGGCGGGGTTGATCATGCCCTGCACGGTCAGGACTTTGACCAGCGGCGTATCGCTGGCGGCGTTCGTTTCCGACGCGCCTTCACTCATCAGGGATGCACCGGCGTCTGCGCCTTCGGCCGGGCGCTGGGCCTGCCCGGATGCCTTGTGCTGCGCCTGCAGGACAGTCTGGGCCTTGCTTTCGTCCATGTGCGGCACACCGGCAAGCGCCGCTGCACCCAGAAGAATGCAGCAGATAAACCAGAGCAAACGCGACATGCGCATCGCTGCCTCCGTAGCTTGAAGGAAAACCGCAAGGCCGCAATGCCCGCAGCCCGCGGATGTCATCAATGCTTAGTATAGACGCTTCAGTTCCTGCGCCAGTATCAATGCATGATTGTGTTCGGGATCTTTGGCCGCGTATACCAGGGTGATATCGCGCCCCTTGGCTTCGTTGATCAGCGCGTGCAGGCGCTCGATCTGTTCGGGCGCGCGCAGTTCGGATAGATAGCTGTCCACAAACCGGGGCCAGTGTTCAGTCTTGTGGCCAAACCATTTGCGTAAGGCAGGACTGGGCGCGAGGTCTTTGCGCCATGCGTCGTACTTCAGTTCCGCTTTGGAAACACCGCGCGGCCAGAGACGGTCTACCAGCACCCGGTAGCCATCGCCCGGGCTTGCCGCCTCATAAACACGCTTGATGTCTACATTTTTTGACACGGGAGCCTCCTGTGCAAACGATGCAGGACCCTAAGCACGCTAGGGCCCTGGAAATGAACGTCTTACTCGCTTGGATGGGTCATGTCGATAGGATTGATCCAGGCGTCGTACTCTTCGCCTGTCACATAGCCCAGTGCCAGCGCCGACTCGCGCAAGGTGGTTTTTTCCTTTTGCGCCTTTTTCGCGATGGCCGCCGCCTTGTCGTAGCCGATATGCCGGTTCAAGGCGGTGACCAGCATCAGGTTCTTGTCCAGGTTGGCCTGGATAACCTCCGTATTGGGCTCGATGCCCACGGCGCAATGGTCGTTGAATGCCAGGCAGGCGTCGCTGAGCAGCTCTATGCTTTCCAGCACGTTGTGCACCATGACGGGCTTGTACACATTCAGCTGGAAATTACCCTGCGAGCCGGCGAACGCGACTGTTGCGTCATTGCCGAATACCTGTGCGCACACCATGGTCATGGCTTCACATTGCGTTGGATTCACCTTGCCTGGCATGATGGAGGAGCCCGGTTCGTTGTCGGGAATGATCAGTTCGCCGATGCCGCAGCGCGGGCCGCTGGCAAGCCAGCGCACATCGTTGGCCATTTTCATGAGCGCGCCGGCCAGGGTGCGCAGCGATGCCGATAAATTCACGAGTGCATCATGCGCCGACAGCGCAAAGAACTTGTTCTCCGCACTGCGAAACGGCAGTCCTGTGATCTCGGCAATATGCTTTGCCGCCGTTTCGCCAAACTGTGGATGCGCGTTCAGTCCTGTACCCACGGCAGTGCCACCGATGGCAAGATCGTAGATTCCCGGCAGCGCCGACTGTGTCGCATCCAGCGCAAAGTCTATTTGCGCAACCCAGGCGCCGATTTCCTGGCCCAGGGTGATGGGGGTTGCATCCTGCAGATGCGTGCGCCCCGTCTTGACCACGCCGCTATAAGCCTTGGCCTTGGCGTCCAGCGTATGTCGCAATTTGCCGACGGCAGGAAAAAACCTGTCGGCCAGCAGCCGCGCCACTGCGATATGCATGGCAGTGGGGAAGGTGTCGTTGGATGATTGACCACGATTGACGTGATCGTTGGGATGCACCGGCTTCTTGCTGCCCTTGACGCCGCCGGCCAGTTCAATGGCGCGGTTGGAGATGACTTCGTTGGCGTTCATGTTGGACTGCGTGCCCGATCCGGTCTGAAACACCACAAGGGGAAACTCATTGTTCAGCTTGCCTTCGATCACTTCGTCGGCAGCCCAGACGATCAGGTCTGCGATCTCGCCGGGCAATTGTCCCAGTTCCGCATTGGCCTGCGCAGCAGCTTTCTTCAGAATGCCCAGGGCGGAGATGATGGGCGGCTGCCACTGGAAACGACTGACGCCTATCGGAAAATTCTGGATGGAGCGCTGTGTCTGCGCACCCCAGTAATGGGCCGCTGGAACGTCGATCTCCCCCATGGAGTCGGTTTCCCTGCGATGATCCGTCATAATGATTCTCCTGAAATCGATAGTTGCGTTAGACAAGGGCCTGGTCCACCAGCCCCGCCGCCAGGGGCGCGGGCGGCAGGCGAGCAGCCCATATACAGGCGACGTCTAGCATGCGGTTGGCAAACCCCCACTCATTGTCGAACCAGATGAACAGATTGGCGAAGCCATCGCCATTGCTGCGCGTCTGGCTGCCGTCGATGACGGCGGAATGCGGATTGTGATTGAAATCCACTGAGGCATGCGGGCGGTTTGAGTAGGCGATCAAGCCTGGATAGCGCCGTGTTGCGTCTTCCATCGCGGCATTCAGCGTTTCGACGGTGACGTCCCGCCCCAGCTTGACCATGAGGTCAATGGCCGACACGTTCAGTATGGGCACACGTATCGCCTTGGCCTGCACCCTGCCCGCCAGGACCGGCAGCAGGCGCTCCACGCCCTGGGCCAGGCCGGTAGCCACCGGAATAATGGACTGCATGGCAGAGCGCGTGCGGCGCAGATCCGAGTGGTGGTAGCCATCTATCATGGGCTGGTCGTTCATGACGGAATGCAGCGTGGTCAGAAACGCATGCTCCACGCCAAAGGCCTGATGCAGTTCATGCAGCACAGGCACAATCGCATTGGTCGTGCAGGAGGCATTGGAGACGATGCGTTCGCCGCCGCTCAGGCCATGGTCATTGATGCCGTGCACCACGGTGTAGTCTACGTCCTGCGCGCTGTTGCCGGGCTGGGACACCAGAATCCGTTCGCATCCAGCGTCCAGAAAAGCCTGCAGCTGGGCGCGGGTGCCAAAACGGCCGGAGCACTCCAGCAGCAGGTCTATCTCAAGGCCGGCCCAGTCCACATCCTGCGGCGCGCTGGCGTGGCTGACCTTGATGTGGGCGCCATTGACGATCAGTGCATGCTCACCCTTCTCTACCGTGCCCGGAAAGACGCCGTGTGTGGAATCGAACTGGGTCAGGTAAGCCATCGCCTCGATGTCGGCGGCCGGTTCGTTGATGGCAACCACCTGAAGGCCGGTCTTGTCCGGCGCTTCGTGCAGCGCGCGCAGCACACAGCGCCCGATGCGGCCGTAGCCATTGATTGCCAAGCGTAAAGGACGATTCATGTGACGGTCTCGATGCGGGAAAATGCGGATGGTATTACTGTACTACTTTATATACGCAGCGCGGCTGCCCGCCGCACCGGGCATGCGGGTATCGCGGCGCTGAAAACAATTCGGGCCGGCAGGCCCGCAACAGACCTGCCGGCCCGGGCCGGTGAATATATCGGTGCAGGCGGCCTGATGACAACCGACCTGCGGCCGCGCTACATCGTGGGCATGATGAAGGCGTTGCCTTTGTCGATGTTTTCAGGCCAGCGCTGCATCACCGACTTCTGCTTGGTATAGAAACGCACACCCTCTTCACCGTAGGCGTGCATGTCGCCAAACAGGCTACGCTTCCAGCCGCCGAAACCATGCCAGGCCATCGGTACGGGAATGGGCACATTGATGCCCACCATGCCGACCTGGATGCGGCGTGCAAACTCGCGGGCGGTATGGCCGTCGCTGGTAAAGCAGGAGACGCCGTTGCCGAACTCATGCGCATTGACCAGGTCGACGGCGGCGCTCAGGTCGTCCACATGGACGCAGGCCAGCACAGGGCCGAAGATTTCTTCCTTGTAGATGCGCATGTCCGGCGTAACCTTGTCGAACAGGGTCCCTCCAATATAAAAGCCTTCTTCATGCCCAGGCACCGTGTATTGGCGGCCATCGACCAGCAGTTGGGCGCCCTGCTCCACGCCCGTCTGGATGTAGTGCTCGATGCGCTGCAGCGCTTCGCGCGTAACGACCGGTCCCATTTCCGCATCCAGGTGCATGCCGTCCTTGATCTTGAGCGACTCGGCGCGGGCCTTGAGGGCGGGCAGGATTTTTTCGCCGGCCTGCCCCACCAGCACAGCCACCGAAATTGCCATGCAGCGTTCGCCCGCCGAGCCGTAGGCTGCACCGACCAGCGCGTCGACTGTACGCTCGACGTCGGCATCGGGCATGATGACCATGTGGTTCTTGGCGCCGCCCAGCGCCTGCACCCGCTTGCCGAAATGGGCGCCGCGTTCGTAGATGTACTGGGCGATGGGCGTCGAGCCCACAAAACTGATGGCGGATACATCGGGGTGTTCGAGCAGCGCGTCAACCACGACCTTGTCGCCCTGCACTACGTTGAACACGCCGTCAGGCAGCCCTGCCTGAGTCAGCAGCCTGGCCATAAGAAGGGAAACACTGGGATCGCGCTCGCTGGGCTTCAGGATAAAGGTATTGCCGGCAGCGAGCGCGACCGGAAACATCCAGCACGGCACCATGCAGGGAAAGTTGAATGGCGTCACACCCGCCACCACGCCCAGCGGCTGGCGCATGGTCCAGTTGTCAATGCCGTTGGAAACCTGTTCGGTGTAATCGCCCTTGAGCAGTTGAGGAATGCCGCAGGCGAACTCGATGACGTCGATGCCTCGGGCCACTTCGCCCTGCGCATCGGTAAATACCTTGCCATGCTCGGCGGTGATCATGGCGGCCAATTCGTCGACGTGCGCTTCCATCAGGCGCAAGAACCGGTTCAGCACGCGTGCGCGCCGCAATGGCGTGGTATTGGCCCAACCGGGCGCTGCGGCGCGGGCCGAGGCCACGGCGGTCTGCACATCCTCGACAGTCGACAGCACCAACTGGCGCGCCGCCGTGCCCAGTGAGGGGTTGTAGACGTCCTGCCGGCGCCCCTGCTCGCTGACGACGACCTTGCCGTCGATGTAATTGCCGACGTCGCCGCCGTCTGTATAGGCGGCCTGCGCAGCTAACGTGCCGCCCGCGGGGTTCTGGTCTTTCATGGAACGTCCTTTGTTCAATAAGGGGAATGACAAAAGTATAGGCAGCCCGGTCAGACGCAGCAATACCGTTTTACTTGAAATATTGTTTAATAAAATAAACAATAGACCACCAATCACTCTTGCTTTCACTGGTCCCATCCGATGAACCACTACAAGAAAGAATTACTCTGGTCGCATATCTACTGGCTGGGTGTGCTCGAGGACACCGGAAGCTATACCGCCGCGGCCAGGCGACTGGGCGTGAGCAAGGCCGCCGTCAGCCTGCGCATCGCCGAACTTGAGCAGGTATCGGGCATCGCCCTGGTCCAGCGCACGACGCGCAGTGTCCGCCTTACAGAGGCAGGCCGTGCATTGGTGGGCAATACCCGCAGGGCGTTTGAGCAGATAGAACAGGAATTCGATGGGGTAAGAGACCTGTCGGAACGTCCCCGCGGCGTCGTGCGCATCACGGCGCCGGTGGCTCTGGGCAGGCAGCGCATCGTGCCACTGATTGCCCCTTTTCTGCAGGCCTATCCGCAGGTGCGCATCGAGATCGAGCTCTCCGATCATCTGAGCTCGCTGGCGCAGGAAGGTTTTGACCTGGCCATTCGTCATGCCGGCGCCGTGCCGGAAACCCACGTCGCCTGGCTGCTGTGCCCCAGTGCCAGTATCCTGACCGCGGCGCCCGCCTATCTGCAGGCGCATGGCACGCCGCGGCACCCCGATGATCTGGTCCGGCACAACTGTCTGTATTACCTGCGCTCCGCCGCCGCACCCGCCTGGAGTTTCGCGCCCTCGCGGCGCCCTCGGGAGCGCCACAGTGTGGCCATCCAGGGAAACTTCAGTGCCAACAATAGCGAGGCGCTGCGCCAGGTGGCCCTGGACGGACAGGGCATCGCTCTGCTGCCTGATTTCTCGGCCCGGGAAGACATCGAGGCAGGCCGCCTGCAACCGCTGCTTGCTCAATGGAAGCCTGTCGGGGCATTCGGGGACGCCATCTATGCCATCAGACCATATAGCCCCTACATACCACGTGCCGTGCGCACACTGGTCGACTACCTGAAGGCTGAAATGAAGCCCCGCCACACGCAGTAAACGGAATCAGGCCTTGCCGCAGTCTTCGGGGCCTCCGGGCAGTCCCGCTCCCGCCAGGATCAGCCGCGTGCAGTCCCCTGCGCGCTGGCGCAGCAACCCCGCGGCCTGCGCGCAGGCCTGTTCCAGCGGAATCGGGCCGGGCGCCAGGCTGAAAGCCGCCGTGATCCCGGCCTCGTACACCGCTTCGTAACCCTCGCCCAGTGCGCCGACGATGGCCACCACAGGGATGTTTTTGCGTTGCGCATAGCGCGCAACCCCGACAGGTGTCTTGCCCAGCAGGGTTTGCGCATCCATGCGCCCTTCTCCAGTGAACACCCACTGTGCGTCCTGCAAGGCCGTCTCCAGGCCGGACAAGTCCGCCACCAGCTCTACCCCGGGCCTGAAGCTGGCCTGGAAGAATGTCTTCACGACGAATCCCAGCCCGCCTGCGGCCCCCATGCCCGGCAGGCCGCTTTCGTCCCTGCCATACTGCCGGGCGCAGACCTGCGCAAAATGCGCCAGCGCCTCATCCAGTTCCTTCACGTCCTGTTCGCTGGCGCCTTTTTGCGGCCCGAAGATGGCGGAGGCGCCACGCGGCCCGCAGAGAGGATTGTCGACATCCACGGCAATGTCGAAGCGCACGTCCTTGAGCCGGGCGTCCAGGCCGTCGAGCGCAATACGCGCCAGCCCGCGCAAGGCGAGCCCGCCCGGTTCCAGCGCTTTCCCCTGTGCATCCAGCAGCTCACCGCCCAGGGCCTGCAGCAAGCCTGCACCCGCATCATTGGTGGCGCTGCCTCCCAGACCAAGCACAATATGCCGTGCGCCCGCGTCCAGCGCTTCGCCTATCAATTGCCCCACGCCGTAGCTGGTGGCCTGCAAGGGTCTGCGCGCGGAGACGGGAATTCGTTCAAGCCCCGCCGCGGCCGCCATTTCGATGAAGGCCTTGCCATCTCCCAGCCAGCCCCAGTCGGCGTCGCAGGGCTGGTTGTTGGCATCCACGACCCTCGCTGAGCGCCGCTGCCCACCGGTTGCAGCCAGCACGGCATCCAGCGAGCCTTCCCCGCCGTCGGCCATAGGCACGCACACAATGTCAGCCTGGGGCATCACGTCGCGCACGCCCTGCGCGATGGCCTGCGCCACGCCCGCTGCGCTGAGGCTTTCCTTGAAGGAGTCTGGCGCAATCACAATACGCATGTCAGCCGCCCACAACATTGCGCGGAGCGCCGCGCTGAAAAGCCTCGACATTGCCGATGAGCTGGTCGGCAAGTGCCTGGATGGCTTCTTCGCTGGCCCAGGCCACATGCGGGGTCAGGATGAAATTGGGCAGATCAAGCAACTGCATCAGCGGATGATCCTCAGGCGGAGGCTCCGGCGTGGCGACATCGAAACCTGCACCGCCCAACTGGCCGCCGCGCAGCGCATCGGCCAGCGCGGTGTCGTCGACCAGTCCGCCGCGGGCGGTATTGATCAGCAGCGGCTTGCGACGCATGCGCGCAAACTCCGGCGCGCCGATCAGGCCGCGGGTTTGCGTCGTGAGCGGACAATGCAGGGTGATGATGTCGCTCTCCTCGAGCATCTGCTCAAACGGTGTGTACAGGCTGCCCTGCCCCGACCCGCCTTTGCGTGCGGCAAACAGCACATGCATGCCCAGGGCCCGTCCGATGGAGGCCACCTTCTGGCCCAGCGCGCCCTCACCGATGATGCCCAGGGTCGAGCCGGCCAGGTCCTTGATGGGATAATCAAAATAGCAAAACTGCTCGGAGGCCTGCCAGCGCCCGGCCTTGACGGACTCACGATAGGCCACGATGCTGCGCCGCAAGGCAAAGATCAGCGCAAAAGTGTGTTCCGGCACCGTGTGCTGTGCATAACCCCGGATATTCGAGACCACAATGTTTTTTTCCTTGCAGGCCGCCAGGTCAATGTTGTCCGTGCCCGTCGCAGCCAGGGCGATCAGCTTGAGCCTGGGCGCCGCCTCGATGGCCTCGCGCTCCAGGCGCACTTTATTGGTCAGGACGATATCGGCATTGGCGATGCGCTGTTTGACCTCGCTGGGAGCGGTGCGCCCATAGACAGTGAGTTCGTGCTCGAAGCCCAGCGGGCGCAGCAGCGTATTGGGAGATATGGTTTCCCTGTCCAGGAATACCACTTGCACGCGGTCAGACATAAGTAGCCTCGAAAAGGATATGCGCACGGCCTGCGCAACGATCCGATATAGTAATGGAATCGCGCAAGACCCCGATGCGGCTTGCGCATTTCATGCATTACAGGACACTCTTTCACTATGTCGCCACGCAAATACGCCGTACAGGATTTTTTCCGCAACCCGCAGCGCGCCTTCTTCAGGCTTTCCTATGACGGCGCCACCCTGGGCTTCATGGAGCCAGCCAGCATAGACGGCGAGCCGGCCCGCATGAATGTATTCGTCCAGTCGCTCGAAGGCAGCTCCCCGGTGGGCGAAGTCCGCCGGCTGACGTCCGAGACTGAACGCGACATCGCCCAGTTCTTCTGGAAGGGCTCGGACACCATCATCTACGAAAAAGACTTCAACGGCGACGAAAACTTCCATGTCCTGGCCATTGACACCGACAGCGGCGACATCAACGATCTGACGCCCTTTCCTGGCGTGCGTGCCGGCATTCAGGACGATCTGGAGGATGATCCCGACCATATCCTGATCAGTCACAACGGCCGCAATCCTGAGGTCTTCGACGTATACCGGGCCAACATCCGCACAGGTGAACTTGAGCTGGTCGCCGAAAACCCTGGCAACATCGTAGGCTGGCAGACCGATCATCACGGCCTGGTGCGCGCCGCCATCGCCAGCGACGGCCTGGACAGCGTCCTGTTGTATCGCGACAGCGAAGAAGACGAATTCCGCCCCATCATCAGTACAGACTTCCGCACAACGGTCAGTCCCCAGTTTTTCACCTTTGACGACCGCGACATCTATGCCCTGAGCAACCGGGGCCGCGACTGCCTGGCGCTGGTCATCATCGATCCCTCCCGGCCCGACGAAGAGCACCTCGTTTTCGAGGTGCCTGGCCACGATCTGGACGGCGTGGGTTACTCGCGTCTGCGCCATGTCCTGACCGCCGCGGTTTACCAGACCGACAAGCCCAAGTACCACTTTTTCGACGAGATCGCCGCGCTGCGGCACACCCGGCTGTCGGAAAAGCTGCCCGGGTATGAGGTTGCCCTGCAAAGCGCCACCCGCGACGAAAACAAATTCATCGTTGCCGCCTACAATGACCGCACGCCGGGCAGCCGCTATCTCTACGATGCCCAGGCAAACACGCTGGACAAGCTGGGCGACATCAACCCTGCCCTGCCTGAAGCCGACATGGCTGTGGTCAAGCCCATTCAGTACACCTCGCGCGACGGGCTCGTGATCCAGGGCTATCTGACCTTGCCCGTCGGCAAGCCGGCGCAAGGCCTGCCCTGCGTCGTCAACCCGCACGGCGGGCCGTGGGTGCGGGACGGCTGGGGCTTCAATCCCGAAGCACAGTTCCTCGCCAATCGGGGCTACTGCGTGCTGCAGATGAACTACCGGGGCTCTACCGGCTATGGGCGCAAATTCTGGGAGGCCAGTTTTGGGCAATGGGGCCTGAGCATGCAGGACGACATTACGGACGGTGTGCACTGGCTAGTGGAGCAAGGGATTGCCGATCCGGATCGTGTCGGCATCTACGGCGGCAGCTATGGCGGTTATGCCACGCTGGCAGGCATCGTATCCACGCCGGATCTCTACGCCGCCGCCGTCGATTACGTGGGCGTATCCAATCTGCTGACGTTTCTCAGCACGATCCCCCCTTACTGGAAACCCATGCTGACCAAAATGCACAGCATGGTGGGCAACCCCGAGACTGACCGCGAACGCCTCGAAGCCACCTCACCCGCACTCAATGCGGACCGTATACGCACGCCGCTGTTCATCGCCCAGGGCGCACACGATCCGCGCGTCAACAAAAACGAAAGTGACCAGATGGTGGCGGCGCTGCGTGCTCGCGGCGTCGAGGTCGAATACATGGTCAAGGACAACGAAGGCCACGGCTTTCACAACGACGAAAACAAGTTCGAGTTCTATGAGCGCATGGAGGCTTTCCTGGCCCAGCACCTGCAGCCCTGATGCGGCTCAGCCGCCCAGATATGCCTTGCGAACTTCGTCGTTGACCAGCAGGTTGGCGCCGGTATCGGCCAGCACCACCTTGCCGGTCTCGAGCACATAACCCCGGTCAGCGACCTGCAGCGCCTTGCTGGCGTTCTGCTCCACCAGGAAGACGGTCACGCCTTCTGCACGGATGGTGCGGATGATTTCGAAAATCTGCGCGATGATCAGAGGCGCCAGGCCCAGGGTGGGTTCGTCCAGCAGCAGCAGACGCGGGCGGGTCATGAGCGCACGGCCGATCGCCAGCATTTGCTGTTCGCCGCCAGACATGGTTCCTGCCCGCTGGCCCGCCCGCTCGCGCAGCCTGGGAAACAGCGTGAACACATGTTCAAGACCTGCCTCGACTTCAGGTTTTTTCAGAAAAAACCCGCCCATCTGGAGATTTTCCGTGACGGTAAGCTCAGGAAAGACACGTCTGCCTTCAGGAGAAATCGCAATGCCGCGCCGCATGATGGTGTGCGTGTCGCATTGGGTAATGTCTTCGTCCAGGAAGGTGACTGTGCCGCTGCTGGCTTGCGGCGAGCCGCAGACCGTCATCAGCATCGTTGTCTTGCCGGCGCCGTTGGCGCCTATCAGCGTAACAATCTCGCCCTGATTGACCTCGACCGATACGCCGCCCAGCGCCTGGATTGCGCCATAGTGCGTGTGCACATTTTCCAGCTTAAGCACTCTACTCTTCCCCCAGATAAGCTTTAATCACGCGCGGGTCTGTACGCACTTCGTCCGGCAGGCCCGTCATGATGGGCCTGCCCTGCTCCATGACCATAATGCGATCCGACACGCCCATGACCAGGCTCATGTCGTGCTCGATCAGCAGGACCGCGACGTCAAACTCCCTGCGCAACTGATCGATCAACTTCTGCAGTTCGCGCTTTTCCTGGGGATTCAGGCCTGCGGCCGGTTCATCCAGCATCAGCAGGCGCGGCTTGGTGATCATGCAGCGTGCGATTTCCAGGCGGCGCTGATGGCCATAGGCCAGATTGCCCGCCTCGCGGTTTGCATAGGCGCGCATATCCATGAAATCCAGCCATTCCACCGCACGTTGCTGCGCATCCCGCTCGGAGGCGCGATAACCCGGCAGCTTGAGCAGGCCTTTGAGCAGATTGGTTTCTATCTGTGCGTGCTGGGCAACCAGCAGGTTCTCGAGCACAGTCAGGTGCTTGAACAGCCGCACGTTCTGGAAGGTACGCACAAGTCCCTGCAAAGCCACCTTGTGGCTGGGCAGGCCGGTAATGTTCCGGCCATCCATGCGTATGCTGCCCGTTGTCGGTTTATAGAAACCGCCGACGCAATTGAACACGGTGGTCTTGCCGGCGCCATTGGGCCCGATAATCGCAAAGACCTCATCCTTGTTGACGTGAAAGGCGACCTGGTCGACGGCGAGCAGCCCGCCGAACTTCATGGTCAGCCCCGTGACGTCCAGCAGCACCTGCTGCTTGCCTGTTCCCGTTTTCACCGCTTGATCAATGAGGGTATCCTGAACAGCGCTCATGTCTTGATCTCCACATGCGGGCGCTTGACCGGCAGTAAGCCCTGCGGTCGCCACATCATCATCAACACCATTACCAGGCCGAATATCAGCATCCGGTATTCGGCAAACTCTCGCGCGATCTCCGGCACAACCGTCAACACAATAGCCGCAAGAATCACCCCCACCTGGGAGCCCATGCCGCCCAGCACGACGATCGCCAGGATCAGCGCCGACTCGATAAAGGTGAAAGACTCAGGATTGACCAGGCCCTGACGCGCCGCAAAGAACGCACCGCCGAAACCCGCGAACATGGCGCCCATGGTGAACGCGGACAGCTTGATGCGGGTCGGATTGAGCCCGAGCGAGCGGCAGGCGATTTCATCTTCGCGCAATGCCTCCCAGGCGCGTCCAATAGGCATGCGGATCACGCGATTCGATACAAACAGGGTCACCAGCGCCAGACACAAGGCCATCAGATACAGAAAGACAATCACGTCCTGCGTGCTGTAGTTCCATCCCATCAGTTGATGGAAAGTTGTTACCCCTTCGGGCGGGCGACGCAGCATGGGATAGCCGAATACCGAAGGCTTGGGAATACCTGAAATGCCATCGGGTCCGCCCGTGAAGGAGTACAGATTGATGAGCAGCAGGCGGATGATCTCGCCGAATCCCAGCGTAACAATGGCCAGATAATCACCGCGCAGCCGCAACACCGGAAAACCGAGTACAAAACCGAACAACGCAGACATCGCGCCGGCCAGCGGCAGCGCTTGCCAGAAACCCCAGCCGGCCCAGTGATAAAGCAAGGCGTAGGTATAGGCGCCCACCGCATAAAAGCCGACAAAGCCCAGGTCCAGCAATCCGGCGAAACCGACCACGATGTTCAGGCCCAGGCCCAGCATGATGTAGATCAGGACCAGGGTGGCGATATCCACCTGAGCCCGGCCGGTAAACATGGGCCAGATCAGCGCAATGGCTATCATCAGCACAATCAGGCCGCGGCGCACCGTTTCGGACATGACGGGCATGGCGCGCCGCTTGGTCTTGCGGCTGAAGAACCTGGCCAGCGCGGGCCGTATCAGCAACTGGAAAGCAAAGACAATGCCCATGCCCCAGAACAGCGTGCCCCATTCGGGGTGCAAGGTGCTCTGCATCCCGGCGCGCACAATATTGACGCCGAATACAGGCGCGATAATAATGCCGGCCATGATGGCCGCGAAAAACGCGTTCTTGAAATTCGTACCCATTACACTTTTTCCACTTCGGGTTTGCCCAGCAGGCCGGTGGGCCTGAACAGCAAAATAAACACCAGCAGGCCGAAGGCAACAATATCCTTGTACTGGGAAGATATGTACGCTGCGGCAAAGGTCTCGGCCAGCCCCAGCAGTACGCCGCCCAGCATGGCGCCGGGTATGCTGCCTATGCCGCCCAGCACCGCCGCGGTAAAGGCCTTGATGCCCGCCAGAAACCCGATGAAAGGATTGAGCTTGCCGATGGCCAGCGCGATCAGTACGCCGCCTACCGCGGCAAGCATGGCGCCGATCACAAAAGTAAAGGAAATGATGCGGTTGGTGTCGATGCCCAGCAGATTGGCCATCTTGATATCCTGGGAGCAGGCGCGCGAGGCGCGGCCGGTGCGCGAATACTTGATGAACAGCGACAGCGCAATCATCAGCAGCACCGTGACAACGATAATCATGATGCGCGAGTACGGCGCCGTCACGACAAAATCACTGCCCAGCGTGAACTGGACCGAGCCGGTCACCAGCGCCGGCACCGCCATATCGCGCGCGCCCTGGCCGATGGCTACCCAGTTCTGCAAGAAAATAGACATGCCGATGGCTGAAATGAGCGGCACTAGTCTGGGACTGCCGCGCAGCGGCGCGTAAGCGACTTTTTCTATGGCATAGCCATAGACGGCCGTCACAAACACGGCAACGACAATCATCGCCAGAATGATAAAGGGCAAAGGCAGACCGCTGTTCACGCCGATGGCCGAAAGCGTCACCAGGCCGACATAGGCGCCGATCATGTAGATTTCGCCGTGAGCGAAATTGATCATGCCGATAATGCCGTAAACCATCGTATAACCGATGGCAATCAGCGCGTAGATGGCGCCGAGCGACAGCCCGTTGAACAATTGCTGCGTGAGCTGTGGAAGAAGTTCAGACATAAAACAGATATTCCGGTGGGCAGCCCGGGCGATTGCCCTGCGGCTGGCGCGGGAGAATGAGAGACGACCCCGGCCTACCGGCCGGGATCGCTTTCCTGCATCAAAGCTTAACTGGCTCTAGATTACCCTTGCCGTCCCATTTGAAGACGGCAAATTCAAAGTGCTTCAAATCGCCTTTCTCGTCGTATTCGACTTTGCCAATCGCGGTATCGAAAGGATGGCTGTGCATGTATTCGGCCACTTTTTCGGGATTGTCGCCGACGGCCCCTATGCTGTCGGCCAGTATCTGCACGGCGGCATAGGCGGGGAAGGTAAACGCGCCGTCGGGACTGCGCTTGTAAGTCTTGAAATGCTCCAGCACGTCTTTGTTCGCGGGCAGCTTGCTGAAGTCGGCCGGCAGCGTAACCAGCAGGCCTTCAACAGCCGGGCCGGCAATCGCCACCAGGTCTTTGTTGGCCACGCCTTCTGGCCCCATGAACTGGGTCTTCAGGCCTTGTTCGCGCGCCTGACGCAGCAGCAGGCCCAGTTCAGCATGGTAGCCGCCGAAATAGATCAGATCGGGATTGAGCGCCTTGAGCTTGGTGATGACGGCAGAATAGTCGCTATCGCCAACATTGATGCCCTCGAACATCTCGACCTTGCCGCCTGCTTTTTCGAGCGAATCGCGTACCTGCGTGGCCACGCCGGAGCCATATGTCTGCTTGTCGTGCAAGATGGCGATCGACTTGGGCTTCAGGTGCTCCAGGATATAGCTGGCAGCAAACGGCCCTTGCTGGTCATCGCGGCCTATCGTGCGGAAAAAGAAATGCGGTTTGATCGTGTCCGTCACCAGCGGCGAGGTGGCGCCCGGAGTGATGGCGACAATGCCTTCCTGCTCGTACACATTGACAGCCGGTACCGTCGTGCCCGAGCAGGCATGGGCGACGGCGAACTTGGCGCCCGAGTTGATCACCCGGTTGGCCGCAGGCACCGCCTGCTTGGGTTCGCAACCATCATCGATCAGCAGCGCTTCGAGCTTGCTGCCCTTGACGCCGCCGGCCGCGTTGATCGCATCGATGGCGGTAAGTGCGCCGGCCTGGATCTGGTCGCCATACTGCGTGGCTGGCCCTGTCATGGGTTGGGGAATCCCTATTTTGATGACATCGGCGGCATATGCATTGCCGACCATCGCCACGGCTCCCAGCGCCATAAGCAAAGGCGATATTTTTTTTATGAAGGTCATGCCCGTCAATCTCCTGTTGCGCCCGCCGTATATGCGCGCCCATGTTACGGGTCTGCGCAGTGTGGTGTACGGCAAGCCATGTTGTTAGCTTCCGCCTGAAACGGCAAGCGTATTCTGACGATAGGTTATAAGGCTGTCACTACGGATAAGCCCTTACGTATACGTCAATCGTTACGCTGTCGGGTTGATCAGGGCCTTCCCGGCCCGGCGGCGTCGGGACGAGCCAGATTCCACATCATGGCCCGGAAAGGCGCCAGCATGACGGCGTTGATGAGCAATTTGACCGCCAGGTCTCCGGCCAGCAGCGAGGTCCAGGGGACTGCAGTGCCCGCGAACGCCACGCTGAAAAACACAAAGGTATCCAGCACCGCTCCCGCCACGCCGCCCAGTAGCGGTGCCCGCCACCACCGCTGATGGCGCAGGCGGTCGAACACGAGAATGTCGGTCAGTTGCGCACACAGAAAAGCCAGGCCCGATGCCAGCGCGATGCGGGGCGTTGCGACCCATACCGATACCGCCAGCGCCGCGACAAAGCCGATATAGGCCACGCGTCGTGCCGCGTGCGGGCCGAAGCGCCGATTCAGCAGGTCGGCCACCAGAAAAGCCACCGGATAGGACAAGGCGCCCCAGGTAAGCCAGGGATTGATCGGGTACTGCACCAATATATTGGAGCCGACCACAATGATCCCCATGGCGAGCACCGAGATCAGGAACTGCCACGGTGTCATGGCAGAAAAGACGCGGGAATGCGCCGTCATCGGGCAAACTCGTCCGAGAGCTGGGCAGCACGCTCGCGGGCTGCCCCCATGGCCCGCTGGATCAGTTGCGCAAAACCTTGCTGCTGGAATACCTCCAGCGCGGCGGCGGTGGTACCGCCCTTGGACGTCACGCGTTCGCGCAGCGTGGCAAGGCTTTCGGGGGACAGCGCGGCAAGCTGGGTGGCGCCCGATACCGTAGCAAGCGCCAGCTTGCGAGCCAGGTCTGGTGCCAGTCCCTGTTCGATACCGCCCTGTATCAACGACTCCAGAAACAGAAATACATATGCGGGGCCGCTGCCGGACAGCGCTGTTACCGCGTCGATCCCCGCGTCGTCATCCACCCAGGCCACCTCGCCGACGGCGCGCAGCATCTGCTGCGCCAGGGCGCGTTCTTCTTCCGACACTCCGTCCAGCGCCAGCAGGCCGGTTGCGCCGGCGCCGATCAGCGCGGGTGTGTTGGGCATGCAGCGTATCAGGCGCGTCCAGGGGCGGTCTTCGCTGCCCAGCCATTGCGACAGCGTTGCGGTGGAGATACCGGCCGCAACGCTGATCACCAGCGTATCGTCGGCCAGATAAGGGCGGCAACTGGCCACCGCTTCGCTCAGAAACTGCGGCTTCACCGCAAAAATCCATACGCGCCGGCCGGCCAGGGTTTCATCCGCCTGTGCAGCCACGGAGACGCCCTGTTCCTTCCAGCGGGCGCGCACCGGCTCATTGGGGTCGATGACGTGCACATCTTGTGCACCGCAGCGTTTGCCGATCAGGCCTGCGGCAAGGGCGCTGGCCATATTGCCGCCGCCGATAAAGGCGAGTGTGAGTTCTTTGGACATAAGACTTGTAACGGTTCGTCTATGAAGGATGAATGGCGCTATTGTAAGGGCTGCGACCCGGTTTCAAGGTTTTCATTGACCAAGCCATGGGATTGTCGTTACAGTCACGGCCGTGTCACATACGAGTCATAAACTTCAAAATGAGGCCCGCCGCGTCGCACAAGGCAGGGCCCTAAACAGGAGAATTTTTATGCGAACCAAGCTATTTGCATTGTCCCTGGCCGGCGTGATCGCCTGCATGGGCACCGCACACGCCGCCACTGACATCAATTTCTGGCACTCCATGCAAGGCGCCCTGGGCGACCGCGTCAATGAACTTGTCAACGAGTTCAACAAAAGCCAGCCCGATTATGTTGTGCACGCAATTTACAAGGGCTCGTACGGCGAATCCATGAATGCAGGCATTGCCGCATTCCGCGCGGGCAATGCGCCGGACGTGCTGCAGGTATTCGAAGTAGGCACCGCCACGATGATGAATGCCAAGGGCGCCATTGTCCCGGTGCAGGAAATGTCCGAGAAAGCCGGCGATCCCATCAACCCGGCAGACTTTCTGGGTGCAGTCGCCGGTTATTACTCGTCCAGCGATGGCAAGCTGATCTCCATGCCTTTCAACAGCTCGACCCCCGTGTTCTACTACAACAAGGACGCCTTCAAAAAGGCCGGGCTCGATGCCGAAAAACCGCCCAAGACCTGGAAAGAAGTCGAAGAGGCAGCCAAGAAACTTCGCGCCGCCGGCATGGAGTGCGGCTACACCACCTCCTGGCCCTCCTGGATCCAGCTGGAAACTTTTGCGGCCTGGCACGACATTCCCTATGCATCGGCAAACAACGGCTTTGACGGCCCACAGGCTCGCCTGGAGCTGACCAACCCGCTGTTCGTTCGCCACCTGAGCAATCTGGCCAAGATGTCCAAGGAAGGCACCTTCACCTATGGCGGCCGCGGCGATGCGCCCAATGCGCTGTTCACCTCGGGCAAGTGCGGCATGTTCACCGGTTCCAGCGGCAACCGCGCCAATATCATCAAGACCGGCAATTTCAAGTTCGGCACGTCTTTTCTGCCCTACTACGACGACGTCAAAGGCGCGCCGCAGAACACCATCATCGGCGGCGCATCCCTGTGGGTCTTCAGCAAGAAATCCCCCGAGGTCTACAAGGGCGTGACCAAGTTCTTCAAGTTCCTGTCCAGTCCTGAAAAGTCGGCGCAATGGCACCAGGCAACCGGCTATGTGCCTGTCACCAAGGCAGGCTATGAGGTCACCAAGAAGTCCGGCTTCTACGAGAAAAACCCAGGTACCGACATTGCGGTCAAACAGCTTGACGCCACCACAACAGAAAACTCGCGTGGCATCCGGCTGGGCTATCTGCCCCAGATCCGCGAGATCGAGGACGGCGAAATGGAAAACATCTTCTCTGGCAAGGAAACTGCAGAGCAAGGCCTGACTATCATGAACAAGCGGGGCAACGAGCTGCTGGAACGCTTCGAGAAAAGCGTCAAGTAACACTGTGTATTAGAATCGCCACATGGAAAAGCGCGTCGTATTCACCCACAAGACTCTGCCCTATCTGCTGCTGCTGCCGCAGCTGGCAATCACGGTCGTGTTCTTTTTCCTGCCTGCGGGGCAGGCCATGTGGCAGTCGTTCCGGCTGGAAGATCCCTTCGGGCTGTCCTCGCAGTTCGTCGGGTTCTCCAACTTCACCGACCTGTTCTCCAGCGACGAATACCTCAATTCTTTCAAGATCACAGCCCTGTTCTCCATGCTCGTGGCGGTTTCAGGGCTGGCGATTTCCCTTTTGCTGGCCGTTATGGCAGATCGCGTCATCAAAGGCGCCGGCATCTACAAGACACTGCTGATCTGGCCTTATGCTGTGGCTACTGCGGTGGCCGGAGTCTTGTGGCTCTTTCTGTTTTCGCCTTCGGTAGGCATTCTTGCCGTCTTCCTGACCAAGCTGGGCATAGGCTGGAATCCACGCCTGGATGGCAACGATGCCATGGCACTGGTCGTGCTGGCCTCGGTCTGGAAACAAATTTCCTATAACTTCCTGTTTTTTCTTGCGGGCCTGCAGTCCATCCCCCGTTCGCTGATCGAAGCGGCCGCCATAGACGGCGCCAGTCCGCTCCGCCGATTCTGGACCATCGTCTTTCCGTTGCTGTCCCCCACGACATTCTTCCTGCTGATCATCAACGTTATCTACGCCTTCTTCGATACGTTCGCGATCATCGACATCATCACCCAGGGCGGCCCCGGTACCAGCACGGCGATTCTCGTCTACAAGGTTTATAACGCAGGCTTCAAGGGCCTGGACCTTGGCTCGTCAGCCGCGCAGTCCGTCGTTCTGATGTTCATCGTGGTTGTGCTCACTGTCGTGCAGTTCCGCTATATCGACCGCAAGGTCAATTACTGAGGCCCTGCATCCATGCACCGTTTTTTTGCGTTTACGCCGATATGATCGAACGCCGTCCAGTCCTTGACATCGTCACCCATATCGTCCTGCTGATAGGCGTGGCCATTATCGCCTTCCCTATTTATGTCACCTTCGTGGCATCGACCCAGACGGCTCAGGAGGTGGCGCGCGCGCCCATGTCGCTGCTGCCAGGCTCTCATTTCTTCGAGAACTACTGGGCCGTGCTGGTCGGCAACGCCGACAACACGCCGCCCGTGGCCCGCATGATGTGGATCAGCACCGTCATGGCGCTGGTCATCGCCATTGGCAAGATCGTCATTTCCATGCTGTCAGCGTTCGCGGTCGTCTATTTCCGCTTCCGCTTCCGCATGTTCTTTTTCTGGATGATTTTTGTCACGCTGATGCTTCCGGTCGAGGTACGTATCGCGCCCACCTATAAGGTAGTGGCCGATCTTGGTATGCTCAACAGCTATGCAGGCCTCACCCTGCCGCTCATCGCCTCGGCCACCGCCACGTTTCTGTTCCGGCAATTCTTTCTTACCGTTCCCGACGAGCTGATAGAAGCCGCCCGCATCGATGGCGCCGGGCCCATGCGTTTTTTCTGGGATGTACTGCTGCCGCTGTCGCGCACCAGTATCGCAGCGCTTTTCGTCATCCAATTCATTTACGGTTGGAACCAATACCTCTGGCCGCTCATCATCACCACTCAGGAAAACATGTACCCGGTGGTCATCGGCATCAAGCGCATGATTGCCGGCGGCGACAGCGTCACCGAATGGAATCTGGTCATGGCAACCGCATTGCTGGCCATGATTCCGCCCGTGGCAGTGGTTGTTTTCATGCAAAAATGGTTCGTCAAAGGCCTGGTGGACACCGAAAAATAACATCGGTCCACCCCTTGTCCGCCGATTGACACCACATATCGAACCTGGAATCGCACCATGGCAACCCTCAGTTTTCGCAACATCACCAAAACCTACGCCAATGGCGTCCCCGTGATACACGGCATCGATATGGAAGTGGCCGACGGCGAATTCATCGTCATTGTCGGACCTTCGGGCTGCGGCAAATCCACGCTGATGCGCATGGTCGCCGGCCTGGAAAGCATCAGCAGCGGTGATATCGCCATCGACGGCAAGGTCGTCAACCTGCTCGAGCCGGCCGAGCGCGACATCGCCATGGTGTTCCAGAACTACGCCTTGTATCCTCATATGAGCGTGTTTGACAACATGGCCTATGGGCTGAAGATACGGAAATTCACCAAGGAAAAAATCAACGAAAAAGTACAGGATGCCGCGCGCATCCTGGAACTCTCGCATCTGCTGAGCCGACGCCCGGGACAATTGTCCGGCGGACAGCGTCAGCGGGTAGCCATGGGCCGCGCCATTGTCCGCGACCCTAAGGTTTTTTTGTTCGACGAGCCCCTGTCCAATCTGGACGCCAAGCTGCGCGTGCAGATGCGCCTGGAAATCCAGAAGCTGCATCGGCGCCTGGGCACCACCAGCCTTTACGTCACGCACGACCAGGTCGAAGCCATGACACTGGCCCAGCGCATGGTCGTCATGAACAAAGGTGTCCCCGAGCAGATCGGCACGCCGGTCGAAGTATTCGAAAAGCCTGCAACCATTTTCGTCGCCAGTTTCATCGGTTCTCCGCCCATGAACCTCATTCCAGTGCAGATCGATGCGCAGCGCCGCATCTGCGACGACAACGGTGCAGTCCTGGACCTTGATCCGGCACAGGTTCCCGGCGCTCTGGCAGGCCGCAAGCTTATTCTCGGCATGCGGCCGGAGCACATCAGACTGCATGCGCAGGGCATTCCCATGAATATCGAGATGATCGAGATCCTGGGGTCCGAGCAGCTGATACACGGTCGTCACGGCGACACGCCGATCGTACTGCGCAGTCCGATCGGCCTGACCAGAAGCGATCCGCTGACCATAGGCGAAGCCGTCCAGGTCGGGCCGGACGACCAGCATCCTCTGCATTGGTTTGATCCCGAAAGCGGCAAGCGCATCGACGCCTGACACCCTTCTGAGCAGATGTCAGGTCCCGCTGCGGCGAATGGATAGCCGGCTGCAAGCTGTTGCCATACACCGGCGCCTTGCTTAAACCAACGCCGCACAGCATGACGCGTCGCACGCCTTAAAGCAAAACCCCGGTCAGCATCAAGCGCTGACCGGGGTTTTGCGTGGCAGGGACGATTTACTTGTAAACCGTCTTGCTGCCGTCTTTATGCCATTCGAATACATCGAACTTGAAATCGTTCAGATCGCCCTGCTTGTTCCAGGAGATGTCGCCGATAGGCGTCTTGACGGAGTGGGTGTGCAGGTATTGCGCGACCTTGATGGGATCGTCTGCGCCGGCGCCCGCAATACCATCTGCGATGGCCTGCGTTGCGGAGTAGGCCGTCAGCTGGAAAGCACCGCCCGGATCGCGTTTCTTGTCCTTGAAGGCCTTGACGATTGCGGCATTGGAGGCGCTCTTGGTAAAGTCGGCCGGCAAGGTCAGCAGCATGCCTTCAACCGATCCGCCCGCAATGGCGTTGATGTCCGGATTACCCACGCCCTCCGGTCCCATGAACTGGGTTTTCAGGCCCTGTTCTGCACCCTGGCGCAACAACAGGCCCATCTCCGGATGATAGCCGCCGTAGTAAACAAAGTCGGCGCCGCTGCTCTTGAGCTTGGTAATGACAGCGGAGTAATCGCTGTCGCCCGCATTGATGCCTTCGAACAGAACGATGTCGATGCCTGCTTTTTGCAGCTCATTGCGCACCGCGCTGGCGATGCCCTGTCCGTATGACTGCTTGTCATGCAGGACGGCCACTTTCTTGGGCTTGATTTTTTCGATAATGAATTTGGCTGCGGCCGGACCCTGCTGGTCGTCGCGCCCTATCGTACGGAAGATGGTTTCGTAGTTCTTGCCATCGGTCACGGCGGGCGCTGTCGCCGAAGGCGTCACCATGACGATGCCTTCGTTGTTGTAGATGTCAGTTGCCGCAATCGTGGCGCCCGAGCATACGTGGCCGACCACGTAGTGGATTTCATCATTGACAACGCGGTTTGCGACCACCGGGCCCTGCTTGGGCTCGCAGCCGTCGTCTATCGTGACTGCCTCAAGCTTTTTGCCCAGCACGCCACCCTTGGCGTTGATCATTTCAATTGCGGTGTCCACGCCCTGTTTCACCATGGTGCCATATTGGGTTACGGGACCAGTAAACGGGCCGGCGACGGCGATCTTGATCGTATCAGCGGCGAACGCACCACCGGACATGAGCATGCCCGCGACGAGACCAACAGCGGCAGCGGCGGGAGTAAAACGAAGTTTCATATGACCTCCTGAAAGTACGCAGCAAAGCATACACTGAAAGCCCTGTTTCGGCATGATGAATCAGGGTTTTCTCTAGCGCGTGCCCCCGTTGGGACTGGTGTCCGAAGCGCTCAGCGCTCAAAAAGCGGAACGCCCCTGACAGGCGTGCGCTGACAGGGGCGTTCAGGGTGAAATCGAGACCGGCCGTCCGTTGACGCCGGGCCAGGCTTACTGGAGCAGGCTGCGCAGCATCCAGGCGTTTTTCTCATGGATGTCCAGACGCTGCGTAAGCAGATCGGCGGTAGGCTGGTCGCCAACGGTGTCCGCTTTCTTGAAGGCGGCGCGCGCTGTCTTGGCTACGGCCTCGTTGCCCTTGACCAGAAGCTGGATCATGGTCTCGGCAGTGGGTACTTCGTCTGGCTCGCTGATCGAGGAAAGCTTGGCGTATTGGGCATAGGTGCCGGGTGCGTAGTGACCCAAGGCACGGATACGTTCGGCAATGCTGTCCAGCGCTTCCCATTCCTCGGTGTACTGAGTCATGAACATGAGGTGCAGCGTGTTGAACAACGGACCGGTGACGTTCCAGTGAAAGTTGTGCGTCATCAGATACAGGGTGTAGGAATCTGCGAGCATTTTGGATAGCTCGGTGGCAACAGCCGCCCTGTCCTTGTCGGAAATACCAATGTCTATGGCCATTCCTTTATCGCTCATAGGGGCTACTTTGCTGCTTTCAAGTTTGCGTGCTCTTGCCATGCTAATTCTCCAAAAAACACTGGTGGATGACGTTCATTGTCAGAATACCATGCGGCTATCGCAGCAGGCCTGCGCTCGCCGATGATAATTATTAATCAGCTTGATAGCAATCAAGCTTCATGCGCCGGACACAGGTTGCTCCAGCACGCTGGCTTACGCCGTGTGGGCCAGGGCTTCCGGTTCGGGATCCAGGTACTGAACGCCAGGCAGCTCGCAGGCGCGAATGGCCTTGATCAGCGCATTGATGGCGGTCGGGCGCGGAAAGCTCTTGCGGCTGACCAGCACCACCCGCCTGTCTGGAACCGGCTTCTTGAACGGGATATAGGTCAGCAAATGGTTTTCGATTCCAGGCATGGACAGCGAACTGGCCGGCAGCACTGTCACGCCCAGCCCGGCCGCCACCATGTGCCTGATGGTTTCCAGGGAGGAGCCTTCGAACGTGCGTTGTATTCCTTCGCTGGATGCTGAGAAACGCGAAAGCTCCGGGCACACCTCGAGCACCTGGTCGCGAAAACAGTGACCGCTGCCGAGCAGCAGCATGGTTTCGTCCTTGAGCCTTGCGGCATCGATTTCCTTGCGATCGGCCCAGGGATGATGCTTGGAAACGGCCACAACAAAAGGTTCTTCGTACAGAACGTGCTGCATCAAGCCGACATCGGGCAGGGGCAGGGCCACAATGGCGCAGTCAATTTCGCCCTGGCGCAACAGCTCCAGCAGGCGGGTCGTGAAGTTTTCCTGCAGCAACAGGGGCATCTGCGGCGTCGCCATGATCTGCGTAGGCACCAGTCTGGGCAGCAGGTAAGGACCTATGGTGTGAATCACGCCGACACGCAGCGGGCCGGCAAGCGGGTCATGGCCCTGGCGCGCGATTTCACGCAGATTGGCCCCCTCTTCCAGCACACGCTGGGCCTGAGCCACCACGCGCAAGCCTATCGGCGTGATGCCGACCTCGGTGCCGCCACGTTCGAACAGCACCACCCCCAGTTCGTCCTCCAGCTTCCGGATGGCAACGGACAGGGTGGGCTGGCTGACGAAACATGCTTCGGCAGCCCGGCCGAAATGCCTTTCGCGTGCGACCGCGACGATATATTTCAGTTCTGTGAGAGTCATAAGTGGTCTCGCTATATACAGTTGCGCACAGCGTTGCGTTAACTGCGCAAAAAATCCTGACGATCGCGCATCCATCGCCGCAGGTGTGTGCGGGCATGATCCGGAAAATGCTCGCGCATCGTCGCCACTGCTTCCTGGGCTTGCCCAACCAGGCGGACGTCGGTATCGATACTGGCAAAACGCAGCAGTTCCTGGCCGGATTGCCGGACCCCCAGAAACTCGCCCGGCCCGCGCAGGTCAAGGTCGCGGCGCGCGATCTCGAACCCATCGCTGGTTTCGTACATGGCGCGCAAGCGCTGACGCGCAATGGCGCTGAGCGGCCCCTGATACATGAGTACGCAGATGGATTGCGCGCTGCCCCGCCCCACCCGCCCGCGCAACTGATGCAACTGGGCCAGACCGAATCGCTCAGCGTGCTCGATAATCATCAACGATGCGTTGGGGACATCGACGCCTACTTCGATGACCGTGGTCGCAACCAGCAGGTCGACCTGTCCGTCGCGAAAGGCCTGCATCACTTCCTGCTTTTCGGCCGATGGCAGCTTGCCGTGGATCAGGGCAACGCGCAGGTCGGGCAAGGCCTGCGCGAGCCGCGTATGCGTATCGACGGCGGTTTGCAGCTGCAGCGCCTCGCTTTCCTCGACCAGTGGACAGACCCAGTATGCCTGGCGTCCCTGCCTCACCTCGGCGGTCACGCTGCCCAGGACGTCCTCGCGTCTGGTGTCGGCAATCAGCTTGGTGAGCACCGGGCTGCGCCCCGGCGGCAATTCGTCAATGGCCGAAACATCAAGATCGGCGAAGAAAGTCATGGCCAGCGTGCGGGGAATGGGCGTGGCGCTCATATTGAGCTGATGCGGGATCAGCGCCTTCCCCGCATCGAGGGCCTCTCCCTTGCGGCTGAGCTGCAGGCGCTGTCCAACGCCGAAACGATGTTGTTCATCCAGAATGGCCAGGCCAAGATTATCGAAGACGACAGCGTCCTGGATCAGCGCCTGTGTGCCCACCACCAGCTGGGCCTGTCCCGACTCGACGGCAGCGATGGCCTGCCTGCGGGCCTTGGCCGGCAGGCTTCCGGTAAGCCATGCGAGCCGCACGCCCAGCGGTTCAAGCCACGATGCCAGTTTATGGAAATGCTGTTCGGCGAGGATTTCGGTGGGCGCCATGATGGCCACCTGACTGCCCGCGCCGATGGCCTGCGCAGCAGCAAATGCGGCGACCACGGTCTTGCCGCTGCCTACATCGCCCTGCAGCAGGCGGTGCATGGGGAAGCCTCGTCCGAGATCGTCGGAGATCTCCTGGATGACACGTTCCTGCGCATTGGTCAGGCTGAACGGCAGGCTGGCGCGCAGCGCATTCAGCAGCTCGCCCGCAGCCGGCAGCTCGCGGGCCTTCTGGCGTCTGCGGGCGGCCCGGGCCGCGGCCAGCGACAGTTGCTGCGCGAGCAGCTCATCGAATTTGATACGCTCCCAGGCAGGATGGCCGCGCTCGACAAGATCGGCATAGGACACCTGCGCGGGAGGATGGTGCAGAATCCGGATGGCCTGTTCGAAAGGCAGAAGCCGGTACTGCTCGCGGATTTCCTCGGGCAGTGTATCGGACAGGTCGGCGCTTCGCAGCGCCTGGTCTATGGCCTTGCGCAAGCTGGCCTGGCTGAGGCCATCGGTGGTCGGATAGACCGGTGTCAGCGCCTGAGGCAGCTCGCCGCCCGCCCGGCTGACCTTGGGGTGCACCATTTCGTGACCGCCAAAGCCGTTGCGCACTTCACCGCGCACCCGCAGGCAATTGCCTTCGTTCACCTGCTTTTGCTGGCTGGGGTAGAAATTAAGCCAGCGCAGCGCGACCTGGCCTGTTTCGTCTTGCAGGACGGCATGCAGTTGCCGCCTGGGCCGATACTGCACCTCGCTGCGCACGACCTGGCCCTCGACCTGCGCGGTCATGCCGGGGACAAGCGACTGTATGGGTACGATGCGGGTTTCGTCCTCGTAGCGCAGCGGAAGATGTACGACAAAATCCGAGGGATCGCGCAGGCCCAGGCGCTCCAGCTTGCGCTGCAGCAGCGATGTGGCAGACTGGCTGGGTTTGGCCCCCGCCCGGCTGGTCCTGGATGCAGACACCCTGGATGCCTGTATCAGAGGACGATAACCGCTTCCACTTCGAACTGCGCGCCTTTGGGCAGGCTCGCCACGCCTATTGTGGAACGGGCGGGATAAGGCTGGGGGATGATGTCGGCCATGATGGCATTGGCGCTGGCAAACTTGCTCAGGTCGGTCAGGAACAGCGTGAGTTTGACAATGTTGTCCAGGGTTCCGCCGGCAGCCTCGATCACGGCTTTCATGTTGGCAAACGACTGGCGCACCTGACCTTCGAAATTTTCGGAGACCAGATCGCCGGTACCGGGTTCCAGGCCGATCTGGCCGGACAGATAAACGGTTTTTCCGGCATTGACGGCGACTGCCTGGGAATAGGGCCCGACTGCGGCAGGCGCAGCGTCGGTATGGATGATTTCTTTGCTCATTAATAAGCCTTCAGAAAAAGAAGTTTAGTACAGCTATTGAAGTTTAATGCGCTATAGCTAAAACTAAAAGCCCTTTCGCGTTCCGAAGGCCTTCAACAGGCCGGTCATCGCCCGCGCCTGGTGGATTATTTTTCGACGAAAGCCCGTTCAACGACATAATCGCCAGGCTGCCCCACTCCCGGCGACACAACAAACCCGCGTTTGTCCAGCATGGCGCTGATATCTGCCAGCATGGCCGGGCTGCCGCAAAGCATGGCGCGATCCAGGGCGCAGTCCAGCGGCGGCAGACCGGTGTCTTCGAATACCTTGCCGGATTCCACCACGTGTGTGATGCGCCCTTCGTTACGGAAAGGCTCGCGCGTGACGGTTGGGTAATAAACCAGCTTCTTCCGCACAAGTTCGCCGAAATACTCGTTGCCGGGCAATTCACTCTGGATGAAGTCCGAGTAGGCAAGCTCGCTCTTGAAGCGCACGCCGTGCATCAGCACAACCTTGTCGAAGCGCTCGTAGACGTCCGGATCCTTGATGATGCTCAGGAAAGGCGCCAGACCGGTGCCGGTGGCGAACAGATACAGATTTCTGCCCGGTTTGAGATCGTCCACCACCAGAGTGCCGACCGGTTTGCGGCTGACCAGAATGGAGTCGCCTTCCTTCAGGTGCTGCAGGCGCGAAGTGAGCGGGCCATTAGGCACTTTGATGCTGAGGAACTCGAGCCTGTCTTCGTAGTTGGCGCTGGCAATGCTGTAGGCGCGCATCAAGGGCTTGCCTTCGACTTCGATGCCTATCATGACAAAATGGCCGTTATGAAAACGCAGGGCCGGATCACGGGTGGTGGTAAAGGAAAACAAAGAATCGTTCCAGTGACGAACGCTGAGAACCTGCTCGGTATTGAAAGCTGCCATAAATAGTCTGAAAATTTGCTGCGCCGCTGCATGCGCGGGAAAATACGCGGCATTTTAGCCACGCGGTTTGTGCAGTATCTGGCCGTCGTGCGCAAAGGCATCCGCCGGCACATGCCGCAGGTATGTGTTTGAGGTTAAACAGGATTTTATCGCACCTTGCGCCTGTTTATTTTGCCCGCCCCTGCGCTGGTGTGATTCTGCGCAAAAAAGCGCCAGATAACTGGCGAAAATACCTTACAAAAAGTTGAATACAGGCCTGTAGTCTGTTATCGTTTCGACATCTTACATGAGAATCATTAGTATTTAATAGCCGCCTGCCGATTTTTGGCCGGCGGATTTTGTTTATCCCTATTGCCGGAGATCCTGTTATGACTTCCCCGACCAGACCACATACCGCAGCCCGTGCCTTGATCATGGCTGGCGCACTCGCCCTGTCCAGCCTGGCCGGCACGGCCAGCGCCGCCGACGTCAATCTCTACACCACACGCGAACCTGGCCTGATCCAGCCGCTGCTCGAACAGTTCACCAAGGACTCTGGCATCAAGGTCAATACGGTCTTCGTCAAGGACGGTCTCATAGAGCGCGTCAAGGCCGAAGGCGACAAGTCCCCTGCTGACCTCCTGATGACGGTCGACATCGGCAATCTGCTGGATCTGGTCGAGGCCGGCGTTACCCAGCCGGTCACCTCCACTGTGCTCCAGGAAACCATCCCGGCCAACCTGCGCGGCGCGGACAACCAGTGGTTCACGCTGTCCCTGCGCGACCGCGTTGCCTATGTCGCCAAGGAACTCGACCTCGACGCGATTCACTACGAAGACTTCGCCGATCCAAAATGGAAAGGCAAGGTATGCATACGTTCCGGCCAGCACCCCTACAATACGGCGCTGATCGCCGCCATGATTGCGCATGACGGCGCCCAGGCCACCGAAACATGGCTGCGGCAGGTCAAGGCCAACCTGGGCCGCAAGGCAGCCGGCGGAGACCGCGACGTCGCACGCGATATTCTCGGCGGTATCTGCGATATCGGCATCGCCAATGCCTATTATGTCGGCCGCATGAAAAACGCAGAGCCGGGCAGCGACGCCTACAAATGGGGCGAAGCCATCAAGGTCGTGCGCCCCACCTTCGCCAACGACAAGAGCCGCGGCACCCATGTAAACATCTCCGGCGCGGCGCTTGCCCTGCATGCGCCCAATCGCGACAACGCCGTCAAGTTGCTTGAGTACCTTGTGTCCGACCAGGCGCAGAGCATGTACGCCAAGGCCAACTACGAGTACCCCGTCAAGGCAGGCGTTGAGCTCGATCCGGTTGTCGCCAGCTTCGGCAAGCTGGTCATCGACCCGCTGCCGCTTACAGAAATCGCAAAACACCGCAAACAGGCAAGCGAGCTGGTAGATAAAGTTGGCTTCAACAATTAGTCGAAAAGCGGGAGCCGGATGGCCCGCCGCAGCGCTGCTCATTGCTGCCTGCGTCCTGGCTCCCGTGCTTGCGCTGGGCTGGTTCGCACTGCAGGGATCCCCAGGCCACTGGTCGCATCTGCTGCAGTATGTCCTGCCAGCCGCACTGGGCAATACCCTGCTGCTGCTGGCAGGCGTCGGTCTGGCTGTTACCTGTCTGGGCGTGGGCAGCGCATGGCTGGTCACGGCCTACAGCTTTCCCTTGCGCAACACGCTGTCGTGGGCCTTGCTGCTGCCCCTGGCCGTTCCCACCTATATTGTGGCGTTTGCCTATCTGGACATCCTGCACCCCATCGGCCCGGTTCAGACGCTGATCCGCGACCTGCTGGGCTATGACAGCCCGAGACAGTTCCGGCTTGGCGACCTCAGATCGCTTCCCGGCGCCATTTTTCTGCTGGGCTTTGTGCTGTATCCCTATGTGTATCTGAGCACGCGCATCATGTTCTCCACGCAATCGGCGACACTGCTCGAAGCCGCCCGCGTTCTGGGCGAGTCCAGCCGCAGCGTTTTTTTTCGCGTGGCACTGCCCATGGCACGCCCCGCGATTGCGGTCGGGGTCAGTCTGGCGCTGCTCGAAACGCTGAACGACATCGGCGCCTCGGAGTTTCTCGGCGTGCAAACACTGACCGTCTCGATCTACACCACCTGGGTAACGCGCAACGATCTGGCCGGCGCCGCGCAGATCGCGCTGGCCATGCTGGTCCTGGTCGCAGGCCTTATTCTGGCCGAACGTCATGGCCGTCGACGCCAGCGCTATGCCGGCACGCAGCGTGCGCGCGCAGTCAATCCCGCGCAACTAACCGGCCCCGCCGCCTGGATTGCCTGTCTGCTGGGTTTCCTGCCGGTACTCATCGGTTTTATTGCGCCGGCACTCTATCTGCTGAACGAAACCATCAAGCGCCTGCATCAGGTAGGCAGCATCTCCGATCAGCTATTGCGTAGCGCATGGAATACAGTCTCCATCGCGCTGGCCGCCACCGTGCTCACCCTGGCATGCGGCCTGGTGGTGGGCTGGGCGGTCCGCTGTGCAAGACAGCATTCGCGCCTGGCCGAAAAACTGGCGCAAGCCGGCGCGCGCGTGGCAACCTGCGGCTATGCCCTGCCTGGCACCGTTCTGGCCATCGGGCTGCTGATGCCGCTGATGTTTGCAGACCGCGCATTGTCCAGTCTGTGGCAGTGGCTGGGCAACCCAGCGCCTGGCCTGCTTCTGATGGGCACAGGCCTGGGCCTGACCCTCGCCTATATCATCCGTTTTCTGGCTATTTCCATCGGCGGCATCGAGGCAGGCCTGGCGCGGATTCCCCCTTCCATGGAACAGGCTGCCCGACTGCTTGGCGAAACGCCCTCAGGCGCATTGCGGCGCGTGCACCTGCCCCTGCTGCGCCCGGCGTTGGGTGCGGCCGCCCTGCTTGTGTTCGTGGATGCCATGAAAGAACTGCCGGCAACCTTGCTGCTGCGACCCGTTAATTTTGATACGCTGGCCACCTGGCTGTATGCGGAAGCGGCACGCGGCACCTACGAAGAAGGCGCAGTCGCCGCGCTGGCCATCGTCCTGGCAGGCCTGATACCTGTCATGCTTCTGGCCCGTACGCAATTCAAGACTCACTAGCAAACACTGTCTATCATCATGTCCGCCCTGCTTTCGCTCGATCATATTTCGCTTTCCTACGACACGGACCAGGGCCAGGTTGCTGCCGTCAAGGATCTCACCCTGCAGCTCGAAAAAGGCTGCATCGCCTGCCTGCTTGGAGCCTCGGGTTGCGGCAAAACCACCGTATTGCGCGCTATTGCGGGATTCGAGCCACTACGTTCAGGCAGCATTGCCCTGGACGGGACCATGCTGTCCAGCGTGGCGCGCCGCGTCGCGCCGGAGCACCGCCGCGTAGGCATGATGTTCCAGGATTACGCTCTTTTCCCGCATTTGACGGTAGAGCGCAATGTAGGTTTCGGTCTGCGCCGCTGGTCCCATCAAAAACGGGCGCAGCGGGTACAGGAGCTGCTTGAGCTGATCGACCTTGGCGCCTCGGCAAAACGCTATCCGCACGAGCTCTCGGGTGGACAGCAACAGCGCGTGGCGCTGGCCCGCGCGCTGGCGCCCGAGCCCGAACTGCTGCTGCTCGATGAGCCTTTCTCCAACCTGGACATCGATACGAGAGAACATCTGGCCTTCGAGGTTCGGGACATTCTCAAGCAGACCGGCCATACCGCAATTCTGGTTACGCACAACCAGGCTGAGGCTTTTGCCATCGCTGACCGCATCGGCATCATGCAGGACGGCGCCATCGTGCAATGGGACACGCCCTACGGGCTGCACCAAAACCCGGCAACGCCTTTCGTCGCCAGCTTCATCCGGCGAGAGTCACTGATGGCGCAGCGCGAAAAGGCCTATCTGCGCGGCGAAGCCCAGCTGCAATAGCCTACTGATCCAGCCCCAGCTCATTGCATTTGCGCGTCAGGGTATTGCGCCCTATGCCCAGGCGCTGCGCGGCCTCCATGCGCCGTCCGCGACTGTAGTCCAGCGCAGCCCCAAGCAGCACACGCTCGAATTCCCTGCCCAGCGTACTCATGATGGCTGGTTCATTGCGAGCCAGCCTGGCCTGGGCCTCCTCTTCGAGCAATCCCAGCCACGCCGCCTGCTCCGGTTCCTGCTCATCCGTACCCGGGACAGCCGGCGCAGCATCGCTCCGAGCGTCTTCCACGACAGGGGTCGATACGGCAGAGGGAGGAGGTTCTGAGCGGGTGGACAGCAGTTCGGGCGGAAGATCTTTCGCTTCGATAACCTGGCTTGATGACATCACTGTCAGCCACTGACAGAAGTTTTCCAGTTGACGGATATTGCCGGGATAGTCAAAACCGGAGAGCGCCTGCAGAGCGCCGGATGTTAGTTTTCGCTCAGGAACACCAAGCCCTTCCGCGCTGTTTTTCATGAACAGATTCACCAGCGCCGGGATGTCCTCCTTGCGCTCGCGCAGCGGCGGCAGGCGCAAACGGATCACATTGAGGCGGTGAAACAAATCCTCGCGGAATCGCCCTTCCGCGACGCGCTGTTCCAGAGGCTGATGCGTCGCCGCAACGATGCGGGCGTCGGTCTTGATGGCCTGGGATCCGCCGACACGATAAAAGCTTCCTTCAGCCAGCACACGCAGCAGGCGTGTCTGAAGATCGAACGGCATGTCGCCGATCTCGTCCAGAAACAGCGTGCCTCCACGCGCTTCCTCGAAACGGCCGCGCCGCTGCTGGGTCGCTCCGGTAAAGGCGCCGCGCTCATGCCCGAACAGTTCCGCCTCCAGGAGATCCTTGGGAATGGCAGCCGCGTTTACGGCAATAAAAGCGCCCTGTGCGCGATTGCTGTGCTTGTGCAGGGCGCGGGCGATCAGTTCCTTGCCGGTGCCGGACTCGCCCGTCACCAGCACGGTGACATTGGACGCGGCAAGCCGCCCGATAGCCCTGAAGACCTCCTGCATGGCCGGGGCCGCGGACTGCATCATGATCCGTTCAGGGCTGGGCGCAGACGCTGAAGGCTCGGTGCCTTCGACCGACGCCGTCGAAGCCGTTTGCAGGGCGCGCTGTATCAGAGCGACTGCGGCATTGACATCAAAAGGCTTGGGCAGATAATCGAAAGCGCCTTTCTGGAAGGCGGCCACCGTGCTGTTCAGATCGGTGAAGGCCGTCATCACGATCACAGGCAAGGAGGGATACTGTTGCTTGATCTGGTGCAGCAGGCTGAGCCCGTCCATGCCCGGCATCCGGATATCCGTCACCAGTACGCCAGGCCGGGTGTTGCTCAGCGCGTCCAGCATCTCGCTGGCAGAGGAAAAACCCTGGGCTTCAATGGAAACGCGGGCGAGCGCCTTTTCCAGCACCCAGCGTATGCTCTGGTCATCGTCTACGATCCATACAGATTTCATACTTGCTCCAGAGGCAGAATCATCCGGAATTCCGTGTGGCCAGGCCGGGAGTCAAACTCCACCATTCCGCCATGTTGCTGAACGAATTCCTGCGCCAGGCTCAGGCCCAGGCCGGTGCCGCTTGCGCGGCCAGTCACCAGCGGATGAAAAATCTTGTCGTGCAGCGCAGCCGGTACGCCTGGCCCGTTATCGATGACCGATACCACCAGTCCCATCCTGGCCTGATGTCCGCTCAGCAGCAACTGCCGTCCTACGCGGGTACGCAGGATCAGGTGGGCCGAGTCACCCTGCGGCGATTCGGTCATCACCTGGGCTGCGTTGCGCGCGATGTTCAGCAGCGCCTGCAACAGGCAGGAGAAATCTCCATTCAATTCCGGTACGGAGGCGTCATAGTCGCGTGTGAATGCGATGTCCGGAAACTCCACCGACAGCAGCTTATGGACACGCTCACACACTTCGTGAATGTTGAACCATGATTTTTGCAGCGAACTGCCTTGCGGGGAAATCAGCCTGTCGACCAGGCTGGCCAGGCGGTCAGCTTCGGCAATAATGACCTGGGTGTACTCATGCAGGGCATCGTCGCCAAGCTCTGCTTCGAGCAACTGGGCTGCGCCGCGGATGCCGCCCAGCGGGTTCTTGACCTCGTGCGCAAGATTGCGCAAGGATTCACGCTGCACGGTCAGCTCGTTGCTAAGCTGCTGATGCCGGTCCAGCAGAATATGGTGCTCAATGACGCGCACTTCGACCAGTGCGGCCCAGGGTTGTTGATGCAGGGGCACGATCGCAAGGCTGACGGCTTCCTGCTTGCCCCAGCGCTCTATCATCAGATCCTGCCGCAGCACGCCGAACTCGCCGGCGATGGCATCAGGCAGGCGCTGGACCAGCAAGGCGTCGGACCCAAACAAACGCTGTACAGGCAGGCCGGTCAGTTGTCGGCGAGACATGCTGAACAGTTCTTCTGCGGCGGTATTCGCTTGCTCGATCCGGCCATCGCCGCCCAGAAACAGGACCGCCGTCGAGAGCAAATCGTAACTGGCTACGTTCATGTTCCCGTCCGGATGTGTGCTGCGCGGGGCGACCGGCAGGCCGCCCCGGTATTGCGGTATTACAGGCTGTAGTACATATCGAATTCGATAGGATGCGTGGTCATGCGCATGCGCGTGATTTCAGCAGACTTCAGTTCGATATAGGCGTCCAGCATGTCATTGCTGAACACACCGCCACGCGTCAGGAACTCGCGATCGCGATCAAGCGCGTCGATAGCTTCTTCCAGCGAAGCGCATACGGTCGGGATTTTCGCGTCTTCTTCCGGCGGCAGGTCGTACAGGTTCTTGTCTGCAGGATCGCCGGGGTGGATTTTGTTTTGCACGCCATCCAGGCCAGCCATCATCAGTGCGGAGAAAGCCAGGTAGGGATTGGCCAGCGGGTCCGGAAAACGGGCTTCCACGCGGCGGCCCTTGGGGTTGCCGACATAGGGAATGCGAATGGAAGCGGAACGGTTGCGGGCCGAGTAGGCAAGCTTGACGGGCGCTTCGTAGTGCGGCACCAGGCGCTTGTAGGAGTTCGTGCCGGGGTTGGTCATCGCATTGAGCGCCTTGGCGTGCTTGATGATGCCGCCGATGTAGTACAGCGCAAATTCCGACAGACCTGCGTAGCCGTTGCCTGAAAACAGGTTCTGGCCGTCTTTCCAGATGGACTGGTGCACGTGCATGCCCGAGCCGTTATCGCCCACGATAGGCTTGGGCATGAAGGTCGCTGTTTTACCATAGACATGCGCCACGTTGCGGACGGTGTACTTCAGGATCTGGTTCCAGTCAGCACGTTGCACCAGCGTGCTGAACTTGGTGCCGATTTCGAGCTGGCCAGGCGCTGCCACTTCGTGGTGATGGACCTCGACCGGCACGCCCTGCTGTTCCAGCAGCAGGCACATTTCGGAGCGCAGGTCCTGGAAAGAGTCGACCGGCGATACCGGCACATAGCCGCCCTTGATGCCTGGGCGGTGTCCCATATTGCCGCCATCCAGATCCAGACCGCGCGACCAGGGGGCTTCTTCGGACTTGATCTTGACAAAGCTGCCCGACATGTCGTCATTCCAGGCTACACCGTCGAAGACGAAGAACTCGGGTTCAGGGCCGAAATAGGCGGTATCGCCCAGTCCGCTGGATTTCAGGTAGGCTTCGGCGCGCTTGGCCAGCGAGCGCGGATCCCGGCTATAACCTTTCAGGTCCGAAGGTTCGACCACGTCGCTGGTGAGGATGAGCGTGGCTTCTTCGCGGAAAGGATCGAGACGGGCGGAACCCGAATCGGGAATCAGCAGCATGTCCGATGCCTCGATGCCCTTCCACCCCGCGATGGACGAGCCATCGAACGCCACGCCGGTTTCGAGTTTTTCTTCGTCGACGGTATGGGCAGGTACGGTAAGGTGATGTTCCTTGCCTAGGGTATCGGTAAAGCGGAAGTCAACAAAAGCAACTTCGCGATCGGCAATCAGTTTTACAACGTCTTCTGGGCTGGACATAAAAGCTCCTGGAGCGATATGGATTCAAATATAAAAGTGACACATGGCATAACGCAAAGCGCGTGCCAACTTTTTGGACAGACTTGGCGGTAAAAGAGTGCCAGCAAGCCCCCTGGATTGCCAATACACGCACCATTATAGTGCCTGATGCACCATAACGGTGCGCAATGTGGTGCAAAAAGCGTTTTCTCAGTGCGCTTGCCGCGTCGGGCCATTATCGACCCCGCAGCGCTTGGCCAGCAAGCCCACCGCTTACGGAAGAAACTCCATCTGGAGGTCATTCAGAAAGCGCCAGCCCAGATCCGTAGCCTTGAGCCTCGCAGGATCGGCATCGAGCAAACCCCGGGATACCGCTGCTGTGATGGCCGGCATAATGCGCTGTATCGACTGGCCTGTATGCTCGATAAACAGGGACCTGGGCACGCCGTCTTTAAGACGCAGTGCGTTGAGCATGAATTCGAAACCCATTTCCTGCCATGGAATCTCGCGATCTTCCGCCAGGTGGGTGCCGTCGCGCCGCACGGCTTTCTCCATCCAGGACTTCGGATTGCGCAGCCTGGCCTGGCGCACAATGCGGTCATGAAAGGACAGCTTGCCGTGCGCGCCCGGACCTATGCCCAGGTAGTCGCCGAATTGCCAGTAGTTCAGATTGTGGCGGCATTGCTGGCCAGGCTGGGCATAGGCGGAGACTTCGTAACGGTTCCAGCCGCCTGCCGCGGTTGCCTCGGTGATCAGTTCCTGCATGGCGGCGCTGGCGTCGTCATCGGGAATGGCGGGCGGATACTTGGCAAATACCGTGTTGGGTTCCAGCGTCAGGTGATAGAGTGACAAGTGGCCTGTCTGAAAGGACATGGCTTGCCGCAGATCCTCTTCACAGGCCTTGAGCGTCTGGCCAGGCAAGGCATACATGAGGTCGAGGTTAACGCGCTCGACCACCGATTGCGCCATGTCGACAGCGCGGCGCGCCTGGTCTGCATCGTGGATGCGTCCCAGCGCCCTGAGTGCAGCATCGTCAAAGCTCTGTACACCCAGCGATATGCGGTTGACGCCGCTGGCGGCATAATCGGCAAAGCGGCCGGCCTCGACCGTGCCCGGATTGGCCTCGAGCGTAATCTCGGCATCTGGCAGCAGGTTCAGACAGGCGCGTATCATGCCCAGCATCCGGTCCAGTGCTCCGGCCGAGAGCAGGCTGGGCGTGCCTCCGCCGATAAACACCGAAATAACCTGGCGTCCCCAGACCAGCGGCAAGGCCTGTTCGAGATCGGCTTGCAGGGCGGCCAGATAATCCTCCTCGGGCAACTCGCCGCCGAATTCGTGCGAGTTGAAATCGCAATACGGGCATTTGCGCACACACCACGGAACATGGACATACAGCGACAAGGGCGGGAGCGCGCGCAAAATGGTGTTGCGTTCGCTTTCGACAGGCATGACCATGGCGGCGCGCAAGACAGGCTTGTCTGCGTCGACGACCCGGGGACGCACCGAGGGCGTGCGCGGGCGCTCCGCTGCCTCAGCCCGGGGTGCGCCGGCGGCCGGCGACGGATCTGCCGCCGCGCCGGGAACAGTTGGCGTCGCGGCGGATTTTGGGGGGATGTCGTGGGTCATGATGGATATTTGTCCTTGCTGCATGCCCGCTGTTCAGGCCACGCGTTCATTCAGAACGCTTAACAACTGCTGCAGGGCCCTGGCGCGATGGCTGACCGCGTTTTTTTCCGTGGGGCTCAGTTCCGCAGCAGTCTTGCCCAGATCAGGCAGGAAGAAGTGCGGATCGTAGCCAAAACCGTGCTCGCCGCGCGGGGTGTCGACGATTTCGCCCTCCCAGCGCCCTTCCGCGATCAGCGGCGTGGGGTCGTCGGCGCTGCGGACATACACCAGCAGGGCAACATAACAGGCGCCCCGTGCCTGCTTGCCCTGCAACTGCGCAATCAGGCGCTGATTGTTGGCTGCGTCAGACTTTTCGCCGCCCGCCATGGCGGCGTAACGGGCGGAATACACACCAGGAGCGCCGTCCAGTGAGTGGACGCACAGACCCGAATCATCCGCCAAGGCAGGCAGCCCGGTCAGGCGGCTGGCGTGCCTGGCCTTGGCCAGCGCGTTTTCGACAAAGGTCGAAAAAGGCTCTTCAGCCTCGGGAACACCCAGTTCGCCCTGCGCCACCATATCGATGCCGACCTGGCGCAGGATGGCTGAAAACTCGCGCAGTTTGCCTGCATTATTGGACGCAAGCACTACTTTTTCTGTCATGGAAGAAGCTCTGTAGAAATAGTTGTATCGGAATCGGGATCGGCCTCGGGCCTGGGTAGCGTGCCCGCATCACTGCGTGATTCGGTGTTGGCGGCTCCATCCCTGACCAGCAGCGAGACCAGGTCCTTGGCGAAGACAGGCAGTTTGTCGAACTGACGCACGCAGATATGCAGGCGGCGCAACGACCATTCGTCGTTGAGGGCGATCATCGCCAAAGGCAGGCCCCGCACATAGCGTCTTGCCGCCGACTCCGGGATCACGCCTATGCCCACATGCGACGCAATCATGCGGCAGGCCGCCTCGAAATTGCTGACTTCCACCCGAAACCGCAGCACCCGCCCCAGATCGTCCGCGGCTTGCAGCAGAAAGCTGTGGATCGCGCTGGCCTCGGACAGGCCGACATAATCCCAGCCCAGGGTGGCGTCGAAATCGACGGTTTCGTAGGCCGCCAGAGGATGGTTCTTGTGGGTGACCAGTACCAGCCTGTCTGTGCGATATGGCAGAAATTCTATGTTTTCGCCGCCGCTGCCCTGCGCCGTGATGCCGATGTCCGCTGAACCGTCAGCGACCGCCTTGACCACCAGATAGCTCAATCGCTCGCGCAGTTCGATATTGACGTCCGGGTGCGTTCCGAGATAGCGGGCCAGCACGGCTGGCATGAACTCATTCATGGCGGTGGTGTTGGCGTAGACGCGCACATGCCCCTTGACCCCGCTGGCATATTCGCGGATGTCCCCACGCAAATGCTCGAGTTGGCGCAAAATAACACGGGCATGACGCACAAAGGCTTCGCCCGAAGGCGTCAGGGTGACCCCCTGACTGTTGCGATACAGCAGCGCCGTACCCAGGTGCTGCTCCAGATTCTTGACGCGATTGCTGGCGGCAGGCAGCGACAGAAATGAGCGTTCCGCGCCTTTGGTCATGCTGTGGGCGCCGGCAACATTCACCATGAGCTGCATATCGATAAGGTCGAAGTGCGTGGCCATTCAGTATTCTCTTAAGTAATTGCAAAGCCCCGCTTAAGCAAGCAATAATTGGCAAGAATCATCGCTTGGGGCACAGTAACACTACTTCTATTGTAATGAACACGGACACCAAGCCATGACATCCCAGCATAACGACTTCCAGGACATCCGCGACGCCATCCGCGACCTGTGCGCCCAGTTTCCCCCGGAATATTTCCGCAAAATAGATGAAGAGCGGGGCTATCCCGAGGAATTCGTCAACACGCTGACCGAAGCCGGATGGCTTGCCGCGCTGATTCCCGAGGAATACGGCGGCTCGGGGCTCAGCCTGACGGCCGCGTCCGTCATCATGGAGGAAATCAACCGCAATGGCGGAAATTCCGGCGTCTGTCATGGGCAGATGTACAACATGGGCACCTTGCTGCGGCATGGTTCGGACGAACAGAAAAAACAGTATCTGCCCCGCATTGCCAGCGGCGAACTTCGTCTGCAGTCCATGGGCGTGACCGAACCCACTACCGGCACCGACACGACCAAGATCAAGACCACTGCCGTGCGCAAAGGCGACCGCTACGAGATCAACGGCCAGAAAGTCTGGATTTCCCGCATCCAGCACTCCGATCTGATGATACTGCTGGCCCGCACGACGCCACTGGACCAGGTCAAGAAAAAATCGGAAGGCATGTCCATTTTCCTGGTCGATCTGCACCAGGCCATCGGCCACGGCATGGAGGTCCGCCCCATACCCAATATGGTCAACCATGAAACCAATGAGCTTTTTTTCGACAATCTCGAATTGCCGGTGGAGAATCTGATCGGCGAGGAAGGAAAAGGCTTCAAATACATCCTGGACGGGTTGAATGCAGAGCGCACGCTGATTGCGGCCGAATGCATCGGCGATGGCCACTGGTTTCTCGACAAGGTGTCGGCCTACGTCAAGGAGCGCATCGTGTTCAATCGGCCTATCGGACAGAACCAGGGCGTGCAGTTCCCTATTGCCCGCGCCCATATCAATGTCGAGGCTGCCAGCCTGATGCGCTATGAGGCATGCCGCCTGTTCGATGCGCATCAGCCTTGCGGCGCCCAGGCCAATATGGCCAAACTGCTCGCGGCCGACGCTTCATGGGAAGCCGCAAACGCCTGCCTGCAATTCCATGGCGGCTTCGGCTTCGCCAACGAGTACGACGTTGAACGCAAATTCCGCGAAACCCGTCTGTACCAGGTGGCGCCGATCTCAACCAACCTGATTCTTGCCTATGTGGCCGAACACGTGTTGGGCCTGCCCCGCTCCTTTTAAGCTCGCTTTATTTCCAGGATATACAGAATCGTCATGAGCCATCCCAGCGCTGAACTGGCCGCCTTTGCCGCCGGCCTTGCATACGAAGACATCCCAGCCGCGGTGCTGCGCCGCACCGAAGACCTGATGCTGGACACCCTGGCCTCCGTGCTGGCCGGATCCAGTGCGCGAGCGGTGCAAAGCATTGCTCATTTTGCCGACGCCATGGGACCGAGCAGCGGGCCTGCGGAAAATATCGTCACCCGCAAGACCACCAGCCCGCTGTTTGCCACCATGGTCAATGCGGCCTCCTCCCACATGGTGGAACAGGACGACGTGCATAACGGTTCGGTGTTCCACCCCGCTGCCGTGGTGTTTCCGCCAGCCATTGCCACCGCCCAGTCACTGGGACGCTCAGGCAAAGAGCTGCTGACAGCCTGCGTGGCAGGCTACGAAGTCGGCATACGGGTCGGTGAATTCCTGGGCCGTTCGCACTACAAGATCTTCCATACCACCGGCACGGCGGGAACCATCGCGGCGGCCGCCGCCGTGGGACGCCTGCTCGGCCTGGACGCGGAACAGATGCTCAATGCCTTCGGCTCGGCGGGAACGCAGGCTGCGGGCCTGTGGGAGTTTCTGCGCGATGCGGCAGACTCCAAGCAGCTGCACACCGCCAAGGCCGCCGCCAATGGACTGACCGCCGCCTATCTGGCGCAGGATGGCTTTACCGGCGCACGCCGGATTCTGGAAGGCCTGCAGGGCATGGCGGCCGGTATGTCCACCGATGCCGATCCCGCCAAACTGACGGATCGCCTGGGCGAACGCTGGACTGTGCTGGAAACGTCATTCAAATATCACGCCTCCTGCCGGCATACGCATCCAGCGGCAGATGCTTTGCTCAAGATCGTGCAGGAACAGGACTTGCAAGCAAAGGATATCGAGAGCGTGGTGGCCCATGTGCATCAGGGCGCCATCGATGTGCTCGGGCCTGTCGTCAATCCCACCACAGTACACCAGTCCAAATTCTCGATGGGCAGCGTGCTTGGCCTGATCGCCACGCACCGGCGCGCCGGCCTGGCCGAATTCGATGCCGGCCTGGCCGACAGCCAGATCAAGGACTTTCGCGATCGCGTAACCATGGAGCTGGATGCCGAGGTGGACCAAGCCTACCCCGCGCAATGGATAGGCAAGGTCACTGTCCGCACGCGAGACGGCAAAACCTTCCAGGCCCGCGTGGATGAGCCCAAGGGCGATCCGGGCAATACCCTGTCGCGCGACGAAATCGAAGACAAGGCGCGCCGGCTGGGTACTTACCGCAATGCGGCAAGCCCCCAGGAAGTGCAGGCCCTTATCGACACCGTCTGGTCGCTGGCAGAGCAGCCCCTGACAGGTAAATTCATCGGCTGAGCCAACTGTGCGGGCTCATACCGGACAGGACTGGATGCCGCGCCCGGCGTGAGCCAGGCGCGGCGCCAGTCTCAGTCCCGAGCCAGCGCCTGCTTTTGCAGCTCGATCAGTTGGGCGATGCCCGCTTGCGCCATATCCAGCAAGCCATCCAGGGCCTTGCGTTCAAATGTCTGCCCTTCTGCAGTACCCTGAACTTCGACAAAATGGCCGGCGCCAGTCATGACAATATTCATGTCGGCGTCGCAGCCGGAGTCTTCAACATAATCCAGATCGAGCACAGGGTGGTCCTGGTACAGGCCGACCGACACAGCGGCCACATGGTCCTTGACCGGACTGTCTGCCAGCGTGCCGCGTCTGACCAGCTCCCGCATTGCCAGCTCCGCCGCAATCCAGGCTCCGGTAATGCTGGCGCAGCGCGTGCCGCCGTCCGCCTGGATCACATCGCAATCCAGATGCAGCGTACGCTCGCCCAGCGCCTGCAGATCAAACACAGCGCGCAGGCTGCGGCCGATCAGGCGCTGGATTTCCTGTGTGCGTCCGCTCTGCTTGCCGCGCGCTGCCTCGCGGTCTGAACGGGTGTGCGTGGAACGCGGCAGCATGCCGTATTCGGCCGTTACCCAACCCTGCCCTTTACCCTTGAGAAAAGGCGGAACCTTGTCCAGCACACTGGCGTTGCAGAGCACATGGGTGTTGCCGGCGCGTATGAGCACTGACCCCTCGGCATAGCGGGTGTAGCCGGTTTCGATGGAAAGCGGCCGCAATGCATCAAGGCTGCGGCCGGAAGGCCGCGAGAAGGTGGAATGATTCAGATTGGACAAGGACTGCCTCTTTGTTGATGGGTGGCGAGAGATTCAATTTCAGCTTATTCGATGTTCTGCGCCTGTTCGCGCAACTGCTCGATCTGCAGCTTCAGATCTATGGCTGCGTGGGTCACGCTCAGGGCGCCGGCTTTCGAGCCCAGGGTATTGGCTTCGCGATTCATTTCCTGGAACAGGAAATCAAGGCGTTTGCCGACGCTGCCGGTGCTCTTTTTGCCGCCGCTGGCCTGCGCTCCGCCGGCCAGCAAATGCAGCAGCTCGGCAATGTGCGAACGCAGCCGGGATAGCTCCTCGGCCACGTCGATCCGCATGGCGAACAGCGCACCCTCCTGCGCGATGCGGGCAGAGAGTTCTTCACCGCTGATCTGCGCGAAGCCATCGGGATTGACGGCAAGCAGCGCATCGCGCAGCCGGGTGACGATCTTCTGCTGATGCTCGGCCAGCACGGCGGGCAAATCCTGCTCCACAGCGTCCACAATGTCGGCGGCCGCGGCGGCGCATTCCTGCATCATGGCGGCCAGACGCTGGCCCTCGCGCTCCCGATTGGCCTGCAGTTCAGCCAGCGCTTCAGTGGCGGCCTGCTGGCACATGGCTATCCAGGCTTCCCCGCCCAGGCCGTTGCTGTCCTGATTGCGGGCGGAGGACGTCAGTTCGGCCAAGCCGGGGGCGGCCACGTCCGGAATCACCCGCCGCGCGGCTTCCAGCTGTCGGGCAATGAGCGCCAGGCGCGCTTCATCCAGCGTCGCCTCGGTATCGGCTTCGGCGCGACTGTAGTTAAGTCTTACGTCGATTTTGCCGCGGCGCACCTGCTGGCCCAGCATCTCGCGTATCGGGCCTTCGGCCATGCGCAGATCTTCGGGCAGGCGAAAATTGACATCCAGGTATCGGCTGTTGACACTGCGGAATTCTATGTTGACGCTCCCGTGGTCAGACTCGGCGCGGGCGCTGCCAAAAGCGGTCATGCTGCGTATCATGGATGGAGGTTTCCTGTAGAAAATATGCCAGTGCGGGGGCGTTGCCGGCCAGTGATGCCGGCGCAAGGCAAGCTGCCCGCGAGCCGCTTATTGTAAGCGGTGGCGCTGAGGCAGCATGCCGCACCTATGGTGTACCGGGCCACACGGTGGCTGCCGGGCAGCGAAACCGGCTCAGCAGGAGCACAGCTCCATGCTTTCGCTCAGCTCTGAAAATGTCCATCTGACGGACGTTTAAATACCCAACAAGCCATGATTACTCTGGGCGGAATGTTTTCCTGTACAGAAACGAACATCTGTCGGACATTAATGCGGCGCAACCATTGACAGGCCTGTTGCTTGATGGAACCATCGGTCAACACTCTCCCACTCAATCTCAGGATGAGGGCCGCGCTTTCTGCCCAGGCCTTGATTCAGCGTTATGCGAAAACTCTTATGATCTCCAAGCTTGTCGCGACTACCGCTCAAGCGCTGGCCGATGTTCCGGATGGCGCCACGATCATGATAGGCGGCTTTGGCACCGCCGGTCTGCCGACTCATCTTGTCGACGCCCTGCTCGAGCAGGGTGCAAAAGACCTGACTGTCATCAACAACAACGCCGGCAACGGCACCACCGGTCTGGCGGCTCTGCTTGATGCCGGGCGGGTGCGCAAAATCATCTGTTCGTTTCCCCGTCAGGTCGACTCGCAGATATTCGACGGCCTGTACCGCAGCCGCAAGATCGAGCTTGAGCTCGTGCCCCAGGGCAATCTGGCCGAGCGCATTCGCGCAGCGGGAGCGGGCATTGGCGCCTTTTTCACACCCACGGGCTACGGCACGCCGCTGGCCGACGGCAAGGAAACGCGCGAGATCAACGGGCGCCAGTATGTGCTCGAATATCCCCTGGATGCCGACTATGCCCTGATCAAGGCTGAACGCGGCGATCGCTGGGGTAATCTGGTGTATCGCAAGACCGCCAGGAACTTTGGTCCCATCATGGCCAGCGCTGCGCGTGTCACGATCGCGCAGGTGCGCCAGACGGTCGAGCTGGGCGAACTCGATCCGGAAAACATCGTGACGCCTGGCATCTTCGTGCAGCGCGTCGTCCAGATCAACGCAACCACAGGCAGTGAGCCATCATGAGCAACAAGCTGAACCGCGACCAGATCGCCGCCCGCGTCGCACAGGACATCCCCGAAGGCGCCTACGTCAACCTTGGCATAGGCTTGCCGACCATGGTGGCCAATCATCTGCCGGCGGGGCGCGAAGTCATTCTTCATACCGAGAACGGTATGCTGGGCATGGGCCCCGCACCGGACAAAGGGCAAGAAGACTATGACCTGATCAATGCCGGCAAGCAGCCCGTTACCGAACTGCCGGGCTGCGCCTTCTTTCATCATGCAGACTCCTTTGCCATGATGCGCGGCGGTCACCTGGATATTTGCGTGCTGGGCGCCTTCCAGGTCTCGCAGCACGGCGATCTGGCCAACTGGCATACCGGAGAGCCCGACGCGATTCCTGCCGTGGGCGGAGCCATGGATCTTGCCATGGGGGCAAAAGACGTATTCGTGATGATGGAGCTGCTCACGCGCGACGGGCGCAGCAAGCTGGTCGCCGAATGCAGTTACCCGCTGACCGGCATGCGCTGCGTATCAAGGGTCTACACCGATGTTGCCGTATTCGACATCAATGCTCGGGGTGTCACGGTCACCGACCTGTTTGGCCAGGCCCGGCTGGACGATTTGCGCAGCCTCACCGGCCTGCCGCTGCTCGGCGCTTAGGCCCGGGCGCCAGGGTCGGCGCCCGCGGCAGCGGGCAACACGCTAAAATGGAAGGCTTTCTTTTTTTGGCCACCTGCTGCTACCCCAATGATTTCGCGCCTACGCATTGTTTTTGACAACTTCACGCTTATCCTGATCGCTGTTGTGGCGGCCGCCACACTGATTCCGGCCCATGGCGTCGGCGCCGTCATTTTCGACTGGATTACCAACCTGGCCATCGCCCTGCTCTTCTTCATGCATGGGGCCAAGCTGTCGCGCCAGGCCATCGTGGCAGGCGCCACGCACTGGCGTTTGCATCTGCTGGTATTTTCCTGCACCTTCATTATGTTCCCCCTGCTTGCGCTGGCGCTGCGTCCCTTGCTGCAGCCGCTGCTGGGCGAGCCACTTTATGTCGGGGTGCTTTATCTGTGCGCATTGCCCGGCACCGTGCAATCGGCCATCGCATTTACCTCTATCGCGCGGGGCAATATCCCGGCTGCGGTCTGCAGCGCGTCGGCCTCCAGCCTCATCGGCATCGTGATCACACCGCTGTTGGTCAATATGCTGACGCAGACGAGCGGCAGCGGCACAATCTCCACGCTGGACGCCATCGGACACATCAGCGTACAGCTGTTGCTGCCTTTTGTGGCCGGCCACCTCATGCGGCCCTGGATCGGCGGGTGGGTCGACAACAACAGGCGCTGGCTCAAGAATGTGGACCAGGGCTCCATCCTGCTGGTGGTCTACACCGCATTCAGCGCCTCGGTCATCGACGGGCTGTGGCAGCAGGTGCCGCCCGCCGCGCTGCTTGAGCTCACCATCGTGTGTTGCGTGCTGTTGGCCATTGCGCTGTTTGCCACCACCAGACTGTCGCGGGCCCTGGGATTCAATACCGAAGACGAGATCACGATCGTATTTTGCGGTTCCAAGAAAAGCCTGGCGACAGGCGTGCCCATGGCCCAGGTCCTGTTCACCGGCGCAGCCGTCGGGCCGGCCTTGCTGCCTGTCATGATTTTCCATCAGATCCAGCTCATGGTGTGCGCCGTCATGGCCCAACAGTATGCGCGCCGGCATAAAGCCGCCATGGCTGTCTGAGCGGTCCAGCCATGACCACCCCTTACGCCCTCTTTATCCTTGGCCACGCAGGCGTTGGCAAGTCTTTCCTCACCTCGCATTTCGTCCAGGCACAGCGAACGATGGGCCATGCCTGGTGCGTGCTGGACAAAGACGTGGTCAGCGAATGCTGGTCCGGCCCGCTGCTGCAGGCCCTGGGCCATGACCCCAACGACCGCGACAGCCCCGCCTTCAAGAACCATGTTCGTGACCTGGGCTACCTCAGCACGCTGCGCATCGGACGCGACCAGCTCGAACAGCAGTTGAATGTTGTTTTTCCCGGGCCCTGGAATCGCGAACTGGCCTCGGGCGACCTGTTCTCGGCGCCGGCACTGGGCTTGCCCGCGCATACGCGCCTGCGCCATGTCTGGCTGGATCTGCCGGAAGCGGTCCGTCGCGAACGCATTGTGCTCAGAGGTGATCCCCGCGACCAATGGAAGCTGGACAATTGGGATGCGTATGTCGCGCCGCTGAAACCACCCGCGGCCATCGCGACTGGCCGCGTCGCCACAATCGATGCAAGCCAGCCCCTGGTCAGGCAACTGGCCTCATTGCAGGCACTGCTGGACCAAGCCTGATCGCATGCATCATGGCATCGCTCGCCAGGGCCCGGCCGGGCCGCGCGATGCGATCTACGGGCGTCTGACGGCTGCTATTTTGCGAACACGTAATCCATGTCGGCAAACGACTTGAACTCCAGCGCATTGCCCGACGGATCCAGGAAGAACATGGTTGCCTGTTCGCCGACTTCGCCCTTGAAGCGAATATAGGGCTCGATCACGAACTCGGTGTTGGCGGCCTTCAGACGGGCGGCCAGTGCCTCCCACTGGTCCAGCGCGAGAATGGCGCCAAAATGCCGCACTGGCACCTGCTTGCCGTCTACCGAACTGGACTGGCGGTGCCCCGCTTCTTCCGGCGCCAAATGCGCAACGATCTGATGTCCGTAAAAATTGAAATCCACCCAGTCTGCTGAGCTGCGCCCTTCGGGACAGCCCAGCAGATCGCCATAAAAGGCCCTGGCCTCGGCCAGATCATTGACGGGAAACGCAAGGTGGAACAAGGGCTGCGAAGTGCTCATTTGGGTATCTCTTCAGTCGGGCAAGGGGAAACTACAGGCTATATCATAAACCCGAAACAACGCCAGGCCTGGCTGCCGGATGCACGGCGGGCGATGCGCTATCCGTCGCCGCATTGGCTTGTGGCTGCGGGCCCTCTGCCGACCGGCTGGCTTCGCGCGGCGGCATATTCGCGGGAGCGGCTGCCAGGCCGGAGTCCGGCGCCAACGGCAAGGCTGGCTCGGCAAGTTCGTCTTCGTGTATCCATTCGCGCCAGACCGCCACCAGCAAGGCCATCAGTACGGGACCCACGAACAGGCCGACCAGCCCCATGGTCTGCACCCCGCCGATCAGGCCGAAAAACGTAGGCAGGAAAGGCAGCTTGACCGGCCCGCCCACCAGGCGGGGCCGCAATGTCTTGTCGACGATGAACAGCTCTACCGTGCCCCATATGAACAGCCCCAGGCCCGCCATGGCATGACCTGAACCCACCAGGTACAGGGATACCAGCGTGAAGGAAAGCGGCGCGCCTCCTGGCACCAGCGCCATGAAGCCCGTGACGACGCCCAGGAGCACAGGCGACGGCACGCCGGCGATCCAGTAGGCCAGGCCCAGCACCACCCCTTCTCCCAGTGCAATCACGCCCATGCCGGTCACCGTGGAATTGATGGTTGCCGGCACCACGCGGGAAAACCGTTGCCAGCGTCCCGGCACAATACGTTCTCCGACAATGTCCAGCTGACCCAGCAGTCGGGCGCCGTCCTTGTATATGAAGAACAGTGTGATGAGCATGAAGATAACGGTAAGCAGCAGGCGAAAGATGTCACCGGTTGCCGACAGCAGCATGCGATAAATATTGCCCAGATGCTCGCCGCTGACGATTTCCACAACGTCGCCCAGCGCATGCGGTTCGCCCAGATAGGTGGCCCAATATTTGGACAGGTGTTCACCTATCAGTGGCAAGGCGGGAATCCAGGGCGGCGTGGGCATGCCATCCCGGTTGGCGGTGAGCATCCAGCCGATAAAGCTGCTGGCTTCGCGTATGGCATAGGTGAGCGCAAACGACAGCGGCACCACCAGTACGGTGATCACGATGAGCAGGGCAAGCGTGGCAGCCAGCGGCTCGGAGCCGCCGCAGCGGCGCAGCAGGCGGCGGTACAGCGGCCAGCTGGCCAGGCTGATGATGAGCGCCGCAAGCACAGGCACCAGAAAGCCGCGCAGAAAGTAGAGCCCAACGAGCACGACCAGCACCAAGAGCCAGCGTGCTATCAGGCGGGCAGGCAAAACAGGTTGCATAACGGGATTTTCGATTTTTACAATAATGCGATGGAGCCTCAGGAATTCGACAATAGCACGGAAAACCCGCAAAAACGGCAAAGCGCCGGCATAAAAACAGCCGGCGCCCCTGCATCGATCACTGCGCCGCGACGCTTACCGGATCCCAGCCGCCGCCAATGGCACGGATAAGATCGACAGCCGCGTGCGCCCGCTCGCCGTCGAGTCGCACCGCCGCCTGCCGCTGCTGCAGAACGGCACGATCCGCATCAATGACATCGAGATAAGCCACCGAACCTTCCTTGTACTGCACGCGCGACAATTGCGCTGCCCGGCTCGCCGAACGCACCGCCTCATCCTGCACTCCTGTCTGCTCGCCCAGAATACGCAGCCCCGACAAGCCGTCTTCCACTTCCTGGAAGGCCTGCAACACAGTCTGGCGATAATTGGCGACGTCTTCTTCGTAGCGGGCCCTGGCATTATCCAGCCCCGCCTGTCGCCTGCCGCCATCGAAAATTGGCAAGGAAAGCGCCGTGCCGACCAGCGGCCCCAGCAGAAAGGCGCGGCTGCTCCAGTTGAACAGATCATCCAGACTGGAGGACTCATAGCCGAATGCGCCAGTCAGGGTCAGGCGCGGGAAAAACGCCGCCTTTGCTGCGCCTATCTGCGCATTGGCCGCAGCCATCGCCCGCTCTGCGGCGGCGATATCCGGACGGCGCTCAAGCAGGGAGGACGGCAGGCCTGCGGGGATCTGGGTGGTGACCCGATCCAGAGGATGCGCTGCCATGGAGAACGACGAAGGCGGTTCGCCCAGCAATATCGCCAGTGCATGCTCGGCCGCAGCACGCATGCGTGCAATGGCCAGCGCCTGCGAGCGCGCCGATGACAGCTCGGTGTGGGCGCGCGCCAGATCCAGTTCGCCGATGGCACCTGCGTCGTAACGCTGCTGAACCAGCCCCAGCGTTTCGCTGCGCAGGGCCACGGTGCGCTCGAACAGGGCCGCTTCGGCATCCAGCCTGCGGATAAGAAAATAGGCTTGCGCAACATCGGCCTGCAGGGCAAGCCGCACTGACTGGAACAAGGCTGCACTTTGCTGCGCATCCGCCGTGGCCGCATCGACTGTGGCGGCCACCCGTCCAAACAGGTCGGCCTCATAGGACACGCCGGCCTGCGCCCGCCACAGGGTCGTGGGCGCATTGTCCGCACCCTGCGCCAGCCCGAGTGAAGCATTGGAACTGCGCTGGCGTGTGGGGCCCACCCCGATGTCCACGGTCGGAAAGCGCTCCGAGCCGGCACCGCGCTGCAGGGCACGGGCCTGCTCCACGCGTGCCGCCGCCGCCTTCAATTGCTGGTTGGCGTCCATGGCGCGGCGTTCAAGATCATCCAGGTCGCTGTCCTGGAAGATGGTCCACCAGCGCCCGCGCGCCATTGCCTCCGCAGGCTGCGCAGCTTTCCAGTGCTGGGCAGCTTCCGGCGTGAGTGCCGACTCCTTGAACGCAGCCGGCGTCTCTACCGTGGGCCGCTGGTATGTCGGCCCGACGGCGCACCCGGCAAGGGCGATCGCCACGCCGGACAAACCGGCCAGTAAACGCAGACTTTTAATTCGCATAATCAATATCCTGTTCATGTAATGACTGCTGCCGGGCCGCCTTTAATCCGCCGCACCGGCTGGCATTGTGTCGACGGGTGTTGCGGCTCGTCCGCTGCCCGTCTTGTGCGCGACCTTTTGCCCGAGACGCCGCAGCAGCACATAGAACACCGGGGTCAGAAACAGGCCGAACAAGGTCACGCCCAGCATGCCGAAGAACACGGCAACACCCATGGCATGACGCATCTCCGAACCGGCGCCGCTGGACAGCACCAGGGGCAGCACCCCCATGATGAAAGCAATGGAAGTCATCAGGATGGGACGCAGGCGCAGGCGGCTGGCTTCGACCGCAGCCTTGACCACGGTCAGGCCCTCCCGTTCCAGTTCCCTGGCAAATTCGACGATCAGAATGGCGTTCTTGCAGGCAAGCCCGACCAGCACCATCAGCCCAATCTGGGTAAAGATATTGTTGTCTCCGCGCGTCAGCCACACGCCCGACAGCGCAGCGAGTATCCCCATGGGAACAATCAATATCACCGCCAGCGGCAAGGCGAGGCTTTCGTACAGCGCCGCCAGCACAAGAAAGACCAGCAGCACGCTGATGGGAAACACCCACAGGCCGGCATTGCCAGCCAGAATCTGCTGATAGGTCAGGTCTGTCCACTCGAACTTCACACCGCGCGGCAGCACTTTTTCCGCAATGCGCTCAGCCGCCTGCTGGGCCTGATCCGATGAATAGCCCGGCGCCGGCCCGCTGTTGATGTCAGCCGCCGTGTATCCGTTATAGCGCACCACCATTTCCGGCCCGAAGCCCGGTGAGACATGCACCAGCGAAGACAGCGGCACCATAAGACCATCCCGGTTCCGGGTTTCCAGCCTCAGAATGTCCTCGGGTTGGGAGCGATACGGTGCATCCGCCTGGGCGCGCACCTGATATACGCGTCCGAAACGATTGAAATCATTGACATACAGTGAGCCAAGATATATCTGCATCGTATCGAAGACATTGCTGATGGGCACCCCCAACTGCTTGGCCTTTACCCGGTCCAGATCAACGTCCAGCTGCGGCACGTTGATCTGATAGCTGGAAAATGCGGGCCCCAGCTCAGGCGTTTTCGCCGCCTCGGCCAGAAATGCGCTGGCAGCCTTGTCCAGCTCCGCATATCCCAGTGCCCCCCGGTCCTCGATCTGCAGCTTGAAACCGCCGACCGTGCCCAGCCCCATTACAGGCGGCGGCGGAAACACAGCAATATAAGAGCCGGCAATGTCGGCATATTTGGCATTGAGCGAAGCGGCGATCTGATTTGCGGAAAGCGCGGGACTCTTGCGCGCGGCAAAGTCGTCCAGCGTGACAAAGACAATGCCTGCGCTCGAACTATTGGTGAAGCCATTGATGGACAGGCCGGGAAAGGCGATAGCGCTTGCAACGCCTGGCTGGTCCAGCGCTATCTGGCTCATCTGGCGAATGACCTTCTCGGTGCGGTCCAGCGAAGCGCCGCTGGGCAACTGCGCAAATCCGATCAGATACTGCTTGTCCTGGGCCGGCACGAAGCCGCCGGGCACAATATAGGAAATCCCCGCTGTCATGGCCAGCAACAGCACATACACGCCCATGGACGAGGCCTTGCGGCGAATCACGCCGGACACGCCCTTGGCGTAACGGTCCGAAGAACGCCCGAAGAAGCGATTGAAGCGCTCGAAAAAGCCGCCCAGGAAACGCTGCATTACGCGGGTCAACCAGTCCGGCGGATCGTTGCGGCCCTTGAGCAGCAAGGCGGCGAGCGCGGGCGACAGCGTCAGCGAATTGATGGCGGAAATGACTGTAGAGATGGCAATCGTCACGGCGAACTGCTTGAAAAACTGCCCGCTCAACCCGGTCATGAAAGCCAGCGGCACAAATACCGCCACCAGTGTCAACGCGATGGCGATAATGGGTCCGCTGACTTCCCGCATGGCGCGATATGTTGCCTCTCGCGGGGAATAGCCTTCCTCGATGTTCCGCTCCACATTTTCCACCACGACAATCGCATCGTCGACCACGATGCCTATGGCCAGCACCAGCCCGAATAGGGACAGCGCATTGATGGTGTAGCCAAATACCAGCATCAAGGCGAAAGTTCCGATGACGGAAACGGGCACCGCCAGCAAAGGAATAATGGACGCGCGCCATGTCTGCAGAAAAACAATGACAACCAGAACCACCAGCGCAATGGCTTCGAGCAAAGTTTTGACCACGGCCTTGATGCTGGCCCGCACGAATTGCGTCGGATCGTAGGCAATCCGGCTTTCGAGCGAAGCGGGAAAATCGGCGGACAGTTCCTTCATGGCCGCCCGGACCTGGTCCGACACCTCAAGCGCGTTAGCGCCCGGCGACTGCATGATGCCCAGGCCAACGGCCGACTGATTGTCCAGCAGTGAGCGCAGGCCATACTCGGACGCGGCCAGTTCAATACGCGCGACATCGCCCAGGCGGGTCACCCCGCCATCGGCCGACGTTTTCAGAACAATGTCGGCAAATTCCTGCGTCGTGCGCAGACGACCGCGCGCATTGACCGAAAACTGCGTGGCCACGTCGGAGGCGGCGGGCGAAGCGCCAATCACCCCTGCCGCGACCTGCACGTTCTGCTCGCGAATGGCGGCCACGGCATCGCTGGCGGTCAGATGCCGCTGCGCCATTTTCGCGGGATCCAGCCAGACCCGCATGGAATAATCGCCCGCCCCCCATATCTGTACCTCGCCCACGCCGGGAATGCGCGCCAGCCTGTCCTTGACGTTCAGAACGGCATAATTGCGCAGATAGGTGGCGTCGTAATGATTGTCCGGCGATACCAGGTGCACCACCATGGTCAGGGTCGGCGATGTCTTGACAGTGGTCACCCCCAGGCGCTGCACATCTTCGGGCAGGCGTGGCAAGGCCTGCGCAACCCGGTTCTGCACCAATTGCTGCGCCTTGTCCGGATCCATGCCAAGATTGAAGTTGACGGTCACGACCAGATTGCCGTCGCTATTGGCCTGGGATTGCATGTACAGCATGTTTTCCACGCCGTTGATGGCCTCTTCGAGCGGCGCGGCAACAGACTCAGCAATCACCTTGGGATTGGCGCCCGGATACTGGGCGCGCACGACCACCGACGGCGGCACGACCTCGGGATACTCCGAGATCGGCAGTTGGAAAACAGAAAGCGCTCCCGCCAGCAGGATCAGCACTGACAGTACGCCAGCAAAAATGGGTCGATCAATAAAGAATTTCGAGATATTCATGCATCACCAGAATCAGGATGTGGAGGTAGCGGTATCGCTTGTGGATACCGCTTTTGCATTCGATGGCTGCATGCCGGACGCAGGCCCGGCAGCCAGGTGCGCCGGGCCATCGGCCTGCGCCAGGCGCGGCTGCACGGGATCGCCCGGGCGTACACGCTGCAGGCCGTTGACCACGATGCGCTCGCCCGGCGCCAGCCCTGACTCAATGACGCGCCCGCCTTTCTGCATCGCGCCTAGCGTCACCTGGCGGTAAGCAGTTTTGTCCTCATCGTTGAGCACCAGCACAAAACGCTTGTCCTGATCCGTGCCGATGGCTTTTTCATCGATGAGAACAGCCTGGCGCGGTGCACCGTCGCTGACCCGGATACGGGCATAAAGCCCTGGCAGCAGGGCCTGATCCTTGTTGTCGAAGATGGCGCGCACCCGTATGGTTCCAGATGCCACATCCATGCTGTTATCGATAGACGCGAGCCGTCCCACCCGCGGATAGCCCGACTCATTGCCCAGACCCAGCGCTACCTGCATGGCGTCGCCCTGCCGTTTGCCCTGCCGATTCATCAGACGCAGATAGCTCTGCTCGTCCAGGTCAAAGGCTGCATAAACCTTGTCCACCGATACCAGCGAAGTCAGCACCGGCGCGTTGGCACCAGCCTGCACTACATTGCCCAGCGTGACCTCTGCGCGCGAGACGCGGCCCGCGATAGGAGCCACGATACGGGTGTGCTCCAGATCAAGCTGCGCAGCCTCGAGTGCCGCCACTGCAGCCGACTGATCCGCTGAGGCAACACGCGCTTCATTGCGCTTTTGTTCGAAATCCCGCTTGGCGACGGCATTGGCGGCCAGCAGGCGTTGGGCCCGCCGCAGTTCCGAGGCAGCATAGACAACGCGCGCCCTGGCGCCCTCAAGCTGCGCCTTGGCTCTATCTACCGCTGCCTGATAAGGCCGCGGATCTATGGTGAACAGCTCATCGCCCTGGCTGACCAGGCTGCCGTCCTTAAAATGCACGGCGGTAATCGTGCCCGAGACCTGAGGGCGTATTTCCACACGCCCGACCGCCTCCAGCCGTCCTGAATAAGCATGCCAGTCGGTAATGGTGTGGTCATGAACAACTGCGACATCAACCACGGCGGCGGGCGCCTGTTGCGCCGGGATCGCCTGCGCATCACCCGCATAGGCGCGATAGGCCGTAACGCCGGCCGCCGCCGACAGGGAAATCAATGCCACGGCATATCGCCTGCGAACTGAAAACATGGTGCATCCTTGAATAGAGATAATCCCTGCGCCAGATAGCAGAACAACGCCGATCGGCCCGGTTGCAATTCAATACATGAATGCATATATGCGGGCAGGGAAAGAGCGAGTATTATTGGTTTTTCCCAAAATTAGATAAATACTGCTATTTTGGTAACACTGTTTCTTATCGCCGAACAATAAATCGCCATTCTTGGACCCAGGAGAATCCCATGGACCGATTTCAGGCCATGCAAGTCTTTACCCGAGTCGTCGAGGCCAACAGTTTCACGCTGGCTGCCGATAACATGGGCCTGCCCCGCTCAACGGTTACCACCACCATCCAGAGCCTGGAGCGCGCGCTGAAGGTCAGGCTCCTCAATCGCACCACGCGCCGCATCAGTCTCACCCCCGACGGCGCGTCCTACTATGAACGCTGCGTACAGATACTGTCCGACCTCGAAGAGGCCGAGTCTTCGCTTCGGAATTCCACCCAAGGCCCGCACGGCCGGCTGCGCATTGATGTCCCGCCTTCCATAGGCCGCCTGATTCTTGTGCCGGCCCTGTGCGAGTTCCATCATCAATATCCGGAAATAGAGCTGGCGCTGGGCATGGGCGACCGTCCGGTAGATATGGTGCAAGACGCCGTGGACTGCGTCATCCGGGTCGGCGAACTCGAGGATTCATCCATGGTGGCCAAGCGTATCGGCACGTTCGAAAGCGTCACCTGCGCCGCGCCCGACTATCTTGAACAGCATGGAGAGCCCCGCTCCATCGCAGCGCTTGCGGATCACCATGCCGTTCATTATTTTTCCGGCCGCACAGGACGCATCATCGACTGGAGCTTTCTGATCGACGGGCGCGAGGTTCATACCCCTATCAAAGGCGTGGTGTCCGTCAACGACGCCGAAGCCTATGTCACCTGCGGGCTCAAGGGCTTTGGCCTCATACAGCCGGCACGCTTCATGGTGGCGGAGCACCTGGCGTCGGGGGCCTTGCGCGAAGTGCTGTCAGAGCTCAGGCCGCCCTCCATGCCCATTTCTGTGGTCTATCTGCACAATCGCCACCTCTCTCCCAAAGTGCGTGTATTTGTCGACTGGATTTCCGAATTGTTCAAACGCTGCCCGCTACTGTCCGGCTGCGACGCAATCTACGATGGCGAGTGCAAATTCGTGGGCAAGCACAAGGCGCACATGCCGCTGCAGGAAATCCTGCGTCTGCAGGAAGTCGAGGAAAGCGTACTCTAATCGTGCAGTGAGGTAACATGCTTCTGGCCAGGCAGCGCCAGGACACCCGCGCATCAGACCTGTCCTGCTAACCGTCTTCCCTGTTGCCATGACATCCAGAACCGCAGCGCCAGACGCCATCGAATCGCCCTATGCATGGGCCCGGCTGTTTGTCTCACTATTGCTGATGACCATAGGCGGATCGGGCATGTACTCGATCACCGTCGTGCTGCCTCAAATCCAGATGGAATTCGGCATCAGCCGCTCCCAGGCTTCTCTGCCCTACACGTTGACCATGGTAGGGTTTGGCCTGGGCGGCATTCTGATGGGTCGCCTGTCGGATCGCTATGGCGTGATCGCGCCCATCGTCATCGGCACAGTGGGTATCGGGGCGGGCTTTCTGCTCGCCGGGTCCGCAAGCGATATCTGGCTTTTCAATCTCTGGCAATGCGTGCTGATCGGCCTGCTCGGCACGGCCGCCACCTTCACCCCGCTTGTGGCCGACAGCTCGCAGTGGTTTGTGCGCCGGCGCGGCATCGCGCTGGCCATCTGCATGAGCGGCAACTACCTCGCGGGCGCAGTCTGGCCGCCCATCATGCAGCATTTCATCGATCAGGTCGGCTGGCGCCAGACCTATCAGGGCATGGGACTGTTCTGCCTTGTCGCCATGCTGCCGCTGGCCCTGGTGTTCCGGCGCAGGCCGCCCTCCGTGCCGCTCACGCCCAAGGCTCCGACCAGCACCGGCAAAAAAACATCCCGCTTCGCCCGCGAAACGGCCGCCTCGGATCCCGCGCGCCCGCTGGGCTTTACACCGGCCACACTTCAGACACTATTGTGTGTGGCCGGCGTGGCCTGTTGCGTGGCCATGGCGATGCCCCAGGTGCATATCGTCGCCTATTGCGGAGACCTGGGCTTTGGCGCCGCACGCGGCGCCGAAATGCTCGCACTGATGCTGAGCCTGGGCATCATCAGCCGCCTGGCCTCAGGCTGGATATCGGATCACATCGGCGGGTTGCGCACACTGCTGCTGGGCTCGGCGCTGCAAGCCGTGGCGCTGTTCCTCTTTCTGTTTACCAAGGGGCTGATGTCGCTGTATGTCGTATCGGCACTGTTCGGCCTGTTCCAGGGCGGTATCGTGCCTGCCTATGCACTGGTTGTCCGTGAGTACTTTTCGCCACGTGAAGCCGGCACGCGGGTAGGCACGGTATTGATGGCAACCCTGTTCGGCATGGCGCTGGGCGGCTGGATGTCTGGCGTCATCTATGACCTCCGGGGGTCATACCAGGCTGCTTTTCTCAATGGCATAGCCTGGAACCTGCTCAATGCAAGCATTATCATTATGCTGATCATGCGCGCTCGCCGCGGACTCAGCCTCTCAACAAGGCATGCCACCGCATGAGCCCGCTCGGTCTGGACCGGTTCGGGTTTCTAGCGCCGCTTGGGCACTACAAGCAAACCGGACGCCGCGACCGCGCCTGAAACTTGCCACGACATCCAGACGTCCAAAACACTGTCTGCATGCACAGCAAAAACCGGGAAATGTTCCAGGATTTACAAAAATCCTCAAAAAATATTTAAAAGATTGATGTAACTATCTAATATAAAGCGATTTTCTTGATATCATCTCGGCTAACCACCTGATCACGACGATGCCGCCCATGCCAGCCACCTTACGCTCTGTTTCGCGTCGCCTTTTGCCTCTGGCGCTTGCCCCGCTCTGCCTGTCTGTATTTATCGGCATGCCCACGCAAGCCGATACCAGCATGAGCTCAGCGCCACATGCCCGTACCGGCAGCCACGGCGCACGCATTATCCACCGTGAAAATCTGCGCCCCGTCCACTATGGCAGCTCCGGTGCCCTGACTCCGGTCAGCCTGGAACAGGCAAACCCCGACGCCAGCCTGCCCAGCCGAAGCGAATCTTCGGACGAGTCGGAAATCGAACCGTTGACCAGCAAGGCTGTGCTGCGGTCCGAGGTTGCCTATGTGCAAGATCTTGCCAGCTCCACCGTGTTGTACGACAAGAACAGCGACGAAGTCCGCCCCATTGCTTCCATTTCCAAGCTGATGACGGCATTGGTCATAGCCGAAGCACATCAGCCCATGGATGCCATCCTGCGCATCTCGGATGCGGATGTCGACAGGCTGCGCCATTCGCGCTCCCGGCTTGCCGTCGGAACAGAACTGAGCCGGGCCGATATGCTGCACCTGGCGCTGATGTCTTCCGAAAACCGCGCAGCGCATGCGCTGGCCCGCTACTATCCCGGCGGCATGCCCGCCTTCGTGCGCGCCATGAACGACAAGGCCCGTGCCCTGGGCATGCGCAATACGCGTTTTGTCGAGCCTACCGGCCTGTCCAGTGAAAACGTGTCCTCCCCGCGCGATCTGGTTCATCTGCTCCAGGCCGCCAGCAAGCAGCCGCTCATTCATCGCTATACCACTGATGACACCTATCAGGTCGAGGTCGGAAAAGGCCGGCAACTGGTGTACAACAACACCAATCGCCTGGTGCGCAATGGCAACTGGAACATCAAGATTTCCAAAACCGGCTTCATCAACGAGGCAGGAGAATGCCTGGTCATGCTGACCCGCATCGGCAACCGCGACCTGGCGATCGTCCTGCTCAACTCCAGCGGCCGTTATTCGCGTATCGGCGATGCCGTGCGACTGCGCAATCTGGTCGAGAAATCCAACGTCATCGCCATGCTGTAGGCTGACTCTCCATGTGCATTGCTTACCTGGCCATCTCGGTAGATCCGCGATGGCCTTTGTTTATCGCCGCCAATCGCGATGAGTTCCACGCCCGCCCCTGCCTGCCGGCCGCTCCCTGGCCCCACCATCCCGACATCATCTCCGGCATAGACGTCCAGGGAGGCGGCACCTGGCTGGGCCTGACCCGCCAGGGCCGCTACGCCCTCATCACAAATTATCGCGATCCTTCCGTCCTGCTGTCCGACGCTCCTTCCCGGGGCGCACTGGTCAGCAATTATCTGGCGGGAACTCAAACGCCGCTAGCCTACGCCAGCCAGGTGCAGGCACAAGGGGGTCTGTACAACGGCTTTAATCTCATCGTTGGCGATCGCCGGCAAGCCTGTTATATCGGCAACCGTTCGGAACAGAACAGACCGATGCTGCTCGCGCCGGGGCGCTATGTATTGTCCAATCACCTGCTGGATACGCCCTGGCCCAAATCGCAGCGCCTGAGACAGGCGCTCGACACGCTATCCTTCGATGGGCTGGATCAATCGCTCTCCCCCATTTTTGACGTCTTGCGCGACACCACGACCGCCCCCGACCACGATCTGCCCAACACCGGCCTGGCACTGGATCGCGAGCGCCTGTTGAGCAGTCCCTTCATTGTCAGCGATACTTACGGTACCCGCTGCTCCACCGTCATCGCCGTGCCGTCCGAAGGGGCGTCCATTTTCAGCGAGACAAGCTACGACGCACAAGGTCGCCAGGTGGAGCGTCACGATTGGTCGCTGCTGACCGACCCCCACTCGTAATGGAGGACCTATGCTTACCGATGCAACACCCAGCAACATGACAACCGGCCTCGTTCGCAGGCTGCCCAGACAGATCATGGCATGCGCCCTGCTGGCCGGTGCTGCCCTGCTTTCGACCGCTCAGGCTCAACTCCCTCCCGAGCAAACCCAGAACGGCGTCACGTATATCAGCGGCGGCATAGGCCAGGAAGAATCCAGCGCCTTCAAGCAGGCCAAGAGCCAATACCCCCTTGCCCTGACCTTTGCCACGACCAGCGAAGGCAGCGCAGCATCGCCTTATGCCGCGGATGTACAGGTCGTGATACGCAATGCGCAGGACAGCAGCATACTGAACGCGAAAGCATCGGGGCCGTATTTCCTGGCAAAGCTGTCGCCGGGGCAGTACAAGCTGTTCGCCACCTACAAGGGTGAAACGCAATCGCGCGACATCACCATCAAGGACTCAGGCACGACCGATATCAAATTCACCTGGAAGCGGCCCGCCTCGGGGCCCGACTAAGCACCGGGCTACGCACTGCCCTCACTCAGTGCAGGGTCCTGCCTTGTTCCGGGCCCTGCTTACGGATGTCGTTTTCGAGCGAGCTCAGCGCGTCTTCCCAGTTGCGCAACGGCACACAGGTCTGCAAGCGCACAACGGCCTGCTCTATCAGAGCATTGTGCACTTCATGTCCAATGCCCGAGGCCACATCAAGCGTGGCGTCTCCTTGCAGTTCACCCAGGCGCACCAGCGTCGATTCCACCTCTTCCACTGACACCTGCTGGTCGTTGGCACCGTGGAAAAAATGCAGGACAGTGGCCGGCGGCACTGCCATGGGCGGCTGGACATACAGGCCTGAAAACGCCAGGACCCGGCCTGCCAGATCAGGCTGCGCATGCGCCGCTTCCAACGCCATGGAGGCGCCCTGCGAAAAACCCGCAAGCGCTGTTTGCTGGCCCGTCAGACCGTATTCTTGCTGCAGGCTCTGGATAAGATCGATCAGACCGGTCAAGGCCTGCCGCACCGGCTCGGCAGCGCCGTCGCCTTGCAGCCTGGCAGGATCCACCCAGTAGTAGTCGCCTGAACCGGCTTCCTGCCGGGTATTTCCCTCTTCGAAAGCATAAGGCAACACAACGACAGAAGCGGGAAACGCCCGTTTGATGGCGTCGGCCAGCGCAAACAACTGCTCGGGTCCGGACGACTCGCCATGCAGCAGTACAAACAGCAACTGGGGTTTGCCGTCGCGCGGAATAAAAATATAGGGTTGGGGCAAAACTCGTCTCTCCCGCTTAAGCCAGAATCCATTTCATTACTAAAAATTGTACGCCACCCAGCCAGACTCTGGCAGGCATGCATTTGTTCTCTTATGGATTTATACTGTTTATTTAGACAGTATAAATAGCTGATGTCCGCCGGCACAGCGATTTCCCGTTTATGACCCACCCACTCCTGTCGACCGCCTTGCGTCATCCCGAGCGCATCCATCCCGCCCTGTGGCGCGGCAGCCAACTGGCGCGTCCGCTTCACGCGACAAGCAGCACAGGGTTTCCCGCGCTGGATCAGGCGCTGCCTGGCCAGGGCTGGCCGCTGGGTGCGCTCATCGAACTGATGCCCAGCCATCCAGGCATTGGCGAGCTGTCGCTGCTGCGCCCCGCACTCGCGAGCCTGCCCGGCAGGCGCAGCATTTTTCTGCTGGGCCCGCCTTATCCGCCGCATTTTCATTGCTGGCTCAATTGGGAACTGGAACAGCATTGCCTGCACTGGGTTGCGCCGCAGTCTCCCGGCGATCTGCTCTGGGCGGCAGAGCAGATCTTGCGCCATAACGCCTGCGCGGCCCTGCTGTGCTGGGCCGGGCCGCTGCGGGCGGGCAGCCTGCGCCGCCTGCATCTTGCCGCCCGTCAAAGTGAATCCCTGTTCTTCATGATGCGCCCGCCTTCAGCGGCCTCGCAAGCCAGCGCTGCGCCATTGCGGCTGCTGCTGCAGCCACGTCCTGAGGGCATGGCAATACACATCGTCAAGCGCAGGGGCCCCGCCTGCGAGCAAGGCATCGATCTGACCCTGCATCCCTCTCTATCGCCGCGAACCACTCCTCTTTCCGACCATGTCGCTCTGGATCAGCCTTTATCTGCCCACGCATAGCCTGGATGTCTGTTTTCCTCTCTGGGCCACCGACACGCCGGCTGCCGTACTGGCCGCCGGAAAAATCAGCGCCTGCACGCCGGCAGCCCACAGGCTGGGGGTGCGCGCTGGCATGAGTGCAGACACCGCGCAAAGCCTGGCGCCTGCGCTGCAATGCGCGCAAGAAGACACCGGACAATGCCTGCGGCACCTGTACGGCATCGCCCTGGCCATGCTGCAGTACACGCCTTGCGTGCACTGCTTTCGCGAGCACGCCGTGCTGATGGAGGTCAGCGCCAGCCTTAGTCTGTTCAAGGGCCCGCGTCAGCTATGCAAGCGCATCCGGGCCACCCTGCACAATCTGGGCGTACGGTCCTGGCTGGGCATGGCGCCCACTGCCCTGGGTGCCTGGGTGCTGTCCCGTCAAGCCTCCAGACAGCGCCGCACGCTGTCCCTGCGCAGCCTGCGCCACCGTCTCGACGCCTTGCCTGTGCAGGCTCTGCCCGCTGTCCTGCCTTTTGCCGACTGGCTTGACGGCATAGGCTGCCGCTGCCTGGGACAACTTCGCCAGTTGCCCCGTCAGGCGCTCCAGCAACGCAGTAATCCACTGCTCATGCGGGACGTCGACATGGCCTACGGACTCCAGCCAGAACGCTTTACCTGGTTTGAGGCGCCGCTGTCTTTCAGACAGCGCTACGACCTGATCGAGCGCCTGGAGCATGACAGCGCCATCATGGCAGTGGCCGCCCGACTGATCGAACAGTTGTGCGGCTGGCTGCAGGCCCGTCAGTTGTCCGTGCGCTCGCTCGAACTGTTGCTGCACCACGAAAAAGGCCGGCATGCACGCCCGCCTACCTTGATCGCGCTGCGACTTTCCGAAAGCGCCTGGCAGCCCGGCGATTTTTACAACGTACTGCGCGAACGTCTGCATACGCTCGCCCTGCCCGCTCCGGTCATCAGCCTCGAACTGGCAGCGGATCAAACCGGGGCTCGCCCCGCCGCCAGCGGCAGCCTTTTTCCCGAACCTGAGCAATGGGAAAGCCAGGAACACAAGCTGCTTGACCTGCTGCGGGCGCGCCTGGGAGCCGGGCAGGTCTTGCACAGCGCGCCCATGGCAGACCACCGGCCCGAACAGGCTAATCTGTGGCAACCGCTCCAGGACCAGGGCATGCCGGTCGCCCAAGCGCAACCGCCCCGGCTGCCCACCCATGCCCGGCCTTTCTGGCTGCTCGCCGCGCCGCTCAGGCTGGACACCCAGGGCAATTATCCTGTGTACCAGCACATGGCGCTGCACTTGATACAGGGGCCTGAACGCCTGGAAAGCGGATGGTGGGGCGAGTCAGGGCACGAGCTGCGGGACTATTTCGTTGCGCAGGATTCGCAAGGCGTTCGTTACTGGCTATACCGGGAACGCGAAGCCCGCGGCCCAGGCTGGTTTCTCCATGGTCTCTTCGGCTAAAGAAGGCCCAGTATGCCCGCACATGCGCTGATCGATTATGCCGAGCTGGACTGCCTGTCGAATTTTTCTTTTCTGCAGGGCGCTTCGCATCCCGAGCAACTGGTAGAGCAGGCCGCCCGCCTGGGCTATCAGGCCCTGGCCCTGTGCGATGAATGTTCACTGGCGGGCGTTGTGCGTGCGCATACCGAGGCGGAAAAAAACGGCCTGAAGCTGATCATCGGCAGCCGCTTCATACTGGATGGCATGCATCTGATCGTTCTGGCACGCAATGCAAAAGGCTATGGCGACCTGTCAGAGCTGATCACTCTGGCGCGGCGACGCAGCGGAAAAGGCCAGTACCAGCTGGCGCTGGACGACATCGACAGCCCGCCGCCGGGCAGCGAGCATTTGCGCGGCCTGCCGGACTGCCTCATCATCCTGAGGCCGGAGTACAACATGGCCGGCGCAACCCTGGATGCCCAATTGCTGCGTCTTGGCCGGATCTTTCCCGGGCGGCTATGGCTGGGCCTGGCCTTGCACCATCACCACGCAGACGCCCAGCACCGGACCACCCTGGAACAGGCCGCCCAACGCTCAGGCATCAGGATCACGGCCCTTGGCCAGGCCGAAATGCATGCGCGGTCCTGCCAGCCGCTGCACGACACCCTTACAGCCATCCGACTGAAGCAGCCGCTGGCTCACTGCGGTTACCAGCTCAAGGCCAACGCCGAACACTACCTGCGAAGCCGGCTTCGCCTGGCCAACCTGTACTCTGCCCAGGCGATGGCCGAAACCTTGTTCATCAGCCGTTTGTGCACTTTCAATCTCAAGGAAATCGCCTATCAGTATCCTCAGGAAATCGTGCCCGAAGGCATGACGCCCTCAACCTATCTGCGTCAGGAGACCTTTGCCGGCGCCCGGCAGCGCTATCCCAACGGCCTGAGTGACAAGATCCGCAGTCAGATCGAAAACGAGCTGGCCATTATCGGTGCGCTGGAGTATGAGCCTTATTTCCTGACGGTCTACGATATTGTTCAGTTTGCACGGCGGAACGGCATTCTGTGCCAGGGGCGCGGTTCGGCCGCCAACTCCGCGGTATGTTATTGCCTGCACATCACTGAAGTAGACCCCGAAAACGGCAACACCCTGTTCGCCCGCTTCATCAGCCATGCCCGCAAGGAACCACCCGATATCGATGTGGACTTCGAGCATCAGCGGCGCGAAGAAATCATCCAGTACATCTACGATAAATATGGCCGAGACCGTGCCGCCCTGACCGCCGTCGTTACCACCTACCGCATTCGCAGCGTCCTGCGCGATACAGGCAAAGCGCTGGGGCTGGACCTGGACATGGTCGGGCGCGTTGCCAAATCTTTCCATTACTGGGACGGCAAGCAGGGGTTGCAGGAAAAACTGGCGGAACACGGCATGGACCCGCAGGGGCGCATCGTGCACTTGTGGATAGGGCTGATCGAAGCGCTGCTGGGCTTTCCCCGCCATCTGTCCCAGCATCCGGGAGGATTCGTCATTGCGCGGGACAAGCTTAGCCGGTTGGTCCCCATCGAGAACGCCGCCATGCCCGACCGCTGTGTCGTGCAGTGGAATAAAGACGATCTGGATGCCATGGGGCTGCTCAAGGTCGACGTGCTTGCGCTGGGCATGCTGTCGGCGCTCAAGCGCTGTCTGACCCTGGTGGCGCAGCGTCGCGGCCAGTCCATGCGGATGCAGGACATTCCCGACGATGACGACGACACCTACGAGATGATTCAGCGCGCCGATACCGTGGGCGTATTCCAGATTGAATCCCGTGCGCAGATGAGCATGCTGCCGCGCCTCAAGCCCAAAGCATTCTACGATCTGGTCATACAGGTGGCCATCGTCCGTCCGGGGCCGATACAGGGCGGCATGGTACATCCTTACCTGAGGCGTCGCAAAGGCGAAGAAGAAATAGAAAGCCCCACGCCTGCCATTGCGGCAGTGCTCAAGCGCACCCTGGGCGTACCCATTTTTCAGGAGCAGGCCATGCAGATCTCCATGGTTGCAGCCGGCTTCAGCGCCGACGACGCAGATCTGCTGCGCCGCTCCATGGCTGCCTGGCGGCGCAAAGGCGGCGTCGAAAAATTCCGCGACCGCCTGATCAAAGGGATGACAGACCATGGCTGCTCTGAAGGCTACGCCATCAGCCTGTACAGGCAACTCGAAGGCTTCGGCGAATACGGCTTTCCCGAAAGCCATGCCGCCAGCTTCGCCAAACTGGCCTATATCAGCGCCTGGCTCAAATGCCACGAACCCGAAGCATTCCTGACTGCCCTGCTCAACTCACAACCCATGGGCTTTTATTCCCCCAATCAGCTGGTGCAGGATGCGCGCCGTCACGCCGTGCAGGTATTGCCCGTGGACATCGCCGTCAGTCTGTGGGACTCCACGCTCGAATATCCAGACTCGGCCGACAGCCAACCCTCGCCCAGCGGACAGCCATACCCGGCCTCTCGCGTCAACACAGCGGGCGGCATCAGGCCTGCCGTGCGTCTGGGGCTGAGTCGCATCAAAAGCCTGTCTGAACAGGCGGGTCTGCGCATAGAAACCGCCCGCCGCGCACGCCCCTTCGAGTCCCTGCATGACCTGACGCTGCGGGCCTGTCTCACGCGTCACGACATGGATGCGCTGGCAGCCGCCGACGCCCTGCGCAGCATGGCGGGACATCGCCGGCAGGCGCGCTGGCAGGCCGCCAGCCCCGCCCTGAGCGGATTGCTGCGTGAAGCACCCATCCACGAGCGCATCCAGCCTGCCCTACCAGAACCGACCGAAAGCCAGAACATCAACGCGGATTACCGGACCCTGGGCCTGACACTGGGCCGCCACCCTCTCGCCCTGCTGCGCAGCCAGCTCCAGGAGCGCCATTTTGCCGCGGCCGGCACACTGATTGATCAATACCCCGACCGCCGTCTGGCCAGAGCCTGCGGCATTGTGACCGGACGCCAGCGCCCCCAGACTGCCCATGGCATTGTCTTTGTGACGCTCGAGGACGAAACCGGCAGTGTCAATGCCATTGTCCGTCCTGAGCTTGCCCAGCGCCAGCGCCAGGAACTGGTCAATGCGAAACTGATGGGCATCTATGGCGTGTGGCAAAAACAATCCGGCATCTGTCACCTGCTGGCTTCCAGGCTGGTCGACTTGACGGCCCTGCTGGACGATTTGCCCACGCGCAGCCGGGACTTTCATTGACACGCGCTGCCGCGCAGCCCGCGCTTCCTTTAAAATAAACACTTATTCATAAAGGATGCCGTCATGAGCACACAGCTCAAGCAACAACTTTCAGATGCCGTCAAAACAGCCATGCGCGCCAGAGATACCGCCCGCCTTGGCACCTTGCGTTTTCTGCAGGCCGCTATCAAGCAAAAAGAAGTCGACAGCCGTCAGGAACTGACCGACGCCGACATCACCGCCATTATCGAAAAACAGGTCAAGCAGCGACGCGAATCGATCGCCGCCTTCGAACAGGCCGGCCGCACCGAAACCGCTACACAGGAAAAGGCCGAGCTTGCCGTGCTGCAGGAATTCCTGCCTCAGGCCGCGCCACCAGAAGAAGTCGAGGCGGCCATCGCGGCGGCCATCGAACAGGTGCAGGCACAGGGTGTCACGGGCGGCCCGGCCATGGGCAAGGTCATGGCGCTGCTCAAGACATCGCTCGCCGGCCGTGCCGATATGGCTGCCGTATCGGGCCAGGTCAAAGCCAAGCTGAGCTGACGCGCCTCACTGATACGCCACACACACCGAGGTATCCAGCAGCACAGACTGTCGCATGGCCTTGAGCGCGTCTTCGTCCCAGGGCTTGTGCCCCCATACGACATGAGTCACCTTGGTATGGCTCTTGTCGATGGCCTGGATATCAGTGCGCGCGACCTCAAGATTTCCCAGCGGCCCCTTCACTGATACCGTGCCTGACTGCGAGGCAGCATCGATCTGGGCATAGACATCGTATTGCTGCTTTCCGCGAAGACACTCGTCAGCCTGATTCTGCAGCCGCAAATAGACAGTTTGATAGCTGCGCGGTACGGTATAAGTCATTGAAGGCGAGTTTCCATCGGGACTTATGCCTACAGCGCATCCTGTCATCAGGATGGCCGCTCCGATACCTACAACGAATCCTTTCACCATTGTCTCCCCGGCATACATTCATCAAGAAGAAGTTAGCACGCTGCCGCGTGCCGTGGTGAGATTTTTTCGTCGGCGCAATCGCGTGTTTCGGTATTTGCCGCGGGCAGCGCCGGATAGTCTGTGTAGCCCTTGGGACCATCGGCATAAAAGGTGCTGCTGTCCCAGTCGTTGAGCGGCGCCTGCGTACGCAAACGCAGGACCAGATCCGGATTGGCAATGAATGCCTTGCCAAACGCCACCGCGTCCGCACGACCTTCAGCCAGGGCCTGCGCTCCCTGGTCAGCATCGTAGTTTTCGTTGACGATGACGGGGCCATGAAACAGCTGCTTGATCTGAGGACCAAGGGCATGCGCGCCTGGCGCCTCGCGCAGGAACAGAAAAGCCAGGCGGCGCTGACCAAGCGCCGTGGCCACATAGGAGAACAAGGCTTGCGGATTGCTATCATGCATGGCATGCGCACCGCCACCAGGCGAAAGATGAACACCTACGCGCCCTGCGCCCCAGACGCCGACGCAGGCATCCACGATCTCGAGCAACAGCCGGGCACGGTTTTCGATCGGGCCGCCATAATTATCCTGCCGCCTGTTGCTGCCATCATGCAGAAACTGATCGATCAGGTATCCATTGGCGCCGTGAACCTCGACGCCATCAAACCCGGCATCCTTGGCCTTGCGGGCCGCTTCGGCGAAATCGACGACAATCCGGGCGATTTCCTCTGCATGCAAGGCGCGCGGCACCACATATGGACGCTTGGGCCGCAGCAGGCTGACATCGCCATCGCAGGCAATCGCGCTGGGCGCAACGGGAATCTCGCCATTCAGAAACTCGGGATCAGACACCCTGCCCACATGCCAGAGCTGCAGAAAAATCTTGCCGCCGCGCGCATGGACTGACTGAGTAATGCGTTTCCAGCCATCCACCTGCGCCCGGCACCATATCCCAGGCGTATGCGGATAGCCTACACCCTGGGGCGATACTGAAGTGGCCTCGGAAATAATCAATCCGGCCGACGCGCGCTGGCAATAATAATTGCGCATCATGTCGTTGGGGATACGACCTTCTGATGCGCGGTTGCGCGTCAGCGGTGCCATTACAATTCTGTTTTCAAGTGCTACGGATCCCAATTGGATAGGATCAAACAAATTCGTCATAATCAAATCTTACAGCCATTAAAGCGGGGTCAGCCACGACTTCAGACTGGCCAAGAATGTGTCAAGGACGAATGTCCATAAGGGTTTTTACCAGAATTTCGATGCTAACGCCAATCGACTATCGTAATGGTCTTACGTCAGCATGACAACAAAAACAGGAGTTTTAATGGGACAGTTCGCCGTCATCGGGCTCGGTCGCTTCGGATCGGCTGCTTCGCTTGAGCTGATGAGAATGGGGCATTCCGTCCTGGGTGTGGATACCAGCGGCAAAATCGTGGACAAATATGCTGACGAGCTTACCCGTGGGGTGATTGCCGATGTTACCGACCGGGCAGCGCTCGAAGAGCTGGGCCTGGAAAATTACGATGTGGTGCTGGTCGCCATAGGCGAAGATATTCAGGCCAGCCTGGTCTGTGTGGTGCATCTGAAATCCCTGGGTATCAAGACCATCTGGGTCAAGGCGTCTTCGCACGCCCAGCATCTTATATTGAGCAAGCTGGGCGTGGAGCGCATTATCCACCCGGAAGAGGAAATGGGCATGCGCGTGGCGCAGGCCTTGAGCTACCCCATGGTGAACGACTACATCTCGATTGGCAACGGCGAGTTTGTTGTCGAAATCGATGTCAGCGAACGTCTGGACGGCGTGCCGCTGAGCCAGGTATTGCAAAATGTAGAGGAAACCATACACGTCCTGGCCCTCAAGCGCAAAACCCAGGTCATCGCGCACCCATCCATTGATTTTCCGCTGCAACCCAAGGACGTACTCATACTGCTGGGACAGTTGAGCGCACTGAAGCATATCGCGCCCCAACTGGCCTGACTCCCGCATAGGGCTACTCACCAGCCTTATGCAGACCGCTTGCTCAGGGCCTCATGCGCGCCAACAGCACGGAAAGCCCTTCCACCCTGTCCGCCAGCGCCGTCACGGCGCGATGATCGGGCACATCAACACGGGGGATCTCGGCAATAAGCGGTATCCCGCCAAACCGCGTGATCGCCTCGCGATTGCCCGCATTGGGCGGACCATTCATGACGACGCCCAACACGGGAATCCGCTGCGCCTGCAGCGCCCGCAAACTCAGCAGGGTGTGATTGATAGTGCCCAGCGTACTACGCGCCACCAGCACAACCGGCAAGGCCAGCCGGGCGGCCAGATCTATCATCATCAGCGTGTTATCCAGCGGCACATACAGGCCGCCCGCGCCCTCCACGACCAGTGGCGCAGCCGTATCGGGCAGCCGCAGATCGGCGAGCTCGAGCGTCACGCCCTGCTGCCGGGCCGCCTCCCAAGGGGACAAAGGCGCCTGAAGAATGCTCAGCGGTTTGTGCAGCCTGCCAGGCCAGGGGTGAGCGCCGTCCGCAGCGCTGCCGAGCAGCGCCGCCACGGTTTCGGTATCGCCCCGGGCCGACGCGACGCCAGTCTGAAACGGTTTCCAGTAGTCCGCGGCCCACGCTCTGGCCAGAATCGCCGACACGAACGTCTTGCCGACATCGGTATCCGTACCCGTAACAAAAACACCGCGCGGAGCCGGTCCCCCGCGATCCGCCGCTTGTTGATCACTCATCGTTGTATATCTCCGAAAATCATGATGGCAGCTTGCGCCAGATGCCGAAGGCCATCTGATAACTGGCCTTTGCACCGGACTGGTCAAAAGCCTGGCAAACCCGGCGCAGCTGCGGCCCTGTCAGGGCGCGGCGCCCCGACCCGCCAGTCCTTGCGCCTATCGCCTTCAACCCACGCAGGAATGCCTGCGCGGAACCGCAGTCCTGCACCACGCACTCCGTCTGCACGCCACCCTGCAATCCGCACCGGAACAACTGAGCGCCGATACGCTCTGCCGGCGGAAACACCAGGCTTGCCGGCGTCAGCCCCAGCTCATGATGCGCGGCACGCCATTCGGCAAAAGTCCCCTCTGCCAGCGTAGCAATCGCCAGATACGCGCCTGGCGCCAATAAAGCCGACAGCCGGGCCAGGCCCGCATCCAGATCATCAAACCATTGCATCGCCATGCTGGAGCAGATCAGATCGAAACTCGGTGGCTTCCCATCGGACCCGGAACATGCGGGATCGGGATATTCGCCATCCATCACCTGATAATGGCACTCGCCCGGCAGACGGACCGACTGCCGGGCTGCCGCCAGCATGGGTTCGGCGATATCGGTAATCGTCCACACCGCATCATCAAAAAAACCGGCAAGCTTGCGGGTGAGCAGACCCGTCCCGCACCCAATCTCCAGCACGCGGGGCCGAGCCGGGAAATCCAGCGCGGCAATACGCTGCATCAACTGCTGCGCCGCCGTGCGCTGGACGATAGCCTCTTGTTCGTAGCTCGCCGCAGCCGCGGCAAACCTGTCTCTGATCCGCGATTTCTGCGTAACGGCGCCTGGCAGAACCGCAGGCTCGGCCGCTGGCGCAGCACTGTCTTGGGCTCGGCCCGTTCTGCCGCCCTCTCCGAGGCAGAACCGGGCGCGCACAAAATCGTCGATATGCGCTGCACACCACGCGACGTCCTCCTGCGGCAACAAGTGGCCGGCGCCGGCCTTCCAGACAATATCGCAGCCCGCAAAGGCGGCACGCGTCATGGCTGCCGGTACGACCTGATCAGCCTCCCCGGCCAGCACCAGCGTAGCGTTCCGTTGCGCCGCCTGGCGCGCGCGCTGATCTTCGTTCAGCATGCGCTCAAGATCCTGTCGCAGGGCTTCGGCGTTGAGCGCCCCGACAGGCTCGCCCGCGCCGCACCGGCGCCGAAACTCACGAATCACCGCATCCGGGCTGCTCTGCAACCGCGTCATCATTTTTTGCAGCACGCGCGGCGCCACGCCTTGATCGAAATCCGGCGCTGCGCTGAAGCGCGAGAACCCGTTGATGCTGATCCAGGCCTGCGCCTGAGCAGGCGCCATGGACAGCGCATGCAGGTAGCCAAATGAATGGCCTATCATGACCAGCGGCCCCGCAGGCAGTTGCGCCATACCCCCGTCCTGGAAATAACCCAGATCAATGTCATGCTGCGGCCATGCGCCCAGCGCATCACGCAATGGGCGCCAGAATTCGGTGTCGAAAGCCCAGCCATGGATAAAAACCAGCGTCGGCAGGGCCTGCTTCACTGCTAAGGCTTGCCCTGCCTGCGTTTGCCGTGTCTGACTGTTCACCGCGCCGACATTCATATCGAGCAGCTCAGACATCTGTCGAGATCTCCCGCGACAAGGCGGACAACAGCGCCGCGATATCGCCGTCAGTGTGCACTGCGCTCAAGGCAATGCGCAGACGGCTGCTGCCGTGGGCAACGGTAGGCGGCCGTATGGCTGCGACCAGCAGTCCCTGGGCCTCAAGCTGTGCGCTGAGCGACAGGGCCCGACCTGCATCGCCCACCACAGCAGGCACAATGTGCGTGGACGACGCGCCGGTGTCCAGCCCCAGCCCATGCAGCCCGGCCCGCAGCATGTCGGCATGGCTCGCCAGCCGCGCACGCTCGGCCTGCATGACAGGCACCAGGTCCAGTGCGGCGTCCAGCGCGCCCAGCACCGCCGGCGGCAATGCCGTCGTATAGATAAATCCGGAGCAGGTGTTGGCCAGATAGTCGCAAAGCGCGCGCGAACCGGCCACATAAGCGCCAAAACCGCCCAGGGCTTTGCTGCACGTACCCATGACCAGATCCACCGCACCGGGAGCAAACCCCGACAGCCCCATGCCGCCAGGACCAAGCACGCCCGTCGCGTGCGCCTCATCCAGATAAAGAAAGGCATCATACCGCTCGGCAATCCGGGCAAGACGGGCCACATCGCAGCAATCGCCATCCATGCTGAACACGCTTTCCGTCACAATGAAACGCCGTCCGGCCGTACCCGAGCGCGCCTGCAGCAACGCCTCGAGATGGTCCAGATCGTTATGCCGAAAGCGTATCTGCTTTATCCCTGCCGCCTTGCACCCCTGATGCAGACTGGCATGAATCAGTTTATCGGTATAGACCTGGGGGCTGACGCCGCTGTCATCCTTGAGTTGCAGCAAGGCAGGCAATACGGCCGCATTGGCTTGCCATCCCGACGCAAACAGCAGCGCCGCCTCGGTGCCTTTGGCGCTGGCCAGCTTGCGCTCCACCGCCTCGTACATCGGCGAGGACCCGCACACCAGTCGCGAGGCCTGCGCCCCTGCGCCGTAGCGTTCGGCATATTCACGCGCCCGCTCAATGACCTGCGGGTGCCGCGACAGGCCCAGATAATCATTGCCCGAAAAATTGATGACAGAATGGCCTTCGACCAGTACGCGGCCAGCCGCCTGCGGTTGCAGGGGCCGAAGGCGGCGCAGCATATGGCGGCGCTGCGCGTCGTCTAGGTATTGGGAAAACAGGGTATCCATCCGGCTCATGGGCAGAATCATAGCAATATCTCCCCCAGTACAATGTTCAAGCCCATAGCCTGCGGCAGGGCCTTCCCTCATTTTTTCATCAGATCCAACTACTATGTCGACTGCGCCCCGCTGGATGGCCGAAGGCTATCCCCACACCTGGTTGCCTTATGCCCAGATGAAAACCAGCTCCCCACCGCTGCCCGTGGTGCGCACCGCCGGCAGTCGCATCGAACTGGCCGACGGACGCAGCCTGGTGGACGGCGTGGCGTCCTGGTGGACAGCCTGCCATGGCTACAATCACCCGCATATCGCGCAGGCACTGCGCCAGCAGCTGGACGCCGCGCCGCACGTCATGTTCGGCGGGCTGGTGCACGAGCCTGCACTCAATCTGGCCAGGCGCCTGTGCGCCTTGCTGGGCCCGGGCCTGGACCGCGTATTTTTCACCGAGTCGGGCTCGGTATCGGTCGAGGTCGCCATCAAAATGGCGATGCAGTACTGGGTCAACCAAGGCAAACCCCGCACCCGCATCCTCGCCTTCCAGGGCGGCTACCACGGCGACACCTTTGGCACCATGGCAGTCTGCGATCCCGATGTCGGCATGCACGCAGCCTTCCAGGGCATGCTTTCCGAACACGACATACTCCCTCTGCCCAAAGACGCCGACAGCGAGGCCGCGCTGGACGCCTTTCTGCAAAAGCATGGCGACAACATCGCCGCCATCCTGGTCGAGCCGCTGGTCCAGGGAGCGGGCGGCATGCTCATGCATGAACCCGGCGTGCTGCGCCGGCTACGCGAACTGGCCGACCATTACGGCATACTGTTGATCTTCGACGAAATCTTCACCGGCTTCGGCCGTACCGGCACATGTTTCGCCTTTGAGCAGGCAGGCATCAGGCCGGATATCGTGACGCTTTCCAAGGCGCTCACAGGCGGCACGCTGCCGCTGGCGGCAACCGTTGCCAGCCAGCGCGTCTTCGAGGCGTTCTGGTCTGACGATCCTTCGCACGCCCTGATGCACGGCCCCACCTTCATGGGCAATGCCCTGGCCTGCGCAGCCGCCAATGCGTCACTGGACCTGTTCGAACAGGAGCCGCGCATCGCGCAGGCCAGAGAGCTGGAAGCCGCCCTACGCAGTGGCCTCGAACCCTGCCGCCACTTGCCAGGCGTGCGCGACGTGCGCGTGCTGGGCGCCATAGGTGTCGTCGAGCTGGACCACGCGCCCGACCGCGAAGCCTTGCGGCAACGCTTTGTTCAGGCTGGTGTGTGGATACGCCCTTTTGGCCGCATCATCTACCTCACGCCCTGCCTTAACATCGATGCCCATGACTTGAATACGCTGACAACAAGCATCTTCGAGGTCCTGTCCACGAATTGATTGCCGGCCCAGCCGAAGCGGTGTCGTCCATTCTGGCCCCGACGTTTTGAACAGGCAGCAGGCAGCTGCCGCGCGTTTCGCCGCCATGTCCCGTTCGCCATTTGTGTAAAAAAAATCTATGGGATATACTCTCGGTCTTTCGGGGCGTAGCGCAGCCTGGTAGCGCACTTGCATGGGGTGCAAGGGGTCGCGAGTTCGAATCCCGCCGTCCCGACCAGAAATAACGGTTTATGGTGCCGTCAAAATCACCATAGATCGTCAAAAACCCGCATCGCCATTGGCTTTGCGGGTTTTTTATTGCCCGATACCTGCCGCATTGATCCGTATGCCCTCGCCTGCCATGTCTGCTGCTGCGTAGCGCAAAACACCCCAGCTCTTCTATCACGATGCCGATTGGCTCGAACATCTTGTTTAGGGCCTCGACGTCAGTCGCTACAGACTTGAACATTGAAATCATAGCCTCTGATATGATACTGTTTTGTAGTATCATAGATATCATGAAAGCTAAACATCGGAAAACTCTGGAGCTGATCTTTTCTAGACCAACCCCTGCCGGCGTTAAATGGAGTGATGCCGCCGGGATGTTAATGGAGCTTGGCGCTGAAATTACAGAGCGGGAAGGTTCACGTGTTGCCGTGTTCCTCTTTGATCAAATAAAGGTTATGCATCGCCCTCATCCATCCCCAGATATAGATAAAGGCGCAGTAGCCTCCATCCGAAAATGGCTTGAAGAAAACGGAGTCAAACCATGAAGAACGTAATGACCATTGACGGCCAGCCCGCCGTCATTACTTTCGACCCAGACATCGAAATGTTTAGGGGTGAATTTGTAGGGCTTAACGGCGGGGCCGATTTCTACGCTCCGGATGTCGCTGGATTGCGCTGCGAGGGCGAACTGTCCCTTTCCGCGTTTCTTGATGAGTGTGCCAAGCATGGCATCGAGCCTCGTAAACGCTTTTCTGGGAAGTTTATTCTACGCGTTCCTCCCGAGGTACACGAAGCCGCCGCTACCGCCGCTGCGGCCAGAGGGGAAAGCTTGAATCAGTGGGTTGCCGACGCCATCCGGGAAGCTGCCCATGCGTAGATGAGTAGTGAGGATCTGACCCAAGCGATACCTCATTCATATATTCCCGATCCAGCTAGACACCCATTTTCTTTGGTTTCTCATGGCTAGCGCTGCGATTATCGGCACCCTTGCCCTCCACCCGCTTCGACGGGTTTTCTTTTACCTACACCTGATGGGTCTTGAGCCAGTCCCGAAGCGCATGATTCATTCGGGCCTGCCCCCCTTCGCCCCCGGCCTTGAATGCCTGGACGATATCGGCGTCATAACGCACGGTCAGTTGCACTTTTGGGGCGCCGCTCTTTGGACGCCCTACCCGATTGAGCTGCTTACGCAGACTGATGTTATGCATCGTGTTGCGCCGCTGCGTGAACACGACACACCAAAGTGCCCGGCGGTCTGCCCGCCTACTGATAAGCCAGCACCAGCACAAGCGCCAGCCAGGCAGAGGCTGCCATTTTGTATGCCAACACGACATCCGCGCTGATCCATGCGCCCGAGCACACCAGCGCAGACACCACACATGCTCCCCACCTGAACCAGCCTGGCACCATTTCTCCGATCTCCTTCGGCGAAATGGTACGTCAATGACACGGCGTCTACCAACGATACTGCCAGATTTCGAGGTATTCGTCCGTCAGGGCTCGATATAGGGCTGAGGGCCTGTATTTTCATCGCGGGAACGTGCCGAGGCGATTTCGCTCATGGATTTGGCCGTAGATGGGCAGCGGTGCCCTGTTGCTTCCCAGGCCAGGCGGTTTTCATCCTCGCCAAAGCAAAAAAACCGCATATCGGCAACATCCTTGTAACCCAGCTTGTACGCCGTTGCCGTGTCTTCGCGTGCATTACACGCCGAACTTTCGGATGCCACGGAACCGCCTATGCCAAAGCCGGTGACGCCGACGCCCATGGTGTTGCTCTGTCCGCAATTATTGGCGCCGCCGAACATGCTCGGTGCCATGTAGACGTTGGGTGTGGTCGAAATGCTCTGGTGCTTTTGCTGTGTCGAGCCTTCAAAAGTGATGTTGCCCATACCCATCTGAGCATTCAGACCTACATCGTTGCTCACCGTCCCAGATTGTGCCGACGAATTGGCCGAGCCTTGGGCATTCGATGTCGAACTGGAGCCCGCGTTGATGGTTTGTCCCAGGGCAGTCGCGCTGCATAGGATAAGCGGTATTAGTAAGAGGCGTTTCATGAATCATCTCCCTTCGGGGGCTCCCCCCCATCGGCACTGCTTGGTTCCGGTTTCTGCCTGGTTCCTGTGGTGGAAGTGGCGGACTCTTTTTGCGACCTTTGTAAATCTTTGAAATGTAATAAACAGACGAGCGCACATCAGGACATTATTTGTTGAATATTTGGCTGGACTGTTTATTTACTAGAATCAGACTGCATGGGTTTATTCTAGGATTACGTTTTGAGTGTTTTTATACATTTTGTGATTTTCTTGTTTTATTTTTAGGATTACTTTTTTTATAATTAGGTTTTTTCCGCGCCAAAATAACTATTCGGCATCGTAACAAAATATAACCGCATTAATTCAACGCAACTTTATTAATACGCTATTTGCTTTCCTCGTCGGTGCCGGCGGATCCCTGCTTCTTTTTTCCCCGCAGTTCGAGCATGGCTTCGCCATATGCCTGCTGCAGATCCTTGATCTGCCGCTCGTACTGTTCCCGGACATCAAGCGGATTAACGCGCAGGGCATTTTCCAGCCCGCGCTTGCCTTCCTCTACCCAATGTTCGATCTCCGAGGCGGGCAGATCGAACGCGCTGCTGGCCTCATCGATGGTGGTTTTGCCCTGGATGATGTCCATGACCAGGACGCTTTTGCGCCTGACGGTCCAGCGCTTTATTTCTTCGTCTATTTTTCCACTCATCGCAACGCCTCCTCCTGTTGTGTTGAAGGGCGTACGCCCCTGGTCAAGCTGGCTGCTTCCACAGCGATGCCCAGCCGGACAAAATTCTGCCGGCCACCTTGTCTTCTTGTTTATGGTGTCAGGCCCTGCCCGACCTGGCGTGCTGTCGTGCCGCCCCGTCAGCGGTCGCTGTCTTCCACCCATCTCCAGCCGGACGACAGAAATGCCGCCGGATTATTTGCATTCGGATAGCTGGGCAGGGGCCGCATGCTCTCCAGCCAGAGGTGGTCGGCAGTTTCCCAGACCATGCTCTCCCGGTTAGAAAAACACCCCGGCGCCTCAGGGCCGTAACGAAACGGACTCCACCCCTGCTGCGGCACAGCCTCAGACGAGAACAATCGATCCGCATAAGACGACGTGTCAGCGAAGCCGCCGACTTTAGCCACTTCGAAGGCGTCTTCCCGCATGCACGTGATGGAAGGCGGCTTCGAAGCGGAGCTGACATGTGGCGCTGGCGTAATGTGCCGCTGGGCGCCCGCACTGGTTGCGCAGAGAATGGCGGCAAACCACAGAAGATGCTTCATGCTTATTCTCCTGCACGTGAAAGAGATAACTCTTCCACGTGCGTGACCATCAGCCTGGTCGATTGGCGCTTACCAGGTCCAGGCGCCGAACCCGACATTGCCGACAACACCTCCGGCATTGCCGTTGTAGCCACCGCTGGCGTTGCCTGAAGTACCGCCCATTGCCCATCCGGCGGTATAGCCGCCACCCGAGCTGGTGTTCTGCGAACCACCATCAGTGTGCGTATTGGCCCCCGTGGGCGACAGCGCAACACCAGCATTGGAAAAACCTTCGCTCGTTGCGGTGGTGCCCTGCGCCGCAGCGCCAAAACCCATCGATGCGCTGCCGCTGGAAGCGGTAGATGTGCCGCCCGAGCTGGACGATGCACCGCCCAGTCCGCCAAACGCGCCAACACCAAAGCCTGCCGCATGGGCCATACCAATAGAGCTCACTGCGAGCGCTGCAGCCAAAAGTACTTTTTTCATGATGATCGTCTCCAAATATTTCGAGAGTCCGTCTCGAAGCGGTCCAACACCGATGTACCGGATCGGCATATCCGCCATACGGCGGATGCCGTTACCAGCGTGTTTCCTAAGCCGTCAGATCAATCATTCGTCAATTGCCCGAGGCGCCAGGCGCCCGTGCCGCCCTGCGACAGGCAACACGCTCCCTACTCCGGTCTACATCGCCGAAGCACAGGCAATTTGAGATGAACATCTGCGACCCTGTTTATGGGTACGGCCAACGCTCTTACACCGTATGGCCTATTTAACTCAACAAGATCTGGTTACATAATCCGAACAATATCTGAATAACTAAAACCAGACGTACCAGTTTTCAAGATTTACAACCAACGTGTTCTGGAGGTCAAAAACTTACTTATCACTGTATTTCTGCAACTGTCCTGACAATGACTTCATTCTAGGTTTTTAGTTTTTAATAAACTTTACAGTTTGTGACGTGCAAAAAGATTTTTAAAAAAATGCGGAACGGGAGGAACTTTTTTAGTTCTCCGCATTTTGTTTTTCCTTGCGAAAAACATTATTTCTTATTGCATAGTTCTAATAAGGATAAGAATCATGGACCCACGTATTCAGTATTGTGTTACTCAAATCGAGCACAAAATTCTGCACGATTCCAATGAGTTCAACACGCATGACGCCCTGATCCAGGAGCTGGCGCACGACATGCGCATGACCCGCTTTCACCTGGCGCGGCTTTTTCTCAAAGATTTCAATCATTCCCCACGCGATTACATACAGCGCAACCTCATGGGGCGGTGCGCACTCATGATCGCCCATACCAGTCAGTCCATGTTTTCGATAGCAATCGACATGGGATTTTCCAGCCAGCAGGCATTTACCCGGGCATTTACCCGATATTGGGGAATTTCACCGCACCAGTTCCGCCAGGCGCACTCCATCTACATCGCCCGGCGCAATCAGCGCGCTGCCGAAGGCGGGGGCGTGGACATGAAAAAAGATATCGTTGTCTCGATCAGGACCTTGCCTCAGATACGTTTCTGGGCTGTGCGCTACGAAGGCCTGTCGACACAAAAGCATGTCTGCTGGAATGATTTCGAACGCCTGTTCCGGCAATTGCCGCCGGAGATGTCAGGCGGTCCGTTCTTTGGATTAACCTACGACATGCCGATGTTTGTGCCCAAACCGTTTATTCGGTATTACTGCGGGGTGCTGGCGGGCTCCGATCCAGCCCTCAAGCCCCGGGAAGCATTCGAGATCACGCTGCCGGCCGGACAAATCGCCACAACCAAGGCCGAATGCAACTCGTACGACGTTTCCGACCTGTACGATCAATTGCTGGATAGCTGGCTGCCGCATTCAGGCTACAGCCTGCGGGCATCGTGTCTTGCGGAACGGTTCGATCGAATTCCCCTTCACTGGGATACAGAAAAAACACGAATACGACTGGGATGCTGGATACATTGAGGCCTTTGAATGCACGTCGCCAAAGCCTATATGGTTGATTACCCGATCTGGTCAATCAGCAATATTTGTGCATAATTAGTAGGGATATGCAATGCTAATAGCACAAACGGTACAAAGCCTGTGCCGACGTGTTTACATAATAGAAATAATTCATAACGCCTACGCAGCGATTAAATGGACTGACACGCGACGTCAGGGCAGATGCGGGTAAATCCCGATGCCGATTATCCAGCAGAGATAAAACAGCAAGGCATTCCCCGCCCTGCCCGACTCGCGCGTTTCGAATATATACCGGCGACTTCTACCCTGGGAGACAGACGCATGCCGAACATTATTGTTGTCGAGCCTCATCCGTTATTTCGGCTCGGCCTCGTACAATTGCTTCACGATATCGTTCCAGGCAGTACGATTTCTGGCGCCGACTATGCGCAAATGAACAGCCATGAAGCGGGCGAAACAGAAACAGATCTCACCTTGCTGGCCACCACCTCATTTGACAGCATCCATCAGTTGGTTGCGTCGGCGCTGACCGCCTATTCTCCCGCCGCCATCCTGTTGCTTGCGGATCATGACGAAATGCCTGTGCTGGCACAAGGCCTGCCGGAGTTCGTTTCGGGCTATGTGTCCCGCCATGCATCGCCTCAAGTGTTGCAGGCCAGCGTCAGACTGGTGCTGGCAGGTGGCACCAGCTTCCCGATCTCCTCCGACAGGCTGCGCGATGGAAAGCATAATTCCCGGCCGCAGCACGCCTCAGGCACGTCTCCCCCCACCCTATTGTCCATAAAACCCACTGCCGCTCACGTTGTGGGGCATCAGCTTCTGACGCATCCAAACATATTGGGAAAAGACAGCAAGGCGCAGGCCGGCCAGTCTGTGGTTCAAGCCAGCAGTACTCATCCAGAATGGGAAATGCTGGGGTTGACGCCCAGGCAGTATGAAGTGCTTATTTTGCTGGCACGCGGCCATTCCATGAAAATGGTTGGCCGGCAGCTGAATATTTCAGCCGCCACGGCCAAGGCCCATGCCGAAGCGCTGTATCAGCGGCTGGATGTCCATAACCGCAACGCTGCGGTTTATACGGCGGTATCCCGTGGCGCGACATTGGGCTGGCCCAGCATCACTGCGGCAACGCGGGAGGCAGGCGCTTGGGCATCAGCCGCCACAGAGTAGGCGGCGGCTAGAGCAGGCCCAGTTGCAGACGGGCCGGCTCACTGATCATCTCACGGCTCCAGGGCGGATCCCAGACCAGATCAACCGTTGCTTCCTGCACGCCGTGAATGGCGAGCAGCTTGTCCCGGGCTTCATCGGCAATCATGGTGCCCATGCCGCAGCCGGGCGCGGTCAGTGTCATCTGCGCCTCGACCCGGAACTGATCCTCGCCCAGCTGTGTCACCACGCAGCTGTAGACCAGCCCCAAGGCCACGATGTCCACCGGAATTTCCGGATCGTAGCAGGTGGCCAACATGCTCCAGGCCGCATCTTCGATGGCCTGGGCGGTGATGGGGCCTTCGCCTTCATGCCTGTGCACCAGTGGCTCGGCTGCCTCAAATCCCAGCGCATCGCCATCAACACCCTCGACGCGATATAGGTTGCCCTGAACCAGCACCGTGTATGTGCCGCCCAACTGCTGCGTAATCGTTGCTTCGCAGCCTTTTTCTATGGTGACGGCCGATCCGTATGGAACCGTAACGGCGGGGCAGTCCCGGCTGACGATGACGTCTTGACGTGTGTAGCTCATGTGCTTCTCTTATTCGGTACGCGCGGTTTCTCTGGCCATGTTGATGGCATTGTGCAGCGTATGCCATGCCAGCGTTGCGCATTTGACGCGTGCGGGAAACTCCCGCACGCCGGACAAGACCTCAAGCTTGCCGAAGTCGCGGGCCTCTGGCTGGGCCTCGGTAAGCATGGCGTGCATGTCCTGAAACAGGGATTCGACCTCTTCGATCTTCATGCCCTTGACCGCTTCCGTCATGAGGGAGGCGGACGCTGTCGAAATCGCACAGCCGTGGCCGATGAAGCTGACCTGCTTGACGATGCCATCTTCCACCTGGGCATAGACCGTCAACTGATCGCCGCATAACGGGTTGTGACCTTGCGCCACATGATTGGCCTGCTCCATCGCATGGAAGTTACGCGGGTTGCGATTGTGATCGAAAATAACTTCCTGGTAGAGCTCTCTCAGGTCGTCGTTAGTGTCCATGAACAGTCCCGAAAAGTTTCTGTGCCTTGCTCAATGCCGCGACCAGGGCCTCGACATCCTCCGGCGTGTTGTATAGCGCAAACGAGGCGCGCGCAGTGCCCGGCACGCCAAAACGGGTCATCAACGGCATGGCGCAATGATGCCCGGCGCGTATGGCCACGCCCTCGGTATCGAGAATGGTGCCCAGGTCATGCGGATGAATGCCGTCGACAAGAAAAGACAGGATGGCCGCCTTGTGCGGCGCCGTGCCGATGATACGTATGCCCGGCAAGGCTTGCACCGCCTGGGTAGCGTGATCCAGCAGCGCTTGCTCATGCGCCGCGATCAGGTCCAGGCCGACTGTTTCGGTATAGCGGATGGCAGCATCCAGGCCCACCACACCGGCAATATTGGGTGTGCCGGCCTCGAAACGCTGCGGCACATCGGCATAGGTGGTTTTTTCAAAGCTGACGGTATAAATCATGTCGCCGCCGCCCTGCCAGGGGGGCATGTCCTTGAGCACATCGTAGCGGACATACAGCGCACCTATGCCTGTGGGCCCATACAGCTTGTGCCCTGAAAACGCATAGAAGTCGCAGCCCAGCGCCTGCACATCCACCTGCTGATGCGCCACGGCCTGCGCGCCATCGACCAGCGCCAGCGCCCCGGCCTCATGGGCCAGCTGCACCAGCGTCTGCACAGGATTGACCGTGCCCATCGCATTGGACACGTGCGCAATGCCGACCAGCCGCGTACGCGCATTCAGCAATGTCTTGTAGGCGTCCAGATCGAGCTCGCCGCTGTCGGTCACCGGCGCCACCCGCAAGTGCGCACCGGTCTGCTCGCACAGTATCTGCCAGGGCACGATATTGGAGTGATGCTCCATGGCAGTGATAAGGATTTCGTCGCCCGCCTTGATATTTGCCCTGCCCCAGCTGAAGGCGACCAGATTGATGCTTTCGGTGGTGCCGCGGGTAAAGACGATTTCCTGTGCGCGGTCTGCATTGAGCAGGCGCCGAACGCTTTCACGCCCCTGCTCGTACAGATCGGTGGAGTGTTGCGACAGCCAGTGCACGCCCCGGTGGATATTGGCGTTCGACTGCTCATAGAACAGTCGCTCAGCCTCGATCACCGCTGCAGGCTTTTGCGTGGTGGCGCCATTGTCCAGATAAGCCAGGCGCTTTCCCTTGATTGGACGCGACAGAATGGGAAAATCGGCGGCCAGATCCAGCAGTGCAGCACTGCCTGGAGTACGCATGGGTGCGTTCATGAAAGATCTCCAAGCTCGGCGGGCGCCAGTGCCCTGATGGCGTCGGCGACACGTCCGCGCAATGGCTCAGAAGCAATGCGCGTAATCGCCTCGGCAGCGAAAGCGTAGGTGAGCACATGGCGCGCCTGGGCTTCGTCCAGGCCGCGCGCCCGCAGATAAAACAGACTGGTCGGATCGAGCTGGCCTACGGTGGCGCCGTGGGCGCACTTGACGTCATCGGCGTAGATTTCGAGCTCTGGCCGTGAGTCCGCCTTGGCCAGGCGCGACAGCAACAGGCTGTCAGAGCGTTGAACTGCGTCTGTTTTGTCGGCGCCAGGGGCGACGAATATCCGACCACCGAAAATGCCACGGGCGGCGCCGTCCAGCACACCCCGGTAAAACTCCCGGCTGATGCAGTCGGGCTGGCTGTGCCGGATGCAGGTGTGATGGTCGACATGACGCCGACCGTCTACATAATACAGACCGTTGAGCAAGGCCTCGCAGTGCTTGCCCTGGAAGTCGGTGGAAATATCGTGGCGGGCAAGCCTTGCGCCAAACGACATGGAGTGTGAATTGAACACCGACCCCGCTGCCTGGCGAACGTCCAGCGCCCCGAGGTGAAATGCCTGCGGGTCTTCCCGCTGCAGTTTCAGATGCGTTACTTGGGCATCAGCATCCAGGTCCAGGCGGGTGACTGTACTGGTGAAGCTGGCCGCGCTGTCCTGCCCGATATAGTGTTCGACCACGGTCGCATGCGACCCGGCGCCTGCCACCACCAGATTGCGCGGAAAACTCGCCGCGCCGGCGCTGGCCGCGATAAACACCAGGTGCAACGTGTCCTCGAGCACGGCGCCACGCTCCAGATGCAGCACCGCGCCGTCGCAGGCCAACGCCAGGTTCAGCGCGGCAGGCGTTGCGCCGTCGGTTTCCGTGCCAAAGGCCTGCTGGACCAGCTCGGGCGTGTCGGCCAGCGCCTGGGTCAGCGACTTGACGGTGACGCCCCTGGGCAGCGTGCCCAGACGCGAGAGCGCCGGTGCGTAGATGCCATCGACAAAAACCATCCACAAGCCCGGATCTGCGTCCGTATAAGGCTGTACTATCCCGGCATGTCCGGCCTGCTCGGGCAGCGCAAATTCCTGCTGCTGCAGCGTCGCAAGCGATGTGTGATGCCAGGCCTCTTGCTTGACGGTGGGCCAGCCTTCATCGCCAAAGCGCTCGAGCGCCCGCTGCCTGACTGTCGACAGCCAGGCCGGTACGCTTGCTGCTCCCGCCGCCTGGCGGGTGGCGTATTCGCCGGCCCAGGACGGAAGATTGCTCATGCGGCCGCCCCTTTCTGTTCCGGCGCATCCGTCACCCAGCCATAGCCGTGCTCTTCGAGTTCGAGCGCAAGCTCGCGCCCGCCCGAACGGACGATACGGCCGCCAGCCAGCACATGCACGTAGTCGGGCACGATATAGTCCAGCAAGCGCTGATAGTGTGTGATGACAATCATGGCCCGATCCGGCGAGCGCATGCGGTTCACCCCATCGGCGACAACCTTGAGCGCGTCGATATCCAGACCAGAGTCGGTTTCATCCAGGATGGCCAGCTTGGGTTCAAGCATGATCATCTGCAGGACTTCATTGCGTTTTTTCTCGCCGCCTGAAAAACCTTCGTTCACGGAGCGATACAGGAACTCTTCGCGCATGCCGACCGCTTTCATTTCGGCCTTGGCGAGCTTGATGAAATCCATGGCGTCCAGCTCCGGCAGCCCCTGATGGCGCCGCGCGGCATTCACGGAAGCACGCAGAAAATAGGCGTTTGAAACACCGGGAATTTCGATGGGATACTGGAAAGCCAGAAACAATCCGGAGCGGGCGCGCTCCTCGATGGGCATGGAAAGCAGGTCCTGGTCGAACCACTCTACCGACCCCTTGGTGACGGTATAGTCTTCACGCCCGGCCAGCACCTGCGACAGCGTACTCTTGCCCGAGCCGTTCGGGCCCATGATGGCGTGGACTTCTCCCGCCTTGACGTCCAGGTTCAAACCGCGCAGGATCGATTTGTTCTCGACCGAAGCGTGCAGATCTTTGATGCTCAGCATTGTGTACTTCTCCTTAACCTACGCTGCCTTCGAGACTGACGCCGAGCAGATTCTGGGCCTCGACAGCAAACTCCATGGGCAATTCCTTGAAAACTTCCTTGCAGAACCCATTGACGATCATGGACACGGCATCTTCGGCCGACAGGCCGCGCTGCATAGCGTAAAAGAGCTGGTCTTCGCCAATGCGGGAGGTCGTGGCTTCGTGCTCGACGCTTGCGCTGGGGTTCTGGACTTCCATCGTGGGAAAGGTGTGCGCCGCACAGGTCTTTCCGATGAGCAGCGAGTCGCACTGCGTGTAGTTGCGCGCGTTCTCCGCCTTGGGGGTAATGCGCACCAGGCCGCGATAGGCATTGCTGCCGTGCCCGGCCGATATCCCCTTGGAGATAATGGTGCTGCGTGTATTGCGACCCATATGGATCATCTTGGTGCCGGTATCCGCCTGCTGGCGATGATTGCTCAGGGCGACGGAGTAGAACTCGCCCACGGAGTCATCTCCGCGCAGGATCACGCTGGGATATTTCCAGGTGATGGCCGAGCCGGTTTCCACCTGCGTCCAGGAGATGCGCGAACGGGGGCCGCGGCAGTCGCCGCGCTTGGTGACAAAGTTGTAGATGCCGCCCACGCCATCCTTGTCGCCCGGGTACCAGTTCTGCACCGTGGAGTATTTGATTTTGGCGTCGTCCAGCGCGACCAGCTCCACGACAGCGGCGTGCAACTGGTTTTCATCGCGCATGGGCGCGGTACAGCCTTCCAGATAGCTGACCGACGCGCCCTCTTCCGCCACGATAAGCGTGCGCTCGAACTGGCCGGTGTCCTGCGCATTGATGCGGAAATAGGTGGACAGCTCCATGGGGCAACGCACCCCTTTCGGTATGAATACGAACGACCCGTCGGAAAACACCGCCGAGTTGAGCGCGGCGTAGAAGTTGTCGGCGGGCGGCACGACCGAACCAAGATACTTGCGAACGAGGTCGGGATATTCCTTCACCGCCTCGCTGAACGAACAGAAAATAACCCCGACTTCTGCAAGCTGCTTGCGGAATGTGGTGGCCACCGACACCGAGTCAAATACCGCATCGACGGCCACGCCGGCAAGGCGTGCCCGCTCGTGCAAGGGCACGCCCAGTTTTTCGTAGGTGCGCAGCAGTTCGGGATCGACATCCTCCAGGCTCTTGGGGCCGTCTTTCTTGCTCTTGGGCGCAGAGTAATAGCTGATATCCTGGAAATCCACCGGCGGAAAGCTGACCTGCGCCCAGTGCGGCGGCGTCATGGTGAGCCAGTGGCGATAAGCCTGAAGCCGCCATTCAAGCATGAATTCAGGCTCGCCCTTTTTTGCAGAAAGCAGGCGTATCGTGTCTTCGGACAGGCCCTTGGGTATCGTGACCGACTCGATTTCGGTCACAAACCCGGCCGAATATTCGCGATCAAGAAACGATTCCAGAGGGTCGGCCGCGGAAATGACTGCGGGTTCAGTGGAAGGATTCATTCAGGAAGACTCCATGTCGTGGCCTGTGCCACGCGGGAATGGGTTTCAGGCCGGGGAAGCGGCTGACGGTTCAGTGAAAATTCGGTCGTGGCGGGCCGCACCATATCGGCAATGCTGACGTCTTCCAACGTGCGGCGCACGATGGCATTGATGCGCTGCCAGTTGCTGCGTATATGACAGCCGGCTTCGACGCTACAGGCGCCAGGCAGGGCTGTGCATTCGGTCAGGCCAAAAGGCTGTTCCTCCAGGGCATCGACCACATCAGCGACGCTGATGTCTTCTGCCGGCCGGCTCAGTGTGTAGCCGCCGCGCGCGCCGCGGCTGCTGCGTACCAGCCCTTGCTGGCCCAGCAGCTTGAGTATTTTGCTGACGGTAGGTTGACCAAGGCCCAATGTGGCGGCCAGGTCTGCCGCACTGAATACGCGCGCAGGCGCACCCGCCATGTGCGTGAGCACAAGGGTGCCGTAATCCATGATTTTGCTGATGCGCAGCACGTACTACCTCCGGCCTATTACTATTGCCATATAGTACCAGTTCGGTACTGTATAGATCAAGCGGCCCCCGTCGGTACCGGGCGTATACGCAACAATGCTGGCTGGAGATCGCGCAGAAAGAGCCGGTGATGCCCGGCGCAGGACGCAAGATGGTGGGAACGGGAGATGCTGCCAACCCGGAACGGGTCGCTGGCTAAGACCCTGAGCAATTCCGCAGGCAGCATTGTAACGGAAAGCGCCACACAATGGAAAACTTGCGGGCGCCAGCCTGTTGCTGGCTGGCCCCCGCACATTCAGACGCTGGACGCTCAACCGGGATTGATGCCCATTTTTCCAAGATGCAGCGACGCGGCTGGTACCTGCCCTTCTGGCCGAACGGTCTTGCCGGGGTCGATAAACAAGGCCATGACCGCTCCGATACCGAGCAGGCCGGCCGAAATCATGAACGGGAGATAATAGCTGCCCGTCGTCTGGATTAGAAAGCCGAACACCACCGGCGAAATCATGCCGGCCATGCCGAAGCCCGTATTCATCATGCCCGAGGCTGTCCCTGCATAATCGCCCGCAATGTCTATGGGCAGGCTCCAGAGCACTGCGTTGGTCAGCTCCAGAAAAAAGAAAGACAGCGACAGCAGCAATACCGCGGTCAATGGGTTCTCGACCATGATCATGGGCACCATGAAAGCCAGCGATCCCAACATGCCGACCATCAGAACAGAAACCCGCGCAAAACGAAGATTGCCGGTGCGCTTTAACAACTGGTCAGAAACAGCGCCGCCCAGCGTGTCCCCCACGACGCCGGCAAACAGGGGCAAGGCAGTGAACAATGCCATTTCCTTCAAATCGAAACCTCGGGCATCTTTCAGATAGGAAGGCAGCCAGGTCAGATAGACCCACAGCGACCAACCATAGCAAAAATCCACAAATGTCACTTTCCACATGCCCCTGATCAAGCGCCCCCAGGGAGTGGGACCTTTGGGCAATGTAGCCTGGACAGTCCTGCCCGCGTTGATTTCAGCCAGCTCGTCGGGTGTCACACGTGGATGCTTTGCAGGAGAATCACGAAAGACCACGCAATACAGTGCAGTCCAGCACAGACTGACCGCGCCCAGGATAATAAACGACTCACGCCACCCGGCCAGCGCAATGATCATGACCACCAGCGGCGGCGTGATCGCGCCGCCCAGCCGGGAAAAGGAATGTGTAATGCCCTGTGCGAATCCGCGTTGGGTCACCGGCATCCAGGACGTGAAGGCGCGGGTTGCAGTGGGAAAAGCCCCGCCCTCTCCCAGGCCCAGCGCGAACCGCATTGCCAGCAAGGCAATCACGCTGCCAACGAAACCCGTCATGATGGTAGCCAGGCCCCAGATCAATGAAAGCACAATCAACACTTTGCGGGGCCCGAACCTGTCCGCCAGCCAACCGCCCAGAATCTGCATGGCAGCATAGGGATAGGCGAACGCGGAAAAGATCAGACCCAGCTCCAGATTGCTCAACCCCATCTCATCGCGTATGAGCGGTCCCGCCACCGACATATTCACTCTGTCGATATAGGCAATGAAATACATCATGCACATCACCATGAGAATAAGATGATGCGTTTTCACTCGTCGTCGCATGCTTGTCTCCTCCGGCAGACGCGGCGGCCGTAGGCCGTCCATGGTCTGCTCATTTAAAGTTGTAAGGCGGATACAGACTTCGGTGTTACCTGGCTTCGTTCATCATTGCGTAGTGTTCGGATGCGTCTCCCATGTTTCGGTTTCCAGCAGGTTGGCTGTCACACCACCGCCTTGAGCGGCTCCTGATCAGGCAGTTCCAGCAGCTTGAGCCGCTGCACTTTCCCTGACGGACCTCGTGGCAGCGCATCCACGACGACATATTTGCTCGGCGACTTGTACCGGCCCAGTTCGGCCAGGCAATGTTTCCTGATGTCTGCATCATCGAATGCCATGTTCTCGCGCAGCACCAGATAGACGGCGATATCCTGTCCGTACTCCGGATGCGGAACGCCCACGGCAGCTGCATCGAGCACGCTCGGATGTCTGATCATGGCTTCGTCGATTTCCCGGGGCGCGATGTTTTCGCCTCCCTTGATGATCAGCTCCTTGGCGCGGCCAGTGATATAAAAATAGCCATCCTCATCCTGATAGCCCACATCCCCAGTGCGCAGCCAACCGTCCGCGGTGAACGTCGCCCGGGTCTTCTCCTCATCCTTGTAATAGCCCAACATCACGTTACGGCCGGTCAGTACAATTTCACCCCGCTGCCCGCAGGCTAGCTCCTGCCCCTGGGCATCGATCACTTTCGCGCGGGTGCCTGACGGCTGGCCGATGCTGCCCACCCTTCGCCGGGCGGCCGGATAGGGGTTGCTGAAAGACGGCGCGGCCGTTTCGGTCAGGCCCATGGTTTCGATGATGCCAATACCAAAGCGCTTTTCGAAGGCACGGTGGTGCTCCGGCGCCAGGGCCGACGAGGCGGAACGGCAGAACCTCAGTCCGGACAGATCCAGCCCCTCATGCGAGCAGGTGTCGTCGTTGAGCAGATAGGCAATAATGGTCGGCACCACATTGATCCAGGTGCAGTTATACCTGCAGGCATCGAGCCAGAATGACGCTGCGGAGAAGCGCGGCGTCATGACCACCGACCCCTGATGCACCAAAGGTGTCACCAGCGTAATCTCCAGACCATTGATGTGATAAAGCGGCAAGGATCCCAGCACCCTGTCCTCCTGCGTCAGCCTATGTTCAACGCTGACGTTGCGGGCGTTCTGAATCAGATTTTCGTGACTCAACAGCACACCCTTGGGCAGGCCGGTGGTCCCGGACGTATACATGATCAATGCCTGGTCTTCAGGCCTCAATTCCGGCAGGTCTGACGCTGCGGCAGCCTGCCGGGCTGCATCTTGCGGAAACGCCGGCAGGCCGTCACTGGCGGGATCGCACATCAACAACGGAATGGCGCGTCCGATATTGCGCGATGCCAGCTTGAGCGAAGGCGCATGCTCTGGCGTCGTGAATACAAGCCGGGTGTCCGAATGCGCGAGAATATGCTGCAGTTGGGAAGCCTGGCACATAAGATTGATGGGGTTGGCCACCAGACCGCTAGCCATAATGCCCAATAGCAGTACCGCAGTCTGCTCGCCATTTGGCAGATACACCGACACCTTGTCGCCGCGTTTCAGACCAAGCGCGGCAAAATGCCGGGCCAGTTGCAGGCATTGCTGGTGCAGGCGGCCATAGCTCAGCACATGTCCATTGACGCTGGAGATCAGATACGGCTGTTCAGGCTGCGCTGCCGCCAGTGAGCTGATCAGCCCGGGGAAAGTCGTACTCCTGTTCATGCGCCGAACCTCCCGAAGTAGTCACCCAGCACATCGTCATCGGTCGGCTTGTTTTCCTTTACGCGGTGCACTACCCGTGTGATGTTCAGGTAATGGCGATAATTCATATTGTCCGAAAAATTGTTGCCGCCCCAGGTGCCGCAACCCATGGAAAGCGAGAACGGCAGACTGTTGTCAAAGTTTCCGCCCGTCGCAAAGCAGTGAGCCTGATTGACAATGACGCGCGACACCGGCAGGGTCTGGCCCAGCGTCAGACCTTGATCCGGATCGGCGGAATGCAGCCCCACAGAGTGGCCCGCGCCCATATAGGCATAGAGCCGCCAGACAATAGAGCATGCCCCATCGAAATCCCGGGCCCGATAGACGGCAAGTACGGGCGACAGCTTTTCTCCCGAAAACGGATGTTCCTGACCAAAGCCGTCTTCCTGCACAAGCAGTACGGAGCACCCCGCAGTTCCCGTCCGTCCTTCCAGATCGATACCCGCGACCGCGGCGATCTGCGTGGCATTCTTGCCAGTGATGGCGGGATTCAGGCGTCCGTCCAGCCACATGACATCCTGCAGACGCTGCTTTTCGGCTTGAGTCAGAAGCACCGCGCCATGGGCGCCCAGCGCAGTCAGCATGCTCTCGTAAATCTCATCCAGCACCACTAGACTGTTTTCCGAAGAGCAGCTCGTGGCGTTGTCAAAGGTCTTGGACTGTATGATCTTCTGCGCAGCGCCCTCGATATCTGCAGAGCCATCAACGATAGAGGCCACGTTTCCGGCCCCTACCCCGAACGCCGGCGTACCGCAGGTATAAGCCATGCGGACGTTGGACTGCGAACCTGTGGCAACGACAAGGTCTGCCTGTCGCATCAGTTCCGCAGTCATCGCCTTGCTGATCGGGGCAGGCAGCACCTGGACCAGATCCAGCGGCAAGCCGCACTTCCTGAGCTGCGCATGGATAAACCGCAAGAGAAGCAGGCACGCACCCAACCCTTTGGGAGACGGCGCGACAATCACGGCATTACCGCACTTGAGCGCGTTGATGATTTTGTTGGCTGGCGTGGCGGCAGGATTTGTCGATGGCGTAATGGCTGCCACGACGCCTACCGGGCGGGCGATCTCGACAATGCCCGGCGCCGCGTCGCGCGCAATAACACCCGTCGTCTGAACGCCTTTCAGGTCGCGCAAAAGCCCCAGTGTCTTGCGATGATTTTTACGTATCTTGTCATCGACGTTTCCCAATCCTGTATCGCGGACCGCCATCTCAGCCAGCTCACGATTGCGCCCCGGCTCCATGATGGCCCATCCGACAGCAGCCGCGGCGTCGTCGCGCGCCTGCTGCGCCATGCCCGCAAACAGCAATTGGGCGCTGCGCGCCTTGTGCATCAGCTCGGCAATTTGATGGCTGGCGTCGGCCACCGACGCCTGGCGTGTTTCTTGAAGTTCCATCTGCTCACTCCTCCTGTAGGATGTGTTGGTTCCCGATCTGCCTTTCCGGCACGGGCCCGACACCTACGAATCTACGTGAACAGAAAAACAAAACGTCCCAATTTCTTTGTTTTTCGCTGTCGCGGGGACCGCATGGCTGGAATAATTCAATTTTCGGGACTACATTTGCCTGAGCATCCAAGGAGCCCGGAATGACTTCCACCCACGCCAACGCCGCGGCGATCCGCGCATTCCGCATCATCGAAATTCTTTCCGAATCGCGTGAACCCCTCTGTCTGGCACAGATCGCCGAGCGCATCGAATTGCCCAAGCAATCCGTGCACCGGCTGCTCAAGCAGCTTGAAAGCGCCTGGGTCGTTTCTCGCAACGGCACGGGCAAGCATTACGAATGCTCGTCGCGCGTGCGGAAAATGGCAGTCAATATGCTGATGGTAGATGGGCCTGCGGCAGCGCGGCGCGCCATTCTTCAGCAGCTTGTCGACACCGTACAGGAAACCTGCAACCTGGCCATGTCCAATGGAGACGGCATCGTCTACCTGGACCGTGTTGAGGCCAACTGGCCGCTGCTTACCGTGTTTAGCGCCGGTTCTCGCGTACCGCTGCACTGTACGGCCAGCGGCAAACTGCTGATGAGTTTTCTGCCCAGGCAGCAGCGCGAGCGATTGCTGGACAAGCTGCCCCTGCGCGGCAGCACACTGCAAACCATTACGGATCGGGACATCCTGGGAAAGGAGCTGCTGACCATACGCAAGAAGCGCTTGAGCTTCAACAATCAGGAATATATGCCCGGCATCGTTGCGATGGCTGTGCCCGTCATGCTGGACCGCAGCCGCGCCTGTGCGGCAGTCGCCATCCAGTCTTCCTCCGAGCACGCATCCGTAGAAAGCCTGCAGCGCTTTCTGCCTGAACTGAGACAGGCGGCCCTGCACATTGCCGATACGTTCAGGGAGCATACGGCCGGCATATAGGCAAAAGCCGGGTTCATGCCTTACTCAGCCAGCGCCTCTTCGCGTCCTGCCTGCTGCATCATCCACATTTGGGCATAGCGCCCGCCTTGCTGCAACAGTTCGGTATGCGTGCCGCGCTCAAGTACCCTCCCCTGGTCCAGGACCAGTATTTCATCGGCATTGACAATGGTTGACAGCCGGTGGGCAATAATCAGTGTGCTGCGGTCTCGGGCAATCTGCTCCAGCTCTTGCTGAATGGCACGCTCAGTTCGCGTATCCAGCGCACTGGTCGCTTCGTCGAAGATCAGGATGGGCGGGTTTTTCAGTATGGTGCGGGCAATGGCGACGCGCTGTTTCTCGCCTCCGGACAATTTCAACCCCCGCTCACCGACCTGTGTCTGATAGCCGTCGGGCAAACCAACAATGAAGTCGTGAATGCGGGCGGCGCGTGCCGCCCTGACGATATCCTCGTTACCTGCATCGGGATTGCCGTAGGCGATATTGTGCAGAATCGTGTCATTGAACAGCACCGTATCCTGAGGCACGATGCCGATATGCCGACGCAGGCTGGACTGCGTCATGTCCCGTATATCCTCGCCATTGATGCGTACCGCGCCGCCGTCCACGTCATAAAAGCGGAACAGCAGACGCGACAGTGTCGATTTCCCCGCACCCGACGAGCCCACCACCGCCAGGGTACGCCCGGCAGGGATGGTGAAGGACACATCGAACAGTATCTGGCGAGCGCCGCTGTAGCCAAAATCGACATGCTCAAAGGCGATGCTGGCGCTGTCTGTCTTCAAGGTACGGGCGCCCGGATGATCGGCCACCTCCTCGCCCTGCTCCATCAGCGAAAACATGCGCTCCATGTCGGCCAGGGCGTGCTTGATCTCGCGATAGACAAAACCCAGGAAGTTCAACGGTGCATACAGTTGCGTCAGATAGGCCGACACCAGCACCACATCGCCCACGGTCATATGTCCTTGAACGACACCGTCGGCAGACAACCACAGCAGCAGGCTTATGCCTAGCGTAATGATCGTGCCCTGCCCCATGTTGAGCAGGTTCAGCGACACCTGGTTCTTGACCGCCGAATCGGCCCATTTGCCCAGATTGCGATCGTAGCGCTGCACCTCGTACGATTCATTGCCAAAATATTTGACGGTCTCGTAATTGAGCAAAGCATCGATGGCCTTGCTGTTGGCTTTGCTGTCCAGGTCGTTCATGCTGCGCCGGTAGACCATGCGCTTTTCTGTGACCAGCAGGGTGAAGGCAACATAGGAGGCTATTGTGCCCAGTGTCACAATGGCAAACCGGTAGTCGTAGCGCCACAGCAGCACAGCGCTGACCATGCCGATTTCGAGCAGCGTGGGCAGGATGTTGAATACAGTGAAGTTCAACAAAAAGCCTATCCCTTTGGTGCCGCGCTCAATGTCGCGGCTCAGCCCGCCCGTCTGGCGCTGCATGTGAAAACGCAGAGACATCGCGAACAAATGGCTGAACAGACGCGTGGCAATGCGGCGGATCGAGCCCTGCGTGACGCGCGCAAACAAGGCATCGCGCAACTCCCCGAACACGCTGGTCGCCAGGCGCGCAAAACCGTAGCCCAACAGGGCCGCCACCGGCAATGCCAGCAGCGTGGCGGGCACGCTGAGGCGATCAACGATATCCTTCAGGAACAGGGGCAGCACGACATTGGCGACCTTGGCCGCCACCAGACAGACAAGCGCTGCAATCACGCGATACTTGAACTGCCAGATATAAGGCAGGAGGGACTTCAGGACGTACAGGTCGGTGCGATACTTTGGCGCGGGAGCCCGGGAAGACATGGCGTGGTCCGGTTTTGGAATTCAACATTGTACGACCGGGACGATGTCGCCCCGGGACCGTGAAGCGTGCAGCAGACTGCGGGCTTACTCGTCCAGGGCGGCCCGCTCGCTCAGCAACAGTTCATAAAAGGCATGGGCGGCGCTTGAGAGCGCCCGATCGCTGCGGCGGATCAGATAGAGCGAACGCTTGACCACATCCTGCGGAACCAGCGGTACCACGCGCAGGCGCGGATGCTGGAACTGGAAAAGCGTCATGGCGGGCACAAGGCTGACGCCCAGGCCGGCGGCCACCAGCCCGGTTACGGTGGCCAGATGATCGACCTCCAGAAAACTGCCCAATTGGCGAAACGCACTATTGCGGATCAGGCTTTGCCTGACACTGCTGTCTTTGCCCAGTTGAATCATGGCGCACCCGTCGAGTTCTCGCAGGCGCACGGCGCGCTTGCAGGCTAGCGGATGGTCGTCGCGGCATACCAGACTGAAGGCGTCGGCGCATAGCGGCGTGACCTCCAGGCCGCTCATGTCTATTCCCTGGGCCGCCACCGCAATATCGACGGCGCCGCTGCGCACCAAGGCCAGACAGGGCTCCAGCAAGGCATCGTGCAGCGCCAGCTCCACGGCCGGATGCTGCGCATGAAAACGGGCATAGAGCTCAGGCAGCCAGCCCGCAGCCAGCGAGGGCAATGCCGCGACAGATACCCTGCCTTTGCGCACAGCGACGTGATCGCGCACATCCTGTACCACCGCATCCATGTCCCTGAGCAATCTGGACGCAGACATACTGAGCAGACGGCCTTCAGCCGTGAGCTCGACCTTGCGTGTGCTGCGCTCGAACAGGCGGGCGCCCAGGCCTTCCTCGAGCGATTTGATGAGCGCACTGAAGGCCGGCTGTGTCTGATGGCAACGTGCCGCTGCACGCGTGAAATGATGCTCTTCGGCGAGCGCAACAAACGCGCGCAGCTGTCGGGAGGTGATATTCATAATAAATACATTATCAATCAATCAGTATTTTCTATTTTACTTATCAATAGCCGATTCATATAGTAATGGTAAGGCAGCACAGGCAAGGACAGGACCCATGCAAACCACGACACCGCTCACCATAGGCTGCGCTTCGGGATTTTCCGGCGACCGGACCGACGGCGTCGCACCCGTGGTGGACACGCTGATCCGCCAGAATGGCCATGCGCTCATTTTCGAAACCCTGGCCGAACGCACCTTGGCGCTCTCGCAACTGGTCAAGAATCAGAACCCCGAGCTTGGCTATGAGCCCTTGCTCGATGAACTGTTGCGCCCCGCGCTCGGCCCCTGTCTGCAACACGGCATCAAGATCGTCAGCAATTTCGGCGCAGCCAATCCGCCTGCTGCCGCGCGGCGCATCCGGACCCTGGCTGCAGACCTTGGCGTGCCTGCCCCGCGCATCGCCGTCTTGACAGGCGATCAGCTTGACCAGCCCGAGCAGCTTGATTTTCTGCGCGGCCAGCTCGGCGCGCAACTGGACGGCCTGGACATCGTCAGCATCAACGCCTACCAGGGCGCCAGCGAGATAGGACAGGCCCTGCGCGCCGGCGCAGACATCGTCGTGGCCGGCCGGGTTGCCGACCCTTCCCTGACACTGGGATGCGCGCTGGCACACTTCAATTGGCGCGAGGATGACTGGCAGCGGCTGGGACGTGCAACCATGGCGGGGCACATCCTGGAATGCGGCACGCAGGTCACGGGCGGCTATTTCGCCGTCCCCGGACTCAAGGACGTGCCAGGCATGGATACACTGGGCTTTCCCATCGCCAATATCGAGGAAAGCGGCGACTTTACGATAGGCAAAGCGGACGATACCGGTGGCCTGATCGACAGCAGAACGGTCAAGGAGCAACTGCTGTACGAGGTACATGATCCCTGCGCGTATCTCACGCCCGATGTAACGGCAGATCTGGGACAGGCGCGGGTAAGTCAGATCGGCGAGCATCGCGTGCGGGTCGAAGGCGTGCAGGGCCATCAGCGCCCGGACTCACTCAAGGTAAACCTTTGTTACCACGGGGGCTGGCTGGGTGAAGGTGAGATTTCCTACGCCGGCGTGCAGGCCGAGGCGCGGGCCCGACTGGCTGCCGAAACCATACAGAAGCGTCTGGGCGCGCAGCTTGCATTGCGCTTTGACCTGATAGGGGTGATCAGTGTTTTTGGAGATGATGCAGGCCGACTGCTTGCGGACACCCCTCCTGGCCGGGCACGGGACGTGCGCTTGCGCGTGGCCGGCACGCATCAGGATCGCGAGGTTGCCGAGCGCATTCTGCGCGAAGTCACGGCGCTCTATACCTGCGGACCGGCTGGCGGCGGCGGCGTGCGTACATCGCTGCGCTCCCGCCTGGGTAGTCTTTCGACCCTGGTGCCGCGCGAGCTTGCGCCTGCCGCCTGGTATTTCGCGCAGTAATCCCTTCTTTTCAGGAAATTTTGCCGCATGCCCGAAACCGAAGACTTGATCGACATACCGCTGTACCGCCTGGCGCACAGCCGTACCGGCGACAAGGGCGATATTTCATGCATCAGCGTCATTGCCTACGACCAGGCTCATTATCCGCTGCTGCGGGAACAACTGAGCGTGTCGTCGGTGGCGCAATGGTTTGCCTTTCGCAAGCCAGGCAGAGTACAGCGCCACGAAGTGGCCTCGCTCGGCGCGCTCAATTTTGTGCTGCACGACATTCTGGATGGCGGCGTCAACAGCGCGCTCAATCTGGACACCCACGGCAAGGCGCTTTCTTTTTACCTGCTGGATTTTCCAATACGGATTTCCCGGCACCTGGCCGCCAGCCTGCCGGACATTCCCGGCTGAGGCCCCAATTTATAACAAGGAGACACACACATGCTGCATCATCGTCTGACCAAGCCCATTGCACTGGCCTTCACGCTCGGGCTGTATGCGCCGCTGGCCGCCTACGCCCAGTATCCTGATGAACGCCCCATTACTTTTGTCGTGCCTTTCGGCGCGGGCAGCGCCACCGATCAATTGGCGCGCGCACTCGGCCAGGGCGTGACGGAGCAGAGCGGGCAGACCGTCGTGATCGAAAACAAGCCAGGCGCCAGCGCCATGATTGGCGCCACCGACGTCGCCCGCGCCGGCCCCGACGGATATCGCGTGCTGATCACGACCAATACCTCCCAGGCGGCCAATCCCCACCTGTATAAGCATCTGAACTATGATCCCGTTGCCGATTTCCAGCCCGTCACCCTGCTGGGCACGGGCGGGCAGATCATGGTGGTGAACCCGAACTCTCCGGCCAAGACGGTTCAGGACTTCATCAAGCTTGCCAGGCAAGATCCCGGCAAACTGACTTTCGGCAGCGGCAGTTCAAGCAGCCGGGTCGCCGGCGAACTGTTTCAGCAAATGGCAGGCGTGCAGCTGCTGCATGTCCCGTACAAGAGTAATCCGCTGGTCATCACCGATTTGCTGGGCGGCCAGATCGACATGATGATGGCCGACATGGCCACAGGGCTGCCTCAGGTGACTTCCGGCAAGCTGCGCGCCCTGGGCGTGACCATCCCCCAGTCCTCGCCTCTGGCGCCCGATGTGCCGACCATTGCCGAAGCCGGCGTGCCCGGCTATCAAATGGGCTACTGGTTTGGCGCCTACGTGCCGGCCGGCACGCCGCGCCAGGTTGTTTCGACCCTGCATGATCTGCTGATCAATGCCACGACGCGCGATGCCGCCGCCCGGTTCTATGCACAGACAGGAACCAAGCCGGTCACCTCCACGCCCGAGGAACTGGCCCAGTTTCAGAAGGAAGAAACAGAAAAATGGGGGGCGATTATCAAGAAGGCAGGCATAGAACCGAGCTGACGCTTGCAATCTGGAACCTTCCGGGCCGCTCACACCTAATACAATACAGATATTACACGCCCGTTTATGCACGGGCGTGCGTGTTAAGGCGATCCCGGAGAATCTATGGCTGTTGTACCCGTTGACCACGATGCCGCCCTGCGTGCCTGCGCGCGCGGCGACGAAAATGCCTTTCAGCGGCTTTATGAGCATGAGGCCCCGCGCATGCTTGCGCTGGGCCTGTCCATGCTCGGCCAGCGGGCCAGTGCGGAAGAACTGCTGCGCGATACGTTCACGCTGATCTGGAAGAATGCGGACAGTTTCGACGAAGGCTCCGGCACAGGCCGGGCCTGGATGTACAGCATCCTGCGCTATCGCGCCCTCAAGCGCCTGCGGCAAGCCGCCCGCAATCCGCTGCTGGATGCCCAGGCGGCCGATAATCTGCCGGATGCCACTCATGTGCTGGGCGCGCCGCCCCACAGCCTGTTGCACGCGCTCTCGCGCCTGGACGAAAGCCAGCGCGAACCCATCATGATGGCTTTCTACAAAGGCTATACCTATGAGCAAATTGCCGCACGTATGAAAGTGCCTGCAACGCAACTCAAAACCCGGGTCCAGGTCGGGCTTAGTCTGCTTCGGGAGCTGCGTCAGGCATGAGCAGCAACAAAACACCAAACAGCCATAACATTCTCATCGCGGAATACACGCTGGGCCTGCTCGACCGGCACGACATGGCCAGAGCCCATCAGTTGCTCAGCCATGACGATAGCGCAGTCACAACGGCGCTGAACTGGGAGAACAGTCTGCTCGAGCTGACGGACCTGCTGCCTCCGGTAGACCCTTCGCCTCTATTGCTGCAGCGCATACAGGCCACGCTGGGCCACGATGCCGTCCCCACCGCTTCCAGCCTGTACCGCCAGCCTGCCAGCCTGCGCCCCAAGGAAAGCGAACCAGCCGACAGCAGCGTCGCGAGCAATGCCTTGCGGACAACGCCGACTGAGCGTCCTGCTCCTGAACGCCCCACGACGCCAGCCGCAGGCAGCAGGCCGGTGGTGACCGAAATGCCACGACCCGCCCAGCCGCCTGCCCTTGCCCCCTCCCCGGCCGCCAGCACGGCGGCGCCAGCCACGCATACCGCATCCAAAGCGCCGGCCGCCGCGCCGCCATCAGGTAATGCCTCGGGTCCGGGCGCGGTGATTACGCCGCTGACGCGCCCATCAACTGCGGGCGCAGCGCCCTCCGCGCCAGGCCCTGCGCCGGTTGCCTCCCATCCCGTACGCTCGCGTCCCGCGCAGTCCAACGCTGCAGCGGCCACGCCATCGCCGACGTCCTCGCCCACGCAGCTCAGACACGACAGCGCCCGAGGCGCATCCTCCACGCCGGCAGCCGCGGCCGGCATGGCCAATCGCCCCCACACAGTCGAGCACACCCTGGGAGATGGCGGCAGCGCGGGATCACCTCCTCGCACAACAGCCCCTGCCGCGCCGCTGCCCGAAGCAATCCCGATCACTCAGCCCTCGTCACTGCCGCCCGCACAATCGCGCCGACTGTCCAGCAGTGTCTGGATCTGGCGCGGAACCACGCTGGTTTTCGCCGCGCTGGCGCTGGCCCTGGCGCTGATGCCCTCGGAGCCCGTCAAGCCGCCCGTAACAGTGGTCAAGGTCGCCCCAACCAGGGCAGCCATACTGCAGGCCCCCGGGCAAAGTTCCACGCCGGCCTGGATCGTGACTTTCGATCCGCAGGGCAATGTATTGATGTCGCCGCAGGTACGCAGCGATATTCCTGCCGATGCCGCGGTGCAGCTATGGACGTACAACGCTACCCTGCCCCAGCCCCGCTCCATGGGTCTCATTGACCCGAACAAGCCGATAACGGTACCCGCGACGCTCATGGGCGAGCTTGGCAAGGAACAGTATTTCGAAATGACGCTTGAGCCTCACGGCGGATCGCCCACCTCCAGCCCTAGCGGGCCGGTTCTGTTCATTGGTCGCGTGGTCACCTTCGGCGCGCCCGAAGCTGCAGACACTTCGCCTCAGGGCGCATCGTCCCAGAACACTACGCAGGCAGGTTCCTGATCCCACTCGTCCAGACCTGCTGCGCCGTCATCGCGCAGCGAACCCGGCAAGCCGCGCCTTGCCGGATACGGGCGGACAGGCCATGGCCGCGCCTCAGGCAGGCCAGACCTTAGCGGCGGCCCGGATGATGCGCGGCAGCATCCTGCAGCAGAACATCCAGTTCTGCGTCGGTGAAACCGGCCGCCCGGCGTGCCGGCAAATTGAACGGCCCTCGCAGGCGAGGCGCGCGGTAGCGCTCCGCTATCTGCCTGAAGCTTGCGATAGGATCAAGGCCCCGCTGGGCGCATACATGGCGGTACCAGCGGTTTCCGGTGGCCACATGGCCGATTTCGTCACGCAGAATAATGTCTATGATGGCGGCGCCGGCCTCATCCCCCGCATCGGCAAGCTTGTCGCGCACGATGGGCGAAGCATCCAGGCCCCGGGCCTCCAGCGTGCGCGGCACCAGCGCCAGGCGCGCCAGCAGGTCCTGGCGCGTGCGTTCAGCCATCTCCCACAAGCCATCATGCGCGGGCATATCGCCGTAGGCATGGCCCATGCCCTGAAGGTGCGTGCTGAGCAACTCGAAATGCAGGCCTTCTTCGCGCGCTACCTGCGCCCAGTCCCGATAGAACGCATCCGGCATCCCTGGAAAACGCCAGAGCACATCCAGCGCCAGGTTGATGGCATTGAACTCAATATGGCAAAGCGAATGAATGAGCGCCGCGCGGCCCTGCGCTGAGCCCGCCGGACGACGCTTGACCTGCTGCGGCGGCACAAGTTCAGGCTTATCGGGCCGGCCCGGTATGCCCGAAGGCATATCCATGATGGCTTGCGCATCAATATCGAGCGTATCACTCAGCATCCTGGCAGCAGCAGCCTTGGCGGAAGGCTGGGGTTCGAGCAGCGCGGACAGCGCGCGGGAGCGCAGGCAAGCGTGATTCATAGACTGGGAGGCGTCGCCTGCAATGACGTATGAGTCCATCATGCAGACACGACAGCTCAGACGGTTACAGGCACGTCAGATCAGAACAGCTGGCTGCCCTCTGCCTTGGCCGACTCACTGTCGCCCAGCGCCGCCGACAACATGTCCCTGACCTCGGCCAGATCCTTGCGCAGCGATTGCAGCTCGGCGCCGGAAAGGCGCACGGCAGCGTCCTGATCGCGCACTGCATCGTGCGTATCGCCAAGGCGATTGCGCGCGCCGCTGATGGTAAAGCCCTGCTCATACAACAGGTCGCGGATGCGCCGAATGAGCAGCACTTCGTGGTGCTGGTAGTAGCGCCGGTTGCCGCGCCGCTTTACCGGCTTGAGCTGCGTGAACTCTTGCTCCCAGTAGCGCAGGACATGGGGCTTGACGCAACACAGATCGCTGACCTCGCCGATGGTGAAGTATCGTTTTGCCGGAATGGGTGGCAGCGTAACAGGGTTTTCGCTAGTGCTCATGTGCGGATTGTAAGCCGGTTGATAAGTCTACGGAGAATATCCCGGAAATATCTGGGGAGGAAACAGACCGGTTATAGCCTGGATTGCCGGCGCGTCGCAACGCGCCGGTCGGAGGATATGTTTACTGCTGGTCCGACACCGTCAGAGGCTTGCTGGATAGCTCTACAGTGCTTTTGAGTTTCTGGCTGGCATGAAAGGTGACGACCCGACGCGCAGCGATGGGGATGATCTCGCCGGTCTTGGGGTTGCGACCGGGACGGGGCGGCTTGTCCCTCACCTGGAAATTGCCGAAACCCGAAAGCTTGACTTCGGAGCCGCGCGCCAGGCATTCACGTATTTCTTCAAAGAACGTATCGACGATATCCTTGGCTTCGCGTTTGTTCAGGCCAACGCGATCAAACAGCAGTTCTGCAAGCTCGGCTTTGGTCAGCGTGCGGTCGGTTTTCATATGTGCTCCTCAAGCGCGCTGGCGTACGCCGTGGGCGGTTACCAGAGCATCCAGCAACCTGGCCAGGCATTGTTCTACCGTCGCATCATCCAATGTTGCGTCACGCCCCTGCAGCCAGAAACGGAAAGCCATGCTTTTCTCGGATGTGTGCGCCGCTTTGTCGCGCCAGACGTCGAATAGTTTAATGTCTTTGACAATGGCAAGCGTATCATCAGATTGGATAGTATGCACAAATGTATCCAGCAGCGCTTTATAGCTGACCGATGCATCGGCCCATACCGCCAGATCCCGGATGACCACTGGCTGGCGCGACTGCTCGGTCGGCGCAGGCAGCGAGACCACGGAAATGGCTTGGGTATCGATCTCGAAAACCACTGGCGCATGAGCAAGATCGCTTTGCTGCGCCCAGCGCGGATGGATTTCGCCCATCCAGCCCACAGTCTGCCCGGCCAGCTCCAGGCGCGCGCAACGCCCCGGATGCAGTGCCGGATGGACATCTGCCACGCAAACCAGGTTTTCTGCCGACACGCCGAGCAGATTTTCGAGGTCTTTCTTCACGTCGTAGAAATCGACCTGACGCACTGGAAGGTCCCATTGCTCGTCCACCGCCGGCCCCCAGGCCGCACCCGCCAGCCTCACCGGCTGGCGCACGCCGGCCACGTCCAGATCCCCATCGGTGACCGCAGCATCGCGCATAAAGACTCGTCCCAGTTCGAAAACACGCACGCGACTCTGCTTGCGGTTGGCGTTATGGACAATATTGGCCAGCAGCCCGCCGATCAGGCTGGAACGCATCACCGCCAGCTGGCTGGCAATGGGGTTGAGCAGGCGGACGGGGTCCTGGTTGCCCGCATAGTCGCGCTCCCAGGCCTCTTCGACGAAAGCGAAATTAATGACTTCCTGATAGTCCAGCGCCGCCATGCGCGCCCTGAGCAGGTGCGGGCCACGCAAGGTTTCGGGCTCGACCAGCATGTCGGCGCGCGCGACGGGCGGCAGATCGGGAATGCGCTCGAACCCGTAGATGCGCGCCACCTCTTCGATCAGATCTTCTTCAATGGACAGGTCAAAGCGATAGGAAGGCGGCGTCACGATAAAGGCGTCATCCTGCACGCGATACGGCAGCGCAAGACGCGTGAAGATGGCTTCGACTTCATCGATGTCCAGCGCCAGCCCCAGCACCTTGCGGCAACGCGACAACCTCATGGTGACGGGCTCGCGCGCAGGCAGATTGATGATCTGATCATCCACGGGGCCGACCTGTCCGCCGCAGATGTCGACCAGCAGGCGAGTCATGCGTTCAAGATGCTCGGGGATGGAAGCAAAATCCACGCCTCGTTCGAAGCGATGGCTCGCTTCCGAGCTGAATTTGTAACGACGGGCGCGACCCATAATGGCTTCCGGCCACCAGAATGCGGCTTCGACGTAGATGTCAGTGGTGTCCAGCGTGACGGACGAGGCCTCGCCCCCCATGATGCCCGCCATGCTCTCGATCTGCTCGCCGGCGCAGATAACCCCCACATCCGGCTCTAGCGCGATGGTCTGGCCATTGAGCAGCGCCAGCTGTTCGCCCTGCCTGGCCCAGCGCACGGTGAGGCCGCCATCGATACGCTGCAGGTCAAAGACGTGCGTAGGACGGCCCAGCTCCAGCATGACGTAATTGGAAATATCGACCAGGGCGGAAATGGATCGCTGCCCTGCCCGCTCAAGCCGCGCTTTCATCCATGACGGCGTCTGTGCCCTGGCGTTCACGCCCCGGATGATGCGTCCGGCAAAACGTCCGCAAAGTTCGGGATCCTCGACGCGGACAGGCAGGCGGTCTTCCAGCGCAACGGGTACCGGCTCGAAGGCCGGCAGGGACAGCGGCACGCCGGTGAGCGCGGACACTTCGCGCGCAACACCCAGAATGGACAGGCAGTCGGCCCGGTTGGGGGTCAGCTTGAGCGTGAACACGGTATCATCAAGCGACAGGGCCTCGCGCAGGGACTGTCCTGCGGGCAGTGCCGGATCCAGCACCAGCAGGCCATCGTGATCCTGTGAAAGACCTAGCTCCCGTGCCGAGCAAAGCATGCCTGAAGACTCGACCCCGCGCATCTTGGCCACGCCTATCTTCATGCCGCCAGGCAACTGTGCGCCGACACGTGCCAGCGGCACCTTGATGCCGGCTGCGGCATTGGGGGCTCCGCACACAATCTGCAATGGCGCGCCGCTGCCGTCATCCACCTGACAGATACGCAGCTTGTCGGCATCGGGATGCGGTGCAATATCGACGATGTGCGCGACCACGATGCCGCTGAAAGGCGGCGCTGCCGGCTCGGTTTCCTCGACCTCAAGCCCCGCCATAGTCAGGCGATGCGACAAAGCCTCTGTGTCGATGTCGGGGTTAACAAAAGCGCGTAGCCAGGACTCTGGAAATAACATGATCCGCTCGTTGAGTTCGTGATTGTCGGGGTTTAACGGTTGAACTGGCGCAGAAAGCGCAAGTCACCCTCGAAAAACTGACGCAGGTCGTTGACGCCATAGCGCAGCATGGTCAGACGCTCCAGCCCAGAGCCGAATGCAAAGCCGATGTAGCGTTCGGGATCGAGTCCGTAATTGCGCACCACCTGCGGGTGCACCTGCCCGGAACCGGAGATTTCAAGCCATCGGCCCTGATTCGGACCTGACGTGAACATCATGTCGATTTCGGCGGAAGGCTCGGTGAACGGAAAGAACGAAGGACGGAACCTCACGCTCAGGTCCTCGGTCTCAAAAAAGGCACGCAGGAAATGGGTATACACGCCCTTGAGATCAGCAAAGGAAATGTCTTCGGCGATCCACAGGCCTTCGACCTGATGGAACATGGGCGAGTGCGTGGCGTCGCTGTCCACTCGGTAAGTACGCCCCGGGGCGATCACCTTGATGGGCGGCTTGTGCATGCGCGCGTAGCGCACCTGCATGGGGCTGGTGTGCGTGCGCAGCAACAGAGGCAGCCCCTGAGCGTCGTTCATATCCACGTAAAACGTGTCCTGCATGGACCGTGCAGGGTGGTTTTCGGGATTGTTCAGGGCGGTGAAGTTGGTCCAGTCGTTCTCGATCTCGGGACCGTCGGCCACATCGAAACCTATGGACCGGAAAATGGCCTCCACACGCTGCCAAGTCTGAATCACGGGATGTATGCCGCCCAGCGACCTGCCCCGGCCCGGCAGGGTGACATCGATGGTTTCCGCGGCAAGGCGCTTGTCCAGCTCTGCCTGGGCCAACCCGGCACGACGCTCATTGAGCAGGCTTTCGATCTGCTGCTTGAGCAGATTGATGCGGGCGCCTTCGGATTTCTTTTGCTGTGGGTCCAGCTTGGCCAACCCCTTGAGCATGGCGGTCAGCGCGCCCTGCTTGCCCAGGAAACGGGCTTTGGCGTTTTCGAGCGCAGCGGCGTCGGGCGCCTGTGCGAACAGTTCTTTAGCCTGAAGAATCAGGTCGTCGACCGGAGGTGTCATAGTGTCGCGTGTCCAAATGCAAACGGAGCCCGACAAAGGCCCCGTTTGCAGTGTTACAACAGAAAGTGCAGGCCGATCAGGAGGCCAGAGCGTTCTTGGCCTGTGCAACAACGGCTGCAAAACCGGCCTTGTCGTTCACGGCCATGTCGGCCAGCACCTTGCGGTCCAGTTCGATCGAGGCTTTCTTGGTACCTGCGATGAATACGCTGTAGGATACGCCCAGTTCGCGGCAGGCCGCATTAATACGGGTGATCCAGAGCGCGCGGAACGTGCGCTTTTTGTTGCGGCGGTCGCGGTAGGCATATTGCCCAGCTTTCATGACCGCCTGTTTGGCGATACGGAATACATTACCGCGGCGACCGCGATAGCCTTTGGCTGCTTTAAGGACTTTTTTATGACGGGCGCGGGCGGTAACGCCGCGTTTTACGCGTGGCATAGTAGTAGATCTCCGATAATCAAGCGAAAGGCATCATTGCTTTGACCGAGGCGACATTCGACTCGTGCACAGCAGTGGAACCGCGCAGATGGCGCTTGTTCTTGGTTGTTTTCTTGGTGAGGATGTGGCGCTTGAACGCCTGGCCCCGCTTGATCGACCCGCTACCGCGAACCTTAAAGCGCTTTGCGGCGCTTTTCTTGGTTTTCATCTTAGGCATGATGCAAAACTCTATGATTTATGAATGCAGGTGGCCCCCAGCCTTCTGGCGACACTTGTTAGACCCAGCGATTCACTTATTGGATTTTCCGACCCGAAACCGCCGCAACCAGGCAAACGCTTGCCTGGGGACAGGCATTGCAAAGGCCAGAACAAGCACTGTGGCTAAGCCACTGCGCCAAGGCCATTACTGCAAAGCCGGAAAAGCCCTTGATTATAAGATGATTTTCAAGGACTTGTCCACTTCTGCAACAACAGGCGTGCACACGCCGCCACGGCGGGTCAGCCCGCGGCGGCCTTGATCCGCTTTAACAGCAAAGGCAGCAGAAACACCACAGCGGCGAGCGTGAGAAATACAATCGACAGCGGATCGGCCACCAGCGCCATGGGACTGCCCTGCCCGATGGCCAGGGCGCGCCTTAGCTGGGTTTCGGCCATGGGCCCGAGAATGAGCCCGATCAGCACCGGCGCAATCGGAAAATCATACACACGCATGACATAGCCGGCCACCCCCACCACAAACATAATCAGCAAATCCATCCAGGAGGTGGAAATGCCCCAGATACCGACCATGGCGAACACCAGGATGCCCGCATACAGATAAGGCCTGGGTATCAGCAACAGGCGCACCCACAGCCCCACCAGCGGCAGATTCAGCACCAGCAGCATGATATTGCCGACATACAGCGAGGCAATCACTGCCCAGACCAGATCATGGCTGTTGGTGAACAGGAACGGACCCGGCTGCAAGCCGTAGCTCTGAAACGCCGCCAGCAGAATGGCCGCTGTTGCCGACGTCGGCAGTCCCAGCGTCAGCAAAGGCACGAGAATACCGGCAGCCGCCGCGTTATTGGCGGCCTCGGGCCCCGCCACACCTTCAATCGCACCGTGGCCGAACTCTTCGGGATACTTGCACAGCCTGCGCTCTACGGTATAGGAGAGAAAGGTGGGGACCTCCGTGCCGCCGGTTGGCAGTGCGCCTATAGGGAAGCCGAAGAGCGTACCGCGCAGCCAGGGTTTCCAGGACCTTTTCCAATCGTCTCGGGTCATCCAGGCGCCACCCGACAAAGGATTGACCTGCGGCGGAATACTGCTGCGACGGCTGGCCACGTACATGATTTCGCCAACAGCAAACAGAGACACCAGGACCACGGTCAGCTCGATGCCATCGAGCAGCGCCGGCGACCCGAAGGTCAGGCGCGCCTGGCCCGTCTGGCCGTCGATGCCCACTACGCCCAACGCCAACCCGAGCAACAGCGCAATCAGCCCACGCACGCGGGAAGATCCCATGACCACGGAGACCGACATCAGGGACAAAACCATAAGGGCGAAATAATCGGCCGCCGTGAACACGAATGCCAGCTCCGCCACCATCGGCGCAAAGAACGTAATGCCCAGTGTGGCCAGCGTGCCGGCAACGAAAGAGCCTATGGCTGCGGTGGCCAGCGCCGCCGCGCCCCTACCCGACTTGGCCATCTTGTTGCCTTCGAGTGCGGTCATCATTGATCCGCTCTCTCCTGGCGTGTTGAGCAGGATGGAGGTTGTGGAGCCGCCATACATGGCGCCGTACAGCACACCGGCAAACATGATGAATGCGGCAGTAGGCGCTATCTGTACCGTGACCGGCAGCAGCAGGGCTATGGTGAGCGCCGGGCCTATGCCGGGCAACACGCCGATGGCCGTGCCCAGCACCGAACCGAGCAGCGCCCACAGAAGATTGACCGGATGCAGCGCAACACCGAATCCTGTAAGCAAGGCGTTGAAGGAATCCATGTCACCACCCCATCAAAGGAAAGATCTGCCCCAGGCTCACCCCCAATTTGGAAAAACCGAGCCAGCAGATCACGCCAAGCGCCAGGCCGATGACGCAATCGAACACGATGCGGCGCGAGCCAAAGGCCCGCGTCACCAGAGCAAAGGAAAACATGGCCGTCAGGGGAAAGCCCAGCCGCTGCATGGTCAGCAGCGGCACGGCGGCGGCCGCCGCCGCATAGAGCAGCGCCGGCCATGAGACCTTTGCGCCCGCCTCCGCACTCTCGGCGTCCTGCGGCGTGAATTGCTCACCCCGCGCTATTTGCACCAGCAGAATAAGGCCCAGAAGCACCAGCAATCCACCGATTGCCGTGACAAAAAAACCAGGTCCCAGCGCCGCATAGCCGCCCAGTTGAGGCAGCTCGCGACCCTGAAAAAACCACAACAAGCCTATGGCGACGACAATCAGCCCCAGCCACCAGGGACGTTGCTTTTTGGAAGCCATGGATTACTTGATCAGGCCGACTGACTCAAGCACTTCTTTCTGCCGCTTTTTTTCCTCGCCAAGGAATGCGCCAAAGTCGTCGCCCGCCAGATAGGCGTCGGTCCACTCATGATCGGCAAGCGCTTTTTTCCACTCAGGCGTCGCATGCATCTTGTCGAAGCGGTCCAGCCACATTTTGCGGCCTTTGTCGGACATGCCAGGCGCACCGACAATACCGCGCCAGTTTCCGATAACGACATCCAGGCCAGACTCCTTGAGCGTGGGCACATCAACGCCAGGCAGACGATCCCGAGACGTGACGGCGATCAGGCGCAACCTGCCCTGGTCCGCATAGGGCTTGAGCTCCGACAGGCCGGAAATCGCCACCTTGAGCTGCCCGCCCGCCAGGGCAGTAATCATTTCGGCGCCGCCGGTGTAGGGCACGTAGTTGATCTTCCGCGGATCGATCTTGGCCGCCTGGGCGAGCAGCGCCGCCGTGACGTGATCCACGCCGCCGATGGAACCGCCGCCGATGGGATTGGCGCCCGGATTTTCCTTAAGCGCCTTGGTGATGTCGTCAATGGTCTTGAAGGGCGAGTCGGGCGGCACCGCAACCGCGCCGGCATCATCGGACAGGCGCACCAGGGGCACGACATTGTCGAGCGATACGGGCGACTTGTTGAGAATAATGGCACCCACCAGAATGGATCCAATAGACATGATGGCGTTGTCATTGCCTTTGGACGTGCGGACAAACTCAGCAAGCCCTATGGTGCCTCCTGCACCGCCCTTGTTGGTGACCTGGGCGCCGTCCTTGAAAATACCGGTTTCCTGCATGACCTGTAAAGGCACGCGTGCCGCGGCATCATAACCGCCGCCTGCACCGCCAGGCGCCATGACCACAGCAGGATCCGCCCATGCCGCGGATAAAGGCAGGGCCGCCACGAGGACTGCCGAACAGATTTTCTTGAACCATGCCATGGTGATGTCTCCTTGTTATGTATTTGCCACACGCACAGAGCAGGGCTCTGGCTGCACCAGGCATCAGGATACTGGATACGTATCAAAAAGGCACGCTTGCCGCGGCCTTTGCTCAAGCGTCGTGCTCCCAGGGCTGGCGCAGCCGTATGGCGTCAGCCAGATGCCCTGCCCCGATTTCCTGCGCGCCATCCAGGTCGGCCACTGTACGCGCCACACGCAGCAGGCGGTGAACCACCCGGGACGACCAGCGCCAGCGGGCCAGGCCACGCCCGAGCAACTGCCGCGCTTCGTCAGCCAGCACGCAATGCGTCTCGATCTGGGTCGGGTCCAGCCTCGCATTGACACAGCGCTGACGCAGCAACTGCCGTTCGCGGGATCGCAGTACTCGTGCACGCACGGGCGGCGAAGGCTCTCCGGCAGGCGCATCCAGCCAGTCCATGTCAGCCGGTGGCAGGGAAATCTGGACATCGATCCGGTCCAGCAGAGGGCCGGAGATCTTGTGCCGGTATTGACGTATGGCATCGGGCGTGCAGCGGCAGGACTTGAAGGGATGGCCAAGCCAGCCGCAGGGGCAGGGATTCATCGCGGCAACCAGCTGGAAGCGGGCGGGAAACGTCAGCGTACGGCTGGCTCTTGCGATGGTCACCTTGCCCGTCTCCAGCGGCTCGCGCAGCGACTCGAGCACCTGCCGCCGGAATTCGGGCAGCTCGTCCAGGAACAGTACGCCATGATGCGCCAGGCTTATTTCGCCAGGCCTGGGATAGCTGCCACCGCCGACCAGTGCGGCAACCGACGCACTGTGGTGAGGCGCACGAAATGGCGGCCGATGGGTAAACGGCGGCGCTCCGCCCGCAATGCTGGCCAGCGCCGCCGCCTCCAGCGCCTGCTGCCTGTCCAGAGGAGGCAAAATTCCTGGCAGACGCTGGGCCAGCATGCTTTTTCCGGTACCTGGCGGACCCGACATCAGCAGCCCATGGCCGCCGCTCGCAGCGACCTCAAGCGCCTTGCGCGCAAACAGCTGCCCTCGCACCGCCGACAGGCAGGCCGGGGCAGCATCGGCTTGCGGCGCCTCTCGTTCGCCATCCTCATCTGCTGCGGCATGCGCGCCCGGCCCTGCCATCGTAGACGCCACCATCTGCAAGGGACGGGCCCCCGAAAAATGGGCGGGCAGATCCGCCAGCGTCTCCAGCGGGAGGACCTTGAGCCCTGGCACCTGGGCCGCCACGCGGGCGCAGGAGGCAGGCAGAACCAGCATTGCATCAGGATGGTTGCGCGCCACAGCAAGAGCGATCACCAGCGGTGCGGTGACAGGCATGACGGCGCCAGTCAGCGACAGCTCGCCGGCAAACACGTACCTGGCCAGGCTTGATTCGCTGCAACCCGGACCGAACGCCACCTGCCCCGATGCCAGCAATATGCCGAACGCGATGGGCAGATCGAAGCGTCCCGACTCTTTGGGGATGTCGGCCGGCGCAAGATTGACGGTGATGCGTCCCGCAGGAAACTCGAAACCGCTGCTGGTGATGGCCGAGCGTACGCGATCACGGCTTTCGCGCACCCCTGTGTTGGGCAGGCCCACCACGGTAAACGCGGGCAAGCCGCTGCCGACATGAACCTCGACTCTGACGGGAAAGCCGTCCAGGCCACAAAGCGCCCGGCTGGCCAAAACAGCAAGAGACATGACACGCCCCACCTGAAGCCACGCAGACAGACCGCCTGCCAAGCGTGCTGGCCGCGGCTGTGTGCTTGAAAAGCAAAAAGAAGCAGTATGTCATCCGGCCCCGCATCCGGGCGAGGAAGCAGGTCAAAGAAGTCCGGGCCTATATCGCGCCTCGTGAAGGCACTCAGAATAATAGGCCCTGCCCTGTTGTGTCTGGCAACGCCGATCGGGCCACGCCGGAGCGCATGCAACGGCGCACGCGACGGCTGATGCGCCGAGCTGGGTCAGGCCATCAGGACCGCACCGTTCCCTGCTGAAGCGGCGTGTCGGGACGGCCCTCCAGCGCCTGGATGCGGGACTCGAGCGCGGTAATGCGCGAAATGGCACGCTCGAGCATCTGGGCCTGCACGTCGAATTCGTCGCGCGTGACCAGGTCCATGCGGGAAAAAGTCTGGGCCATCATGGCCTTGACGTTGCGCTCTATGTCGGCCGCAGGGCTTTTGGCAATCAGCTCGGATATGTTCTTCTGAAAATCTTCGATCCATTCATTGCGGGCGATCATGGCGGCCTCCTGATGCAGTGTTAACGCGAGTGCAGTGATAATGCTAGTGTATAGAAAAACACAAGAACGAACGCGCAGCAAAGACAAACCCCTCAGACACCAGGACAACTGCCTGGCATTGAGGGGTTGCATTCACGCCGGCCAGCCTGCTGCAGGGCCGGCGCCAGCACCAGTGGGCTTAGCCCTGGTTTTCAGGCGGCGTTTTATCCGTGCTGGGCGTACCATTGCCCAGGTTTTCCTGAATGGCCTTGTCTGCCTTATCGGCGCCTTCACGGATAGCGTCACCGGCCTTGTGCATCCCTTCTACGGTGGCGTCCTTGGCTTCACCCGCTTTTTCCGAGATTGTATGGCCTGCGCTTTCGGCGTCAGCCTTCATTTGTTCGCCGGCCGACGGCTGCGTGCTGCTGGTATCGCCGGAAGGAGCCGGAGTTGTCGAGGACGTGTCCGGCGCTGTCGATGGTGCCGCCGGTGCGCTTTCTGTCGCCGGTGCAGGTTCAGTGCTTGTGGCGCCCGTGTCCGCTGCTGCATCTTCCTTCGAGCATGCCGCGAGCAGGCTCATCGAAGCGGCCAAGGCAATGATGGCGAGATGGGTACGAGTCTTGTTCATGAAAACCTCACTTTTCCAGCGTCGCGTATGAGTTATGGCTGAAACCGGTGCGACTAACGGCTCAGCAGCAAGCCTGTTACAACTGCCTGAAGCCATTCTAGCCAGCCACGATGCTCACACTACCAACCTAGTGTAAATCCTGATTTCAATAATTCCTTTTTTTCCTTCTTAATTTTCGTTCAGCCCTTTGTCGCTCGCGGCCTCCGGCGCATTCCTGTTTTTTTGCAGAGAATACACCTGGATACAAAGGGCCCGCCCCATCCGTCTTTTGTTACATATTTGTGCGCATGCGAGGCAGCCCGCAGCAGATCCTTGGCGCCGCAGCTGGCGCCCGAACGCCCCATTCTGGTGCGTACGTCGCGTTTTCGCACCATATCGACGCATGCGCAGCAGCATCCGACGCACCACCACGCAGCGCCACCGAGGTTTTTCCGGCGTTGTGTGCAGCGCAAAAGCTGGCATGGCTATTGCGTTATCCCTGTCGACTACATCAACAGGAAACGCCATGAAGCTTATTACAGCCATCATCAAACCTTTCAAGCTGGACGAGGTCCGTGAAGCCCTTTCAGAAATCGGCATACAGGGGATGACCGTAAGCGAGGTCAAAGGATTTGGCCGTCAGAAAGGCCATACAGAACTCTATCGCGGCGCGGAATACACCGTGGACTTTCTGCCCAAACTGAGGCTGGAACTGGCCGTCTCGGAAGCCATGACCGAACAAGCCATTGAATGCCTGTGCAATGCAGCCCATACAGGCAAGATCGGCGACGGCAAGATTTTTGTTACGTCCATCGAACAGTCCATACGCATACGCACCGGCGAACAAGGCGAGAACGCCCTGTAAGCCCCGGCCCGTTCATCACCGCTATCAATAACTTCCGGTGCGCACCGGGCCACATGGCTCGCGCACAATTTTCAGGAGTACAACATGGATAAAGCCGATCTGGCTTGGGTAAGCGTCTCTACAGTGCTGGTGCTGTTCATGGTCATGCCTGGCCTGGCATTGTTCTACGGCGGTCTGGTGCGTTCCAAGAACGTGTTGTCGATACTGGTTCAGGTCACCTCAGCATTCGCGCTGGCCCTGATTGTCTGGTTCATCTATGGCTATACGCTGGCCTTCACGGAAGGCAATGCAATACTTGGCGGATTTTCCCGCACGCTGTTCAGCGGCATGCTGGACCTGGGTACCGGGAAATACGAGATGGCTGGCAGCATTCCCGAAATCGCCTTCGCCGCCTTCCAGGCGACCTTCGCAGGCATTACCTGCGCGCTGATCGTCGGCGGGTTCGCCGAGCGTGCCCGCTACAGCGCGGTACTGGTCTTTACCCTGCTCTGGATGACACTGTCCTACATCCCCATCGCCCATATGGTCTGGGGTCCGAACGGCTTTCTGCTGGAACGGGGCGCGCTGGATTTTGCCGGCGGTACGGTGGTGCACATCAACTCCGGTGTGGCTGCGCTTGTAGGCGCCTTCTATGTGGGCAAACGCATAGGCTACGGGCGCGAAGCCATGCAGCCGCACAATCTTCCCATGGCCATGATCGGCGCATCAGTACTCTGGGTGGGCTGGTTCGGATTTAACGCAGGCTCGGCCCTTGCTGCGAACGAGACCGCGGCCCTGGCCTTGTTCAACACGCTGATCGCCACGGCCGGAGGCCTGCTGGCCTGGATACTGGTCGAGTGGAAGGTCAAGGACAAGCCTTCTCTCCTGGGAGCAATGTCGGGCGCTGTAGCCGGCCTGGTCGGCATTACACCCGCTGCGGGCCTTGTTGGCCCCGGCGGCGCGCTGATCATAGGCATCCTCACCGGCGCGATCTGCGTCTGGGGTGTCAATGGCCTGAAGCGCATGCTGGGCGCGGACGATGCGCTCGATGTGTTCGGCATCCACGGCGTGGGCGGTATTGTCGGCGCCCTGCTCACCGGCGTATTCAATGCCAAGCCCCTGGGCGGACCTGGACTGGAAAGCCTGGGCGATATCCCCCATCAGGTCTGGCTGCAGCTTGAGGGCGTGCTGATCACGGTCGTCTGGTCCGCCATTGCAGCGCTGATCGCCTACTACATCGCAGACAAACTCTGCGGCGGCATGCGGGTCAGCGCAGATCAGGAGCGCGAAGGGCTGGATATCAACGCCCACGGCGAAACTGCTTACCATCACTAAGCATTACGCTTAGCGCTCCGGGGACCTGGCGCCCCGGAAAAAAGACAGGCCGGTTGCAATCAGCAACCGGCCTGTTCTATTGGATCGGGACTTCTGGGTGAATGTGCTGAAACGTGTTGAAGACCGCTAGCTCGAGAGCGTAGCCAGGTCTATGCGTTCACCCCGGTTCAGGGCCATGGCGACCTTCAGGCGCAGGGCATTGGAATGCGCCTGGCGCACTTCTTTCTTGACGTCCAGCAATTGCTGCGGGTGCATGGAAAACTCTGTCAGCCCGAGCCCGAGCAGCATGCGCGTCACACGCGAATCACCAGCTATCTCGCCGCAGACCGCGACAGGTTTGCCCGCGCGCTCTCCGGCATTGATGGTATGGGCAATCAGACGCAATACGGCCGGATGCATGGGATCATAGAGATCCGCCACGTCCGAATCGCCCCGGTCTACCGCCAGCGTGTACTGAATCAGGTCATTGGTTCCGATGGAAAGAAAATCCAGTGCTTCCACAAAAGGCTCGATCGCGATCGCAATGGCAGGGATCTCCACCATGGCTCCGAGCGAAAAATTACGCGCGTACGCCGTGCCGCGCGCATCAAGCTCGCGACAGGCCGATTCTATGGCCTGACGGGTGGCGTGCACCTCGTGGATATGGGAAATCATGGGAATCAGGATGCGGACATGTCCAAACACCGATGCGCGCAACAAGGCGCGCAACTGGGTCGCGAACATTTCCGGCTTGGCCAGACAATAGCGTATTGCGCGCAGCCCCAGGGCGGGATTGGTCGCGACCGTCACATCACCGTCCAGCGTTTTATCCGATCCGATATCCAAGGTTCGTATGGTCACGGGACGCCCTTCCATGGCCTTGACCACCGAAGCATACGCCTCGAACTGCTCATCCTCGCCGGGCAGGCCCTCGCGCCCCATGAAAAGGAACTCACTGCGAAACAGGCCGATGCCGTCCGCGCCGGCTTTCATGGCAGCCTCGGCTTCTTCCGGCAGTTCGATATTGGCTTCGAGCTTGATGATAATGCCGTCCAGCGTCACCGCGGACGCATCACGCAGCAGGGCAAGCTCCTCCCGCTCGCGCTCGTATTGCGCCTGACGCTCGCGGTATTCCCTCAGCACATGTTCGGAGGGATTGATCAGGACGGCGCCCGTGAAACCATCGGCCACCAGGATGTCGCCATCGCGCACCAAGCCGCGAAAATGCCCGAGACCGACCACAGCCGGCACGTTCATGCTGCGCGCCACAATGGCGGTATGGGAGGTAGGACCGCCTAGATCGGTAAGAAAGGCGGCAAAGCGCCCTCCCCGCAGGCGCAGCATATCTGCGGGAGAGATATCCCGCGCCACGACGATCAGGGAGTCGTCCGCATCGCTGGCCTGCAGACTGGGCAACAACGCCGTGGAGCCGGACATCACTCGCAGCACGCGCTCAATGACCTGCCGCACGTCGCCACCCCGTTCACGCAGGTATTCGTCTTCCATGAGCGCGAACTGTTCAGACAGCATCTGGCCCTGGCTGGTGAGCGCCCATTCCGCGTTGTACTGGCGTTCAGCGATCAGCGCACAGGTTTGCTGCAGCAGCATGGGATCGGACAGCAGCAGGCTGTGCACAGTCAGCAGTGGTCCCAGCTCCCTGGGCGCGTCATCCGGCAAGGTCTCGGCAATGGCGTCGAGCTCTTCGCGCGCCTTGAGCATGGCTTGCTCAAGGCGTGTACATTCGGCTTTGATATCTTCGGGGGCGATTCTGTAGTGTGCCACCTCTAGGGCCGCTGCGCTCATGACGGCAGCCCTGCCTATGGCATAGCCTTTGACAACACCCTGCCCATGGGCGCACACCATCGCACGCATGTCCGAAGAAAGATGTGAGGGTGCCTGTTTCATGGAAATTCGCATCCGCGTTGCCTGGCGGGCGCTTACTCCGCTTCGCCGAACTTGCCGTCGAACAGCGCGCGGATATCGCGTAAAGCGACCTCCGCATCATCGCCGGCGGCATCCACTTTAACGGTAACGCCCATGCCTGCGGCGAGCATCATGACACCCATGATGCTTTTTGCATTGACGCGCTGGGCGCCTCGGGAAATAAAGATTTCACTGGCGAACTTGCCGGCCAGTTGGGTGAGTTTGGCTGCCGCCCGCGCATGCAGGCCCAGTTTGTTGCTGATCACAATATCGATAGAAGGCATAGGCTCTTTGTAGCTGGATACTCATGATGACGACAGGCGCGTCCAATCAGCAGGATTGGTCAGCGTTGACAATACCCCGGACCGCACCCTGACGAACGCTTTCGCTAAGTTTATCCGGATTTTCCTGTTGATCGGTCAACGCCTTGAGCACCATGCACAAATTCGTTCCGGTAATCAAATGCGCATCAATGCCATGGGATGCCGCAAGACGTATACCCCGCTTCGCAATGTTGAAAGGTGTTGCACCATAAATATCGCACAGCACCAGCACTGCATCGCCCTGGTCACGCAAAAGCCTGGCCAGACGGGTGACTTCCGCCTCGGGATCGGCATCAGGAGCAACATCAAACACCGTAAGCTGCACCGCGTGGCCCAGCACATGCCCGGCACACGATGCGAACGCTGAGCCCAGGGGCTCATGCATGACCAGGACAATGCCAGCCATTACTGCGCCACCGCCTGCTCGAGCGCCTGAGCAAAACAATCACCCACATCAAAGCCGGTCTGCTCGGTGATCTCAACGAAACAAGTCGGGCTGGTGACGTTGACCTCAGTGACATACTCCCCGATCACATCCAGGCCGACCAGCAACAGGCCCCGCCCTTCAAGCTGCTTGCCTACCGCCTCGGCAATTTCCCTGTCGCGCGGACTGAGCGCTTGCGCCACCCCTCTTCCACCGGCAGCCAGATTGCCTCGCGTTTCGCCCGCCAGCGGAATGCGGGCCAGCACGTAAGGGACGGGCTTGCCCGCAATCAGCAGGATACGCTTGTCGCCATTGACGATATCAGGAATGTAGCGCTGCGCCATGATTGTGCGCGACCCGTTTTCGGTCAGCGTTTCAAGAATGGAGCCGAGGTTGTACTCGGCTTCGCGCAAACGGAAAATGCCCGAACCGCCCATGCCGTCCAGCGGCTTGACGATGACATCGCCATGCGCGGCATGAAACGCACGCAGGCGTGTCATGTCGCGGGTAACCAGTGTTGGGGATGTAAAGGACGAAAACTCGGTGATGGCCAGCTTTTCGGGGTGATTGCGTATGGCTGCGCCCGAATTGAATACGCGCGCCCCTTGCATCTGTGCATACTCCAGCAGATGCGTGGAATACACGTACTCCATGTCGAACGGCGGATCCTTGCGCATCACGATGGCATCAAATTCAGGCAAGGCCTGTTCGGCAGCGGCCGCGTCGGCGCGCCACCATGCATGGCCATGCAGGTCTGCACCCGGCACCAGTTCGACGGGCGTGGCAACACACCGGACCACGCCACCGTCGATATAAAGGTCGCCCTGATGCGTGACGCTGAGCCGGTGGCCGCGCGCGGCCAGCGCCTGCATCATCGCCACAGATGAATCCTTGTACGCCTTCAGGGACAACAAGGGGTCGATCACAAACAAGACGTGCATAAGACACCTGCATGCGCTGGGGCGCCGGCGCAAAACCGGCGTCGCAACGGGGAAACAATCGGATCAGGAGGCGGATTCGCCCTTGCCTGGGGTCGCTTTCTTGCGTGGAGCCAGTACCATGACCATCTGGCGCCCTTCAAGCTTGGGCATGGCCTCAACCTGGACAAGTTCGCTCAAATCGTCGCGAACGCGCTCGAGCACTCGCATGCCAAGTTCCTGGTGAGCCATCTCGCGGCCACGAAAACGCAGCGTGACCTTGGCTTTGTCGCCTTCTTCAATAAAACGTCGCAGATTACGCAGCTTGACCTGATAGTCGCCTTCGTCTGTTCCCGGACGGAACTTGACTTCCTTGACCTGTATGATCTTTTGCTTGGCACGCGCTTCCTGCTGGCGCTTTTGCTCCTGGTACTTGAACTTGCCGTAATCCATCAGGCGGCAGACCGGCGGCGCCGCATTGGGCGCGATTTCTACCAGATCCACTTCGTGCTGCTCTGAAAGACTGATGGCCTCGGCCGTCTTTACAACGCCAAGTTGTTCACCATCCGTACCGATGAGGCGAACCTCTGGGACACGGATTTCACCATTGATGCGATGAGATTTATCGGTTGCGATGTCTAGGACTCCTAGTGGTTGAAATAAAGTCAGGCGGGAACAGCTTCGCCGCTGTCCAGCCTGTTATCGATGTCGTTTTGCAAACGTGCAGCGAACTGTGCCAGGGGCATGGTGCCCAGGTCCAGACCGCCGCGTCCCCGTACTGCCACACTGCCGGTTTCGCGCTCTTTTTCGCCTACTACCACGATATACGGCAGTTTCTGCATACTGTGTTCACGGATTTTACGGTTGATTTTTTCACCACGCAAATCGGATTCAACTCTAAACCCTTGTTTTTTCAGGCTTAGGGCCACTTCTTCGGCATATCCGGCGGACGCTTCCGAAATACAGCACACCACCGCGTGCTGGGGCGCCAGCCACGCAGGCATGGCGCCAGCATGATTTTCGATGAGCATGCCGATAAAGCGCTCCAGCGAGCCCAGTATGGCGCGATGCAGCATCACAGGCGTGCGGCGCTGGTCGCTGGCATCCACGTATTCGGCGCCCAGGCGCTGCGGCATGGAAAAATCCACCTGTATCGTGCCGCACTGCCAGGGCCGGCCAATGGCATCCTTGAGCGTGTATTCGACCTTGGGGCCATAGAAAGCGCCCTCGCCCGGCGAGATTTCGTATTCGCAGCCAGTATGGTCCAGGCTGTCCATCAGGGCTTTCTCGGCACGATCCCACACTTCGTCTGCACCGATGCGCTTTTCAGGACGGGTAGCAACCTTGTAAAGAATCTGCTTGAAACCGAAGTCCGCATACACTTTCTGCAACAGCGCCGTGAATGCCGCGCACTCCTGCTGGAGCTGCTCTTCCGTGCAGAAGATATGGCCATCGTCCTGCGTAAAGCCGCGCACGCGCATCATGCCATGCAACGATCCCGAGGGCTCGTTGCGGTGGCACTGTCCAAACTCGCCATAGCGGATCGGCAGCTCGCGATAGGAGTGCAGATTACTGTTGAATATCTGCACATGGCCGGGGCAATTCATGGGCTTGAGTCCGTAAACACGGTTCTCGGACTCTGTCGTGAACATATTCTCGGCATAGTTGTCCCAGTGGCCGGTTTTCTTCCAGAGCGACAGATCCAGGATTTGCGGCGCCTTGACCTCTTCATAGCCATTGTCCTGGTATACCCGGCGCATATACTGCTCGACCTGCTGCCACAGCGTCCAGCCCTTGGGATGCCAGAAGATCAGCCCCGGCGCCTCGTCCTGGAAGTGAAACAGATCCAGCTCGCGGCCCAGCTTGCGGTGATCCCGCTTCTCGGCTTCTTCCAGCATGTGCAGATAGGCGGCCTGGTCTTCCTTGGTGGCCCAGGCGGTGCCGTAAATCCGCTGCAGCATCTCGTTGTTGCTGTCGCCGCGCCAGTAGGCGCCCGCCACCTTCATCAGCTTGAAGACCTTGAGCTTGCCGGTGGACGGTACGTGAGGGCCCCGGCACAGATCGATGAAGTCGCCTTCGCGATACAGGCTGATGGTTTCGTTGGACGGAATGGACGCAATGATCTCCGCCTTGTAATGCTCGCCTATGCTTTCGAAGAATTTAACGGCATCGTCGCGCAGCCACTCTTCGCGCGCAACCGGTATGTCCTGCCTGACCAGCTCGGCCATTTTCTTTTCGATCGCGCCCAGGTCCTCAAGGGTAAAAGGACGCTTGTAGGAAAAGTCATAGTAAAAACCGTTGTCGATGACAGGGCCTATGGTCACCTGAGCATCGGGATACAGCGTTTTGACGGCATATGCCAGCAAGTGGGCAGTAGAGTGGCGGATAAGATCCAGCCCATCAGCGTCCTTGGCCGTGATGATGGCAAGGTGCGCATCCGCGTTCATGACAAAACTGGTGTCCACCAGGCGCGGTTCGGCGCCCTCAAGCGTTACCCGTCCCGCCAAGGCTGCGCGCCCCAGCCCGGTGCCGATGGAATGGGCAACGTCGCTGACGGAAACGGGGCCTGGATACTCGCGCTGCGAGCCATCGGGCAAGGTAATCTGAACCATAAAACATCCTGAAAAAACAAAAACGCGGCCCTGGCCGCGTTATCGGTAAATTGGTTTTGCTAGCTGGCAGACAAAACAGTACGCGGCGGCAATCATGGGTGCCGGGTCGTAGTTCGCGTAGTGTTTGTGCTCATGGATAAAAAGGTATATGACATTCGTTGCCTTAGTGTAACACCAGCGGGCAGATGCGCTCGAACTGTCTCCGTAAATTCCCTCAATACCTGCCAGATTCCAGCCAGGATGTTGCGAAAAAACCCTTGACCTGCAGGCGGCAACCCTGCCTTCCGTTCAGGCAAACATGCCTGTGTGCTGGTCCGCTGTCATGTCAAGACGGAGCGAATTGACAAGGTAAAAATATCCGGGTTAGAATTGCGTTCTTTCTTCAGGCGGTTAGCTCAGTTGGTTAGAGCGCTACGTTGACATCGTAGAGGTCGCTGGTTCGAATCCAGTACTGCCTACCATCCATCTCAAGTTGTCTCATCGGTCGAATTTCAGGCCACTTCCCAATCCAGCAAGCGTAATCGGTCAATGCAAGGGCTAGCCCCTGATTGCCTGCATGAATGCCTTGATTTTCTCCGCAGACTTGATCCCCGGCCCTGCCTCGACCCCGCTGCTCACATCCACCGCATACGGGTGAATCTGCGCGATGGACGCGCCGACAGTCTCAGGACGCAAGCCCCCGGCCAGGACCAGCGGTCGACTGTCGGACGCCTTGCGCACGCCCTCCAGCAGCGAGACATCCAGCACTCGTCCACTGCCGCCGTAGCCCTCGCTATAGCTGTCGAACAACCATGCGCTGGCGGAGTCATAGCGGCGGCAATCTGTCAACACCCCGTCCGGGGTGTCGAGCCCTGCCGCGCCCACCCTGAATGCCCGCATATACCGATGGCCGAATCCCGCGCAGAACGCAGGCGTCTCGTCGCCATGGAACTGAAGCATGTCCGGTTCGACCTGCTCCAGCACAGCCCGAACCTCTTGCTGCGACGGATTGACCAGCAAGGCCACAACGCTTACCAGGGCAGGCACAGCCCTGCGTAGCTCGCGTCCCTGCGCGAGGCTGACCGCCCGCTTGCTGCCCGGATAGAAAACCAGGCCGATCGCGTCGGCCCCCGCCCTTACCGCAGCATCGACATCCTGCAGACGGGTAAGACCGCAGATCTTGACCCGGGTACGCGAAAAGGAAACATCCATCGACATGTTGCGCCCTACTGAAAAGCAGCCCCGGCATCGCCATCGGAGCCGCCATACAGGCCAGGACCATAGCTGGCCCCGCTGCCGAAATCAACGGTGGACGGGTCGACCTTGCTCTCGTCATGCTTGTAGTGCGTTACCAGGCCCGGGAACACCATGACCATCACCACCATGACAATCTGAATAATGATAAAGGGTACCGACCCCCAGTATATCTGGCCCGTCGTGATCTTGGGGATCAGCTTGCCCGTGATGCGATCCTTGTAATCCTCGCGCGGGGCCACTGACCTCAGATAGAACAAGGCGAAGCCGAAGGGGGGATGCATGAAAGAAGTCTGCATATTGACCGCCAGCAGCACGCCGAACCAGATCAGGTCTATGCCCATTTTGTCGGCAACCGGTCCCAGCAGCGGAATAATGATGAAGGCCAGCTCGAAAAAATCCAGGAAAAAGGCCAGGAAGAAAGTCAGCAGGCTGACAACGATCAGAAAGCCCCATTGCCCGCCAGGCAGCCCAATCAGCAGATGCTCCACCCACAAGTCGCCGTTGATGCCGCGGAAACTCAGGCTGAATACCGTGGAGCCGACCAGGATGAACACGACAAAACACGAGAGCTTGGTAGTGGTTTCCATGGCCTGCCGCAACAGCGACCACGAAAAGCGTCCCCGTGACACCGCCATGACCAGAGCGCCGACCGCGCCCATGGCGCCGCCTTCCGTCGGCGTCGCAACACCGATGAAAATGGTGCCGAGCACCAGGAAAATAAGCGCCAGCGGCGGGATCATGACGAAAATCACCCGTTCGGCAATCGGGGACAGCAGTTTGAGCCGCAAGACCCGGTTCAGCAGCGCAATGGCAAGTGCGGCAATCCCCCACGCCACCAGGCTGATGACGACCCGTTCGTCCACCGGCACCTGGGTATGCTCGCGAAAATAATGCTGGACGGCAAAATAGGCAGCCACTGCCGCGATCAGCGTAAGCGCAGTCAGCGAGCGCAGGCCGCGCCGGCCGTTGGGCTGATCGTAAACGCGCGCCTCTGGCGGCAACGCGGGCGCAAAAGAAGGCTTGATGAAAGACATCAAGACCACATAGCCGATATAGCTGCCCGCGAGTATCATGCCGGGCAGCATCGCGCCCCGATACATATCACCAATGGAGCGGCCCAACTGGTCGGCCAGGATAATCAGCACCAGGGAAGGCGGAATGATCTGCGAAAGCGTGCCGGACGCTGCTATCACGCCCGTGGCCAGTCTGCGGTCGTAGCCATAGCGCAGCATGATGGGCAGGGAGATAAGCCCCATGGAAATCACCGAGGCGGACACGACGCCGGTAGTGGCAGCAAGCATCGCACCCACCACGACAACCGCGATGGCAAGGCCGCCCCGGATGGGCCCGAAGAGCTGCCCGACGGTTTCGAGCAGATCCTCGGCCATGCCTGATCGCTCAAGAATGAGCCCCATCAGAGTAAAAAACGGTACGGCGAGCAAGGTGTCATTGGACACAATGCCGAACACGCGTTGCGGCAAGGCCTGGAACAGAGCCGGCTGCATCAGGCCCAGCTCAATGGCGACCAGGCCATAAAGAATGCCGGTGGCGGCAAGCGAAAACGCAACCGGAAACCCCAAGAGCAAGAAGATGATCAGGTTGAAGAACATGATCGGTGCAAGGTTGTCGACGAAAAACTCCATGATCAGCGACCCCCGCCCTGTGCGTCCGTATTGTTCTGAATGGGGGCGCCCTGTGGCGCTTTGCCGTCCTGCTGTGCCTGACGCAGAATTTCGTCTGCCAGTTCTTCTTCGGCGCTCTTGCCTTCAAGCCTGAGGGTGGGGTCGGGACACATGCCGCGCAGATACCCTATGCATTTGATGAGATGGGAGATTCCGGCAAGAATCAGCAGAAAGAACCCGACCGGAATCAAAAGTTTCACAGGCCAGCGCGTCAACCCGCCCGTATTGGACGACTGTTCATGCAGCACCAGCGATTCATAAAAAAATGGCAGCGACAGCCAGAAAATCAGGCAGCAGGCAGGCAGCAGGAAGAATATGACACCGAAAATCTCGATCTTGATCTGCGTGCGCTTGGGCAGCATTTGGGCCAGCACATCGACACGAACATGTTCGTTGCGTAAAAACGTATAGCCGGCGGCCAACAGGAATATGGCGCCAAACAGATACCACTGAAGTTCCAGCCAGGCATTGGAGCTGACGCTGAATACTTTACGCACCACGGCGTTGATGGCGCTGACCAGCACGACGAGCAGCGTCAGCCAGATCACGGATTGCCCGACTTTGGTATTGATGTAGTCGATAATCCTGGACAAAGAAAAGAAAAATTTCATGGGCCACACTCGGGATAACTGCAAAAACCTGTGGCGGGGGTGACTCGCGCAGGCGGGTAATTGGTGCAGCATTCTTGGCTTGGTCAGCCAAAATGTATCAAACCAAAACTCTGGGATTCTAGCCGATTCACACTCGCCGCGCCGTCAGTATCTGCCCCTACTCCACTTGGCAAGCGCCTGGTCATTAGCATGGCAGGCGAGCAATGCCCATGTGTGTGGCCAGCGCCACATCGGCCTGCAGGATGGGAAGCCTGAACTGTTCAGGGTACTGCACATGGGCCAGATACAGGCCATGGGGCGAGAAGGTAGGCGCTGCGCGGCAGCGATCCCGCGCGGCGAGCAGCTCATCCATCCACTGCGGATCCTGTCTGCCCTGGCCGATGTAAATCAGCGCGCCCATCAGATTGCGCACCATATGGTGCAAAAAGGCGTTGGCCGTAAACGCAAAAAAGAAAAACTCGCCTTTCTGCTGTATGTCCAGCCCAGCGAGCTCGCGCACCGGGCTGGCAGCCTGGCATTCGGAAGAGCGGAAACTGCTGAAATCGTGCCTGCCGATCAGGCGTCGCGCGGCGTCGCGCATGGGCTCCAACTGCAGGGCATGGTAGACCCAGCCCACCCGGCCTTGAACCATGGGCGAACGCACACGGGCATTGCGGACGATATAGAGATAACTGCGGGCAGTGGCGGAAAATCTTGCATGAAATGCATCGGGCACCGGCACCGCCCACTGAACGGCAATACTGTCCGGCAGCAGCGCATTCATTCCGCGCACCCAGGACTCGGGGCGACGGAGCTTGTCGGTGTCCACATGCACCACCTGGGTGAATGCATGTACGCCGGTGTCGGTGCGCCCCGCGCAAATCGTGGCAGCAGGACTATCCAGAAACCGGGAGAGGGCCGCCTCCAGCGTGTCCTGCACAGTACGGCCGCCCGGCTGAGTTTGCCAACCCTGCCAGGGGCTGCCGTCATACGCCAGGCCCAGGGCTACACGCGCCATGGCCGGCTATCGGCGACGCACTGGCGGACTGTCTTCGGAACCGGCCAGATCCAGATTGATCTGCTCGAGTTTTTCCTGGACCATGGCCTCGGTGATGACGCCGTCCCGGCCATCGCCCCGCGCAGCATTTGCACGACGCAACAGCCAGGCGATGATCAGTACGATCAGCGCCAGAACACCAGTAATCACACCCAGTGTATGTTCTTGGAACCACGACACGGTCTGCCCTGCCTTTGTAGAGTTCTGATCAGGCGACGCTGCATCTTGCGCGCCTGCGGAATGGGATGACGATGCGCCATCAGCGCCCGGCTGTTCACCGGCGCCCGGCAATGCTGCGCCGGAACTGGATTGTATCGCCGTCGAGCCCTCCGTGCCAGACTTCGCGGCGGCATTGCCTCCCGCCGAGCCTTCCGTGGCAGGCTTCGCGGCAGCACCGCCCTCCGCCGAACCGGCCGTGCCGGATTTCGTGGCAGCGTTGCCTCCCGTCGCGCCGCCAGACGCGCCGGAGCCGGCATTCGCCGTGCTGCTGGCGCCATCCGTCGCAACCGAGCCAGGCGTATTCCCGCCAGCTGCCGCAACGTCCGTACCGGCAGTGCCACTGCCTCCGGTGCTTGCCGCCAGGGTATCGGAGAGCGTACGCGCCCCTTCCATCAAGAGGCTGCTGGCCGCACCGCCCTGAGCCTGCAGCGCCTTGTTCAGATGCTGGACGTTTTCTTCGAGCTGGGAAACGCGCTTGACCGACTCGTCGATATTGGCATGGGTGGCCGCATCATCATCGGCCTTGTCCGCACGCCCGGAAAGCTTTAACTGGTCCTGGGGGCCTTTGTCCGCCCCGCCAGCCATGGCGTCTTTACCGCCCGCCGACACCAGGCCGGAAGCCGCCTGACTTGCGTTTCCGGCCGTATCGACCGTGCCAGCCAGCTTTTGCCTGTATTGCGCAAACGCCTGCGCCTGGGCCAGGAACTGTCGCTTCGCTTCGCTGCGCGAGAGTGCAGTCAGCTCCGTCATGTCAGGCATGACCAGTCTGGCCCCCGCCTTGACGAGGTTGACATTGCCATCGATAAACGACTGCGGATTGGCCCGCTGCAAAGCCATCATCATCTGGTAGACGGTGACGCCCTTAACGGCATGCTTGCGAGCGATGGCAAAAAGGGTATCGCCCCGATGCACCCGGATGGATTTCCCGGCCATCGACCTGGTGGCTGCACCTGCCGAGGCGCCTCCGGCCGAACCAGCGGCTTCCGCCGACGCCTGGCGAACCGGCGCCTCACCCTGAGTCAGCAGGCTGACCTGATAGCGCTGCTGGCCCGACGGCATGCGCACATCCAGCAACAGATCGGCCACCGGTTTATCAAACGCCTGCGGCGAACGAACCTGAATGATTTTGCTGCCCCGTGCGTAGCCGTCGACTACCGTCAGCACCAGGCTGGAAAGATCCACCGGCGGAGTCAGGCCCGCGGCCGCCCAGTCGGCTGGCGGCGCCGGCCGAGCGACGACCTTGCCGCTGTCAGCGGATTCAAGATTGGTCACCTGGACATCGATAAGCAGGGGCTGGCCCAGCGCCGACACCAGACGGGAGTGGCCCAGGGTCGCCGCAAGGGAAACCTGACACGCCAGCGCGGCAGCCACCGCAACGGCCCAGGGTTTGAGGCGAGTCACGATAGCGACAGACGGCGGCGTTGATCGGTGCCTGGACATGGTCGTCAGAGCTCGCCCAAAGCAATGCGCAACATGCGGCGCAAGGGTTCTGCAGCACCCCACAGAAGCTGATCGCCCACAGTGAATGCACTCAGGTACTCACTGCCCATGGACATCTTGCGCAGACGGCCGACCGGGATATCAAGCGTGCCGGTCACGGCGACAGGCGTGAGATCCCGCATGCTGGCTTCCCGCTCATTGGGAATGACCTTGGCCCAATCGGAACCCTGGCGCAGGATATCGCTGATTTCGTCAAGCGGCACATCGCGCTTGAGCTTGATGGTCAAGGCCTGGCTATGGCAGCGCATGGCGCCGATACGCACGCACAGGCCATCAATTGGTGTGGCGGCGGTTCCGAAGGCCTCGCCTCGTCCCAGGATTTTGTTGGTTTCCGCTTCGGCTTTCCATTCTTCGCGGGACACACCATTGCCCAGGTCTTTGTCTATCCAGGGAATCAGATTGCCGCCCAGCGGCACCCCGAAGTGTTCTGCGGGCAAAGCCGGATCCTGCTGAGCCTTCAGCACGCCGCGATCGATCTCCAGAATCGCTGAGGCCGGATCGTCGAGCAAGGGCCTGACCGCCTGATTGAGCGTACCGAACTGGGTCAGCAGTTCGCGCATATGCTGCGCACCGCCACCTGATGCGGCCTGGTAGGTCATGCTGGACATCCATTCAATGAGGTCCTGATTGAACAGGCCCGCCAGGCCCATCAGCATGCAACTGACCGTGCAGTTACCGCCGATGAAGTTCTTGACGCCGCGCTTCAGGGCGGCATCGATGACCGGGCGGTTGACCGGATCCAGCACAATAATAGCGTCCTCTGCCATGCGCAGCGAGCTGGCCGCGTCGATCCAGAGACCATCCCAGCCGGCGGCGCGCAGCTTGGGATAGACTGCACTGGTGTAGTCGCCTCCCTGAGCAGTAAGGATAATCGGCAGTTTTTTGAGCGCATCGATGTCGTGAGCATCTTGCAGCGGGCCTGCGCCGTCCGCCCAGGCGGGTGCCGCTCCACCGGCATTGCTGGTGGAGAAAAACACGGGCTGAAAAAGGGAAAAATCGTCTTCGTCGCGCATACGCTGCATGAGGACTGAACCCACCATGCCGCGCCAGCCGACCAAACCTACTGCTTGGCTCATGTAACTGTCACTCGTAAAAACTGTTCAGGGATGTCATGCTAGTGTAACGCCTTGAGCACCGCATCGCCCATTTCGCTGGTCGACACCTTGACTGTACCGGTTTCGTAGATGTCAGCCGTGCGCAAACCTTGCTCTAGAACGGCCTGCACAGCGGCCTCCACGCGGTCTGCCTGGGCAGCCTCATTGAGGGAATAACGCAACAGCATGGCTGCCGACAGAATGGTGGCCAGCGGATTGGCCACGTTTTTGCCGGCAATATCGGGTGCTGAACCATGACTGGGCTCATACAACCCCTGATTGGAGGCGTTGAGCGAAGCCGAGGGCAGCATGCCGATGGAGCCGGTCAGCATGGACGCCTCGTCCGACAGAATATCTCCGAACAAATTGCCCGTGACCACCACATCGAAGGCCTTGGGCTCGCGCACCAGCTGCATGGCGGCATTGTCTATGTACATGTGGCTCAGCTCCACATCAGGGTATTCCCTGGCCACATCGATCATGATGTCGCGCCAGAACTGGGACGTTTCCAGCACATTGGCCTTGTCCACGCTGCACAGCCGTTTCTGGCGCTTGCTGGCCGCCAGGAATGCCACATGGGCAATGCGGCGAACCTCGGATTCGGCGTAATGCATGGTGTCAAATCCCTGGCGCTCGCCCTTGAAGACGCCTTCCTCAACCGTGCGCACGCCGCGTGGCTGGCCGAAATAGATGTCGCCGGTCAGTTCCCGCACAATCAGGATGTCCAGGCCAGCCACGATTTCCGGTTTCAGCGAGGAGGCATTGGCCAGTTGCGGATACAGAATGGCCGGACGCAAATTGGCAAACAGACCCAGCGCCTTGCGCAGGCCCAGAATCGCCTGTTCGGGACGCAGCGCACGCTCCAGGCTATCGTATTTCCAGTCGCCCACCGCGCCGAACAGGACGGCATCGGACGACTTGGCCAGCTCCAGTGTCGATTCGGGCAGCGGGTGGCCAAGCGCATCGTAGGCTGCGCCGCCGACCGGCGCGCAACGCATCTCCAGAGGCAGGCCGAGCGCGCTCAGCACGCGTTGAGCCTGTTCAGTAATTTCTGTGCCTATGCCGTCGCCGGGCAATACAGCGATCTTGTGGGTCATGAATGTATCCAGAATATAGAAAAATAAACAACAGCACCGGTCAGGCGATGGGCCTGACCTCCAGCCAGGGATGACGCGCCAGACGTTCGGCTTCGAAGGCCCGGATCATGTCCGACTTCTGGAGGGTCAGCGCAATATCATCCAGCCCGTTTAGCAGCAGATGCTTGCGGAACGGTTCGATATCGAAGGCCAGCTCGCGGCCGTCCGCCGCCACCACCACCTGGCGCTCCAGGTCGACCGTCAGCGAGTAGCCGGGAAAGGCCTTGACCTCGTCGAACAGGCGCGCCACCTGCAGTTCGGGCAGGATGATGGGCAGCAAGCCGTTCTTGAAGCTGTTGTTGAAGAAGATATCCGCATAGGACGGCGCGATGATGGCCCGAAACCCATATTGCGTCAGCGCCCATGGCGCATGCTCGCGACTCGAGCCGCAGCCGAAATTCTTGCGAGCCAGCAGAATGGATGCGCCCTGGTAGCGCGGCTGGTTCAGCACAAAATCGGGATTGAGCGGGCGCTTGCTGTTATCCATGCCCGGTTCGCCGTGGTCCAGATAGCGCAACTCATCGAACAGGTTGGGCCCGAAGCCGGTGCGCTTGATGGACTTGAGAAACTGCTTGGGAATGATCAGGTCGGTATCAACGTTTTCACGATCGAGCGGCGCGACCAGGCCGGTATGTTGGGTAAATGCTTGCATGATGCGTCCTATCGTAAAGTGCGTACGTCGACAAAATGGCCCGCAATGGCGGCGGCCGCGGCCATTGCCGGGCTGACCAGATGTGTTCGGCCGCCCTGCCCCTGCCTTCCCTCGAAATTGCGATTGGAGGTTGACGCGCAACGCTCGCCAGGCTCAAGACGGTCGGCGTTCATGGCCAGACACATGGAGCAGCCGGGCTCGCGCCATTCGAAACCGGCATCGGTAAAGATTTTGTCCAGGCCTTCCTGTTCAGCCTGCGTCTTGACCAGGCCGGAGCCGGGCACAACCATGGCCTGCTTGACCGACGACGCTACGTGCTTGCCGCGGGCAACCTGCGCCGCCGCCCTCAGATCCTCGATGCGAGCATTCGTACAGGAACCGATAAAGACCCGGTCGATACGGATATCGGTAATCGGCGTATTGGGCTTGAGCCCCATATATTGCAGCGCGCGCTCCATACCGCTGCGGCGTACATCGTCCTTTTCCTTGTCGGGATCCGGTACCCGGGCGTCCACCGGCAGCACCATTTCGGGCGAAGTTCCCCATGATACCTGCGGCAGGATTTCGCGCGCATCGATCTCTACCACGCGATCGAAACTTGCACCTTCGTCGGTATGCAGGGTGCGCCAGTACTGCACAGCCTGGTCCCACAATACGCCAGTGGGCGCATAAGGCCGGCCGCGAAAATAATCGATGGTTTTCTGGTCCACAGCGACCATGCCTGAGCGGGCGCCCGCCTCAATGGCCATATTGCAGACCGTCATGCGGCCTTCGACCGACAGATCGCGAATGGTGCTGCCCGCGAACTCGATGGCGTGCCCCGTGCCGCCTGCCGTGCCGATCTTGCCGATGATATGCAGGACCACGTCCTTGGCCGTGCAGCCTGCCGGCAGCTTGCCCTCGACGCGGATGAGCATGTTCTTGTTTTTCTTCATGAGCAGCGTTTGCGTGGCCAGCACATGCTCGACCTCGGACGTGCCAATACCGAAAGCCAGCGCGCCAACGGCGCCGTGCGTGCTCGTATGGGAATCGCCGCAGACGACGGTCATGCCCGGCAGGGTTGCGCCCTGCTCCGGTCCGATGATGTGCACAATGCCTTGACGCCTGTCATTCATGCGGAACTCGGTAATACCGTATTTTTCGCAGTTGTCGTCAAGCGTGTCGACCTGCAGGCGCGATACCGGATCGCTGATGCCTTCGCTGCGGGCCGTGGTCGGAACATTGTGATCGGCGACCGCCAGGTTGGCGCTGATGCGCCAGGGCTTGCGCCCGGCCAGGGACAGGCCCTCGAACGCCTGCGGGCTGGTGACTTCGTGCACCAGGTGGCGGTCGATATAGAGCAAACAGGTGCCGTCGGATTCCTGGTGCACGACATGCGCGCCCCAGAGTTTGTCATACAAGGTTTGAGCCATGATGGGTTCCTGGAAAGTCGAAAGCAGGCTGGCAGGCAGAAGGATGCGCGCTGCCAAAGGACCTGGATGCGAACTATTATGCCAGTATCATTTCACAGGACAATACGAGCATTTATACTGGTATAGACGGTAATATGGACACACAGCGCCGGCCAGCGTCCACCCCCTGCCGATACACGGTGCAGGTTGCCTGCCTGGCCTGTTCACTGCCCTGCCGCCAGATGGCCCGGCCGCCCTCGGGCCTCGGACGGCCTGAGGCGCGCGAACCGCTTACGCCTGCCAGGACACCAGCTTGCCCGGGTTGAAGATATTGTTGGGGTCGTAGGCGTGCTTGATGACGCGCATGAGCTGCAGCGCCGCCTCGCCGTGCTCTTCCTTCAGGAATTCCATTTTGTGTATGCCCACGCCGTGCTCGCCCGAGCAGGTCCCGTCCATCTGGATGGCGCGGCTGACCAGCCGGCGATTGATCTGCTCGGACTTCTGCCACTCGTCTTCACTGTCCGGATCGATCAGCATCTGCACGTGAAAGTTGCCGTCACCCACATGCCCGACGATGGTGTACGGAAAAGGCATGCCCTCGAGATCATCCGCTGTCTGCGTCACGCATTCGGCCAGGCGTGAAATAGGCACACAGACATCGGTTGCCACGCTGCGCGATCCGGGGCGCAGCTGCAGGCCTGAATAGTGCGAGTTGTGCCGCGCCGTCCACAGGCGCGTGCGGTCTTCCTGGCGCTCGGCCCATTCAAAATCCATGCCGCCGTTGTCGCGGGCGATCTCCTGCACCACGTCAGCCTGTTCCTGCACGCCGGTCTGACTGCCATGGAACTCAAACAGCAGCAGCGGCGTTTCCTTCAGCCCAAGCTTGCTGTACCCATTGACGGCGGCCACCGCGCGTTGATCCATGAACTCGACCCGGGCAATGGCCACGCCGCTTTGCATGATTTCGATCACAGACTGTACGGCGGCGGACAGCGTCGGAAAGTTGCAAATGGCGGCAGTCACCGCCTCCGGCTGAGGATAAACCCGCACGGTCGCCTCGACAATAATGCCCAGCGTGCCTTCGCTGCCCACGAAAAGACGGGTCAAGTCATAGCCGGCCGAGGATTTTCGCGCCCGGCTGCTGGTGCGGATGACGCTGCCGTCCGCCGTAACCACCTTGAGGGACACGACATTCTCTCGCATCGTGCCATAGCGTACCGCGTTGGTGCCCGAGGCGCGGGTTGCCGCCATGCCGCCTATGCTTGCGTGCGCACCCGGATCGATGGGAAAAAACAGGCCGGTGTGGCGTATTTCATCGTTAAGCTGCGTGCGGATGACGCCAGGCTGGACAGTCACCGTAAAGTCCTCGGCGTTGATGGCCAGGACCTTGTTCATCTCCGCGAAGTCCAGCGTAATGCCCCCTTCTATCGGAAGTACATGGCCTTCCAGCGAAGAACCGATGCCAAAGGGAATGATAGGCACCTTATATTGATTGCACAGCTTCACCGCCGCCACCACGTCGTTGATGTCTCTCGGAAAAATAACTGCATCAGGCGGGCAGACCGGGTATGGCGACTCATCCGTCCCGTGATGCTGCCGCACGGCATCCGAGGTGATGAAGCGCTCGCCGAAATGCGCCTGAAAGGCAGCCATGCATGCTTGCGGCATGTCGCGCCGCGCCGATTGATTGAAAAGCGAAACCATATATATCCAATGCGTGAACTGTATGAAAAACGATGGTATGGCGGCGCAGGCCGACGCCGCCATGGTCCTGTGCTGCTAGTGGTTGTTGCGCGATTCGCCGCGCTCCTCGATGATGTTGATGTACTTGGTTGCCGGCTCCAGGCAGCCACCGGTTCCATGCTGCCCCACCATGCCGCGATAAATCTCCTCCCACGGCGTCTGGTGCTTCAGGTCGGGCGGCGTCCAGGCCGCTCTGCGCTGTGCCAGCTCCTCATCGGAAATCATGACATCGACACGGCGTGCGTTCAAGTCAATCCGTACCCTGTCGCCTGTTCTGAGCAAGGCCAGGCCGCCGCCCACCGCCGCCTCGGGCGACACATTGAGAATGGACGGGCTGGCGGAGGTCCCACTTTGCCTCCCATCGCCCATGGTAGGCAAGGTGTCGATGCCACGCGCAATCAGTGCCGCCGGCGGCTGCATGTTCACCACTTCGGCGCCGCCCGGATAACCGACCGGTCCCGCGTTGCGGATCACCAGCAGACTGTGCTCATCCACGCCCAGGTCGGGATGCTCGATCCGCTCGTGATAATCCTCCGGCCCCTCGAAGACAACCGCCTTGAGTTCGGTCATATTGGGATGCTGCGGATCGGACAGAAAGCGCTGGCGAAAGGCCTCGTCAATGACACTGGTCTTGATGACGGCGTTGTCGAATAAATTGCCGCTCAGCACGATGTATCCGGCGTCTGCCTTCAGAGGATGATCCCAGGCGCGTATGACTTCGTGATCGGGCTGCGGCACGTCCCGCAGATTGTCGCACAACGTTTTTCCTGTCACTGTCATGGCTTCGCCGTTGAGCTTGCCCGCATCCAGCAAGGTTTTCATGACGGCGGGCACGCCGCCGGCGCGATGAAACGCTTCGCCAAGAAAACGGCCCGCCGGCTGGCAGTCGACCAGCAGAGGAATGGACGGACCCAGACGCTGCCAGTCCTCCAGCGTATGATCCACGCCCATGTGCCGGGCAATGGCAATCATGTGAATGGGACAGTTTGACGAACCGCCAAGCGCTGCCGCCGCGACAACGGCATTCTCGAAGGCCGCCTTGGTCATGATGTCGGAGGGGCGCAGGTTTTCGCGCACCATATCGACGATGCGGCGCCCCGTCTCATAGGCCATCCAGCCGCGCTCGCGATACGGCGCAGGAATCGCAGCGCAGCCAGGCAGGGACATGCCCAGCGCCTCGGCCAGCGAGTTCATGGACAAGGCGGTGCCCATGGTATTGCAATGACCCGCCGAAGGCGCCGACGAGGCAACATTGTTCATGAATTCGTCATAGCCTATTTCGCCAGCGGCCAGGCGCTTGCGCGCATCCCAGACCACCGTGCCCGAGCCTGCCAGTTTGCCTCGCCACCAGCCGTCGAGCATGGGCCCGCCGGACAGCACGATAGCAGGAATATTGACGGTCGCGGCGGCCATGAGACAGGCAGGCGTAGTTTTGTCGCAGCCCGTGGTGAGCACCACACCATCCAGCGGATAGCCGTGCAGCACCTCAACCAGGCCCAGATAGGCCAGGTTGCGATCCAGCGCCGCCGTGGGGCGCTTGCCCGTCTCCTGGATGGGGTGCACTGGAAACTCGAGCGGAATGCCGCCGCTGTCGCGAATGCCGTCGCGTACCCGGGTGGCCAGTTCAAGATGGTGGCGATTGCAGGGCGACAGATCTGAACCGGTCTGGGCAATACCGATAATGGGCTTGCCTGACTGCAGCTCTTCGCGGGTAATGCCGTAATTCATGTAACGCTCGATATACAGCGCGGTCATGCCGGGATCTGCGGGATTATCGAACCACCTGCGACTGCGCAGCATAACGTTTTCTGACTCTGACATGAGAATAAACCTTTCAAAAACAAATACACATCGCAACAGCCATGGCCGACGGGACGCTGTTGCGCGTCCCGTCGGCGGCTGAAGCATGCCGGCGCCACAATGCACACAAGGCCCGGCGGAACGCGCTCGCCGCCGGACCCCGCTCTACTACACCCGTATCAGGACGCCGAGGCCTTCTTGGCGGCATCCAGCACTGCATCGACAGTCTCGGGCCCAATCTGGGCTTTCAGCTTGGAGACGATAGGCTCGAGCTTTTCACGGATGGCTTCCTTCTCGGCCGTCGAGAACTCCGACACTTTGACGCCATGCTGCTTCAGGAAAGCCAGCGCGGCCACATTGCCCTCCCGGCTGACTTTGCGCTGGTAGGTCTGGGCGCTTTTGGCAGCCTGCTCGATCACCTGCTTCTCGTCGGCCGACAGGCCATCCCACCAGCGCTTGGACGCCAGGAGCACGAAAGGCGTGTAAACGTGATTGGAAATCGTCAAATAGGGCTGCACTTCATAGAACTTGCTGGTCTGTATCGTGCTCAGCGGGTTTTCCTGGCCATCGACAGTCTTGGTTTCAAGCGCGGTAAACAGCTCGGTAAAAGGCATGGGAATCGCATTGGCGCCCAAGCCGTTGAACACACTCAGTGCGACCTGGTTCTGCATCACGCGCAGCTTGATGCCCTCCAGATCAGAGGCCTTGTTGATCTCGTGCCGGGAGTTGGTAATGTTGCGAAAGCCGTTTTCCCAGTACAGCAGCCCGATCAAGCCCTTGGGCGGCAGCATGTCAAGCAGCTTGCGGCCCTGCGGGCCATCCAGCACCGCGTCAGCCACTTTTTCATTGTCGAACAGGAAAGGCAGATCGAACACACCGAACTCCTTGACCATGCCCGCCAGCGGCGCCGTCGACACAAACGTCATTTCCTGGGATCCGCCGATCAACGCATTCTGCATCTGCTCATCCGAGCCCAGCGATCCGTTGCCGTAGGTCTTGACCTTCATCTTGCCGTCGCTCAGGCGCCCTACTTCATCAGCGAAAAAGCGCGTAGCCTTGCCGGTAGGGCTGCTGTCGGCCAGGCCGTAGCCAAAACGGATGATGCGCGTCTTGATATCCTTGGCAACAGCGTCGTGAGCCACCAGTCCCATGGCCGCCACAGTGGCCAAACCCAGCATCATGCTCTTGAGTCCAAACGTTTTTTTCATCTTGAGTACCTCAGTCATGTCATTCCATCCTCGAAAAAAATGATACCTAGTAAAACCAGCGCAAAGGCGCCAGGATGATTTCCGGGAAAATCACCATGAGCACGATCAATGTTGTATACGCCAGCACATACGGCCATACCCCCTTGATAATGTCCTCCATCCGGACGCGCGCAACGCCGCAGACGACATTGAGCACCGTTCCCACCGGAGGCGTCAGCAGGCCGGCGCAGCCCACCATGATGAAGATCACGCCGAAATAGGTCGGATCGATACCCGCTTTTTGCACCACCGGCAGCAGGACTGGCGCCAGAATCAGTATGGTCGGCGTAAGATCCATGGCGGTGCCGATCAGCGTCAGCAGGATAACCAGGCAGAACATCAGCAAGGTCGGCGAATCGACCAGCGGCCCCAGCATCTCGATAATGGCCTGCGGCAGATCGGCCAGCGTAATCATGTAGGACGTCACCAGCGCCGCGGCCACCAGGAACATGACAACGCTGGTGGTCATGGCCGCATTGATCAGCAGCGGGATCAGCTTCCTGAAAGTGATCTCGCGGTAGATCACCATGCCGACAAACAGCGCATAGACAGCAGCGACAGCCGCCGCCTCGGTCGGCGTGAAAATGCCGCCACGCAGGCCGCCGATAATGATGATGGGCAGAAACAGCGCCCACACCGAGTCCTTGAACGCCTTGCGGCGCTCGGCCCAGCTTTCCTTGGGCGAGGACTTCATGGTCTTGGCGCGGGACGACACGAACGCCCATACTGTTACCAGCGTCAACCCCATCAGCAGCCCTGGCACAATGCCGGCAATGAACAGCTTGGTGACCGAAATATTGGCAGCCACGCCAAAGATGATGAAGGAAATGGACGGCGGAATAATCGGCGCGATAATGCCGCCCGCGGCGATCAGACCGGTTGCCTGATTCATGTCATAGCCCCGGTCACGCAGCATGGGCACCAGCATCGCCGCCAGGGCAGCGGCGTCGGCCACTGCCGAGCCGGACAAGGCGGCCAGCAGCACACTGGCCATGATGGCCACATAGCCAAGACCGCCCCGGATATGTCCGACGAAGGACGCGGCCAGATGCACCATGCGCCGCGACATGCCGCCTGCATTCATGGCCTCTCCCGCCAGCATGAACAGCGGCACCGCCATGAGCGAGAAATTGTCCGCGCCGGTCAGCATGTTCTGCGCAATGATCTGCGGATCGAAGAAGGACAGATGGAACATCAAGGCGACAGCGCTCAACAGCAGCGCGAAGGCGATCGGCACGCCGAACGCCATGAAGCCCAACAAGGTAGCAACGAAAATGAATACGGACATAGAGGCCTGTTATGGGTTTATGGCTTTGCTGCGGTCGTACCGACTGTGTGCAGTCCGGGACGGCGCTTGAGCGCGGTTGCAGGAATGCTCAGACATCGTCCACAGTGTCGATCGATGTGCGGAAACACTTGATGTATTCCGGCCTGGCAGGCGTACGCAGCGCTACGTAAATATCCAGTACCGTCATCAGCGCCATGGCCACGGCGGAAAACAGAACGGCGCCGCTGAATACCGCGATCGAGACACCCGCAACAGGCGTGACGGTGCTCAAGCCGATAACCGTCTGATCCCAGCCGCCCTCCATCATGAGCCACAATATCCATAGAATGAGCAATTGCCTCAGGACATGGACGGTTTTCTGCACACCCGGTGAAAGACGATCCAGCAGCATATTGACGGCCAGATGCTGCTTGGCCCTGAACGCCAGCACTGCGCCGGCGAAGGTGAGCCACACAAAGCACATGCGCGCCACTTCTTCGGAAATCGTGATGCCTGAATTGAAGGCATAGCGCAGAACGACATTGCCAAATACCAGCAACAGCATCAGCAGCAGGCTGAGCGCGATAAGCAGCGTCAGCACCGCAAACAGCCGGTCGGCCAGCCAGGCCGCCAGGCCTTGTGAGGATTTTTTCATATCCCTCATGTACGCTCCTGTACTCAATAGGTGGCGCGGCCACCCGAAATATCGAACACGGCGCCCGTGCTGAACGAACAGTCTTCCGAACACAGCCAGCAGACCATGGAAGCGATTTCATCCACGCGCACAAAACGCGACAGCGGGATCTTGGACAACATGTAATCGATATGCTGCTGCGTCATAGTATCGAAGAGGTCCGTCTTGGCGACTGCCGGCGTCACGGCATTGACCAGCACTCCTTTGCCTGCCAGCTCCTTGCCCAGTGACTTGGTCAGCCCGATCAGGCCCGCCTTCGACGCGCTGTAGTGCGAAGCATTCGGATTGCCTTCTTTTCCAGCGACCGACGCGATATTGACGATGCGCCCATACCCCTGTTCCAGCATATGGGGGATCACACTGCGGCTGGTGTAGTAAGGCGCCATGAGATTGACCTCTATGACTTCCTTCCAGGCCCGGGCATCCAGCTCCCATGCCGGCGCATTGCCTCCGGTGATGCCCGCGTTGTTGACGAGAATGTCTATTTTTTCATGATGCGTCAGGGTCTCGCGCGTCGCCGCTTCGACAGCGGCCAGGTCGGTCAGATCGACCAGGTGCGTACTGACCTTGCCGTCTGCGCCCAGCGTCTCGCCCACCTGCTGCAGGCGGTCCGGATCCCGGTCCCAGATGGCCACATCACCGCCCGATGCCAGTATGCGGTGTGCGATAGCAAGTCCAATGCCGCGCGCCCCGCCCGTGATGACAGCCGAGCGGCCGCCCAGATCAAGTTGATTCATTACCCGTTGTCCTTGCTAGATGGAAAATTCAATTGATAGGTCGTGGCCACGCCGCGCAATGCTGTTTCGATGCTTTCGTGCAACGCCAGGCCCTGCTCAAGCTGCTGCCGGCGCAGGGACAACGCTCTGTCGCCGGGCAGGCGTACTGCCTGGACGCCCGGCCGGGGCGGGTTGTTGCGGCACTGCGCCGCGAGCCAGTCCATCTGCCGGATGAAGGCGTCCTTGCCTGCAAACCCCAGCGTGTCATACAGACTGATGAACACGGTGGCGCCCCAACCCTGAGCTTCATCCGCTCTGCCGAACCCGCCCAGTCCGCCAGTCAACGCCTCAACAAGCAGTCCCAGCCCATAGCCTTTATGTCCCGCCGACAACCCACCTACGGGCAAGATGGTTCCTGCGGGCGTATCGAACAGCACCTGGGGATCCCGCGTGGGATGGCCCTGGGCATCGATCAGCCATGCTTCGTCGAATGTCTCGCCTCGCTGGGCCAGGCGGCTGCACATGCCATTGGTTGTTATCGAAGCGGAGATGTCAATCAGCAGCGGCGAACTGGCCGGTATGCCCGCAGCAATCGGGTTCGGCGTGAACACCGCCTGCGTACCGCCGAAAGGCGCAACGCTCTTGCCGGCCGGATCGGAAGACGCCAGCACAATCAACATGCCCTGCTCCACCGCCTTGAGCAGGTAGCTGGCCAGGCAGGCGATATGATGACTGCGGCGTATCACCAGGGAGGCGGAGCCGAACTGCCGCGCCCTGGGCAGCAACTCGTCAATGGCCTGGCAGACCAGCCACGGCCCAGGCAGCCGCGCCCCGTCCCACAGCACCGCAGCGCCCTTGTCCGACAGCACCTGCGGCGCGCCAGCGGGCGTCATCGCGCCTTTTTCCAACTCGGCAAGATATGGCGCGAGCAAGGCAAGCCCATGCGTGGAGTGTCCCAGCAAATCCCCTTCGACCAGAATATCGGCTACGGTATCGGCCAGGCTGTCCTGCATGCCGGCCTTGATCAACGCCTGTCGGGCAAATGCCGTCAGATCCCGCGCCGCATAGCGTTGCGGCTCCATCACGCTGTCACCCTATTCTTCTGTGTAATCATGCTGTATACGCCCTTGATAATGGGAAAGAACCAGATCAGCAGCGCGAAAATCCCCAGCCCGCAGGCAATGGGTCGGCTGAAGAACATCAGAAAATCGCCATCCGCCTTGATCATGGAAAAGATGAAATGCTCTTCCAGCATTCCGCCCAGCACCACCCCGAGCACCGCCGGCGCAATCGGGAAGTCGTTTTCCTCCATCAGATAGGCCAACACACCCACGGCAAGCATGACGATCACGTCGAACACGCTATTGTTGATGGCGAAGGTGCCAACGATGCAGAAAATCAGGATCAGCGGCATGAGAATATTGCGCGGCACGTTCAGTACTTTCCTGGCTGCTTTCACCGCCAGATAGCCCAAAGGCAGCATGATGATGTTCGCCATGATGAAAACAAGAAATACCGAGTAAATCTCGACGGGGCTGTTGGTGAATATCATCGGACCAGGTGCGAGATTTTTCATGTACAGCACGCCAATCACGATGGCCGTGATGGAATCACCTGGTATACCGAACACCAGCGCAGGGATCCACGCTCCCGCGAGCGCGGAGTTGTTGGCCGCGCCGGCCTCGACGATCCCCTCCACATGCCCTGTGCCGAACTTCTCCGGCTCGCGCGAAAACCGTTTACTCACACCGTACGACATCCACGCTGCGATATCTGCTCCCGCACCCGGCAAGGCGCCAACCACAGTACCCAGCACACTGCCGCGCATCACGCTTTTGGGGTATTTGCGTATCAGCCCCCCCATGCCGCTGAACAGATGGCCGATCTGCGTCTTGATTTCTATCTTCTTCTGCTCGGAGTCGGTGGCATAGCGCAATACCTCGGAAATCGCGAACATGCCCACCATCATGGGCAACAGCGTCACACCATTGAGCAGGTCATCATTGCCGAAGGTAAAGCGAGGATAGGCGGCAGGGTTGTTCATGCCAACGCAGGCAAGCAGCAGCCCGATCAGCAGCGATACAAAGCCGCGCAGCGTGCTGGCCGGCGAAATGAAGATGGCGCAGGACAGACCCAGCACAACCAGCCAGAAAAATTCATAAGAAGAAAAATTGAGCGCAAGGTCAGCGAGCATCGGCGCGCAGGTGATCAGGACCAGCGTACCGAACAGACCGCCTATGCACGAAAAAACAATGCTTGCGCCCAGGGCCTGGTTGGCCAGGCCTTTCCTGGTCATGGCATAGGCTTCATCGGTATAGGCCGCGGAAGACGGCGTGCCCGGTATGCGCAGCAGGCATCCCGGAATATCGCCCGATGTAATCGCCATGGCTGTGGCCGTAACCATCATTGCCACCGCCGGCACAGGATCCATGAAAAAAGTAATGGGCACCAGCAGCGCAACGGCCATGGTTGCACTCAGGCCTGGCACCGCGCCGACAAACAGGCCAAACACCGCGGCGACCAGAATGACGCCCAGCACAAATGGATCTGTGACCTGGGAAAATGCCGCCGACAAATTAGCTAGATCCATATCCTCACCACGCAAAAGGCTCGAGCAGGCCCCAGGGCAACGGCACCTTGAGAACGCTGTAGAACATGAAATGAATAACCAGCGTACTGATCAACGCCACGACCACGGTCCGCATCCAGGACACGCCGAAGGCGCGGAACAGCACGCATAACAGGATAAAGGCGCACAGCAGAAAGCCCAGTGTGTCTGCCAGCTCAAAATAAAAAACGAGTGAGGCCGGAACCAGCAAAAACCGCAGGACTGAACGCGGGTCGCGCAACCACGGCGCACGGACCTTGTCTGGCCGGCCCGCCGCCCGGTTGCGCAGGCCCTGCACCACCAGCATCAGTGCGCAGATGAACAGGCCCGTGGATATCGCGCTGGGAAAAAGGCTGGCGCCGAAATGCTGGCCCGGTATGACCGGAAACGCCTGGGCCAGGATGAAAACAATAATCGAAAAAATACCCAGCACCACGCCGATCAGGGTGTCGTCGAATTTCATCGCTTGCTCGCAGTTGTGGTGAAGCCGCCTGCCCCGCCCGTGAAAGGCGGCGGGGCAGATGCCTTGCGCTAGTTGGCGACGGGACGCGCCATGCCAATGGCCGAGATCACCTCGCCAAAATCATCCATGGATTTCTTCATGAACGCGCCATAGTCCGCACCGCTGGCATAGCCGATGCCGAACCCGCGTTTTTTCATGAAGTCCTTGAACTCCTGGCTCTGGTTCACGTTTTTGAGAGCGACTTCCATTTTCTTGACAACGTCGTCAGGCAAGCCTTTGGGACCAGCAATACCGCGCCAGACACCGATTTTCCAGTCGCTGCCGATGGATTCCTTCAGCGTCGGAACGTCCGGGTACAGAGGCTCGCGCTTGTCGGCCATGACCGCCAGCGGCCTGGCCTTGCCGGCATCTATCATGGAGCGCGCTTCGGGCAGCGAGGTGGGCACGATATCTATCCCGCCGGCAGCCAGCTCCAGCATGGCCGGGGCCGCCCCGTTCGAGGGAACAAAAGGCACTGCGGCAGGATCCAGCCCCTCGCTCTTGAGCAGGCCGGCGATCGCGATATGCCAGATACCGCCCTGGCCTGTGCCCGACGCCTTGAGCTTCCCAGGGTTCGCCTTGATGGCGTCCATCAGCTCGCCCATGGTTTTATAGGGTGAGGCGGCACTCACAGACACCGCCGCTGGATCCACATTCATCAGGGCCAGCGGCGTGTAGTCTGCCGGCGTGAGCTTGGTCAGCCCTTGATGCTTCATCATGGCGATTTCCACCGTCAACATGCCCAGGGTGTAGCCATCGGGCTTAGCCTTGGCAATCGCGGCATGTCCCACTACGCCATTGCCTCCAGTGCGGTTCACGACATTGACGGGCTGTCCCAGTTCCTTCTCGAGCAGCGAGGCGATAATGCGCGCCGTAGCGTCCGTGCCACCGCCCGCGCCCCAGGCAACTATCAAGGTGATAGGCCGTTCCGGCCATGCCGCATGCGCGACACCAACGACTGCGCTGGCGCATACGGCCGCTGCCAGCTTGAGCAAGCTTTGTGTTCTCATTTGTCTCTCTCCAGTTACTGTTATGTCAGGACTGACAGGGGGGAAGCTGCACTCCTTTCTGATACTGAAAAACCGTCACTATGACTTTTATGAGTAAAAACTTATTTCTAATTTGTCCTGAATATCGTAAGGCAGGAAAAGTGCTCAAGCAATCCAAAATTACGTTTTTTTAATAGGGGATTTCCCTCCGTTCACCGTCCGCAAAGTAGCGGATAATTACATTAACGATTTTTCATATATAAAAAACCATGACCACGACGACTGCCAACCGTTATAGCGCCCCCGCGCTGGAAAAAGGGCTGGATATCATCGAAGCGCTTTCACACAGCGAGGATGGCTACACGCTCAACGAACTCGCCAGGACCATGGGCCGCAATGTCAATGAAATTTTCCGCATGGTCATGACGCTGCAGCATCGCGGGTACATCCAGCAGGCCGCTCCGGACGACCGGTATACGCTGACCATGAAGCTGTTCCAGCTCGCGCACTTTCAACAGCCAATCAAGTCGCTGGTGCAGGCCGCGCTGCCACTGCTCAAGGAGCTGGCGGAACGCTCGCGGCAATCATGCCACCTGTCGTTCTTTCGCAGCGGGCGCATGGTCATCATCGCGCAGATCGACAGTCCCGAACGCTGGTCTTTCGGCCTGAAGGTCGGCGAGTCCATGGGTTTGACGGATACGTCATCGGGACATGTCATTCTGGCCTATCAGGACGAAGTCGAGCGCACCCGCATGCTGAGCAGCCACATCAAGGTCGAAGGCGAACTGCAGATGGATCCGGGTGAACTATTCTCCATACTCAAGGAGGTGCGGACCAATGGTCACGCTTCCATGCCCAGCATACAGATCGGCGGCATCACCAATATCGCCTTCCCGGTATTCAGCAACGGCGGCCGCGTGGTCGCGGCCGTGAACGTACCGCACATCGCGCGCATCGATGGCGTACCGCGTCCTGATATCGAGCAGATCAAGGAAATCATGGCCAGCATCTGCATGCGCCTGTCGACGCGGATAGGCTACAACCCGGACGCCAGCGACGTCATGCACGAGCTTACCTGAACGGAATACGCGCGGACCGGGTGATATTGACCCGGCTCCGGTCGAACGGCCCGGCCGGAACAGGCCGCGCCTTTTCAGTGATGCCTGCCTTTTCGGGCAGTGAGTCAGCCTGCCTTGGACGACTTTTGATAAAGCGGCAACACTTTGTTGGCGGCTTCGGTCAGGTCGGCTGTGCGACTGGCGGCTGACGGATGGGTTGACAGAAATTCGGGCTGCTGGCTACCACCCCCCAGGGCGCCCATTTTCTTCCACAGCGTAACGGCAGCACGGGGATCATAGCCAGCCCTGGCCGCCAGCTCCACGCCTATGCGATCCGCCTCGGCTTCGGCCGTGCGGCTGTTGGGCAGCGTGAACATCACCTTGGAGAGTGCACCGCCCAGATCTTCCGTCGCCGGCATTCCTGTGACGGCGCCCAGCACCGAAAGACCAAGATTGGTTGCCATCTGTTGCGACACCTGTTCGCGCGTGTGCTCCCTCAGCGCATGCGCCATCTCGTGCCCGATGACTGCGGCAAGCTCGGCATCGCTGGGCTTGATCTGCTGAATCAGGCCGGTATACACGGCGATCTTGCCCCCCGGCATGCACCAGGCATTGACCTCATTGGACTTCAGGACATGCACTTCCCATTTCCAGTTCACGGCATCAGGACGGAAGGCGCCCACCTGCTGGATAAGCCGGTTGGCGATTTTCTTGACACGCGCGGTCTGTGCCGCATCCTGGTCGAGCGCGCCCTGCGCCCTGGCCTTGGACATCAAGCCAGTGTATTGCTGCGCAGCCTCTTGCTGCAGCGCTGCTTCGGACACCATGCCCGACATATACTGCTTGCGGTCCACGCCGACGGTTCCCGAACTGGTCGTCTGCACCGCCGTGCAGGCGGCCAGTACCGTGGCGAGAGAAAAAACTGCGGTGGCCGACAGGCGGCGCAACAGCCGGTGTTGCTTGTCCATGATGTTGTTCTCCTTCGTCTGTGCAATCTTTGTCTGTGCAATGATAACCAGCCAGGCTTGCCTCTCCAGCCCGATCCGGCGTCCGCTAGGCGGGGTTTTGCGTCGCGCCGCACTGGGCGCGGTGCCGCAAGGCATGGTCCATCAGCACAATGGCAAGCAATGCTTCGGCGATGGGTGTGGCCCGGATGCCAACACAGGGGTCATGCCGCCCCAGCGTCTGCACCTGCACGGGCTCACCCGCTCTGTTGATGGACTGGCGTTCAATACGAATACTGGACGTGGGCTTGATGGCCAGCGACACGGTAAGCGCCTGTCCTGAAGATATTCCCCCCAGAACGCCGCCCGCATGATTGCTGGCAAAGCCATCGGGCAGGATTTCATCCCCATGCTCCGAACCGCGCTGGGTGACACAATCGAAGCCGGCACCGATAGACACTCCCTTGACGGCGTTCAGGCCCATCATGACGTGGGCGATATCGGCATCCAGCCGGTCATACAACGGTTCGCCCCAGCCCGCCGGGACGTTTTCCGCCACAACCTCGATGCGTGCGCCGATGGAGTCGCCATCACGCCGCAACTGGTCCATATAGGCCTCGAGCTCGGGAACCACCTCTGCATTGGGCGCATAAAAGGGATTGCCGGCCACGCTGTCCCATGATTGAAAGGGGATGGCGATAGGCCCAAGCTGACTCATATAGCCACGCACGCGCACACCATAGGCCTGGGCCAGCCATTTCTTGGCAATAGCCCCGGCGGCCACCGAGGGCGCCGTCAGGCGCGCCGACGACCGGCCTCCGCCGCGCGGATCGCGCTCGCCATATTTGCGGGTATAGGTGTAATCGGCATGTCCAGGGCGGAAGGTCTCGACAATATTGCCGTAGTCCTTGCTGCGCGCATCGGTGTTGCGTATGAGCAGTCCTATCGGCGTGCCTGTCGTCAGCCCCTGGTAAACGCCCGACAGAATCTCGACCTGATCGGGCTCCTTGCGCTGCGTTACGTGACGCGACGTGCCTGGCCGCCGCCGGTCCAGCTCCAGCTGAATATCGCTTTCGGTGAGCGGGAGTCCCGGTGGACAGCCATCCACAACAGCGCCTATCGCAGGGCCGTGGGACTCGCCGAAATTCGTGACGCAAAAAAGCTTGCCTAAGGTATTGCCGGACATGATCGATGTGCTTTGCCTGTGATGGAGGGGTGATTTTATCAGCGTGCCCGAAAATTCAGGACGAACAGCTCACCTCCAGCAACCCCGCCCATTCCGGCGGTTCAGAGGCATAGCGCTCATAACCCGGCTTTTCAGTATAGGGATCACGCAGCAAGTACAGCAACGTATCGATTTCGCTGGTGTCCTGCGCAGCCGCGGCGCGTATGGCATTTTCGGCGAGGTGATTGCGCAACACATAAAGCGGGTTGACGCCATTCATCTGCGCCACGCGCTGCGCATCATCCCGCTTGTCCCGGGCCACACGCTGCAGGTAGCGGTCCAGCCAGGCCTGTGCCGCCGCGCGGTCCCCGAAACCCGACAGAAATACATCGCTGTCCTGCACCGCCGACGCCAGTCTGCGAAAACTTAACGTGAAATCGGCTTCCTGCGTGTGCAGCAGTTGCCACCAGTCGTCCATCAGGACATCGTCACCCTCTTCATAGCCCAGCAATCCCAGCTTGCGCGTCAGATTGCCGCGATAGGCCTGCAGGAACACCGGCTCATACTGGCTTAGAACCTGTTTGAGCGCCGCCTGATCCAAGCCCAGTTGCAACAGGGCGCTGGCCAGACGGTACAGATTCCAGTGCGCCACAGACGGTTGCGCATTCCAGGCGTAGCGCCCCTCCGAATCGCTGTGATTGCAGACATGGTCGACCTTGAAGGTATCCATGAAACCGTAGGGACCATAGTCCAGGGTCAGTCCGATGATGGACATATTGTCGGTATTCATGACGCCGTGACAAAACCCGGCAGTCTGCCAGTCAGCGATCAGCCTCGCAGTGCGCTCGACCACGGCGCCCAGAAAACGCAGTGCGACGCCGTGTTCGCCGTCTGCCTCGCCTGCCGGCGGCTGCAGGCATTCGGGGTAGTGCCTGCGCACCACATAGTCGAGCAGGATGCGCAGCATGTCCGGCTGCCTCGACCAGTGCTCGAACGACCCGAACCGCACGAAATCCGGCGCGACGCGTGTCACGATGGCGGCCGTCTCCACGGTTTCGCGATAGACGGGGTCGTCCGACACCACCAGCGCCAGGGCTCGCGTGGTCGGAATACCCAGCCCCGCCATGGCTTCGCTGGCAAGATACTCGCGCACCGATGAACGCAGCACGGCCCGCCCGTCGCCCATACGTGAATAAGGCGTGCGGCCCGCGCCCTTGAGCTGCAGTTCCCAGTTGCCTTGCCCGGTCACCACTTCGCCAAGCAGATGCGCCCGACCATCGCCCAACTGCCCTGCCCAGACGCCGAATTGATGGCCGCTGTAAACGGCCGCCAGCGTATCGCCGCCAGGCAGCGCCCGCTGTCCGGAAAAAACCTGCAGAAAGCGCTCGCTGCCCACCGCCTTGTCCGACAGCCCCAGCAGCGCTGCCACCGGCTTGTTGACGTGCAGCAGTCGCGGATTGGTCAATGGCTGTGGCTGCAGCCGGGTATAGAATGCCGCAGGCAGCCCCGCATACGAATTGACGACGTCCAGTTGCTCCAGCGTATCCTTCATGCATTGCTCCGACGGTCCCGACCCTGAGGCCGGGAAGAAAAATTTCAGGCTGCGGGCTTGGCCTTGGCCTGTTGCTTGTATGCCTGCTTGGCGGGCCGCAGGTAGAAAATCGCACAGCCATAAAACACCAGCGACAGTACGATCTCCAGAGCGGCCATAAGGATCGACGCCGGCGCGGGATCCGACCAGACGCGCACCACGCCCTCCATCAGATACAGCAATATCAGCATCGCCGCCCACTGCAGCGTGTACAGGCGCCCCTTGAGCACCCCGCGCAAGGGAAGCAGCAGCGGCAACGCCTTGAGCGCCAGCAGGGAACCGCCGGGCCGAAGCGGCGCGAGCCAGAGCTCCCAGGCCAGGCACAGAACAATCAGCAACACCAGCGCCAGAGAGGCACCATGGCGCAGGATGGGGTTCAATTGTGTAGTCATGCTGGTATTATCACTCGAAAGAGGCCCACACTGCCGGACGGGCGCTCGGGGATTGAAAAGGTTCTGATACACATGGCGCCACACGATCTACACAGCAAGACAGACGACCGCACCGACAAAACGCCCCTGCGCAGGGCTATCGCCCTGCCTGCGGGCACGGGCAAGGTCGCCCGCTTCGTGCTGCAGCGCGCAGGCGAAAAAAAACTGACCCAGGTTGCATCCAGCCTGACGTTCACAACCGTGCTCAGTATTGTGCCCATGCTGGCTGTCGTGCTGGCCCTGTTTACGGCCTTTCCACTGTTCGGTGAATTCCGCCTGGCGCTGGAGGACTTCCTCACCACAAATCTGATGCCCCCCGCCGTGTCAGACAATGTCATGCTGTACCTGAATCAGTTCGCAGCGAAAGCCTCGGGGCTGACTGCCATAGGCAGTCTGTTCCTGATCGTGACATCGATATCGCTCATCATGACCATAGACGGAGCCTTCAACGACATCTGGCAGGTTGAGCATCAGCGCCCCATGCGCCAGCGCATGCTGGTGTACTGGGCCATTGTATCGCTGGGCCCCATTCTCGCGGGCGCCAGCCTGTGGGCGACATCCATGCTGGCTCACGAATCCCTGGGCGATGTCGACAATCTCCCTACGTCGATAGGCTTCGCGCTGTCGCTCATCCCACTGGTGATCACCGGATTGGGGTTCACCGCACTGTTCAGCCTGGTGCCCAACCGCAAAGTCCTGTGGCGCGATGCCCTGGCCGGCGGCCTGGGCACGGCCATCGTGCTCGAAATCATGCGCGCCGCCTTCGCCTTCTACCTGACGCGCTTTCCGTCCTACACCGTCATCTACGGCGCCTTTGCCACGCTACCCATCTTCCTGCTCTGGATATATATGTCATGGCTGGTCGTTCTGGTCGGTGCCACAGTGGCCGCCATTCTGCCATCGATCAGGCAGCGACGCTGGGCACTGGAGCACTATACCGGCGACCAGTTCATCGATGCCCTGCGTGTCCTGCGCATGCTCTGGAAGGCACAGGCCAGCAATCTCGCCGCCGGCTGCAGTATTTCCCGGCTGAGCGAACAGTTGCAATTGCATCAGGATGAGACAAGCAGTGTCTTGAAGCAGCTCAAGGAACTGGGCTACATCGTCGATACCGAAGAAAACGACGATCAGATATGGGTACTGGCCTGCGATCAGCGCGCCGCCGACCTGGGGCCGCTGATTGACGCCTTGCTGGTGGATCGCAGGCAGCCTGGAATACAGGGCAATCGCGAATTGCTGGGCGCCATTGCCGCCACGCTGACGCAAGCCCCGGTGCGGCTGGAGACGCTGTTCGACACGATGGCACTACCCGAAAGCCGGTGGATAGGGCAAAATACAGTCAAAACAACGCAGGGACAGGAGCACCGCCATGTTGAAAGTCAATGAAATCCTCCGGGTCAAGGGCAACACCCTTTATACCGCCACGCCAGACATGCCCATCCTGCGCGCCCTCGAAACCATGAGCGAGCAGGACATCGGCTCGCTGGTCATCATGGACCACGGCCAACTGGCCGGCATGGTCACCTTCCGCGAAATCATCCGCCATCTGCATGCCAACAACGGCAACACAGGCAATAACACCCTGCGCAGCATCATGGACGACGCGCCGGTCAGCGTCTCGCCCAACACCAGCGCAGACGAAGTCCAGCGGCTGATGCTCGAAAAGCATGCACGCTACATCCCCGTCATGGACGGCCCCACCCTGCTGGGCGTGATTTCGTTCTACGACATGGCCCAGGCCATCGTCGCAGCACAGCAGTTCGAAAACGACATGCTCAAGGCCTATATCCGCGACTGGCCGTCCGACAGCGAGGCCGCCAGGCCCAACTAACACCTCGCCGGGGCCGCCTGCGCCGCAGCCCCGCTACTCAACGACAAGCTGTCCCGCATTTTGCTGCCCTGACAGCTCCTGCCAGGCGCGCCCGATCAGCCCCGCATCGTTCTCGTTCAATTGCGCCGCATCAGACAAGGTGCGCCGCCATTTGCGCGCACCGGTCTGGCCCGCCATCCATCCAAGCAACGCCTTGGTAATCATGCGCAGGGGCACTCCTCTGGCAATCTCCCTGGCCGCGTACGCCTGCATACCGCAAACCAGCGAGTCTGTTGACGGCGCGCTCTCCGACAGGCCCGCGTAGGCAATGTCCGACAATATGCCTGGATTGTGCCAGGCCGCGCGCCCCAGCATCACGCCGTCGAACTGCTCCATCAGTGACAGGGCCTGGTCTTTTTCGTTGATACCGCCATTTAGCACAATCACGCAATCGGGGAAATCGGCCTTCAGCCTGGCCGCGGCCTCGTAACGCAACGGCGGCTTTTCGCGATTGTCCTTGGGCGAGAGCCCTTTGAGCACCGCATTGCGCGCGTGCACGATAAACACGCGACAGCCGGTGTCGTATAACGCACCGACAAAATCACGCACGAAATCGTATGACTCGTCGTAATCCAGGCCCAGCCTGTGCTTGACCGTTACCGGTATCGACACAGCATCCTGCATGGCCTTGACGCAATCGGCCACCAGCCCGGGCTCGGCCATCAGGCAGGCGCCGAATGCGCCGCGCTGAACGCGTTCGGAAGGACAACCGCAGTTCAGATTGATTTCATCGTAGCCCCACCGCTGTCCCAGCACTGCGCTGCGAGCCAGCGCATCCGGCTCGCTGCCCCCCAGCTGCAGCGCGACCGGATGCTCGGCCGGATCAAAATCCAGGTGACGCGCCACATCGCCATGCATCAGCGCGCCAGTGGTGATCATTTCGGTATACAGCCGCGCGCCGGGCGCCAGCAGGCGATGAAAATACCGGCAATGCCGGTCGGTAACGTCTATCATCGGCGCAACGCACAGGCGCCAGCCGTCGGGAGATATCATTGAGCTTGAGGTCACGAATAAAGCCGGTAACAAGGCAAAGCGGCGCATCCGGTATGGGCTCTGGCCCATAAGCCCCGGATATTACGCACGCTGCGCCGGAAAACGCCTGCGCGGCAAGCGCCTTATTGAATTAACATGCACCCTCACTTAGACTGGCACACACTACACTCCCTCATTTTAAGCCATACGGACGCAATCGCCATGAAAACAAAAGCAGCAGTCGCCTGGAAAGCAGGTGCGCCCCTAACCATCGAAGATGTCGAACTCTCCGGTCCCAAGGCGGGCGAGGTACTGGTCGAGATCAAGGCCACCGGCATTTGCCATACCGACTACTACACACTGTCCGGCGCAGACCCGGAAGGCATTTTTCCGTCCATTCTCGGCCACGAAGGCGCGGGCATCGTGGTGGACATCGGCGCGGGCGTCACTTCGCTCAAGCCTGGCGACCACGTCATCCCGCTCTATACGCCCGAATGCCGCCAGTGCAAGTCCTGTCTGTCGCGCAAAACCAATCTCTGCACGGCCATCCGCGCCACCCAGGGCAAGGGCCTGATGCCCGACGGCACGTCCCGCTTTACTGTGGGCGGCAAGCCTGTCCACCACTACATGGGCACATCGACTTTCGCCAACCACATCGTGGCGCCCGAGATCGCACTGGCCAAGATCCGCGACGACGCCCCCTTTGACAAAGTCTGCTACATCGGTTGCGGCGTCACCACCGGCATCGGCGCGGTGTTGTTCACCGCCAAAGTCGAAGCCGGCGCCAATGTTGTGGTATTCGGCCTGGGGGGCATTGGCCTGAACGTCATACAGGGCGCCAAAATGGTCGGCGCAAACAAAATCATCGGTGTCGACCTGAACCCCGAACGCGAAGCCATGGCACGCAAATTCGGCATGACAGACTTCGTCAATGCAGGCCAGGTCGAAAATGTCGTCGACCATATTATCCAGCTGACCGACGGCGGCGCCGACTATTCCTTCGAATGCATAGGCAACACCAAGGTCATGCGCCAGGCGCTGGAGTGCTGCCATCGCGGCTGGGGCCAGTCCATCATCATCGGCGTGGCCGAGGCGGGCGCCGAAATCGCCACCCGGCCGTTCCAGCTGGTGACGGGGCGGGTCTGGAAAGGCTCGGCATTCGGCGGCGCGCGCGGACGCACCGACGTTCCGACTATCGTGGACTGGTATATGGACGGCAAAATCAATATCGACGACCTCATTACCCATAAGCTCCCGCTGGAGCGCATCAACGAAGGCTTCGACCTCATGAAACGCGGAGAATCCATACGCTCGGTCGTCATGTATTGATGATCAACACGCCGGCCCCGTGCCGGCGCATGCCTGGACACGACACAGGACGCCCTCGACGGCATCCTGCGTCCGTACGCTGGAGACTAAAAAATGCTGCGACACACACTGGAACTGCTCAGCGAGCATCGCTGTTTTGATGGCGTCCAACGGTTTTATCGCCACGCCTCGACAACCATAGGCCTGCCCATGCGGTTTTCGGTCTACCTTCCGCCTGCCGCGCTGCAAGGCAAGGCATGCCCCGCCGTCTTCTTCCTGGCGGGTCTGACGTGCACCGAAGAAACCTTCATGATCAAAGCCGGTGCGCAGCGCACGGCGGCGCGCGAGGGGCTGATACTGGTTGCCCCCGACACCAGCCCCCGCGACGCCGGCGTCGCGGGCGAAACCGATCACTGGGATATTGGCACCGGCGCAGGTTTTTATCTGGACGCCACCCAGGAACCCTGGCGCCAGCACTATCGCATGTACAGCTACATTGTCGACGAACTGCATGGCCTGATCAGCGCGTCGCTGCCGGTGCGCGAAAACCGGATAGGCATCATGGGCCACTCCATGGGCGGACACGGCGCCCTGGTACTCGGCCTGCGCAATCCCGCCCGCTTCCGCTCCGTATCGGCCTTTGCGCCCATAGCCGCGCCCAGTCAATGCCCCTGGGGCCAGAAGGCGTTCAGCACGTATCTGGGCGACGATCAACAAACATGGGCCGACTACGACGCAACAGCGCTGATGTCGCGCCAAACATCAGTGCCTTTTCCCGATGGCATTCTGATCGACCAGGGGCTCTCCGACCAGTTCCTGGCCGAGCAGCTTCATCCCGGGCGTTTTCAAGCCGCCTGCCAGGCCGCAGGCCAGCCGCTGCGGCTGCGCGAACACGACGGCTACGACCATGGCTATTATTTCATTTCCACCTTCATGGAAGACCATCTCATGCATCACGCCCGGCTGTTGAAACCGGAAAACTGATGATGATCCCGGAGCTGCCACAGGCGCAGCGCCATATGCACTTCAAGCGGGCGGCCGGCATCACGCCAGTTCCCCATCAGTACGTCAATCGCGTCCAGCCGCTGGCGCAGTGTATTGATATGAAGTGACAGACTTCTGGCTGTCTTCGCTGCGTTATAGGCATGATCCAGGTAGGCCAGAAACGTATGGGCCAGTTCCGCGCGGCGGGCATCCAGCGCGGGCGGCCTGGCATAGAGCCCTGCCAGTGCGGTCGTGAGAAAGTCCTCGATCGCACTGGCATCGGCGCGATTGAACAAGGGCGCATATAAGGCAAGCTGGTGTTCGCCGAATATCTCACCGTGCCGGCCCAGGGCATCGAGCAATGCCAGGCATCGCTCGGCCACATCGAACGAAGCAAGCAGATGGTCGGGACGCTGCACCGCATTGGACATCACGCCTGAGAACACGCCGCGATAATGGCGCAGACAGGCCAGCACCGCCAGGCGCGCCTGCGCCATCTGTCCCTCGTTGGCCAGCACCAGCAGCGAGTCGCCGACATCATCGAACAAGGCGCTGGAGGCCCCCATGCGGCTCATTAATTGCCGGCACAGATAGGCACAGTAATCGCGTTCGGTCCGGATCAACAGCAGCCGCATGGGACGATGAACATCGACGCCGTATTTTTCTGCCTGCTGGGCCAGCCGTTCGTAGCGCCCTTGCGGGCCATGTACCAGGCCGCGCAGCACCACAGGCGCATCCGCCATCAAGGATGATGCCCGCTGCGCCTTGAGCAACAGCACCACGCCAGTGACCATTGCACCGCGTTCGAATATCCGCGCGGCCACCTCGTCCAGGGGCGCCTCGGTATAGAGAACCAGCGCGCCCAACACTCCGTCGCCGCCCACGATGGCGCACACCCGGCATGCCTCGCCGCACGCAACGGAGCGCCCAGTCCGCCTGCTCTCGGCCAGTGCGGCAAAGGTCGCGTCATCCATCCAGCGCCCATTTCCCGCGGCATCTTCAATGCCCGAGACCTGGCTGGCGATCAAGATTTCCTGACCGCCCTCGTCGAACACCAGCAGGCGTCCGCCCAAGCGCCGGACCAGCATACCGCATAAATCAGGCAGATTGCCGCCGCGGGCCACCAGCTCGGTCAACTGCTCATGCGCCTGCGCTGCCGCACGCGTATTCGCCGTCTGGCGCAGCAGTAGTTCGTTGGTTGCACCCGCCTGCGCCAGCGCCTGCTGCGCCTGACCAAAAAGACGCGCATTGCCTATCGCCACGCTGGCCTGCGCGCCCAGCGTCGACAGTATGGATTTTTCCCAGGCGGTATAGGCGCGTACATAGCGGTCCCCGACAAAAAGCACGCCAGACACCTCGCCTGCGGTAAGCAATGGAACCCCCAGGATGGAGGCGATGTTCTCGTCGCGCATGGCATCGTCTATAAACCGGGAATGGTTAAAACGGCTGTCTCCCACGTAATCCGAGGAGGAATAAGGCCTGCGATGCCGCGCCACATAGCCGCATACGCCAGTGTCCAGGCTGACCCTGATCTGGCGAAAATGCTCCGAAAAAGCGCCATCGGTAGCACTTACATAGAAATCCCGCCGTTCTGTGTCATAAATGGACAGATAGCCGATATCGCACCCCAGCAACGCCCGCGCGCGCTGGACAATCGCCTGCAGTACCGCGCTGCTATCGGTAATCCGGGTCAGGTCCTGCGCGGTTTCGATGACCGCCATCAACCCGCGTTCACGCTGCTGGTGCTGCTCAAGCCGCTCCTTGACCGTCAGACCCATGGACAGGGTCTGTTCCAGCCGCGTCCTGGCGGCGCCCTTCGGCAGGCTGGCCACACTGCTCTGCAGCGCCGCAAAGTCTTCACGCCCGGCATCGCGATAAAGCAGGCGGACAATGTGCGCGCCGAGGTCGCTCTCCCGTACCGAGGACGCAGCCGCCTGCATCCTGTGTGTCGCGCCTGCCCCGCCGGACCGCTGTGTCGCCATAGCGAGAAAACACCTTCATATGGAAGAATCAGACATAAATAATACTTAATAATATTTAATTGCACCATAGCCACTTCCCTGCCGACTTCCTACACTTGCCCTACCCGCTGAGGGCATCGCGCCTTCAGACATTTACCACTCCACAGGACACCCCGGCATGGATTCTCGCCTCCCTGATTTTCGCTCTCTGACCCCCGCCCGCCGTCTGGACGCCATCGCCGGCCTGGTCGGCCTGGAACAGGAAGAAGTACAACAGCTGTCCCAGGCAGGCGCGCTGGCCCTGGAAACCGCCAACGGCATGATAGAGAATGTCATCGGCACCTTTGAACTGCCCTATGCCGTGGCGGGCTATTTTCAGATCAACGGCCAGGATGTGCTCGTCCCCATGGCGGTGGAGGAACCCTCGGTCGTGGCCGCTGCCTCCTACATGGCCAAGATCGCCAGGCAGACAGGCGGGTTCCAGACTTCCAGCACCGGTCCCATCATGCGCGCCCAGATCCAGGTCCTCGGCATGACCGATCCCTATGGCGCCCGCCATGCCATCTTGCAGCATCGCCAGGAAATCATTGATCATGCCAACGGCAGGGACCGCATCCTGACGGAACTGGGCGGCGGCTGCAAAGACATCGAGGTGCATGTGTTTCCGGACACCCAGCGCGGGGCCATGGTCGTCGTCCACCTGCTGGTTGACGTGCGCGACGCCATGGGAGCCAATACCGTCAACACGATGGCTGAGGCGGTGGCCGGACGCATAGAGCAGATAAGCGGCGGCCAGGTGCGCTTGCGCATACTGTCCAACCTGGCCGATTTGCGGCTTTCGCGCGCCCGCGTACAGATTCCTGCACAGGCGCTGGAAAGCGCCGGGTATTCGGGCAAAGACGTGGTGTCCGGCATAGTCGACGCCTACGAATTTGCGGCCGTCGATCCTTACCGTGCCGCCACGCACAACAAAGGCATCATGAACGGCATCGACCCTGTCGTGGTCGCCACCGGAAACGACTGGCGTGCGGTCGAGGCAGGCGCCCATGCCTATGCCTGCCGACAGGGCCGCTACACCTCACTGTCCACATGGGAAATCGCGACAAACGGCGATCTGGTCGGCACACTTGAAATGCCCATGCCTGTTGGCCTGGTGGGCGGCGCCACCAAGACCCATCCGCTGGCGCAGCTGTCGCTCAAGATACTGGGCGTCCGCACAGCGCAGGCTTTGGGCGAGATCATCGTTGCCGTCGGCCTGGCGCAGAACATGGCTGCCCTGCGCGCGCTCTCCACCGAGGGAATACAGCGCGGCCATATGGCTTTGCACGCCCGCAATATCGCCCTGACGGCCGGTGCTCAGGGAGAGGAGATTGCCTGGGTCGCGCAGCAGATGGCCGCTGCACACGACGTGCGCACAGACCTTGCTGTGGAACTCCTGCAGAAACGACGCCAGGGCACAGTACCAGGCCATTAACCATTAACCATTAACCATTATCCGTTAGCCGTTAAATCATTCATTACAACATCAAGTCCGGCCAGGAAGCCGGCATTTCTGTCACCAGGAGACTTGCCATGAAACTCGGAATATCACGACCTACCCTGCTCGCTCTGACCATGCTTGGCCTGGCAGCCGGCCCGGCACAAGGCGCCATCAACCCCGATGTTGTCCGCATAGGATTCATCACCGACATGTCCGGCGCCTATGCGGATACCGACGGCCCCGGCGGCCTTGAAGCCATCCGGATGGCCGTGCAGGATGCCGGCGGCACCGTTCTGGGCAAAAAAATTGAAATCCTGTCCGCCGATCACCAGAACAAGCCCGAAATCGCCTCCGCGCGTGCACGGGAATGGATAGACCAGGAAGGACTGGCCATGCTGATAGGCGGCGTGAACTCGGCCGCCGGACTGGCCATGAACACCATCATCAACCAGAAGCACATCCCCTATATCAATATCGGCGCCGCCACGGCCCGCCTCACCAATGAGGACTGCACGCCCTATACCGTCCACTACGAGTACGACACCGTGGCGCTGGCCAAAGGCACTGGTTCGGCAGTCATCAAACAGGGAGGAAAATCCTGGTATTTCCTGGTGGCCGACTATGCATTCGGCCATTCGCTGGAAGCCGACACCAGTGCCGTCGTCAAGGCCAACGGCGGAACCGTGGTCGGATCGGTCAGGCATCCACCCTTTTCTCCCGACATGTCGTCGTATATCCTGCAGGCCGCCGCCTCTGGCGCCCAGGTGCTGGGCCTGGCCAATGCCGGCGCTGACACCATCAACTCGATCAAGGCCGCCAACGATTTCGGACTGGCCGACAAAATGAAACTGGTCGGCCTTCTGATGACCATCAACGACATCCACGGCCTGGGCCTGCCTGTCGCGCAAAAGCTTCTGATGACGGATAGCTGGTATTGGGACAAGAGCGACGCCTCCCGCGCCTTTGCCAAGCGCTTCTACAAAACCATGCACAAAATGCCCAGCACCCACCAGGCGGCCGACTATTCGGCGACCGCCACCTATATCAAGGCGGTTCAGGCCGCCGGCTCAACCGATGCAGACAAAGTCATGGCCCAGCTCAAGCGCATGAAACTGGATGATATGTACAGCAAGGGCTATATCCGTGCCGATGGCCGCTACATCCACGACATGTACCTGATGCAGGTCAAGACACCAGCAGAGTCCAAAGGTCCTTGGGACTACATGAAAACAGTGGCCACCATCCCCGGCGAAGAAGCCTTTACCCGCCCTCAGGACTCGACCTGCCCGCTGATGAAAAAATAACACCTGGCCCTTTGACATCCTCCCCTCCCTTAAGTGAGGGGATTCCTACCGTGTTCAGTCCGCAGGGACTGACTCACCTCGGCGGGT
>JBLWTG010000005.1:0-401861 GCA_048270225.1 Pusillimonas sp. | reverse complement strand
AAACAAAATTGAAATGTTCAAAAAGTTGGTGCTGAAAATAATTTGCGCCCCGTCAAAATAAATTCAACAGCACGCCAAAAAGGCGCCGCTGACCCGGAAAACCGGCCAGGTCAGCCAGGAAAAACAGGCAGATAATCACAAGAAAATGGACACGCCTACCGATATCGCGGATAAATTCGGCGGCACAACCACATCCGGCAGCGCTGTGATGTATTCATCCATCTACTCAACCTGCCTATTCAACCTTCCTACTCAGCCTTCCTACTCAGCCTTTCTATTCAACCCACCCTTTTAACCTGCCCATTCAATCCGCACGTCCGGCCTGACTCTTCAAGACTGGTCTATGCCTTTATATAGGTGGGCTTTTCAGTTGCCCGATGCGTGCCGGCGCCACGCTATCTACGAAACAGCCTCCCTGCGCAACGCATTGGGCCCAGAACGCCTGCTAGCCTCTATACTTTCCGAAACGCGTACACATATCTATCCATTCGCAATTAAATCGCTTCTCTGGAAACACCACATGCCCATCAATGAAGATATCCTGATCAATGTCACGCCTTTCGAAACTCGCGTCGCACTGGTGGAACAAGGTGCTGTACAGGAAATTCATGTTGAGCGCAGCATACAGCGGGGTCATGTCGGCAACCTCTACCTTGGCAAGGTGGTCCGCGTGCTGCCCGGGATGCAAAGCGCCTTTGTAGATATCGGCCTGGAACGCGCGGCCTTCGTCCATGTGGCGGACCTCAGGCAGAATCGCAATGAGCGCAGCAACGGGATGGTAGTCACACCTATTGAAAAGCTGTTGTTCGAGGGACAGTCGCTTCTGGTTCAGGTGATCAAAGACCCGTTGGGCACCAAGGGCGCCAGGCTGTCCACGCAGATCAGTATCGCCGGGCGCATGCTGGTTTATCTACCCTACGACCCGCACGTCGGGATTTCCCAGAAAATCGAATCGGAGGAAGAACGCAACGCCCTGCGTGAACGCGTGATCGGGCTGCGCCCCGAGGACGAAACGGGCGGGTTCATTGTGCGCACGCAGGCCGAAGATGCCAGCGATGAAGAGCTGCAGGCCGATCAGTCCTATCTGCGCACCATCTGGGCCACGATACAGGACAAGGCAAAACGGCAACCTGCGCCCTCTTTGCTATACACCGACCTGACGCTGTCCCAGCGGGTGCTGCGCGACATGGTGGGCCCCACAACGGGTTCCATTCTGGTTGACTCGCGTACGACTACGCAGCATCTCCTGGAGTGGGCAAGCATCTATACGCCGTCGGTGCTGGACCGCATCAAGCATTACAGCGGTGAACGCCCTCTTTTCGACATGGCTGGCGTTGACGAGGAAATCGCACGGGCGCTATCCCGGCGTGTGGACCTCAAGTCAGGTGGCTATCTGATTATCGACCAAACCGAAGCGCTGACCACGGTCGATGTGAATACCGGCGGCTATATCGGTGGACGCAATTTCGACGACACCATCTTCAAGACCAATCTCGAGGCGGCGATCGCCGTGGCGCGGCAACTGCGGCTGCGCAATCTGGGTGGCATTATCATCCTGGACTTTATCGACATGGATGACCCCGAGCATCGCGCCTCCGTACTGGCCGAGCTGAAGAAGGCGCTCGCCAGAGATCGCACCCGCATGACAGTCAGTGACTTCAGCCAACTGGGCCTGGTCGAGCTCACGCGCAAGCGCACCCGGGATTCCCTGGCTCACCAGCTGTGTGAACCCTGCCCGACCTGCCAGGCGCGCGGCAATGTGCGAACGGCACGTACCTTATGCTATGAAATATTGAGGGAAATATTGCGCGAGTCGCGCCAGTTCAATCCCAAAGAGTTTCGCATTCTGGCGTCGCAGGCAATTGTCGACCTGTTTCTCGAAGAAGAAAGCGCGCATCTGGCCATGCTGGGAGATTTTGTCGGCAAGCCGATTTCGCTGGAAGTCGAGACCCAATACTCCCAGGAGCAATACGACATTGTCCTGATCTAGTGCAGCCTGCCTGGTCGACCCCAACTGCATGGCCGAGGCTGGGCCGGGTGTAGTCGGGTGTAGTCGGGTGTAGTCGGGTGTAGTCGGGTGTAGTCGGGTGTGGCCGGGTGAGGTCGGGTGCGGCCAGCGCGTCACTGACGCGTAGCGCAAACATGACCGGGAACACACCCCAGTGCCCGTCAGTCGGCGGCCTCGTCGCCCGAACACACCTGCGGATTCAACATGGCCTGATATACAGCCTCAATGCGCTGCAAGGTCGCCGTATCGGCATAATAGGAATAAGCTTTTGCCTTGACACGATCATCAGACAGGTAATTGGGCTTGTATTGAATGAGATCAATCATAACCGCGCGTTCATAGCTGGACGAGGGCTCCGGCATGTCGATAACCGTAGCGTAACTGGTCTGGTTCTTGTCCAACGTGAACTTGGGTGCGCTTCCGCAGGCTTGCTCATGCTTGAACAGGGCCATCTGCAATTGCGGAAAATTGCCGGGAAGTACGCGCTCACCCCTGAAGTAGGTCGACTCCCTCAGGTCTGTCATTCTCAACCCGGACGAGCTGGAGGCGCAGCCAGCCAGCAGCGCCAGGGCCGTGAGCGTCAGGGCGGCCCTGACAGTGCTGCGCGAAGCGATCTGGCCAGCATGGCCGGCCCAACGGGAGATATTGCCTGTTTTCATTTCCATGTGATGTTGTTCCGGCGTTCAGTCTTCACGAAATTGCATGCGATACAGCGACGCATACAAGCCTTTTTTCTCGAGCAGCTCTTCATGCCTGCCTTGCTCCACAATACGCCCGGCATCCAGGACCACAATGCGATCCGCTTTTTGCACCGTGGAGAGCCGATGAGCGATAACCAGCGTGGTACGCCCTACCATCAGGCGTTCAAGCGAGGCCTGCACCTGCATTTCGGATTCGTTGTCCAGGGCTGAGGTTGCTTCGTCGAGGATGAGAATCGGGGCATTTTTGATCAGCGCACGCGCAATGGCCAGACGCTGGCGCTGGCCGCCGGACAACTGGCTGGCATTCTCGCCCACCTGGGTTTCTATGCCCTGCGGCAGGCTGTCGACGAAATCGAGCAGATTGGCTGCCTCCAGTGCCTTGCGCACCTCATCCAGCGAAGCGTCTCCCCAAGCGCCATAGCCCACGTTCTCGGCAATGCTGCCGTCAAAAAGGACCACATCCTGGCTGACCAGCGACAGATGCGAGCGCAGCTCACCAAGCTTGATGTCGTGGATATCCTGGCCATCTATCAGCACCTGACCGCTGCTGGGCGAAATAAACCGGGGCAGCATATTGACCAACGTGGTCTTTCCGCTGCCGGACCTGCCCACCAGCGCGATGGTCTGGCCTGGCTCCGCCACAAAGGAAACGTTGTCCAGCGTATCGCGCTGCGAGTCGGCGAAACGGTGATGGATGCCGCGGAACTCGACGTGCCCGCGCACGGGCTGGACCAGCGTCTTGGTGCCGGTGTCATTTTCAGGTTCCTGATCGATAAGCGCGAACACGCTTTCGGCGGAAATAAGCATGCGCTGCATGGCGCTGGCAATCTTGGTGAGCCGCTTCATGGGATCGAATATCTGTCCCAAGGCCGTCATGAATGCGGCGAAGCTTCCGACGGTCAATCCGGAGTGATTGGCCTGATACAGGGCCACCGCAATAACAGCCGCTACCGAAATCGCAATCGCGAACTGGGACAAGGGCGACATCGCAGCGTCGGCAGTGGCCGCGCGCATGGCAAAGCGGCGCAACCTGCCATTCACGTAACGGAAACGATCCGATTCGCGCTGGTAGCCATTGAACAGCTTGATGACACGCTGCCCCGTGATGCCTTCCCGGACAACGCGCGTCAGTTCGGCGTTCATGCCTATGGTTTCGCGGTTGATGCGCCGCAGCCGCTTGATGAACATGCGCATGATGATGGTCGAAACCGGCAGCATCACGATGACAATGACCGTGAGCTGCCACGACATATACAGCAGCACGCACAGCAGCGCAAAGACCACCAGCGTCTCGCGCACGACGACCGTGAGGACCTCTGTGGCCAGATTGGTGACCGTACCAGCGTCGATGGTAAAGCGGTTGAGCAGGCGGCCGGAGTCGCCCCGCTTGAAGTCTTCGTCCGACAGACCCAGCAGGCGATCGAACATGTCTTTGCGCAGCCCGAGCAGCAGGTTGTTGGCCACCCAGGCCAGCAAATAGTTGCTGCTGAATACGCACAGGCCGCGCAGCAGCATCAGCCCGATGACGGCCAGCGGAATCGACCAGATGTAAGAAGGCTTGGTCCCGGAAAACCCGTCGTCAAGCAGCGGCTTCATGATGATGGCCAGCGTCGGCTGGGTCGCGGCGGCAATGCTGACAAGCACGATTGCCAGCACAACGACTTTCCAGTATTGGGCAACCCTACTGTATATCCGGCCCCACAGGCTGGTATGGACAGGATCCGAACTGGACGCACCGGCATTGGAGGCTGACTTCAAAAATAAACTCGCTTATATACTATTGAACTGGTCATTTTAACGTTCCCGAGACGGCAGGCGATGACCCATGCCTGTCGTCAAGTCCCTGATCTTAACCCTAACACCCGCCCGATGCCGATACCGACCGTCATTTATGTACGTCTTCCCAACTGGATAGGCGATGTCTGCATGAGTCTGCCCAGTCTGGATGCGTTGCTCCAGAGCCGGGTCCCGGTGGTCGTGTGCGCCCGACCCTGGGCCAGGGATATGCTGTCAGGATACAACCTGGCGGGTATGATAGAAATGAAGGGGCGCTGGCGCGAAGATCGGGCCAGCGTGCACGCCTATCGGAAAAAAGCCCAGCACCGCCATCCGCACGGCCTGCTGCTGCCCGATTCGTTGTCCAGCGCGATGGTGTTCAAGTTTGCCGGTATCGCCAGCGCAGGCTATCGCGATGATGGCCGCAGCCTGATCCTGCGGTGGCCGGTGAACAAACCCGGCGGCAACCTGCATGCCGTGCAGTCCTGGCATTACGTCACCACCCAGGCGCTCAGACGCTGGGGCCTGCCTGCCGCGCCGCTGCCGCTGGAACGACACCTGGGGCTGCGGTTGACGGAACAGCACCAGGCCGATGCCCATCATGCGCTGGTCGAGGCAAAACTGGAAGCCGGACGGTTTATCCTGATAGCGCCGACCGCCACAGGGCTGCATCATGGCCGGGTCAAGGTCTGGCCTTATTTTGACGGGCTGGTCCGCCGCCTGCAAGATCAAGGGAAAACTGTCGTGATGTGTCCGCCCCCTTCGGAAGCCGAGGCAGCCAGGGCGGCCGCGCCCACCGCGCAGTTGCTGCCGCCCCTTAAACTGGGCGCGTTTGCTACACTCACCCGGCTTGCAACCTTGGTCGTGTGCAACGATTCGGGCGTGTCGCACCTTGCCGCCGCAGCCGGCGCCAGACAGCTTACGCTTTTTGGTGTAACACAACCCGAACGCACCGGCCCGTGGTCCGAAACAGCCTCGTGCCTGGGCGATGCGCATACCTGGCCAAGCCTGGATCTGGCCATGGAACGGTTGCAAACACTGTTACCTTCGAACACCTAACCCGCGAGAATCCGACGACAGAGCATGAGTCTATCGACCTTTCTGACCAACCTGGTGATCCCTGCAAACCTGTGCATCACCCTGCTGCTGCTGGGTGCAATCCTTTATGTTTTCCGCCACAGAAAGACAGGCTTCGTGCTGGCGGCAACAGGCTTGTGCTGGGCCATATTCTGGTCTCTGCCTGCCTCCTCGCTGTGGGCGGGCGGCCGGCTTGAGCAATTGTATCCGTGGCATACGCCAACGTCTCTGCCGCAGGCTCAGGCCATCGTAGTGCTGGGCGGCAGCACCGCAAATAGTCGCGAAAACTGGTTTCAAACCAAAGTCGGCGAGGCCACCAAGTCACGAGTTGAAACTGCGAGTGTGCTCTATCATGCGGGGCGCGCCCCGCTGATCGTACTGTCAGGCGCTGCGCTGGACGGCAATGTCAGCGAGGCGCAGATGATGGCCAACAGGCTGGAACATCAGGGCATTCCGGAACGCGCCCTGCTGCTCGAGACCCGCAGCTATACCACCCGCGAGAACGCGCTTTATACCGCCGAACTGCTGCATGCGCGCAACATCCATCATGTATTGCTGGTTACCTCGGCCCTGCACATGCCCCGCGCCATGGCGGTGTTTCGCAAGCAGGGCATAGACGCCGTCGCGGCGGCTTCCCCCGCACAGATTGTCGTACCAGACGAGCCGGGTTTTTCATTCTGGCAGCCCAGCATGCGGGCCTTGTCCGCAAGCCGTTCCATCGTGAAGGAATATGTTGCGTTGCTGGTGTACTGGATGCGTGGCTGGATCTGACCAGATACCCTTAGCCTGGGCGCTGCCCGCGGTTCAGAAACAGCAGCTTGCTGTAGCGGAAAAAGCTTCCCGCCCCGGCCATCACGGCAAGGATGAAACCCTCTTTGCCATCCAGAAATCCGCGACGCACCACATAATGCCGGACGAAAGTCCAGAAGGCATGTCCGACTGCGCCCAGCACCGATGTTTTCTTTCCCCTGGCGTGCATGATGCCTGCCGCGACGGTGGAGTAATGGTTGATCTTGGCGATAAAGCTTTCCAGATCAGCATAGGGATAATGCAGAAAATGCCCCTGCAATACTGCCACAGCCCCTTGCGGCAGGACGCTTTCATGGACAGCCACCTCTTTGAAACGCGCGGTGCCGCGTCTGAACAGCCGCAGTACATAGTCCGGCCACCAGCCGCTGTGCCGTATCCAGCGCCCACCGAAATTGGAAAGACGGGCGATGTTGTAGGCATCGGCCGATGGGCAGGCCATGGCGGCCTTGATGGCTTCTGCCAGTTCTGAAGTGACGCGTTCATCGGCATCGACGGACAGCACCCAGTCTCCTGTTGCCAGATCCAGGGCCCGGTTTTTCTGAATGCCAAAGCCCGGCCAGTCGTCCGTCCGCGTCACCCTGGCGCCGTGCGCTGCCGCAATATCGCAGGTGGCGTCGGTACTGCCTGAATCGACGACGATGATTTCATCTGCAAAGCTTACGGATGCCAGGCAATCACCGATATTGCCGGCTTCGTTCTTGGTGATAATGATGACGGACAGCGTCATTGGCGCTTCCTGTTGCGGCGCTTCCATAGCTTGAACCGGTTGAACACCGGCCCGACGACCGGATTTCGCGCCACCCAAATGCGACGGCCAACGGACTGACCAGACGTGTTTCGAACAGCAAACCGCGAGATATAAGCCGGATCCGTCCCTGCCCTGTTGGATCCGAAGGCCATCGTTGTATACAGATGGCGAAAGCCCGCCTGCTGCGCCAGGTCGATGTAATCTGCGTCGAAATACCCCTGGGGCCAGCAATGATGGTCTGAGACACCGCCCAAATGCGTGTCCAATGCCTGTCGGGCCTCTGACAGCTCGCGTGCCATATGCATGTTCTTGTGCTCTGGATCGTGCAAATCCCAGCGCGTGTGCGTGCTCGTATGACTGTGGATCTCGAATACGCCATCTTCCTGCAGCGCCCTGGCCTCGCTCCAGCGCAAGATGACTTCGTCGCTGCGCCCCTGCGCGATACGTGCCTCGCACTCCCGATGGTCCGGTGTGTCAGGCAGTTCGCCCTGCCCCAGAAAAGGCCGCACGGCCCCATCCCTGGCCCATGAGGTGACCAGAAACAACATGGCGGTATAGCCATACTGTTTAAGCAGCGGATATGCATAGACCCAGTTGTCCAGATATCCATCATCGAAGGTGATCAGGACGGATTTGGAAGGAACAGGCTTTCCCGCCAGATGGCCGGCAAATTCGGCACTGCTCAGAGAGCGATACCCATGACGGCGCAGCCAGCGCAATTGATCTTCGAAATGCTCGACCGTCACGGTAATCATGCCGGGCGATGGAGAAACATGGTGATACATAAGTACCGGAACCACTTGGGCATGGCCCATTTCGTTACCTCTCTTGAATCGATGGCTGCCTGGCGTCCTGCACAGCGGCCCTGTATACGTTTTCGGTTTCCTGGCAGATGCGCGCCAGCGCATACTTGTGCCTGACCCGACGCCTGCCCGAATCTCCGAGCGTCTGCAGATCGCAGTCATTGTTGAGGATGCGCTGTATCAGTGCCGAGATGGCAGGAACATCCCCCTTGGAAACCACCCATCCATCCTGCCCGTCGCGGATATGCTCCGGCAGACCGCCTACATCGGAAACCAATACCGGCAAGCCTGCAGCCATGCACTCAAGACTTGCATACGATGCAGCCTCTTCGTGCGACAGCACAAAACCGACGTCCGACGCGACGAGCACGGGGCGGATATCCTCCAGCAGTCCGGGCAGCAGCACTTGCTTCTGCAAACCTGAGATCCGAAGTGCGTCCATGCATGCCCGTGAAGGAGAGTCTCCCGCCACAATGATACGCACGCGAGCTCTCAGCTCCGGTGCCAGCGTCGCCACGGCCGAGACCAGATCCAGCCATCCTTTTTCATAATCCGTACCGCCCACACTGCCCAGCACCAGGACATTATCCGGCAGCGCGCCGAAAAATGCTTCGCGTGCGGCCAGACGCTCATCGGGCCGAACGGAGGAAAAACGTTGCACATCCATTCCCAGTCGGACAACGTCAATAGGCTTGCTGGAATAAAACGAATTTCTCAGCATGGCGGCTACGGCATCACTTACGGCAATACAAGCGCTGGTGCCCAGCCTGGCACGCAGCCAATTGCCCACGCTATTGACAGGTTTTGTGTTGTGCTTAGTCCACACAATGGCAGGCGGATGTTTCATGCCCAGGCTGGCCAGCATCACATAGCGATGATCGGCAGCGCCATTCACATGCGCCACGTCGAAGCACTCGCGGCGCAGCAGGCGCCGTACACGCAGGATTTCCCGCAGCATAGGCACAAAACGCAAGGTGAATTTCTGACCGATGACCCGCACGCCGGAAAATTCCCGCGCCTGCTTATACAGGCGGCTGGTGCTGGGGGTCGCAACGGTAATGTCATGAGATCCCCGCATGCCCGCCAACAAGCACTTGATATAGGTCACATGCCCGCCACCATTGAAGTTATGCATATTGGTGATCAAGACTTTCATGGCTCGGGAGTGTTCAGCCCGCATACTGGCAGGCCAGGTAATGATAGAGTAGCCGGAATATGGATGCTCCGACCCGAAAACCGGGGCGTTGCGCGCCAGCAAATTTGATTAGCGGTCAAGAGTCAGCAAAACAGTCTGAATTTAAGCAATTTAATGCAAACTATTCAAGTTGTCTGAGTTTCTCGTGCAAACAAGCAACGTTCCTCATATCGAGGCGCCACGCTCCCGGAGCCATCGCACGTAACAAGCCTCTGTTCGTTCAGCAAGTTTTTCCAGCGAAAAATTGCCACTCTCGCGGCAATAGGCCAGCCCGGCCGCACCCATGGTTTTCCGTAACTCAGGCTGATCAATGAGTCGCTGCAACGCCGCAGTGAGCGCGTCCTGATCATCCAGCGGCACAAGAATACCGGTCACTCCGTCCTGGAACATTTCAGAAACACCACCGACGTCTGTGCCGATGACTGGCAAGCCGGCAGCCTGCGCCTCGACAAACACTGTGCCGGACGCTTCCTTGCGCGTGGCCAGGGCAAAAAGATCAAATCCCGCCAATAAATTGGGGACATCATGTCTCGTACCCAGCAAGTGAATACGGTTTTGTAGCCCCAATGTGGCGATGTGGGCCTGCACCTGCTCAAAGGTAGGAGATCCGCTCCCGACAAAAACCATATGCAGTCCGGTCCGGGCAGCCATCAATGGCGCCATGGCATTGATCAGGTCGATATGGCCTTTCATCGCTCTCATGACCGCCACACAGCCGACCACCACATCGTCTGGAGACAGGCCCAGCTCCTCACGCAATGTGGAGTGGACAACGGGTTCGGACAAAGGCACCGGGGAATAGACCGTGGCAATGCGATGTTCGGGCACTCCACGGCTGATGAGGCCCAGCCGGACATGATCGCTGACCGTCGTCACACGGTGCGGCAGCCATGTGTATGAAAGCATGGAGCCCGCGCGATTGGCCAGATGGCGTGTGCGGACGATGAGCGGAGTACGCGCCAGGCGGCCCGCCGTACCGGCAATCAACGTATCGATTCTGCTATGTGTATTGACGACATCATACTGCCCGCGCCGCAACAGGCCTGCCGTCCCGGCGACACCCTTGAGATAACGGGCCAGGCCGCCCATGGGCAAAGTATGGACCGTAAAGCCCTCAGCGCGCAGATGCTCTCCCAGTTGGGCCTGCGGCTGACACAACAGCTCCATGTGATGCCCGCGGGCGCGCATCGCCTGCATTTCCTTGAAAATCCGGCGCTCCTGGCCTCCGAACGCAACGGCGGCTTCCGCATGCAATACGCGCAATGGTCTCATCAGTAGTTAATCTCCACGCCATCGGGCTGTACCCATTCTTCAAGCTGCTTGAGCATGACATCTGCCATGCGCACGCGCCAGTCTTCGCCCAGACGCAAGGTGCAATAAAACTCGTCCCGTTTCAGGCGTACTTCGACAGGTACGCCCGGCACGCCGTTCTCGGGCGCGGCACGGAAAGGGTTGAGCAGTTGACGCAGCGTGGCCGCGTCGGCATTGCCGTTCAGGGTAATGCACAGGCTGCGCGCGCGCGCCTCCCGTGCAAGCTGCAGGTCGAAGACGGAATCGGCCGACACGCGCAAGCCACCTGAAAAGTCGTCATTGCTGACTTTGCCCTGGATGATGACCAGGCGATCTTCCTTGAGCCGGTCGCGGTGCTGCTCATACAGCTCATTGAAAATCGCGACTTCGACCTGCGCCGAGCCGTCATCGAGCATGGCATAAAGCATCTTGCCCCGCCGCGTCATCTTGACGCGAACAGCAGACAACACGCCGGCGAACCATTGCAAACCGCGTGCAGGCTCGAGACGCGCCAGCGGCTGAGGCGCGAAACGACGGACTTCATCGCGCCATGCATCGAATAGATGTCCACTGAAAAAGAAGCCCAGGGCTGTTTTTTCCTGGGTAAGCCGTGTCTGCAGGTCCCACGGAGCAACTTTGGCGACCTCTCCCGCAACAATATCATTGGCATCATCGGCGAAAAGCGAAACCTGATTGGCGCTGCGCTCCGCCTGCTCGGCAGCCTCGATGGCATTTCCGATCGTCGCCAGCAGCGCCGCGCGATTTTCCTCGATGCGGTCAAAGGCGCCGGCGCGTATCAATGCCTCGATGGTACGGCGATTGACGGTATGTCTGTCCACCCGGCGGCAAAAATCGAACAGGCTGGCGAACGGCCCGCCTTCCTGGCGCGCCCGGATGATTTCCTCGACAGCGCCCTGCCCCGTCCCCTTGACCGCGCCCAGGCCGTAACGCATGGTGCGAGGCGGCTCGCCACGCGCCGAGTACTCATCCTGGACGGGTTCGAAACGGTAGGCCGATGCGTTGACATCCGGCGGCAGCACCTGCACGCCATTGGCCAGCGCATCCTTCCAGAAGGTCTGGACTTTGTCCGTGTCATCCATGTCGGACGACAGCGTGGCCGCCAGAAACTCAGTCGGATGATAAAACTTGAGCCAGGCCGTCTGGTACGCAATCAGCGCATAGGCGGCAGAGTGACTCTTGTTGAAGCCATAGCCGGCGAACTTCTCCATCAGGTCGAACAGCTTGACGGCCAGCTCGGCGTCATAGCCTTTCTCGACAGCGCCTTTTTCGAAAATGGCCCGATGCTTGGCCATTTCCTCGGCTTTTTTCTTGCCCATTGCCCGACGCAGCAAGTCAGCGCCGCCCAGCGAGTAGCCACCGATGATCTGAGAGATCAGCATCACCTGTTCCTGGTACACGATGACACCGTATGTACTCTTCAAAACAGGCTCGAGATCGGGATGGAAGTAGTCAACCTCGGCCTTGCCGTGCTTGCGATTGACAAAATCCAGCACCATACCCGATTCCAGCGGCCCCGGACGGTACAGTGCCAGCATGGCGATGACGTCTTCAAACGTATTGGGGCGCAGGTTCTTGAGCAGCTCTTTCATGCCGCGCGACTCGAGCTGGAATACGGCGGTGGTATTGCCCTCGCTCAACAGCCGGTAAGCCTGAGGGTTATCCAGCGGCAGCGCCATGATATCGAAATCGCGCTTGTCTTCATTGAACTGGCGCACATATCGCACAGCCCAGTCCAGAATGGTCAGGTTCCGCAAGCCGAGAAAGTCGAACTTGACCAGGCCGACGTCTTCGACGTCGTCCTTGTCGTACTGGGACACGGCATTGCTGTCTGTGCCCGGCTGGCAATACAGCGGACAGAAATCGGTCAGCTTGCCGGGAGCGATCAGGACCCCGCCGGCGTGCATGCCGATATTTCGGGTCAGGCCCTCCAGCGGTCTGGCCAGATCGACCAGCGCGCGCACTTCTTCGTCCTGCTCGTAACGCTCCTTGAAGGCGGGCTCTTCATTGAGCGCCCGCTCGAGCGTCCAGGGGTCCGCCGGACTAAATGGAATCAGCTTGGACAGGCCATCACAAAGCATATAGGGCATTTCGAGCACGCGGCCGACGTCCCGCACAACCGCTTTGGCCCCCAGCGTTCCGAAGGTCGCAATCTGGCTGACCGCCTCTTTGCCGTATTTGCGCTTGACATAGTCGATGACGCGCTCGCGGTTGTCCTGGCAGAAGTCGACGTCGAAGTCGGGCATGGACACCCGCTCCGGATTCAGGAAGCGTTCGAACAGCAAGTCATAGCGTATTGGGTCCAGGTCTGTAATACCCAAGGAATAGGCCACCAGCGAGCCTGCGCCCGAACCGCGTCCGGGGCCTACCGGAACACCATTGTGCTTGCCCCAGTTGATGAAGTCGGCCACGATCAGAAAGTAACCCGGAAACCCCATGCCGATAATGGTCTTGCATTCCCAACGCAGACGTTCCAGATACTGCGGATATCGTTCTGCCCGCTCGGCTTCGTCCGCGAACAGCTGCTGCATGCGCTTTTCAAGCCCTTCTTCGGCCAGCTGGACCAGGTAATCGTCCAGAGTAACGCCTTCTGGAGTCGGGAAATCAGGCAATTGCGGCTTGCCCAGCACCAGCGTGAGATTGCAGCGTTTGGCGATTTCGACGGTATTGGCCAGCGCGGTAGGCACATCGGCAAAACGCTGTGTCATGTCCATCGAGCTGAGCATGTACTGGTCGCGCGAAAAGCGGCGCACGCGCTTTGCGTTGCCCAACTGCTCGCCTTCCGCAATGCAGACGCGCGCCTCATGCGCCCGGAAATCGGCTTCTTCGATGAACTGTACGGGGTGCGTCGCCACAACGGGCAAGCCGTATCTGGCGGCCAGCCTCATGGCCGCCTGAACGTAGGCTTCGTCGCCATCGTGGCCGCTGCGCTGCAGCTCGATGTAATAGCTGTCCGGAAACTCCCTGGCCCACTCCTGAGCCAGACGCCCTGCCTCCTCGGCCTTGCCGGCCTCAAGCATCTGGCCCACGTCGCCGGCGCGTCCGCCGGACAGCAGGATAAGCCCGGACTGATTGCGCAGCCACTCGCGCCGCACTTCAGCACGGCCGCGGTACTGGTTGTCCAGCCAGGCGCGCGTGAGAATATCGCACAACGCGAGATATCCCTCATTGTTGCGCACCAGGAGCAACAGGCGATAGGGCTTGTCGCGTTCAAGCTCGTTTTCAAGCCAGATGTCGGCGCCGGCGATTGGTTTCAGGCCTTTGCCGCGTGCGGCCTTGTAGAACTTGATGAAGCCGAACAGATTGCACAGATCGGTCAGCGCCATGGCCGGCTGTCCGTCGCCGACTGCCTTCTTGACCAGTTCGGGGATACGGCCGATACCGTCCACCACGGAAAACTCGGAATGGACACGCAAATGTACAAATGGGGTGGGAATATGGGCTTCTGTCATAGTGGAATTGTACCCAGCCTGCAAAAAGACCGGGATAAGCGAAACAACTTCGCCGATGGGCGCGACAATTGACCGACTCGCGCTGGTCCCGCCGCTCTGACCGGCTAGCGCTGCATCGCCGTCCAGGCTTTTTGCAACCGCTTCACGGATATGGGCATGGGGGTGCGAAGCTCCTGCGCAAAGAGCGCGACGCGCAACTCTTCCAGCATCCAGCGAAACGCGTCCAACTGCGCATCGCGCGCGCCCTTGAGCGATGATACGGCGCGTTGGTACTGTGCCAGCGGCAATGCCATGTCCGCCATCAGGCGCGCATCCCTGCCCGGGTCTGCACGCAGCTTGTCGATCCGGGCCGAGGCCGCTTTCAGATAGCGCGGAAAATGCGCCAGTTGCTGGTAAGGCGTATCGCGCAAAAACCACTTGCCCATCAACGCCGACTGCTGCTTCTGCAGATCGGCATAGGCTGCGCTGTGGACCTTGGCCTGTGGCAGTTTTTTCTGCAGAGCGGCCCATTCGGCAAGTATCTGCCCCGTCAGCCGGGCCACTTCCTGCGCCAGCAGGCCAAGGCGCGTCTTGCCTTCGCTGCGCCGCAGCTCAAATCCGGCTGCGTCCACGGGCCAGGGTTCGGTCAGGCACGCTCTGTCCAGGGCGCAGTCTATGATCTGGTCGCGCAGTTCCTCCTGCGTGCCCAGACTCATGTACAACATACTCATGCGCGTCAGATCAGGCAGGTTTTTTTCCAGGAACTTGACTTGCTCGCGCAGGGCCAGACGAAACAGCCGCCGCAGCCCGCCCTGATGCTGCACACGGGCCTGGGCCGGATCATCAAAGACATCCAGATCGCAATGCGTGCCTTTGTCCACCAATGCGGGATAACCAACAAACGATTGACCTTTGCGGCGTATCTCCATGATATCGGGCAGCGCGCCGAACGACCAGTCGGTGAGCTGCTCATGCGCCAGCGCCTGCGCAACATGCTCGTCGCGCGCGGCCACCTTCTGGAAGGAGGCCTGAGCGTCCCGACCATGCTCTGCCTTGATCTGGTCAAGATTGCGTCCTCCCGACAGCATGCGCCCATGCTCGTCCACCACCTTGAAATTCATGAAAAGATGCGCGGGCAGCATTTCGGGCTTGAAATCGCTGCGCTGAGGGCGAACCTTGACCTGTTCCCACATATCGGCGCTAATCGCCTCAAGCAGTCCGGTATCCGGATCGGAAGCACGCTCGAACCAACGTTCGAAAAAACCGGCCGCGTAATCCGGCAATGGCACGCAATGCCGGCGCAGTTTTTGCGGCAGCGACTTGATCAGCAGATGCGCTTTCTCCTTGAGCATGCCTGGCACCAGCCATTCGCAGCGCATGGGATCAATCTGATTGAGGGCAAAGAGCGGGACGGTCAGCGTGACGCCGTCGCGCACCGAGCCCGGTTCAAAATGATAGTCCAGGGCCATGCGTACACCCTGCCATTCGATCTCGCGCGGGAATACGTCTGTGGTGACGCCGGCGGCGTCGTGTCGCATCAGATCATCACGCGAAAGCAAGAGGGCGCGCGCCTGCTGCTTGTCCAGGCCCTTGTGCCACTTCTCCAGCGTTGCCGTCTGGAAGACGTCAGCCGGAATCTGCTGATCGTAAAAGGCATGGATGAGCTCGTCATCAACCAGAATGTCGGGCCGGCGCGTCTGGTGCTCCAGCTTTTCGATGGATGCGATCAGCTTGCGATTGTGCTGCAGAAACGGCAGCGCCGAGTCTATGTCGCCTGTGACCAGCGCCTGACGTATGAAAAGCTCGCGCGCGCGCGCCGGATCTATCCTGCCGAAATGCACCCGCCGGCCGGAGTAGACCGGCAGCCCATATAAAACGGCGCGCTCATTGGCCACGACCTGACCAGCTTTTTTTTCCCAGCGCGGATCAGACCAGCTCCGCTGCAGCAGATGGGCGCCCGCCCGCTCCAGCCAGACCGGTTCTATCCTGGCCACGCATCGGGCGTACAGCCGCGAAGTGTCGACCAGCTCGGCCGCGACAATCCAGCGCCCCGCTTTCTTGACCAGACGAGAGCCGGGATGAATCTGGAACCGTATGTCGCGCGCACCGACATAGCCCGCCGCGTCTTCATGCTTCAGGCCGATATTGCCCAGCAGCCCTGCCAGCAAGGCCATATGAATTTGCTCGAAGGTGGCGTCCACAGCGTTGACTCGCCAGCCCTGCTCGCGCACCAGTGCGACAAGCTGCGTGTGGACATCGTGCCATTCGCGCAAGCGCAATGGAGAAAGAAAATTCTGGCGCAACAGCGCCACCAGCTTGCGCTGCGACTCCTTGTGTGCAATCTGCTCGCCATACCAGCGCCACAGTTTCAGATAGGACAGAAACTCGGACTTGTCATCACCGAACTTGGCATGGGCCGCTTCGGACGCCTCACGCTCTTGCATGGGACGGTCACGCGGATCCTGTACGGAGAGCGCTGAGGCGATAATCAGTATCTCGGCCAGGCACTGCTGGTCGCGGGCGGCCAGCACCATGCGAGCCACACGAGGATCCACCGGCAAGCGCGCCAGTTCCCTGCCGGTGTCGGTCAGCATATTTCTGTCGTCGATGGCACCGAGCTCCTGCAGCAAATGGTAGCCGTCGGCAATCGCCCGCCCGGGTGGCGCATCGACAAAGGGAAAGGACTCGATGTCGTTCAGCTTGAGCGCTTTCATGCGCAGAATGACCGACGCCAGCGAGGAACGCAGCACCTCGGGATCAGTAAACGGCGCTCGCCGTTTGAAGTCGTCTTCGCCGTAAAGCCGGATACAGAGGCCTGGACCGATACGTCCGCAGCGGCCGGCGCGCTGATTGGCCGATGCCTGACTGATGGGCTCTATGCGCAACTGCTCGACTTTGTTGCGCCAGGAATAGCGCTTGATGCGCGCCAGCCCGCTGTCGACCACATAGCGAATTCCGGGGACAGTCAGCGAAGTTTCGGCGACATTGGTGGCCAGCACCACACGCCGCACATTGCCTTGCGGCCGGAAAATACGCTCCTGTTCCGCCTGCGACAGGCGCGCATAGAGGGGCAGGACCTCGCAATGGCCGACTGCGCTCTTGCGCAGTCCTTCCACGGTTTCGCGTATTTCACGCTCGCCCGGCAGGAAAACCAGCACATCCCCTGGGCCGTGGCGAGCGCATTCTGACACCGCGTCTACCACCGCATCGATCAGGTCGCGCTCTTCGTCCGCACTTGCACGCACAGCGCTGCGCTTGCGGGAAGCGTCCTGCCTGGAAGACGCGCCCCCGCCGGCATCGTCCCCGGCGGCATCTGGCGCATCGTCGTCCTGTACCGGGCGATAGCGTATGTCGACGGGATAGAGCCGGCCCGACACCTCGATGACCGGCGCCGGCCTTCCGGGCTCGCCGAAATGCTCGGCAAAGCGTGCAGCGTCTATCGTTGCCGAGGTAATGATGAGCTTGAGATCGCGCCGGCGCGGCAGCAACTGCTTGAGAAAGCCGAGCAGAAAATCGATATTCAGGCTGCGTTCGTGCGCTTCGTCGATAATAATGGTGTCATATCGGCGCAAGAGCGGGTCGCGCTGGGACTCGGCCAGGAGAATCCCGTCGGTCATCAGCTTGATGGCAGTGCCCGGACCGCTGCGATCGCTAAAGCGTATCTGATAGCCCACCCAGTCGCCAAGCTCAGTGTTCAGCTCCTGGGCGATGCGTTTGGCCACAGAGGTTGCCGCCAGCCTGCGTGGCTGTGTATGGCCTATCATGCGACGCTGGCCACGGCCCAGTTCCAGGCAGATCTTGGGAAGCTGGGTCGTCTTGCCCGAGCCGGTTTCCCCCGAGACGATCACAACCTGGTTGGCCTCGATCGCCGCAGCGATGTCGGCCCGGCGAGCGCTGACGGGCAGATCATCCGGATAGCGCAGCGGCGGCAGGCTGCGTTCGCTTCGCTCTGTGCCGTCCCGCATCTCCCGGGGATCGGCCTGCCCTGCACCGCCCTGCCGGCCTGTCTGGCCAGGCTTTCCGTCGGCCCGCGGCGTGCCCGCAGACGCCTCCGGGCGTTTACGGCGGCGCTGCGAAGCCGGCTTGTTGTCGGCGGTATGGGTGTCTTTGTCGTCGCCCTTGTGTGCGTTTTCCGACAAATTGACAGACTCTTGCATGAAACTTCTTCCCTGTGGACAGTCACTCATTATAATTTTGAATGAAGCCAACTCTAGCAGGGACCCAACAAGGCCATGACCGCCCTCGATACCGACACCACGCTTTCCGCGCACGACGCCCCCGAATTCGCCCCTGCCCAGTTCGTGCGCTGGTTTCGAGAAGTCGCCCCCTATGTGCACGATTTCCGCGGCAAGACCTTTGTCGTCGGCTTTGGCGGCGAATTGGTGCGGGACGGCGCGCTCGACACACTGATCCAGGATTTATCCCTGCTCTCGGCCCTGGGCGTGAAACTGGTACTGGTGCATGGATCCCGTCCCCAGGTCAATGAACAACTGCAGCTCAAGGGCTACCAGACGCAGTTCAAGACAGGTTCCGAACCGACCAGCCCGGAAGCCCTGGAGTGCGCCAAGGAAGCTGCCGGCGAAATCCGGCTGGATATCGAAGCCGCATTCAGCCAGGGCCTGCCCAATACACCCATGTCGCACGCCCAGATCCGCGTGATTTCAGGCAATTTCGTCACAGCCAGGCCGGTCGGCGTCATTGATGGCGTTGACTACATGCACACCGGTTCCGTGCGCAAGATGGATATCGACGCCATCAACAGCATCATCCATCAGCGCGCGATCGTCCTGCTCTCTCCGCTGGGTTTCTCCCCTACCGGGGAGGCCTTCAATCTGGCCATGGAAGACCTGGCCACTAGCGCGGCCGTCGCATTGCGGGCCGAGAAACTGATTTTTCTTACCCAGGACTGTGCAGTACGCGACGAAGACGGCTCGGTCGACACCGAGCTGGCGCGCGACGACGCAGACAAGCTTCTGGCATCAGGCACTCTGGATCACGACACCGCCAGCTTTCTTACCTACGCTTCCCTGGCCGTCAAGCGCGGCGTGGCGCGTGCCCACCTGGTGCCCTATACGCTGGACGGCAGCGTACTGCTCGAAATTTTCACCCACGACGGCGTGGGCACCATGGTGGTCGAAGACACCCTGGACGACCTGCGTCCGGCGACAGTGGACGATATCGGCGCCATTGTGCAGCTCATCGAGCCGCTGGAAGAAGACGGCACGCTGGTGCCGCGCGGACGCTCGGTCATCGAGCGAGATGTCGAAAACTTCACCGTGCTGGAACACGATGGCGTTATCTATGGCTGTGTCGCGCTGATGCCTTATCTGGATGAAAACATGGCGGAGATGGCCTGCCTGATCGTTCACCCGGAGTGGCAAAGCACAGGCGAAGGAGAAATCCTGCTGCGCCATACCGAAACGAGGGCGCGCGCCATGGGGGTCAAGCGTCTGTTCGTGCTGACCACCCGCACCTCGCACTGGTTCATGAAGCGCGGTTTCGTGCGCGGCGGCATTTCAGACCTGCCCAAAGAGCGCCAGGCGCACTACAACAGGTCCCGCAACAGTCTTATCTTCATCAAGAAGCTGTAGCGCCCCCGTAGCCCTGTTCGGTTTCGCATTCCGGGGGCTCCCCCCCCCCTGCCGCGCTCGTGGCTACAATGACAGGCATCACGTCTATTCATTCATTTTCGAGAGGTACGAACCGTCATGGCACGCATGGTGAACTGTGTAAAACTGAAGCACGAAGCCGAAGGGCTGGATTTCCCCCCCTACCCGGGCGATCTGGGCGTACGCATCTGGCAAAGCATCTCCAAACAGGCCTGGGAACAGTGGATGCAAACGCAAACGCGGCTGGTCAACGAAAACCGTCTGAACCTGGCCGATGCCCGCGCACGCAAATATCTGGCGCAGCAGATGGAGAGCTTTCTGTTTGAAGACGTCGATGTCGAAGCACAAGGCTATGTACCGCCGTCCGCTGGCGAGTCGTAGTCCGGATCCACATGCACAAAAAAAGCCCGCCTGGCGGGCTTTTTGCTGCCGGAGGCGTTCCGGCAGATGAATCGGCTGAGCATTCAGCTCATGAAATGCTGTTTTCTTCGTCGGGCAGATCGCCGCGCGCAGTGCGCTCGGTATTCTTGACGCCCGTGTGACGGACATCGTCCCCGCGCACCATGTAGATAACGCGTTCGGACATGTTCTTGGCATGGTCGCCGATGCGCTCAAGCGCGCGGGCGATGAAGATAAGATCGATGGAGCGCGAGATGGTGCGCGGATCTTCGATCATATAGGTAATGATGTGGCGCAGCGAACCCTTCCATTCCTTGTCGACTTCCTTGTCGTTGCGCACCACCTGGGCGGCGTGAATCGGATCCATGCGGGCAAAGGCATCGAGCGAATCGCGGATCATGGCCGTGACAAAGGCAGACATATGGCGCAGCTCGACCACGGGTTCGTAGCGGCCGCCCGCTTCATGCAGACGCCGGGCCATTTTGGCGATTTTTTCCGCCTCGTCGCCGCAGCGCTCCATGTCGGTGAGCATTTTGGATACCGACAACAGCAAGCGCAGATCCACAGCTGTCGGCTGATTACGGGCGATCAGCAGGCTGATGCGCTCGTCAATCTCAACCTCCAGCCTGTTGACGTCTTTTTCGCGCTCACGGACCTTGTCGACCAGGCTGAGGTCTCCGGTCGCGAGCGCATCCATACCTTCCTTGACCATGGACTCGACCAGGCCGCCCATTTGCAGGAACAGTGAGCGCGTGGTTTCAAGATCGGTGTGGAACTGCTTATTGGTGTGTTCGGACATGTCTGCCTCTGAATCGCAACGGAATATCGAATATGCGGATTTGCGCAATACGCTAGCTTAGCCTGAAATTATGACGCAATTATGACTTGGTCAGCTGCACCACCCCGTCCTGTCCCGACACCAGAGCAATGTCGGCGCCGGCCAATGCGAACAGGCCGCAGCAGACCACGCCGGGAATGTTGTTGATACGCGCCTCCAGCGCTGCCGGTTCGGGTATGCTCAGACCGGCGACATCGAGTATTTCGCATCCATTATCGGTGACAAAACCGCTGCGCAGCACGGCCTGCCCGCCCAGGGCAGCCAGGTTGCGGGCAACCGCTGCGCGCGCCAGGGGAATGACCTCTACCGGCACCGGGAAAAGCCCGAGTTGATTCACCACCTTGGAGTCATCGACGATGCAGACAAAACGCTCCGCCACGGAGGCCACTATCTTTTCGCGGGTAAGCGCTCCCCCGCCGCCCTTGGTCATATTGAGCGATCTGTCGATTTCGTCCGCGCCGTCAATGTAGACAGGCATGGAGGAAACCTCGTTCAGATCGAACACCTTGATGCCGTGCTCCCGCATTCTTGCCGAGCTGCGCTCGGAACTGGAGGCCGCGCCGCGGAAGCTCGCCCTGTGAGCCGCCAGCGCATCGATGAAAAGATCAACGGTGGAGCCGGTTCCCACGCCCAGTACGGTGTCGGGAGACAGCAAGGGAAGAATATACTCCACGGCCGCCTGGGCCACATTGCGTTTGAGTTCAGTCTGAGTCAGCATGATGAAAATCGCTCGCTATATTTTTTGTCGGAAAACCCTACGCCAACCTCGCCGTTGCCGTCCACGGCCACGGGGCGGCGAACCAGGGCAGGAAACTCCGCAATCAGGGCCAGCCAGGCCTTGTCGCTGCCCGGAGACTTCCGCTCGTCGGGAAGATTGCGCCATGTCATGGAGGCCCGGTTGACGAGTTTTTCCCATCCGCCCAGGGCCTGGGCCCAGCCCTGCAGCACGCGCGGGTCTACCGGATGGTCGCGGTAATCGGAAAAATCGTAATCCACGCCATGCTGTGCCAACCAATCCATGGCCTTGATGCAGGTGCTGCATTTTTTGAGACCGTAAAGCTGTAATTTGTTCATGCGTATCCTTTTTTAGTCTAGCGTCCAGCGATGCGCCGCTGCTGTATCCGGTTCGCCACCACGACGCACAGTCCCACTACCAGGATGAACAAGGTGGCCAGCGCATTGATTTCGGGCTTGATGCCCAATCGCACGCGGGAAAACACTTCCAGAGGTAGCGTCGTGTAGCCGGGGCCGGACAAAAACGAAGCAATCACGACGTCATCCAGTGACAAAGTAAATGCCAGCAGCCAGGCAGCCATGAGCGCCGGCACAATCAAGGGCAAGGTAATGACAAAAAACACCTTGAGCGGTGTGGCCCCCAGATCCAGCGCTGCCTCTTCCAGAGAGCGGTCCAGATCGCGGATGCGTGACTGAATGATAACGGCAACATATGCCATGCACAGCGTGGTATGCCCGACCCAGATCGTGAAGACTCCATTGCCCGCGGGCCATCCCGTCATATCGCTCAGCTCGACGAACATGAGCAGCAGCGAAATGCCCACCACGACTTCGGGCATGACCAGGGGCGCGCTCAGCATGCCGACGTAGAGGCCAAAGCCGCGAAAGCGTCCCATGCGGGCGAGCACATAGCCCGCCCAGGTGCCCACGATCACGGCCGCCGAAGCAGTCAGTACGGCAATCAGCAGAGACAGGCGCGCCGCACTGAGCAGTGCATCGTCGCTCATGAGCGAGCGATACCATTTGAATGAAAAGCCGCTCCAGGTGTTCATCATGGCCGAGTCGTTGAACGAGAAGACGACCAGCGACACAATAGGCAGATACAGGAAACCGAAACCCAGCGCCAGCGCCAGCGTGCGCAGAATGGGATGAGGCCGGATCATCGCGCCCCCCTGCTTCTGTCCTCGAGCTGCCTGACCTGGCTGTATTGAAACAGCACCAGTGGAATCAGCAGCAGCAACACCATCACGCATGTGACAGCCGCAGCCATGGGCCAGTCTGCGTTATTGAAGAACTCGTTCCACATGACCCGCCCCATCATCAGGGTATTGGCGCCGCCCAGCATTTCAGGGATGACATACTCCCCTACCGAAGGTATGAACACCAGCATGGCGCCGGCAATGACGCCTGGCATGGACAAGGGCAGGGTCACGCTGAAGAATGCCCGCCAGGGTCGGGCGCCCAGGTCATAGGCCGCCTCCAGCAGACGCGTGTCCATTTTTACCAGATTGGCATACAGTGGAAGTATAAAAAACGGCAGATAGGCATAGACCAGCCCGATATAGACCGCCAGATCCGTGCGGTATATCTCGAGCGGAGCATCGATAATGCCCAGCGACATCAGCAGGTTGTTGAGCAGGCCGTCGTTGCGCAAAATGCCGACCCAGGCATAGACCCGCAGCAGCAACGACGTCCAGAACGGCAGTATCACGCCCAGCAGCAGTATGTTGCGCACAGAGGGATGCGAACGCGCGATGTAATAGGCCATGGGGTAGCCAACGGCCACGCAGCACACTGTCGTCACGGCCGCCATCTTGACTGAGTTCAGATAGGTGGCGATATAGAGGCTGTCCGTGAACAGCAGCGCATAACCCCGCAGGCTGAGGGCGATGGTCAGAACCTGATCCTGCAGCTGCGTCAGGGGGGTATAGGGTGGGATGCCGAATTTCAGATCGGAAAAACTGATCTTGAACACCAGCAGAAACGGCAGCAGCAGAAAGAGCGCAAGCCAGGCAAAGGGAGGCGCTATCGCCATCCAGCGCGGAGCGCGCATCGCGCGCCAGGCGATTTTTCTCATGACGACAACACAGTGGCGCTGGCGCTGGACCAGCTCAGATAGACTTCGTCGTCCACACCCGGCGCATCATCCTGTGCCAGCAATTGGCTGGGCACCAGTGCCTCCACCCGCAGCCCCGCATCCAGGCGCACCTGATAGCGTGCATAGGCGCCCATCCAGGCTACATGGCTGACCATGCCGTGCCCCCAATTGGACGGCATGTCAGGCGCCTGGCGTCGCACCTGGATATGCTCCGGGCGTATCGATACATGCACCTGCATGCCCAGGGGCTCGCTGACGCCGTGGTTGACATACAGCGGGCGCGTCAGGTCCGCGCTTTCGATGAGCACATGATCAGGCTCGTCCACCACAATGGTGCCGGTAAACAGGTTGGTCGATCCTATGAATCCTGCGACGAAACGCGTAGCAGGGAAGGCATAGACTTCCTGCGGCACACCGCACTGGACGATTTGCCCTTCGGTCATCACAGCCAGCCTGTCGGCCATGGTCATGGCTTCTTCCTGATCATGCGTCACCATGATGCAGGTGACACCAACCTGCTCCAGGATCTTGACCAGCTCGATCTGGGTTTTCTGGCGTATCTGTTTGTCGAGCGCGGACATGGGCTCATCCAGCAGCAAAAGCTTGGGACGCTTGACCAGACTGCGCGCCAGCGCAACCCGTTGCTGCTGCCCGCCCGACAACTGGTGCGGCTTGCGGCGGGCAAAGCCTGCAAGCTGGACCAGATCAAGCGCTTCGAAGACGCGCTCATGGATTTCGTTGCGCGGCACGCCTTCCTGCTTCAGGCCGAAGGCCACATTGCTCTCCACCGACATGTGCGGAAACAACGCATAGGACTGAAACATCATGTTGACCGGACGCTTGTAAGGCGGCAGGCCGGTGATGTCTTCATTATCAAGAAAAATGCGCCCCGAGGTCACGTCCTCGAAGCCGGCCAGCATACGCAGCAGCGTGGACTTTCCGCAGCCCGAGCTGCCCAGCAGCGCAAAGGTTTCGTGGCGGCGCACCGAGAGATTGACCGAGCGCACGGCAACTGTATCGCCAAATATCTTGACAACGTCCTCGATCCGCACAAACTCATCGGCGTCGCCGGACCAGGACGCGGACACCGGTCTCGTCTCAGCCATGGCCGCTATCGTCCCGACTTGAGCTCAGCCCACATGCGCGTCTGCAAACGCTGCATGGGCAGGGGTTGGGGCTTGATCACATACAGCGTCTTGGCGACATCTGCGCCGGGATAGATCATGGGGTTGTCCGCCACAGCCTTGTTCACATACTTGCGCGCCTCTTTGTTGGCGTTCGGATAGAACATGGTGTTGGTAATGGCCGCGTGCACCTGCGGGGTCTCGATGTAATTGATGAAAGCATGAGCCTGGTCGACATGCGCCGCATCCTTGGGGATCGCCATGGTGTCAAACCATACCGGCGCACCGCCCTCAGGAATGTAATAGTCTATGGTATACGGCCTGCCGGCCTGCCGGGCGCGATCCGCCGCAATCATGACATCGCCCGAAAAGCCATACACCATGCACAGGTCGCCGGCGGCCAACTCATCGATATAGCCCGACGAGCTGAACTGGCGTATGTAAGGACGTATGGTCTTTAGCAGCGCCAGCGCCTGCTTGTAGTCGTCCGGATTGCTGCTGTTGGGGTCTTTGCCCAGATAGTGCAGCACTGCCGGAAACACTTGGGCGGCCTCATCCAGCACGGAAATGCCGCAAGCCTTGAGCTTTTCGGCATTTTCGGGCTTGAACAACATGTCCCAGTTGCCGAGCTGGGCCTTGTCGCCCAAAATTTCGCGTACCTTGGAGACGTTGTAGCCCAGGCCGTTGGTGCCATAGCCCCAGGGAACCAGATACTGATTGCCCGGATCGACGGTAGCCACAATCGCCATCAGATCGGGATCCAGGTATTTCCAGTTGGGTATTTTTGATTTATCCAGCTTCTGGAATATGCCGCCCTCGATCTGCCGCGCCGCATAATGCGTGGACGGCACGACCACATCGTAGCCGGATTTTCCTGTCAGCAGCTTGGCCTGCAGCGTATCGTTGCTGTCGTAGACGTCGTAGCGCACCTTGATACCCGTGGCTTTTTCGAACCCCGACAAGGTATCGGGCGCCGTATATTCCGCCCAGTTGTAGACATTGACGATTTGCTCCTGCGCGCCCGCCGTCCCCTGGAGCGCCGCCAGGGCCACGCCCAGCAGCAGTGTTTTCATCACGCTGAATTTCATTGCAAGCCTCCCCGCAGAACACATGCCAAAAGGCGTGATCATAATGTTTTTTGAACTAGAGGTGTTGCGCCGCCTTGCTCAGCAGCCCGTAGGCGCGGTTCAGATCTTCCCACCAGAGCATGCCTTTTTGCTCGGCCACCTTGACCAGAGAGCGGCGCAGCCGGAGCAGATTGCCGCGCCGACGTTCCGCAGAAAGCATGGGCCGCAGACGGCCCTTGTCGAAATCGATCAGCCAGGCCTTGCCCTGTTCATCGAGCAGGATGTTGTAGGCATTCAGATCCGCATGCCAGACGCCGGCCTCATGCATGGCGAAAACGGCGGCCGCGACCTCTGGCGGGCGTGCATCATCCAACAGGTGAGCCAGCGGGCGCGTGCCCGCCAGGCGCTGCACCAGAATGGCCGCGCTGTAGCCGGCGCCTTTGCGCCAATAGGCCGCCGCCAGGGGGCGCGGGACCGGCAGCCCCTGCCGGTGCATGAAGTGCAGCAGGTCGAACTCGGCGAACGATCGCGTGCCCTGCTCTCCTGTCCAGACGTAGCGGTCGGTGCTCAGACGGGCGACCAGGCCGCCCCGGCGATAGCGCCGCAGGACGGCCGGACCGAATTCGCCCTCGACAAACCACGCTGCCTGCCGCCCCCCTTCGCTCACGGGACATGCACCCAGCCGCCCGTCGGCTGAATCGAACAGCCAGGCTCCAGGAGACTTGACCAGCCTGGCGTCATAGCGCATTGCGCCATGGTCAAAGGCCAGATCGCGCACATCCGCAGCGGAGGGAGTCGGTGTAGTCATGCCGGGGTCAGACCTTCAGAAGCAACAAGACCATGATAACAACAAGCATGCAGGCAAACATGAGCTTGAGTCGGGGCTCGGGCAGCGCATAGGCCAGCCGGACGCCGTAGGGCACCATCGTGATGCTGCCCAGCGCCAGCGCAATGCCGATCACCCAGTCTACCTGGCCGTGCGATGCATAGGTAAGCAGCGCCACGAAGATACCCGGGACAATCATGGACAGCGCAATGGCTTGCGCACCTGTCTGGCTCAGACAGAAAAAGGTGGTGAGCACAGGCACCGCCAGCACCGAGCCCCCCACGCCGAAAATCCCGCCCGCCATGCCGGCCAGTATGCCGACCAGAGCAAACCAGCCCTTGTGGAACTCGCCCGCCTGCCGACGCGCCGCCTGCTTTTTCTTGGTATGGGAACCGCGATAGGCCTGGTAAAAGTAGAAAACCGAAACGCACAGCACGAACACGGCATAGATAAAGCGCAACAGGCTCGAATCCAGGCCCAGCGCAATGCGCGCACCTATCCAGGTGCATACGATGGACGTAGCCGCGCCGGCCCCGGCCGCCCGAAAATCAATGCGCGCATTCTGATTGTATTTGCGCAAAGTCAGGAGCACAGCCGGCAGGACCATGATCAGCGCGGTCCCCTGAGCCATCTGCTGATCCATCCCCAACAGCAGGCCGAGCAGAGGAATCGCCAGCAAGCCACCGCCTATCCCAAGCAATCCCCCGGTAAAACCAATCAGCGCGCCCGAAAACAGGCCTCCAACAGCAATGACATACCACGGCATGGTTTACCCTTAATTCAGTTCGCGCAAACGGGCGATAGCGGCGTCTATGCGGTCTACCGCAATGACCTCCAACCCTTCGATGGACTGGCGCGGCGCGTTGGCCTTGGGAATCAGCGCCAGGCTGAATCCCAGCTTGGCTGCTTCGCGCAGGCGCTCCTGCCCGCGCGGCGCGGGCCGGATCTCTCCAGCCAGACCCACCTCGCCAAACACAACCAGGCCGCGCGGCAGCGGCTTGTTGCCCAGCGAGGACATGATCGCCAGCAATACCGGCAGATCGGCGGCCGGTTCGGTGATCTTGACTCCGCCGACCGCGTTGACGAACACATCCTGGTCAAAGGTAACCACGCCGGCATGCCGATGCAGCACGGCCAGGAGCATGGCCAGGCGCGTACCTTCGAGGCCGACAGACAGGCGTCGCGGATTGGGAACATGCGCGGTATCGACCAGCGCCTGAATCTCGACCAGCAGAGGCCGTGTGCCCTCCTGCGTGGCCATGACGCAGGAGCCCGCCACATTCTGCTCATGCTGCGACAGAAACAGCGCCGACGGATTGGCCACGCCACGCAAGCCGCGATCCGTCATGGCAAAGACGCCCAGCTCGTTGACCGCGCCAAAACGGTTCTTGAAGGCGCGCACCAGCCGGAACGACGAATGCGTGTCGCCCTCGAAATACAGCACGGTATCGACAATATGCTCCAGTACCCGCGGCCCCGCGAGCGCGCCATCCTTGGTGACATGGCCGATCAGCACGATGCACGTACCGGTCTGCTTGGCCAGGCGAGTCAGCTGCGCCGCGCACTCCCTGACCTGCGACACCGAACCGGGCGCCGCCGACAGCTCGCCGGAATACAGGGTTTGGATGGAATCGATCACCGCGACAGCGGGCTTTTGCTCACTCAGGGCGGCGGTAATAGACTCGAGCCGGATCTCGGCCAGGAGGTCGACGTCGCCGGTCGCGAGCTCCAGCCGGCGGGCGCGCAAGGCGACCTGCTCGGCCGACTCCTCGCCCGTGACATACAGCACCTTGACTGCCTGAGACAGCGATACCAGCGCCTGCAGCAGTAAGGTTGATTTGCCTATGCCCGGATCCCCGCCGATGAGCACGACAGCCCCGGACACCAGACCGCCTCCCAGGACGCGGTCGAACTCGGCAATACCGGTGGGCTGGCGCGGCAGCTCACGCGCTTCGACTTCGGCCAGGCTGCGCACTGGCGTGCTGCCGGCCAGTGGCGCGTATCTGTGCGCCGGCGCGGTTGACTCGCGCGATTCCTGCAGCGTATTCCAGGCGCCGCAATGAGGACACCTGCCCTCCCATTTGGGGCATGTGCCCCCGCATTCGCTGCAAACAAACAATGTTTTGGTCTTGGCCATGCCGAAGTGTAACGCGAGGTTGTATGAGGCGTGAGACGGGAGCCCCTTGTCCCCCGGACTTAACGGCCCGCCAGACTGCCGCCGCCATCCACGCCCAGCTCCTGTCCCGTAATAAACCCGGCGGCATCGCTCAACAGAAAGGCAACAGCCGCTGCGACATCGCCGGGGGTGCCCAGGCGGCCCATGGGAACAGACGCAAGTGCGTTTTTTTCGGCTTCGCTGCCTGCCGGGTGGTTGACGCGAAACAACTCGGTTTCGACCGGGCCGGGCGAGACCGCGTTGACCGTCACCCCATAAGGCGCCAGCTCCAGCGCCCAGGTGCGTGTACAACCAATCAGTGCGCTTTTGGCCGCCGAGTAACTGCTGCGGTTCAGGCCGCCCTGGGTGACCCGGCTGCAGATATTCACGATACGGCCTTCGCGCCGGGCTTTCATGGACGCGACGAAGGTTTGGGTTACCTGCACAGCGACCCGCACATTCAGATCAAGCACCTGGTACAACGAGGCCAGCTCGATTTCGCCCAGGGGCTCAGGCTTGATCAGCCCCACATTGTTCACCACGCCATCGACCGGGTATTTTTCGCGGATGACACGCAGCACTTCTTCGGTTTCACCGGCATTGGCCAGGTCGCACGAATACAGGTAACCGGGAAAATCGATGTCCTGGGTATTGCGGGCCAGGCCCACGACATGGCAGCCCAGGTCGGCAAGATGGCGGCTGATGGCCCAGCCTATGCCTTTGGTGGCGCCAGAAATCACTACGCATTTGTCTTTCATTGGGTGTCTTCCTGCAGAATGATTTTAGGAACGCGGGGCGCGACGGCGCACAGCAGTTCGTAGCCTATGGTTCCGGCCGCCCGGGCGACCTCGTCGACCGAGGGCCCGCCTTCACCCCAAAGCACCACGGGCGAACCGACGCGCGCGCCCGGAACGGGATCCAGATCGGCCACAAGCATGTCCATGGAAACCCGCCCCAGCACCCGGGTACGCACGCCATCGACAGTAATGGGCGTATCCGTTGCCGCATGACGCGGGTAGCCATCGGCATAGCCGCAGGCGACCACGCCAATACGCATGGATTTATCGGCCTGAAACAGATGGCCATAGCCTATGGAGGCGCCCGCCGGGATCCGGCGCACGCTGATGAGTTCGGAGGCCAGGGTCATGGCGGGCCGCAGGCCCAGCTGAGCGGCGGGGCGGAGGTCAAAAGGCGAAGCGCCATACAGGCAAATACCGGGACGTACCCATTGCCCCGCCTCCTGGCCGTGCACTGTGGTCCACAGGCCCGGCGTGAGCGTGCCGGCTGAATTGCATACGCTGACGGCACCGGGCAACCCTTCGGTACAGCGGTTGAACAGATCGATCTGCTGTCTGGTGACCTCGGCGCTATCGTCCGCGCGGGCGAGATGGGTCATTTTGCCGATACTGCCCAGCAGGCCGTCCTGCCTTGCGTGCTGGGCGCGCTCAAAAGCCTGGCGATACTGCGCTGCGGAGAAACCGAGGCGGCTCATGCCGCTGTCAAGCTTGACAAAGACATCCAGCGCCGCTGCCGCCGGGGGCAGGCTCTTCTTCTCGCGTTCGAACATGGCGAGCTGCTCCTCGGAGTGCAGCGTGGCCTGTATGCCGTACTGCCGCAACACAGGAATGTCGCGCGGCTCGAAAAAACCCTCCAGCATCAGGATAGGTTTCTGCCAGCCCTGTTCGCGGCAACGCACCGCTTCGTCCAGATCCAGCATGGCCAGGCCATCTGCCTGTGCAAAAGCCTGGACTGCGCTGCGCAGGCCGTGACCATAGGCATTAGCCTTGATGACGGCCCAAATACGGGGTTGCGTGGCGTTGGCCAACGTATTTGCGGGTAAAGCGTGTTCGCGGATTGCATTGAGGTTATGGGTCAGCGCCGGCAGGGATATCGAGGCTGAAATCGGACGTGGCATGGTTTCTCCGTGTGGAAAGCGAAGTCTAAACCGTTCGGCGGCCGGAGGGTAGCCCTGCGCCTGCCTTATACTCAGCGCCATGTCCGTCGATCACTACGAGAATTTTCCCGTCGCCTCCGTGCTGCTGCCGCGCCGCCTGCACGAGGCCGTGCACAACATTTACCGCTTTGCCCGCAGCGCGGACGATATCGCGGACGAAGGCGAGGCCGACGCCCCCACCCGACTGGCGCAATTGCAGGCGTACCGCGACGCACTGACGCGCATTGACCAAGGCATACCCGCATTGCCAGACCACGACGCCCGCAAGCCCGTGTTTGACCCGCTGGCACGCACTATTGCGCAGCATGCTCTGCCGCTGACGCCATTTTTTGACCTGCTGTCGGCCTTCGAACAGGATGTAACAATCACACGCTACGATACCGATGCGCAGTTGCTCGACTACTGCCGGCGCTCCGCCAACCCGGTGGGACGCCTGATGCTGCATTTGTACCGCGCCGTCGACGACGCCAACCTGACCGACGCCGACGCGATCTGCACCGGCCTGCAATTGACCAACTTCTGGCAGGACGTGGCGATAGACTGGCGCAAAAACCGTGTATACCTCCCACGCTGCGCGCTGGAGCGCCACGGCGTAAGCGAGGCTTATATCGCGGACAGGTCCGCCGCCACGACAGATTCGAGCAGGCGAGCTCCGCCGCCATACGCGAACGCGCCGCAAGCGGATCGCGCCTGGCAGGCCTTGATGCGCGAGCAGGTACAGCAGGCGCGCGAGCTGCTGCAATCCGGGCTCCCGCTAACCCGCCGGCTGCCGGGGCGCATGGGACTGGAGCTGAAACTGGTCGTGCACGGAGGCCTGCGCATTCTGGAACGCCTCGACCAATTACACTACGACATATTCCTGCAGCGCCCCACTCTCTCAAAAAAGGATTGGATCGTGCTGCTCTGGCGAGCGCTGTCCTGATCGGCAGGCGCTGCCGCCACCACCGTTACCGCCGCTTTCGGCCCCTTACGCATGAGTCCTGACGAATACTGCCAGAACAAAGCCGCAAAAAGCGGTTCCAGCTTCTACTATGCCTTTTTGTTCCTGCCGCCGGAGCGGCGCAGGGCCATTACCGCGCTCTATGCGTTTTGCCGCGAAGTCGACGACATTGTCGACGAAACAACCGAGCCCTCGGTGGCGCGCATGAAGCTGGCGTGGTGGCGCACCCAGGTCGAACAGCTTTATCTGGGCCATAGCGAACACCCCGTCATGCAGGCGCTCGCCCCCCATGTGCAGCCCTATCAACTGGAGCAGTCCAGGATGCTGGCCGTGATAGACGGCATGGAAATGGATCTGGATCATTCCCGCTACATGGACTGGCCCTCGCTGCGCCGCTACTGCTGGCATGCAGCCAGCGTGGTGGGCGAGTTGTCCGCCAGTATTTTCGGCCATACGCGGCCCGAAACACTGGCGTATGCGGAAAAGCTGGGACTGGCATTCCAGCTCACCAATATCATCCGGGACGTTGGCGACGATGCCCGACGGGGCCGTATCTACCTGCCGGTCGACGACATGCAGCAGTTCAATGTAACGGCCGAAGAAATCATTCAGCGCAAGCACTCGGAACGCTTCGAGGCGCTGATGCGTTTCGAAACGGAACGCGCCCGCCAATACTATCGCGAAGCCATGCAGGCACTGCCGGAACAGGATCGCCGCGCCCAGCGCCCCGGCCTGATGATGGCCGCCATCTACCATGCCTTGCTGGGTGAAATCGAGCGCGACAACTGGCAGGTGCTGGATCAACGCATCTCGCTCACACCCATCCGCAAATTCTGGCTGGCCTGGAAAACCTGGGTGGGCGGCGGCAAGGGGCTGATCCGTCGCCTCAAGCGATGAGCGCCGGCACGGGCACGCCATCACGACGGACACATTCATGGCCAGCGGGCGCAGCATGAACAGGATAGCCGTGATCGGCGCCGGATGGGCCGGACTCAGTGCTGCCCTGGCCCTGCATCAAGGCGGCCATGCCGTGCATCTGTTTGATGCCGCCCGAACACCGGGTGGACGAGCCCGGCGCGTCGCCTCAGCCCCCCTGTCCTGCGATCTGGACAATGGTCAGCATATCCTGCTGGGCGCTTATACGGCCACGCTGGCGCAAATGCAGATGCTGGGACTGGATCCCGACCGGCTTTTTCATCGTGAACGGCTGGCTCTACGCACGGCGGACGGCTCGTTCAGGCTGCGGGCGGCGCGCCTGCCGGCGCCGCTTCATCTTCTGTCAGGCATTCTGTGCGCGCGCGGGCCCGGACTGGCTGAACGCCTGGCGCTGATACGCATCGTCAATCGTCTCCAGCGGCACCGCTGGCAAACCCCACCCGACCTGACGGTTCTGGACTGGCTGCAGCAAGGCAGCCAGACGGCGGGCATGCTCCGTCAGTTCTGGCAGCCGCTGTGCCTGGCGGCCCTGAACACCCCCCCGGAACAGGCAAGCGCGCAATTGTTCGCCAACGTTCTGCGCGACAGCTTGGGCGGCCGCGCGAGCGCCAGCGACATCCTGATTCCCGCCACAGACCTGTCCCGCTTGTGGCCTGAGCGCGTTATCGAACTGCTGCAAGGCCAGCCATCCGCAACGCAGTACACGGCCGGACCCAGGGCTGGCGACCGCAGGCCCGACGGCAGCGCCGTCTACCTCGGGCGGGCGGTCAAAACGCTGCAAAGCCTGGACGAGAAAGTGCTCGTGGACGGCCAGCCCTACGATCACGTCATTGTCGCCACCAACACGCCCTCGGCGCACAGGCTGCTGGCCCAGCTTCCACCTTGCGCCGCAGGCCACCAGTTACTCAGCATGCTGACGGCCTTCGAATTCATTCCTATCGCTACGTTGACACTCAGGCTGGCAAAACCCTGGGGCCTGAGCCATCCCATGTTTTTGCTGCGGGACGACCCCGTCCGGCTGCGGTTCGGGCAATGGCTGTTCGACAGAAGCGCATTGACCCTGCAAAGTGGCCCCGCAGCCGATGCCGGCCAGCCCTCCCGGCGCGACGGGCAAAACCTTGTACATGTGGTGGTCAGCGATGCGCGCGCCATGCAGCACAGCAATCCCGATCAGTCCATTGCCGCCATCATCGCCCAGTTGCAGGAGCAGGCGGGACAGCATGTGCCCATGCCAGCGGTGACAGGCCATCATCTGATCGTGGAAAAACGCGCTACCTTCAAGGCCGCGCCGGAACTGGCGCGACCAACCAACCAGACGCCATGGTCCTCCGTCTGGCTCGCAGGCGACTGGACAGACACCGGCTACCCAGGCGTACTGGAGGGTGCAGTACTCAGCGGCCAGCAAGCAGCCGCGCTGGCCTTGGGCTGACCAGACCTGGACGGCGAGGCCCGGCGATGCGACGCCGGGATCAGGAATTCACGCGCTGAGAATGGCGCCTAGGCCGCCGCGGGTGCGTGCTGCCGGATGTAGTCGCGCATCAGGTCGGCATCGCAATCCATGATGGTGACGCGTTGCGGCAATGCGTCCAGATGCTGTAATTCCTCGGGCAACGGCGCGGGCTTGCCGGTGGCCTCCAGAATGGTGTCGCTGAACTTGGCCGGCAATGCGGTTTCAAGCACCAGCATGGGAATGCCCGTCTCGACATGCTCGGCGGCCACCTTGACGCCGTCTGCCGTATGCGGATCGATCAGAACGCCGCTTTCCTGTTGAACCGCGCGAATGGTGTGCAGGCGATCCTGATGACTGCTGACGCCGGCGACAAAGCCATAGCGAGCCTCGAACTGCGCGCGCAGTTCGCCAAGATCAAACTCGCCCTGCGCGGCCAGGGCATCCCAGCAAGCGCGCACGCGCGCCGGATCGCGGCCCACCAGGTCGAACACAAAACGCTCAAAATTTGAGGCCCGCGAGATATCCATCGAAGGGCTGGACGTGGCGTGCGTCTGGGCCGCAGGACGCGGCCGGTAGACGCCCGTACGGAAAAACTCTTCGAGCACGTTGTTTTCGTTGGTGGCCAGCACCAGCCGCCGTATGGGCAGCCCCATTTCGCGCGCGAAATGGCCGGCCAGGATATTGCCGAAATTGCCCGAGGGCACGGCGAACGACACCTGCTGGCCTGCGGCCGAGGTCGCCCTCAGCCAGCCCCAGAAGTAATAGACGATTTGCGCGGCAATTCGCGCCCAATTGATGGAGTTGACCGCGCCGATGCGATAGCGGTTCTTGAAGTCCAGATCGCCTGCGATCGTCTTGACGATATCCTGGCATTCGTCGAACACGCCCTTGACGGCAATGTTGTGGATATTGGCGTCCTGCAGCGTATACATCTGGGCGCGCTGAAAGCTGCTCATGCGCCCATGCGGCGAAAGCATGAAGACCGACACACCGCGCTTGCCGCGCAGGGCGTACTCCGCCGCCGAGCCCGTATCACCCGAGGTGGCACCCAGGATGTTCAGCGTGGCGCCGCGCTTGTCCAGCACATACTCGAACACTTGTCCCAGAAACTGCATGGCCATGTCCTTGAAGGCCAGCGTCGGCCCCTGCGACAGGCCCAGCAGCGTCATGCCCTTGCCCAGCGGCTTGAGCGGGACAATCTCCCGGCTTCCGAAGGTCTCGGCCTGATAGGCGGCATGCGTCAGGCGGTCCAGATCGGCCAGGGGGATATCGTCGATAAACAGCCCCAGGATGCGGGTGGCCAGCTCTGGATAAGACAGGCTGCGCCAGGACTCCAGCGTCGCCTGATCGATGGCGGGTATGCGCTCGGGCAGGGTCAGGCCGCCGTCGGGCGCCAGGCCCTCGAGCAGAATATCGGAGAAAGACTGCGGCGCCATGCCACCGCGCGTGGACAGGTATTTCATCAGAGAATCTCCACGCGCAGGCGCGTCACGCCCGAATGCACGAACGGCAGCCCGGCAATGCGCTGGAGCGCGCCGTCGATGTCGCCCTCGCGGGCCTGATGGGTCAGGAAAATGATGTCTGCTTCCGATTCGCCATTGGGCTCCTGGAACATGGAGCCGATGGAAATGCCGACCTCGGACAGGATGCGGGCCACATCGGCCAGCACGCCCGGCCTGTCCTGGACGCGCAGGCGAAGATAATAGGACGACAGCACGTCGGCCATGGCAAGAATGGGTGTATCGACCATGGCATCGGGCTGGAAGGCAAGATACGGCACACGATGGCCAGGATCCGCCGCCTGCAGGCGGGCCACGTCCACCAGGTCGGCCACGACCGCCGATGCCGTGGGCAGCTCGCCGGCGCCCTGGCCGTAGTACAGGGTCGGCCCAACCACATCGCCATGGACCAGCACCGCATTCATGGCGCCCTGCACATTGGCCAATACACAGTCGACAGGAATCAGTGTCGGGTGCACGCGCAGCTCTATGCCTTCGGGGCGACGACGCGTGATACCCAGCAGCTTGATGCGATAGCCCAGGCGCTCGGCATGGGCCAGGTCTTCCTGGGCGAGCCCGGAAATGCCTTCAGTATGGGATTTTTCGAACTGCACCGGAATGCCGAAGGCGATTGAGGCCAGCAGCGTGAGCTTGTGCGCAGCGTCGATTCCCTCGATGTCGAAGGTAGGATCGGCTTCCGCATAGCCCAGGCGCTGCGCATCGGCCAGCGCCTCGTCGAACGACTGCCCCTTGGCCAGCATTTCGGACAGGACGAAGTTGGTGGTGCCGTTGATGATACCGGCCAGCCACTGGATGCGGTTGGCGGTAAGGCCTTCACGGATGGCCTTGATGATGGGAATGCCGCCGGCCACAGCCGCCTCGAAGGCCACCATGACGCCCTTGTCCAGTGCCGCGGCGAATATTTCGTTGCCGAACTCAGCCAGCAGCGCCTTGTTGGCCGTGACGACATGCTTGCCGTTGTCGATGGCTGCCATGATGAGTTCACGGGCTTGCGTGTTGCCGCCGATGAGTTCCACCACAATATCGATGTCGGGATGATTGACCACTTCCATGCCGTCGGTCACCACCAGCACATCGTCGCCAACCAGGCGGCGCGCCTTGTCGGTGTCGCGCACGGCAATGGCTGCCACCTCGATGCGCCGGCCGGCCCGGCGGGCGATTTCTTCTGCGTTCTGATTCAGGACTTTCCAGGTGCCGCCTCCGACGACGCCCAGACCCAGCAAACCAACTTTAATAGGGCTCAAACTCATTTACCTAGACCGTCCTTGCGAAACATATCCTTGATACCGCGCACCGCCTGGCGGGTGCGTTGTTCATTCTCGATCAGGGCAAAGCGGACGTACTCGTCGCCATATTCGCCAAATCCGATGCCGGGCGACACCGCCACCTTGGCATCGGACAGCACCCGCTTGGAAAACTCGAGCGAGCCCAGATGCTGGTAGGCCTCGGGAATCTTGGCCCAGATGTACATGGACGCCTTGGGAATATCAACCATCCAGCCCGCTTCGTGCAGACCCTTGGCCAGCACATCGCGCCGGCTGCGGTACTGCTCCACCACCTGTGAAACACAGTCCTGCGGGCCTTCCAGCGCTGCAATCGAGGCCACCTGTATCGGCGTGAACATGCCGTAATCGTGATAGCTCTTGATACGCGCCAGCGCATTGACCAGTTCGCGGTTGCCCACCATGAAGCCCACGCGCCAGCCGGCCATGTTGTAGCTCTTGCTCATGGTGAAGAACTCGACGGCGACATCGCGCGCGCCCTCAACCTGCATGATGGACGGCGCGACGTAACCGTCGAACGTGATGTCGGCATAGGCCAGATCGTGCACCACGAGGATGTTGTGTTCGCGGGCCAGCGCAATGATGCGCTCGAAAAAGGACAGGTCTACGCACTGCGCCGTGGGATTGCTGGGAAACCCGAGTATCATCATCTTGGGCTTGGGAATCGCTTCGCGTACGGCGCGCTCGATTTCCTCGAAAAAATCCAGACCCGGCGTCATGGGCACGGAACGGATGTTGGCCCCCGCGATGACGGCCCCGTAAATATGGATGGGATAGCTGGGATTGGGCACCAGAACGGTGTCGCCGCGATCCAGCGTGGCCAGCATCAGGTGTGCCAGGCCTTCCTTGGAGCCTATGGTGACAATGGCCTCGGAATCGGGGTCGATCTGCACGCCGTAGCGGCGCTCGTACCAGCCCGAAATCGCCTTGCGCAGGCGCGGAATGCCCTTGGAAACCGAATATCCATGCGTATCGTGACGCGTTGCCGCCTCGACCAGCTTGTCCACGATATGCTTGGGTGTAGGCCCATCGGGGTTGCCCATGGACATATCGATAATGTCTTCGCCACGGCGCCGGGCGGCCATCTTGAGTTCGCCGGTAATGTTAAAGACATAAGGAGGCAGGCGCTCTATGCGCGGGAACATGGTCATGATCATCCTAGGGGGGCTATCGAAACGAGATGAAATGCTGGGCAGAATCGATAAGTTTAATCCATTCAAAAAAAACAGGAAATGACGTTGTGCCTACACATGTTTGCGCTATGATCGAGATGATTATGGGAGTGTCCTGTGCAATTACAAAGCGAATCCAATCCCGCCCTCAATACGGTGACGGCCTATGGAGCGGATTACATCGAAATCAACGAAGTGTCCTATCAGCACGCGGTCTATTTCGCCCCTGAAGGCGACATCCACACATGGGAGGTGCGGCAGATCGCGGAGATCACAGCAGAATCGCTGCGCCGGATCACCGGCCTGCAGGACGCCAAACCCGACCCCATGGCCTTCCTGGACGGCGACGACGCAGTGCGCAAGCCACAGGACGCGCCCGAGGTCGTCCTGGTTGGCACCGGCCTGCAGCAGCATCTGCTGCCCGCCCACGTCACCCAGCCCCTGCTGCAGATGGGCATAGGCATAGAAGCCATGAGCACCCAGGCCGCGGCGCGCACCTACAACATCCTGATGTCCGAAGGACGGCGCGTGGTCGCCGCCCTGCTCCCCAACTCGGAGGCCTCATGAGCCAGATTGCAACCGGCAAATCCATTCCCGCGTTCAGCGCAAGCAGCACACAGGGCGACATCAGCCTGGACAGCCTGCGCGGACATTACGCGGTGCTGTACTTCTACCCCAAGGACAATACCCCGGGCTGCACCACCGAAGCGCAGGATTTCCGCGACCGCTACCAGGATTTCGTCGACGCGGGATGCCAGGTCGTCGGCGTGTCGCGCGATTCGCTCAAGTCCCATGCCAACTTCACCGACAAGCAGAACCTGCCTTTCCCGCTTATTTCCGACGATGGCGAGGCCTTGTGCCAGGCCTTCGGCGTGATCAAAATGAAAAACATGTACGGCAAGCAGGTGCGCGGCATCGAGCGCAGCACCTTTCTGATTGACAAGGATGGCGTCCTCATCCGCGAATGGCGTGGCCTGCGCGTGCCGGGTCATGCCGACGAAGTCCTGCAAGCCGTACGCGACAGCGCCTGACCCGTTATCCCTTATCCAGCGTAGCCAGCACAGCGCTGATTACTTACCCGTACATCTCTGGAGCAGACACTCTATGCCCTTGCCCAAGCTGCCGACCCGACTGGGTGCCATGGTTTCCGCGGACACTCTCACAGATTCTGCAGCACCTGCGCCGGCTACGCCGGTCGCCCGCGCGTCCCGCGCCAAGACTGACACGCCTGCGGCTCCTGTGCGCCGAATCCCGGCCGCGCAGGCCAGCACTGGCCCCGCCAAGACCCCGCAGGCAGAGCCGCGGGCAGCAGAACCGCCGCCCGCCCTGGCCGTCGTGGGCTCGCGCACTCCCCGAAAGACGCGCCTGGCCGCCGCCAAGCGCAAGCTGTTCGTGCTTGACACCAATGTGCTGCTGCATGATTCGAACTCGCTGTTCAAGTTCGAAGAGCACGACATCTTTTTGCCCATGATCGTGCTCGAAGAGCTGGATCATCAAAAGAAGGGCATGTCCGAAGTCGCCCGCAACGCGCGCCAGGTCAGCCGTTTTCTGGATGGGCTGGTCGAAGGCAAGCAGGGCCTGGGCAAAGGCGTGCAGCTCGATGCGCTGGGCAATCAGGAAGCCCTGGGCGATGTCCACTTCCAGACCACCGCACTGCACTCCAAGCTGCCGGTGGAACTGCCCATGGGCAAGGCCGACAATGCCATCCTGATGGTGGTGCACGCCCTGCAAGGCCAGGATGCCAAGCGTGAAGTCATCCTGGTGTCCAAAGACATCAATATGCGTCTGAAGGCGCGCTCGCTGGGCCTGCGCGCGGAAGACTATCTGAATGACCACGTACTGGACGACTCCGACCTGCTCTATGACGGTGTCATGCCGCTGCCGGCCAATTTCTGGACCAAGCACGGCAAGGATGTCGAGTCCTGGCAACAGGGCGGAACCACGTTCTACCGCATCAAGGGCCCGCTCTGCTCAGAGTTCATTGTCAATGAGTTCGTCTATTTCGACGGTGAAATGCCGATGCAGGCGCAGGTCAAGGAGGTCAGCGGTAAAAACGCCGTACTGGCCACGCTGCGCGACTACAGCCACGGCAAGAACAATGTCTGGGGCGTCACAGCCCGCAACCGGGAGCAGAATTTCGCCCTCAACCTGCTCATGAATCCGGAGTGCGACTTCGTCTCGCTGCTGGGCCAGGCCGGCACCGGCAAAACCCTGCTGGCGCTGGCCGCCGGCCTTACCCAGACCCTGGAAACCAAGCGCTACAACGAAATCATCATCACCAGGGCAACCGTGCCGGTAGGAGACGATATCGGCTTCCTGCCCGGCACAGAAGAGGAAAAAATGCTGCCCTGGATGGGCGCCCTTGAGGACAATCTCGAAGTCCTGCATCTGGGCGCCGGAGCGGGTGGCGCCAGCGATGCCGGCGGCCAGGACTGGACCAAGAACTCCACGATGGAATTGATCCGTTCGCGCATCAAGGTCAAATCTCTGAACTTCATGCGTGGCCGCACCTTCCTGAACAAGTTCCTGATCATCGACGAAGCGCAGAACCTGACACCCAAGCAGATGAAAACACTGGTGACGCGCGCTGGCCCAGGCACCAAAATCGTCTGCCTGGGCAATATTGCGCAAATCGACACGCCCTACCTTACCGAGGGCAGTTCGGGACTCACCTACGTCGTGGACCGCTTCAAGGGGTGGCCACACGCCGGGCACATCACGCTGCAGCGAGGCGAGCGCTCACGCCTGGCCGACTATGCGAGCGAAGCGCTATAGGCCGCGGCATGAATACGCCTCCTTCCCTGCCCGTCGGCATCACCATGGGTGATGCTGCGGGCATCGGTCCCGAAATCATCGCCAAGCTGTTCGCAGGCGGGCTCCCTGAGCCCACGCTGGTGTATGGCGATGCGGGTGTGCTCGACGCCACGCTGCGGCGGCTGGGCCTGGACCAGGCGCTACGTGTCGAACTGATCAGCGAGCCCGGCGTAGCCAGCTTCGGATCCGGCATCATTCCAGTGCTCAACCGCTGGCAGGCGCTGCCCGATGATCTTGTGCCGGGACAAGCCAACAAGCTCGCAGGCCGGGGCGCGTACGAGTACCTGTGTCACGCCATCGACGATGCACAGGCAGGCAGCTTGCGCGCCATTGTCACGGCGCCGCTGAACAAACAAACCATGCGTCAAGGCGGCGCGGACTATCCCGGCCATACCGAGATTCTGGCCGAACGCACCGGCACAACGCGCTATGCCATGATGCTGGCCAACCATGAGCTGCGCGTCATCCTGGTGACTATCCATGTGGCGCTGCATGATGTCAGCGCCCGCATCACCCTCGATGCCGAGCTGGATACCATACGCCTGGCGCATCAGGCCTGTCGCCAGGCAGGCATCGCGCAGCCGCGTGTCGCCGTCGCCGGCCTGAATCCGCACGCCGGAGAAGAAGGACGTTTTGGCCGCGAAGAGATCAAGGTCATTGCGCCAGCGATTGCGCAGGCGCGCAACGAAGGCATAGACGCCAGCGGCCCCTGGCCCGGCGACACGGTTTTCATGCGGGCGCGCCAGGGCGAGTTCGACATTGTCGTCGCCCAGTATCACGACCAGGGACTGATTCCGGTCAAATACCTGGGTATTGATGAAGGCGTCAACATCACGGTAGGACTGCCATTTGTGCGTACCAGCGTGGACCATGGCACCGCTTTCGACATCGCGGGACAAGGCATTGCCGATCCTGCCTCGTTGCGCGCCGCCTATGATCTGGCGCTGACCATGACGCCGCCCAAACCCGCGCGCTGAACCACAGCCCGGATCAACCCATCGTCGAGCTGAAGTTCAGGAAGCGTGTGCTCGACCCCTGGAAGGTCAGGCGTACATGGCCGATAGGGCCATTACGCTGCTTGCCGATAATGATTTCCGCCGTACCCTTGTCGGGCGAATCGGGGTTATAGACCTCATCGCGATAAATGAACAGAATCAGGTCGGCATCCTGCTCGATAGCGCCGGATTCGCGCAAATCGCTCATGACCGGACGTTTGTTCGGGCGTTGCTCCAGGCTTCGGTTCAGCTGCGACAGCGCAATCAAGGGGCAATTGAGCTCTTTGGCCAGACTCTTGAGCGAGCGGCTGATTTCCGAGATTTCCGTTGCGCGGTTTTCACCACCCGAACTGCCCGACATCAACTGCATATAGTCAATAATAATCAGGCCAAGCTGGCCGCACTGCCGGGCCAGCCGCCGCGCCCGGGCACGCACTTCCATCGACGTCAAGGCAGGGGTTTCATCGATATAGATTTGAGCCTCTTGCACCTGCTGTACAGCATGCGTGAGGCGCGGCCAGTCTTCCGCCGTCAGCTTGCCGGTACGCATGCGATGCTGGTCAAGCATGCCGACCGAGCCCACCATCCGCATGGCCAGCTGCACCGCACCCATTTCCATGGAGAACACCGCAACCGGCAGGCCCTGCTCAATGGCGACATGCTCGCCGATATTCATGGAGAAGGAGGTCTTGCCCATGGACGGACGGCCCGCCACGATAACAAGATCGCCTGGCTGCAGGCCGGATGTCATGCGATCCAGGTCGGTAAAGCCCGTGGGCACTCCGGTGATATCCGAATCGCCTTCGCGATGATAGAGCTCGTCGATGCGCTCCACGACCTGGCTGAGCAGCGGCTGGATATCCTGGAAGCCGGTTGCGCCCTTGGCGCCTTCCTGCGCAATCTGGAATACGCGGGATTCGGCTTCGTCCAGCAGTTGCCGCGCCTCCTTGCCTTGCGGGTTGAAGGCGGCCGCGGCGATTTCGTCGGCCACCGACACCAGCTTGCGCAGCATGGAGCGCTCGCGCACAATCTCGGCATAGCGTCGAATATTGGCCGCCGACGGCGTGTTGTGCGCCAGCGCATTCAGATAAGCCAGGCCGCCCACCTCTTCGGATTTTCCTGCACTGGCCAGCGACTCATGCACCGTCACCACGTCAGCAGGCCGCGCGAGGCTGATGAGTCGTGCGATATGCTGCCAGATCAGCTTATGATCGTAGCGATAGAAGTCGTCATCAGCCAGAACGTCTGTAACGCGGTCAAAGGCTGCGTTATCCAACAGTAGCCCGCCCAGTACAGACTGCTCAGCCTCGATGGAGTGAGGCGGGACCCGCAGATAATCGAGCTGCGTATCAGATTTTGTATTCATGCTGTCCAAGTAAGGGCTCCGAACGGTCTGCAGCGGAAATGAAAAAAGCCGGCTTGCGCCGGCTTTGCACTGCTGGGCGCGGCATTCATCCTTGCATGGATGAATGTACCACGCGAGGCAGCTGGATCAGGCCATTTCGCCCTGAACCACCACCGTGATGTCGGTGACGACATCGGCGAGCAGAACCACCTGGACAGGGTACTCGCCCACTGCCTTGAGGTGACCGTCGGGCAGGCGAACCTGGGACTTCTCGATGGAATCGAAGCCATCGCGTACCAGCGCGGCAGCGATATCCATGGTAGTGACCGAACCGAACAGACGGCCGTCAACACCCGCTTTTTGCGAGAGCGTCACCGTGTAGCCGCCCAGCTTGGCGCTGACAGCTTCTGCAGCAGCCAGCTTTTCGGCCTGGGCTTTTTCGAGCTCGGCGCGGCGGGCTTCGAATTCTTTCAGGGCGACATCGGTTGCCCGACGCGCAATTTTCTGGGGAATCAGGTAGTTGCGGGCATAGCCGTTGCGCACGCGCACGACGTCACCGAGGTTACCGAGATTCACGACTTTTTCGAGCAGAATGACTTGCATGACGATAGGTCCCGGATTAGTTGTGGTTGTCGGTGTAAGGCAGCAGGGCCAGGAAACGCGCGCGCTTGATCGCGGTGTCGAGCTGGCGCTGATAGTGTGCCTTGGTGCCGGTCAGGCGGGCAGGAATGATCTTGCCGTTTTCCTGGATGAAGTCACGCAGGGTGTCCAGATCTTTGTAGTCGATTTCCTCGACGCCTGCTGCCGTGAAGCGGCAGAACTTGCGGCGCTTGAACAGCGGATTTTGCTGCGTGAATTTGCGTTTTTCTTTGCTTTTCTTGAAGAAAGCCATGGTTAATTACCTCTTGCAAGCCCGGGCTGCGCCCGAGCGGTATGTTTCATGCGCATGCGTCGCGACGCGAGCGCTCCTGTGACGGTATAAGGAACTACACGACGGCGCTGGCGCCGCCTGCGAAGGTCCGGTCTGCCTGCTGTATGTGCAACACCAGCTTGTTCGAGCTTTTTCTGACCGGGGCGAGAAAGCCCTGTATCGACATGCTCGCGCCTAGCGGGGTGTCGGCCAACAGCAAGGCCAGGTCTCCGAGGGCCACAGCAGGAAGTGTGAGTTCGATGCGACGGCCAAGGCCGGCTTCGATGACTTCCGACTCGTGTCCCAGCAATATCTCGATGGCCGGCAAGCCTGACGGGGTGTACCTTAGCGGCTGCACCTCGAGGGCTGTGGCTGTCAGGATCAGCTGGTTCACTGGCTGCCCGGACGCCCGATCAGTTGGCCGGTGCCGGAGTCGTTGTTTCCGCCGTAGCCTTGCGGGCCTCTTCGCGCTCAACCGATTTCATCATGATCGAAGCCGCAGCCTGCGCCTTTTTGGTCTTGATGACCAGATGACGCAGAATCGCGTCGTTGTAACGGAACGAATGCTCGAGATCGTCCAGAACGGCCTGGCTGCATTCGATGTTCATGCAGACGTAATGCGCCTTGACGAGTTTCTGGATGGGGTAAGCCAACTGGCGGCGGCCCCAGTCTTCCAGACGATGAATCTGGCCACCATTGCTGGTAACGGAAGACTGATAGCGTTCGATCATGGCGGGCACCTGCTCGCTTTGATCAGGATGCACGATAAACACTACTTCGTAGTGACGCATAAAACACTCCTTGAGGATGTCTTGCAGCTATGCGATGGCTGCAAGGGTCAGCCCGTCCGTTGCGTGGCCGGCTGGCCGCATTTGCCAAGGCAAATACGCAAGGATCGAGCAAGAAACCAGCTATATTAGCATTTTTACGGATAGACAGACAAGCCCTATCGATCGGACATGACCGCCGCGGTACGGCCAGTCGCCCGGCGCGCCCTTATGGTGTGCGCCGCCTCAGCCTTCAACAACGGCGTAGGCCGAATGATTGTGTATGGATTCGAAGTTCTCGGCCACTACGCGAAAACGCGCCACGCCGGGCAGGTCCTGCAACTGGCTGGCCACATCGCGCACCAGATCCTCGACAAATTTGGGGTTTTCGTAAGCGCGTTCGGTCACGAATTTTTCGTCTGTGCGCTTGAGCAGCCCCCATAGCTCGCAGGAAGCCTGCTGCTCTATGCTGCGTATCAAGTCGTCGATCTCAACCAGACCAGGCTGGCTATAGGACACCGTCACGGTAACGTGGGAGCGCTGGTTATGCGCGCCATACTCCGAAATGGCCTTGGAACAAGGACACAGGCTGGTCACCGGAACCAGTGCCTGAAGCTCGAACTGAACCTCGGAGGGCTGGCCCTGGGCTGGTGCGCCAGCACGTGCAGTCCAGGTAAGTTCATAGTCCATCAGACTGCTCACGCCCGACATCGGCGCAACCTTGTCGATGAAATACGGAAAGGTCACGGATATGTCACCGGCCTGCGCATTGAGCAGCGGCAGCATATCCGCCGCCATGCCGCAAAAGCTTTCCGGCGTCATGGGCGTGCGGCGAAAGCGCTCGAGCAGCGCCACGAAACGCGACATGTGCGTGCCTTTTTCCTGGGCCGGCAATGCAACCGTCAGTTCCCAGTTGCCCACGGTCGGCAGGGGATCGTCGCCGGCGACTGCCAGCAGCATGGGATGCCGCACCCCCTTCACACCGACGCGCTGGATTGCAATATGGCGCGTATCGACGCTGCTTTGCACATCAGGCATCGCGACCGGGGAGTCGTACAGAGTATTCATGAGACAAGCCTTGAACGCAGCGCATATCGCTGCATTTTCTTGAAAAGAATCAATTATGCGGCACCGCCGCACGCATTAACACTATAACCATAATGGTATCAGGCATTAATCCGACCGCATTGCGGCGCCGCCCTGACGCCGAAGCGGCCTGGCATCATCGCCCGCCGGAGTGGCTTCGCCCTGCGCATCCGCCCCGTCTTCGTTCGCAAACAGGTGCGCAAAGCGCTGCCGTATCGACCGCTCGATGCCACAGGCATCCAGACCAAGTGCCGACAGAATCGCCCCCTGATCGCCATGGTCGATAAAGCGGTCCGGCAGACCCAGCTGCAGCACAGGCAGCGACAGGCCCCGCCCGGCAAGGAATTCGAGTACGGCACTGCCCGCTCCGCCCATGATGGCGGCATCCTCGATGGTCACGAAGGCCTCATGGCGCTGCGCCAGCTCAGCCAGCAGGGCTTCGTCCAACGGTTTGACAAAGCGCATGTCCACCAGCGTGGCGTCCAGTTGCCCGGCGGCTTCCAGCGCCGCCGGCGCCAGCGTGCCAAACACAAGCATGGCAAGCCGGCTCCCCTCGCGCCGCAGCACCCCGCGGCCGATCTCTACCACGGCCAGATCGCCGCCGACCTCGGCGCCACAGCCCGCGCCGCGCGGGTAGCGAACCGAAGCGGGGCCCGGATGGCGATAGCACGTACTCAGCAACAGGCGCGCCTCGTTTTCATCGGACGGCGTCGCGATCACCATATTCGGCACGCAGCGCAGGAAGGCGACATCGTAATTGCCCGCGTGCGTAGCGCCATCGGCCCCGACGATGCCCGCGCGGTCGAGCGCAAAGGTTACGTCCAGATTCTGCAAGGCCACATCGTGAATGAGCTGGTCATAGCCGCGCTGCAAAAAGGTGGAGTAGATGGCCACCACCGGCTTTTGTCCCTCGCAGGCCAGACCGCCGGCAAAGGTGACGGCATGCTGTTCGGCAATGCCGACATCGAAATAGCGGTCGGGATAGCGCTGCTCGAACTCGACCAGGCCGCTTCCCTCGCGCATGGCCGGCGTGATGCCGTACAGGCGCTGATCGGCGGCGGCCATATCGCACAGCCAGCGCCCGAACACCTGGGTAAAGGTCTGCCGCGCAGGCTTGCCCGATTTCTGTATGCCGACACTGAGGTCGAACTTGCCCGGACCGTGATACAGCACGGGATCCGCCTCGGCCAGCTTGTAACCCTGCCCCTTGCGGGTCACCACATGCAGAAACTGCAGGCCGCCCAGCGCCTTGAGATTTTCCAGCGTGGGGACAAGTGCATCCAGATCATGGCCATCAATGGGGCCGACGTAGTTGAAACCCAGCTCCTCGAACAGGGTCGCAGGCGAAACCATGCCCTTGGCGTGGCCCTCGAAGCGGCGCGCCAGCTCAAGCACCGGCGGCACATGCTGCAGCACCGCACGACCCACCGTCTTGGCAGCCGCGTAGAAACCGCCGGACAGCAGACGGGCCAGATAACGGTTGAGCGCCCCGACGGGCGGAGAAATCGACATATCGTTGTCGTTGAGCACCACCAGCACATTGACGCCCGGCGTCACACCCGCATTATTGAGCGCCTCGAACGCCATGCCCGCCGTCATCGCGCCGTCGCCGATCACGGCGATGTGCTGGCGGTCTTCGCCCGCATTGCGCGAGGCCACCGCCATGCCCAGCACGGCGGAAATAGACGTGGATGAATGCGCTGTGCCGAACGCGTCGTACTCGGACTCGCTGCGCCTGGGAAAGCCGGATATTCCGTCTTTCTGGCGCAACGTACCCATGGCCTGGCGGCGACCGGTCAGAATCTTGTGCGGATAGGACTGATGCCCGACATCCCATACGATACGATCACGCGGCGTATCGAACACATGGTGCAGGGCGATCGTCAACTCGACCGTACCCAGGTTCGAAGACAGATGCCCACCCGTCTTCGAGACCGACTGCAGCACGAACTCGCGCAACTGTGTTGCGATCTCTTTGAGTTCGGATCGGTCTAGGTCGCGCAGATCGGCTGGCGATTGAATAGCTTCGAGAGAAACAGTGGTCATACGGTTCAGATAATTCGATCGTGAGGTCATTTTAGTCCGTCACGACAAAAGAAGTAATGAAGAGCAGCCCGGCCTGTCCGGGCCCAGCCCCGAAAGCGGCCCGCGCTAGCGGTCGCGTCCCACAATATAGTCGGCAAGACAGGCCAGATGCGCCGCCGAAGGCCCCAGGGGCAGCAACGCCGCGTGAGCCTGCTCATGAAGCTCCTTGAGCAATGCCCGGGAACCGTCCAGCCCCATGATGGAGACGTAGGTGGGCTTGTTGTCGGCCGCATCCTTGCCCGCCGTCTTGCCCAGCGTGGTCGTATCGCCGGTAACATCCAGGATATCGTCAACGACCTGGAAGGCCAGACCGACCGCGCTGGCATAGCTTTCCAGACCCTGGCGCGCCGCGGATCCCGCGCCGGCCACGATGCCCCCCAGCAACACGCTGGCCTCCAGCATGGCGCCGGTTTTCATGCTGTGCATCTGGCGCAACTGCTCTGCGCTCAGCACCTGCCCTACACTCGCACAGTCGATGGCCTGTCCGCCCACCATGCCCAGACTGCCCGCCGAACGGGCCAGCAACTGCGTAGCCTGGACAATCAGCGCGGGAGCGATCGGCATCAGGCCCAGCAACTCGAAGGCAAGCGGCTGAAGCCCGTCGCCGGCCAGCATGGCCGTGGCTTCGTCGAACTTGACGTGCACAGTAGGCTGACCGCGCCGCAGCGCATCGTCATCCATACAGGGCAGGTCGTCGTGCACCAGAGAATAGGCATGAATCAGCTCCACCGCGGCGGCGGCGTGATCCAGCGCAATCTCCTGGGCCGATGCCCCGGTACCGGAAGGCAGCGAGGCCTCGCCGGCCGCATAAACCAGCGCCGCACGAACACGCTTGCCGCCGCCCAGCACCGCGTAGCGCATGGCCTCGTGCAGCGCGACAGGCGTCAGCGCCGCGGCGGGAAGAAACTGATCGAGCACCGCATCAATATGCTGCACACGCTCTGTCAGCCAGTTAGGAAAATCTACAGATCGACGCCCCATGGCTCAGCCTTCGTCGCCATTGTCTTCGGCATAGGGCTTGAGCAGATTGCCTTGCAGCACCTTGACCTGCTGTTCGGCCTGATCAAGGCGGCGCTGGCAGATACGCGCCAGCTCAACACCCTGCTCATAGGCAGCAATGGAGCGATCGAGCGGCAACGCGCCGTTTTCCATTTGCCCCACCAGCGCTTCCAGTTGCGCCAGCGCGGTTTCGAAATCTTGCGGCAGATCCTGGGCGTTGCCGGCGCCAGCGCTTTCGCGGCCGGCATCGGTCGCCGGAGTAGTATCGTTCATGTAGGTGAAATCCGGAAAATAAGGCGTACAGAAAATCGCGGCGCCTGTTTTATGCTTTGCACCGATTGTACGAGATGCGAACCGGGCCCGGCGTAACAAATTGCCGGAGACGCGTCGGCCCTCCCCCGGACGGGGATGAATACGCTACAATATCAGGTTCTTGAAATTTCATCGGCCAATCCGTTTTTTCTTCGCACCAGGTGTTGATCGATACGTTTTCCTGGTTTATTCATTGCGGGGGGGAATAATGACCGACATCGGTCGTCAAGCGCACGTAATGCCTGCGCAGACCCAACTTTCAGTCAGTAGCTATTTCGACGAAAACATCTTTGCGCTGGAACGAGACCGTATTTTCGGCAATGCTTCGCTGTACGTCGGGCACGAAAAACTGGTTCCAGAACCCGGCGACTGGCGCACCCTGCCGCAGGAAAACGCGGGCCGCGTGCTGGTGCGCAACCCTCAGGGGGTCGAGCTGGTCTCCAATGTCTGTCGCCACCGGCAGGCCATCATGCTGGGCGGCCGCACCGGCGATGTCACCAGCCCCGGCCATGCCAGCGGCAACCTGCGAGACACCGGCGGCAATATAGTCTGTCCGGTGCACCGATGGACATACAGCAATCAGGGTCAACTGCTGGGCGCGCCGCAGTTTCCCGCAACGCCCTGCCTGGACCTGCAGCGTTTCAGGCTGCGCAACTGCCATGGTCTGCTGTTCGAGGGCCCGCGTGATCCGGCCTCCGATATGGCTGCGCTGTTCCAGCGCCCCGAATTCGATTTCTCTGATTATGTGCTCGATCATGTCGAGGTGCACCGCTGCCACTACAACTGGAAAACCTTCATCGAGGTCTACCTCGAAGACTATCACGTCGGCCCCTTTCACCCTGGCCTGGGCAAGTTCGTAACCTGCGACGACCTCGAATGGGAGTTTTCCGACTGGTACAGCTGTCAACGCGTGGGCGTGAACAATGCCTTGAGCCAGCCCGGCACCGATGTCTACCGAGCATGGCACGACAGGCTGATGGACTACCGCAGCGGCGACCAGCCTGAATTCGGCGCGGTGTGGGTCACTTATTTTCCCACTCACATGATAGAGCTCTACCCTCATGTGCTGGTGCTCTCCACACTGCATCCGGTCACCCCCCAGGAAACCGTCAATATCGTGGAGTTCTACTACCCGGAGGATATCGCTGCCTTCGAGCGCGAGTTTGTCCTGGCACAGCGCGCCGCCTATATGGAAACCGCGGTCGAGGACGACGAGATCGCCGAACGCATGGACGCGGGTCGCAAGGCCCTCATGCAACGGGGCATCAGCGAGGCCGGCCCGTACCAGTCTCCCATGGAAGACGGAATGCAGCATTTTCATGAGTGGTACCGGCGCACCATGGGGCCCGACGCATCGGTCTAGCCGGGAGTCGCCAGCCCGTCGTGGGCGGCCTTGTTCAGGTCTTGGCTGCGGGAACGCTCGCTGCCGCAGGCGCGCCGCCCAGGGCAGAAGCCTGCGGCGCCACCGGCGAGCTGTCGTCGTCTGGCGGCGCGACGGGCGCCTCGCCCTCCTGAACACCGGAAGCCGTCACAACGGGAGCCGCCTGCCTTGCGGTTCCGGATTCTCCTCGCAAGATGCGGCTTTCGTTATAGGTGCGCCAGATCGACAGCAGGCCCGAGGCAATGATCAGCGACATGCCCGCCCACGCGATGATATCGGGGATAGTGCCCCAGAACACAAACCCCAGTACGGCTGCAAAGATAATCGTCGTGTACTGCAAGGCGGCGGTCAGCAGGGCTGAGCCCAGTCCAAAGGCGCGCGTCATGGCAAGCTGGCCGACCAGGCCCAGCACGCCGACACCGGTCAGCGCGGCCCAACCGGCCAGGCTGACGGCGTCTGCCCCCAGGATGGCAATGCCCGGAATGCTGGACAGGCAAACACAGAAAGAAAAGATGAACACCGTGCGCCACTCGGGTTCGCCCACCCGGCCGAGCTCTCGAATCTGCATCATGGCAATCGAGGACATGGCGCCCGCGCCCAGGCCCATCAGCGCGGCCGGCACATGGTCGCTGCCTATGCTGGGACGCAACACGGCGAGCACGCCCAGGAAGCCAAGCAGCACCGCGACAATACGTACGGGATCTCGCTGGCTGCCGCCCCACCCCAGCATCCAGCCGGCGATGAACAGCGGCGCCGTATAGTTCAGGCTGATGGCGGTGGACAGCGGCAGATGCGAAATGGCAAAGAAGCCCAGCCACATGGACATGACGCCGGCGAGATTTCGCCAGACGTGCAGCTTCCAGCTGGAGGGAACAAGGCTGCGGTGGGTATAGCGCGTCCAGACAAAGAGCAGGAGCACCGAAGGAATGCCGCGAAACAGGACCACAAGCGCAAGCGATGCGCCGTGATCTGAGGCGACCTTCACGCAGGCCCCCATGCCAGCAAACATGACACTTGCCAGTAGCATCCACAGAGACTGCATGTGACTTAACCGAAATATAGTGTGTAGCGGGAAGCCGTTACTATACTCCCTTCGTTCACTCTGATCCGTCCCCGGCCCTTTAAAATTCCGGAACCAACCCCCATCTAGACCATCCAATCGAGCTTTTCGCACCCGAGAGACCCTGGAACCATGAAACGCATCTTTCTCTTCCTGCTGACCAACATCGCCGTCATGATCGTGCTCAGTGCCTCCATGAATATTCTGGGCGTGGGCCGCTACCTGACGGCCAATGGGCTGAACATGACCCAATTGCTGATCTTCTCGGCCATTCTCGGGTTCAGCGGCGCAATCATCTCGCTGCTGATCAGCAAATGGATGGCCAAGCAAAGCACGGGAGCCCGGGTCATCGATCCTCAACAACCCGCCAATGCGCGCGAGGCCTGGCTGCTGGACACAGTCTATCAACTGGCCGACCGCGCCGGTATCGGCCGGCCTGAGGTCGCCATCTATGAAGGCGCACCCAATGCCTTCGCCACGGGCGCCTTCCGCAATAGCGCACTGGTCGCCGTTTCCACCGGCCTGCTCGACAGCATGAATGAAACCGAAGTATCCGCTGTGCTGGGGCATGAGGTCGCCCACATTGCCAACGGCGACATGATCACCCTGACGCTCATCCAGGGCGTGCTGAACACGTTCGTCATTTTCCTGGCCAGGGTAGTCGGCTATTTCATCGACCGCGCCGTCTTCAAGAACGAGCGCGGCGTGGGCATGGGCTACTACATCACCGTCATCGTCTGCGAACTGGTCTTCGGCGTACTGGCCTCCGTTATCGTCGCCTGGTTCTCGCGCCAGCGCGAATATCGCGCTGATGCGGGCTCCGCGCGCCTCCTGGGCTCGCGCGAGCCCATGATCCATGCACTGGCACGCCTGGGCGGACTCGAACCCGGCGCCCTGCCCAAAACCTTCGAAGCCGCCGGCATATCAGGCCGTCGCAGCGTAAGCGCCATGCTGGCGTCTCACCCTCCTCTCGAGGCGCGCATCCACGCCCTACAGGCTGCGCAGCGCATCTGATGGCGCCGCGATGTACACCGCGGCCAAGCTGGCCGCGGCGTACATCGTCCTGCCTCAGTCAACACCCTTTCCACCCGCCAAATAAAACATGTCATAAACCTGAGCTCCGGCATACGGGCTGGTTTATCATGCCTGCATGAAAGAAATCTTCGCCCTCCTTAATTTCGGGGGCTATATCGCTTTGCTCCTGTGGGGCGTGCACATGGTGCAGACCGGCGTGCAGCGAGCCTTTGGCGCCTCGCTGCGGGTCTGGATGGGCCGTGCGCTGGGCACACGCATCAAGGCCTTTTTTACCGGCCTGGCCATTACTGCGGCCGTGCAGAGCAGTACAGCCACCGGCCTGATGATCAGCAGTTTTGCCGCCGGCGGCCTGCTGGCGCTCGGACCGGGCCTGGCAGCCATGCTGGGCGCCAATGTCGGCACCACCATCATCGTTCAGTTGCTTTCTTTCAATCTGACCACGCTGGCACCCACGCTCATTCTGGTGGGCGTCTGGCTGTTTCGCCGCAACCAGCCCAGCCGCAAGCGCGATCTGGGCCGCGTATTCATCGGCCTGGGTCTGCTGCTGCTGTCCCTGCATGAGCTCATGCAATTATTCCAGCCCCTCCAGGATGCGCAGATGCTGCGCCTTGTCCTTGACGGGCTGTCCAATCTGCCCATCGCCGCAGTGGCCATTGCCGCGCTGCTGGCCTGGGCCTCGCACTCCAGCGTGGCCGTAGTCGTGCTGATCATGTCCCTGGCCAACCATGGCATGATAGGTTCGCAACTGGCCATTGCCCTGGTGCTGGGCGCCAATATCGGCACGGCCGTCAATCCTATTCTGGAAACCGGCGGCGGCGACGATCCCGCCGCACGGCGCCTGCCGCTGGGCAACCTGGGCACACGCATCGCCGGCTGCATTGTGGCGCTCATGCTGTTGCCCTGGTTGCCTGGTTTCATGAGCCTGCTCACCGACAGCCCCGCGCGCGCAGTCGCCAATTTCCACACACTGTTCAATGTCGTCACCGCACTGGTCTTTCTGCCGCTGCTGACGCCCTATGCACGCCTGCTGCGCCGCCTGCTTCCGCGCAAGACCGATCCCGATGATCCGGCGCGCCCCCAATACCTGGATGAATCCGCCCACGAAGTCCCGGGCATCGCCCTGGGCAATGCCGCCCGCGAGGCGCTGCGCATCGCCGACATGGTGCAAAGCCTGCTGGCCACAGCGCGCGCAGCCTTTCTGCGCGACAACCGCCAGCGCATGACCCATGCCCGCTACCTGAACGGCGCCATCAACCAGTTGGACAGCCTGATCGCCACCTACCTGGCCACCCTGGACCAGGAGGCCATGAACACCGACGACCACCGACGCCTGGACGAGATCGTGGCGTTTTCATCGAATATGGCGCACGCCGCCAGCATTACCACCAATGGCCTGCTGGGCCATACGGCGACACTGCGTAAAAAGGGCTGGGAACTCAAGGCCTGGCAGCGCGAGCAGCTCACCGAGACCATGGACAGGCTGATACGCAACCAGCGGCAGGCCTCTGCGCTGTTTGTCGCCGAGGACGTCAAGAGCGCCCGCCATCTGGCTTATGAAAAAGACTATTTTCGAGAGCTGGAAGCCAACGCTGCGGAGCAGAACCTGAAAACGATCAAATCGGGACTGCTGGAAGATGTCGAAGCAGGGTCTTTCTATCTGGATGTGCTGCGCGACACCAAGGCCGTCAACTCCTGCCTGGTCGGCGCAACGGCCTATCCCATCCTGGCCAAGCACAACGAACTGCTGCCCAACCGGCTTCGCGAAGGCATCCAGCCGGCCGAATGAGCCGCCGGCGTCCGGACGACCGGATACGCCGGCCAGGCTGGCAAGCTACAGATACTTCCTGAACCAGGACAGGGCCTTGTTCCAGCCGTCCTGCGCGTCGCGCGCGTTATAGCTGGGCCGATAATCGGCAAAGAAGGCATGGCCCGACTCCGGATACACGTGAATCGTCGATGCCTGCGCCGCCGGGCCGCCCTGCGCAAGCTCGGCCTGCATGCGCTGTATATCCTCCTGGGGAATACTGCTGTCCTGGGCGCCATACAGGCCCAACACGGGTCCATGCAGCACTCGCGCCACATCGACAGGATTGCTAACCTGCAGGGGGCCATGCCCCTGGGCGAGCTTGCCATACCATGCCACGCCTGCTTTGCAGCCCGTATTGTGCGCGCTGTATCGCCAGACGATGCGGCCGCCCCAGCAGAATCCCGTGATGCCAAGACGGCTGACATCGGCGCCCTGTGCGCCCGCCCATGCAACGGCTGCATCGAGATCGGCCATGACCTGTTCGTCCGGTACCTTGGAGACGAGGCCCTTGATCAGGCTCGCAACATCAGAATAGGCCAGAGGATCACCCTGCCGCTGATACAGCTCGACCGCGATGGCCATATAGCCTTCGTGCGCAAAGCGCCGGCACACATCCTTGACATGCTCGTGCACGCCAAAAATCTCCTGAACCACCAGAATGACAGGGGGGTTGGACGCCTGTGCCGGCGCAGCGTAGTACGCGGCAACAGACTGGTCGAAGGACGGAATCTCCACCATGCCCTCACGCAGGCCCTGTATGCCCGTGTGCAAGGTAGTGTCCACGGTACTCGTCGAATCAGACATCTTTACTCCTTTTGCTAGAACGATATCAATGAGCCTGTTCCCAGTTAGGCCCGACGCCGACCTCTGCCAGCAGCGGAACGCTCAGCTCGGCAGCGCCGCTCATCAAAACAGGCAACTGCTCGGTCACGAGGGCCACCTCGGCCTGCGGCACGTCGAGCACGAGTTCATCGTGCACCTGCATGACAAGCAGAGACTTCAGGCCCTCGGCCTGTATCCAGTCCTGCACCCTGACCATGGCCAACTTGATCAGGTCTGCCGCCGTGCCCTGCATGGGCGCGTTGATGGCCGCCCGTTCGGCCGCCGCCAGCCGCGGGCCTTTGGCGCCGCGCAGATCGGGCAGCCAGAGCCGCCTGCCAAACACCGTTTCGACATAGCCCAGCTCGCGTGCCATGGCCTTGGTCTGCGCCATGTACGCAGCCACGCCCGGATAGCGTGCGAAATACCGGTCAATGTAAGAACGCGCTGCATCGCGGGTAATGCCCAGATTCGAGGCCAGGCCGAACTCGCCCATGCCGTAGATGAGCCCGAAGTTGATCGCCTTGGCCGCGCGCCGCTGTTCGGCGCTCACCTGGTCCAGCGGCACGCTGAAGACTTCCGCAGCCGTGGCGCGATGGATATCGTCGCCACGCGCAAAAGCCTGGCGCAGGTTTTCATCAGCAGAGACGTGCGCCATGACGCGCAGCTCAATCTGTGAATAGTCGGCCGAGACAATGCTGCCCGCGCTGGCGACAAAGGCCGTGCGCACGCGCCTGCCTTCACTGGTGCGCACCGGGATGTTCTGCAAATTGGGATCGGTCGAAGCCAGACGACCGGTGATCACGGCCGCCTGGGCGTAGCGCGTATGCACCCGGCCTGTGGTCGAATTGATCATGCGGGGCAGCTTGTCCGTGTATGTGGACTTGAGCTTGGCCAGCCCGCGATACTCCAGCAGAAGCGCCGGCAACGGATAGTCGCGCGCCAGCTTGGTGAGCACATCCTCGTCGGTGGAAGGCGCGCCGCTGGCGGTTTTTCGCACGACAGGCAAGCCCATCCGCTGGAACAGGATCTCGCCCAACTGCTTGGGCGAATTGAGATTGAAGGGCTGGCCGGCGAGCTCGTAGGCTTTTTGCTCGAGATCCACCAGTTGCTGTCCCAACTCCTTGCTTTGCGCCACCAGTACCTGCGCATCGATGCGCACGCCGTTATGCTCGATCACCGTCAGCACACGGGAAGCCTGGATTTCGAGCTGGTAGATATACTCCAAGCCGGGATCCGCAGCGACCTTGGGGCGCAGCACCTGATGCAGCTGCAGGGTAAAGTCTGCATCCTCGCTGCCGTAGAAGGCCGCCTTCTCGACTTCCACCTCGTCAAAGCCTATCTGCTTGGCCCCCTTGCCGCACAGGTCCTCGTAAGTTGTGCCAATGCGGCCCAGCCAGCGTTCGGCCAGTTCCTGCATATTGACCCGTCTATGGGACTCCAGCACATAGGCCTGCAACATGGTGTCTTCGGTAATGCCGGCCAGCGCTATCCCTTCGTTGAGCAGCACATGCGCGTCGTACTTGGCGTTATGCAGCAGTTTGTGGCGGGCAGCGTCCTCCAGCCAGGGCTTGAGTCGCGCCAGCACCTCGGCCTTGGGCAACTGCTCGACGCGGTCCGGGCCGCGATGGGCCAGGGGTATATAGCAGGCGATGCCCGCCTGCGCCGACAGCGACAGGCCTACCAGCCGGGCGCACATGGGATCGAGCGAGGTCGTCTCGGTATCGAGCGCCACCAGGTCAGCCGCCTGAATGCGCTCCAGCCAGCGATCAAACGTTTCCCAGTCGAGCACGGTGTCGTAATGCGTCTGGGCGGGGGCTGCCGCCTGCTCGGGCGCCTGCCGGCTATCCTGTTCAGGGATACGGTCCGACTCGCCGGTCAGCTCGCGCAGCCAGCTGCGAAAGCCATAGTCCTCGAACAGCTGTATCAGCGTTTTCTGGTCAGCAGGTCGCGGTATCAGCGCATCCAGGCCTGCGGCCAGCGCGGGCAGCTCACAGTCTGTCTTGATGGTCAGCAATTCGCGCGTCATCGGGAAATTGGCAATGGCCTCGCGCAGGTTCTGACCGGCCACCCCTTTGATATCGTCGGCATTTTCGACCAGTTTATCGACAGATGCGTACTGCGCCAGCCATTTGGCGGCGGTTTTAGGCCCTACTTTGGTTACGCCGGGCACATTGTCCACCGCATCGCCGGTCAGCATCAGGAAATCGACGATCTGGCCCGGGGTGACGCCGAACTTGCGCACCACCCCTTCGATATCCTGGCGCTCGCCGCTCATGGTATTGACGAGCTCGACGTGCTCGTCAACCAGTTGGGCCATGTCTTTGTCGCCTGTAGAAATAATGGTGTGTATGCCTTCGCGGGAGGCCTGGCAGGCCAGCGTGCCGATGACGTCGTCCGCCTCCACGCCACCGATGGACAGCACAGGCCAGCCCAGGGCGGCCACTGCCTGGTGAATAGGCGCTATTTGCGCGGCAAGCTCTTCCGGCATCGATGGCCTGTTACCCTTGTAGAGCGGGTAGATGTCTTCACGGAAGGTTTTGCCTTTTGCGTCGAACACGCAGGCAGCGTAGTCTGCCTTGTAATCCTGTGCCAGTCTCCGTAACATAGAAATGACACCATAGAGGGCGCCCGTAGGTTCCCCTTTTGCGTTTCGCAAATCCGGCATGGCATGATAGGCGCGATACAAATAGCTGGACCCATCAACAAGTAACAAGGTTTTTTTCATGTCAAACAATAAAGTAGTCCGTCTGACTGCTTCTCAGCAGATCCCGGGGATTATGTCAGAGTTGCAAAGCGCCGCCGACACCCTGAAGGAAATCGGCTGGGGTGTCAGCGTATTCGGTAGTGCCCGCCTGCGCCCCGACTCACCCTACTACGCGTTGAGCGAAACCATAGGCGCCCGCCTCGCAAAAGCGGGACTTACCGTTATTGCGGGCGGCGGCCCCGGCATTATGGAGGCGGCCAACAAGGGCGCCTTCGAAGCCGGAGGCACCAGTGTAGGCCTAAATATTAAACTGCCCCACGAAACCAGCAATAATCATTATCAGACACACAGCCTGAACTTCGACTATTTCTATTCGCGCAAGGCCACATTTTTCATGCACAGCGCCGCTTATATCGCCCTGCCTGGCGGATTCGGCACCCTGGACGAGCTGTTCGAGGTCATGACGCTGGTCCAGACGCGCAAAGTGCCTCCCGCCCCCATTATCCTGATCGGCACTGAATTCTGGGGCGGCCTCCTTCACTGGATCCGCGACCAATTGATGGCGCTCAAGCTGATCGGACCACATGACATCGACCTGCTTACCGTCACCGACGACATCGATCTGGTCATGCACCGCGTCGAATCGTTCTGTACGGCATTTTCCCACGAGCGCGAAACCGCCCCCGCCCTGCCCGAGTAATCCGCCAGACGGCCTAAACCCCGCCTTCGGGAGCATGGGCATTTACCCTTAATGCCAGCCAGGGCAGCATGCCCTCGGTTATAGTCCAAACACGGCAATGCAGCGGCTTTGCCGTGTTTGGCATCACTCAACACGGAATAACTGGCCCCATCTAATAAAAACAACTGGACCTAGTCGCAAGTCTGGTCTGTGTGCACTATCCATTCACAAGGCGACACAAAAATGACGCTACCAAGGTGTGTCGCGATAACCTGAATGGAGAGACCCCATGAAACCCCTCTTACGACGTGTACGCAAGTTTGCCATGCTGGGCGCTGCCGCCGGCATCCTGAGCCTGAATTCCACGGGCGTCCTGGCGCAGACCAAGGTGGTGGTCGGCTATCAGCAAATCGTGGGGCCATTCGTCAGCGCTATCGCCGATGGCAGCTTCGACAAGGCAGCCAAGGCCGCGGGCTACGACATAGACTGGCGCCAGTTCAGCTCGGCCGGCGACATATCCAGCGCCTTTGCATCACGCGATGTGCCTGTCGGGGTGCTGGGTTCGACCGGCATTACCGCTGCGGTGACCCGCGGCGTTGATCTGGAACTGTTCTGGATACTGGACAATATCGGCAAATCAGAAGCGCTGGTCGCCCGCAATGGCTCCGGCATCGAAAAGCCGCAGGATCTGGTCGGCAAGAAAGTCGGCGTCCCCTTCGTCTCCACCTCGCATTTCCATCTGCTGGTGGCAATGAAAGACATCTGGCACATCGCGCCCAAGGATGTACAGATCCTGAATATGCAGCCTCCACAGATTGTGGCCGCATGGCTGCGCGGCGACATCGACGCAGCGTATGTCTGGCCGCCCGCGCTGACCGAAATCCAAAAAACCGGCAAGACCATTTCCGACTCCGAACAGATCGGCAAGAAAAGTGTTCCCACTTTTGACGGCCTGGTCGTTGACAAGGAATGGGCCGCCAAGAATCCCAAGTTCATGGCGGCATTCACCGGCGTTCTGGCAAAATCCTACGCGGACTACAACAAGAATGCCGCGTCGATCACCGCGGACTCGGACACCGTCAAGGGTATTGTCAAGCTGATCGGCGGCAAGCCGGATGACATCGTTTCAGCACTCAAGCTGTTGCTGTTTCCCGATGCCAAGGAACAGGCCTCCAATGCCTGGCTGGGCGGCGGCAAAGACGGCGGAGCTGCCAAGGCCTTCACTGCCAGCGCCAAATTCCTGAAAGATCAGCGCCAGATCAACAAACCGCTGGATGACTACGCCACCTTTGTGAATGCATCATTCGCGCAGGACGCCGCCAAAGCGGGGAACTGAGCACCGGCGGTATCGCGCCGCGACAGCGGCGCGATACCTTCTCCTTCACCGTGACCCATTACGCAGCAAGGAACTTCCCTATGACAAGCCCTATGGCCAACCTGAGCATCAAAGGCGTCAGCGTCACGTATCCCGCTTTGCAACAGGGCGGCTCTGTGGTGGCGCTTCAGGATGTCAATCTTGAAATCGCATCAGGCGATTTCGTCGTGGCCCTGGGCGCCTCGGGCTGCGGCAAGACGACTCTGCTGAACGTCCTGGCCGGATTTCTGTCGCCCACCGAAGGCGAACTGCTGCTCGGCGGCAGCCCCATCACGGGCCCTGGCTCGGATCGCGGCGTCGTCTTTCAGAAGCACGCCCTGCTGCCCTGGCTCAATGTCATCGACAACACCGAGTTTGGACTGAAACTGCAGGGTGTGAGCAAGGCCAGACGCAATGCCATCGCGGCGCGCAATCTCGAGCTGGTTGGACTGAAAGACTTCCACCGCCACATGATCTATCAGTTATCCGGAGGCATGCAGCAGCGCGTTGGCATCGCCCGCGCCCTGACCTGCGACCCGGCCATGCTGCTCATGGACGAACCCATGGCCGCGCTCGACGCCCTGTCGCGCGAAACCATACAAGAGTTGCTGCTCGATGTCTGGCAGCACACGCACAAAATGTTTTTCTTTATTACCCACAGCGTGGAAGAAGCGCTGTTTCTGGGATCGAAACTGGTGGTGATGTCGCCGCGCCCCGGCCGCATCACCAATATGTACGAGCTGGATTTCAATAAACGCTTTCTAGAGTCGAGGGACGCCCGTGCCATCAAATCAAGCAAAGATTTCATCGAGATGCGCGAAACCGTACTTGGCATCATCTATGGCGACGAACGCGAAGCCGGCGAGCCGCCTGTCGACACAACGGCACTTCTTCATGTCTAAGAAATTATTCTCCAGCAAACCCGCCACGCCGGGGCAGGTCTATGGCGCGCCCGGCGCGGGCAACAGCAGTTTCATCAGTCTCATGACGGCTGTCGTCCTGATCGCGTTATGGTTCCTGATCACCAGCATGGGATGGATCAAGCCGATATTCCTGCCCTCGCCCTTTGCCGTCTACGATAAATTCATCGAGGCCGTGACGCTGGGCGTGGCCAACTCGACGCTCGCCCAGCACACCCTGGCCAGTCTTGGCCGAGTCATGGGCGCTTTCCTGCTGGCGCTGGTCACGGCGGTACCCATAGGCATACTGATGGGGGTGAACCGTGTCGCACGCGGCCTGTTCGACCCCATCATCGAGTTCTACCGGCCCCTGCCTCCCCTGGCCTATTTGCCGCTCGTCATCATCTGGTTTGGCATCGGAGAATTTCCCAAGGTATTCCTGATTTTCCTTGCCATATTTGCCCCCATGGCCATTGCCGCGCGCTCGGGCGTCAAGTCCGTCTCGATAGAACAGATACACGCGGCCTATGCCATGGGCGGATCGAGCCGGCAGATCATTTTCCATGTCATTCTCAAGGCGGCCATGCCCGAGATTTTCACCGGCATGCGCATCGGCATCGGCGTAGGCTGGACCACGCTGGTCGCTGCCGAAATGGTGGCATCGGCGCGAGGCCTGGGCTTCATGGTGCTCAACGCGGCGCAATACCTGGCCAGCGACACGGTGATCATGGGCATTATCGTCATCGGGTTTTTCGCACTGCTGTTCGACATGCTGCTGCGCTACCTTGAACGCCTGCTGATACCCTGGAAGGGCAAGGTGTAAGCTTCGGGTCATGAACGCACCAACTCCTCTTTCCAGCAACCTGCAATGGCTGACGCTGTTCGATCGCGTCAGCGATTCCAGCCTTAGCCTGCAAAGCCGCATACGCAAAATGCTGGTGTCCGCCATCCTCAGCGGACACTTGCCGCCCGGCGCGCCCGCGCCTTCCAGTCGCCACCTGTCCGACAGTCTGGGCATAGCCCGCAACACGGTCGTCTTCGCCTACCAGCAACTGGTTGCCGAAGGCTATCTTGTTTCGCGCGAGCGCAGCGGACACTTCATCGCCGACGATGTATTGCGCAATCACGTACCGACACAGGCACAGGACGAACCCAGGCCGCGCCAGCATACCGAGGCAAGCTGGCAGCGTCGCATGGTCTTCCATCCGTCGCGCCAGCGCAATATCGTCAAGCCCGAAAACTGGCAGAGCATGCCCTACCCCTTTGTGTATGCCCAGTTCAATCCCAGCCAGTTTCCCACCGCCGAATGGCGCGAATGCTGCACCCGAGCCCTGTCTGTCCTGGATATACGCAGTTGGGCCCCCGATCTCATCACCAACGACGATCCGGCGCTGATCGAAGAAATCCGCAGCCAGGTTTTGCCTCGCCGGGGCGTCTGGGCCGAGGCCGATGAAATTGTAGTGACAGTCGGCGCGCAGCATGCCCTGTACCTTCTGGGCGACCTGCTCATCGACGATCACACTGTGGTGGGTATGGAAGATCCAGGCTATCCGGACGCGCGCAATACCTTTGCGCACCGCACCGAAAAGCTCATGCCGCTGCCGATAGACGGCGAAGGGCTGTGCATCACCCCTGCCCTGCAAGGCTGCGACTACATCTTCGTAACCCCCAGCCATCAGTGCCCGACCAGCGTCACCCTGCCCATGGAGCGCCGCGTGGCGCTGCTCGAAATGGTGAGCCGCTCGGACGGCATCATCATCGAGGACGATTACGAAACCGAAAACCGCTACGACGGCCACCCCTCGCCCGCCCTCAAAAGCCTGGACCGTCACGGGCGCGTTATCTATATAGGCAGCCTCTCCAAAAGCTTTGCCCCGGGACTGCGCATCGGCTATATCGTCGCCCCGCGCGAGCTGGCCAGCGAGTTGCGCGCCCTCAGGCGGCTGATGCTGCGCCATCCGTCCGCCTACGTACAGCGCGCCTTTGCGCTCTTTATATCGCTGGGTCATCACCATGCGCTGCTGCGCAGGCTCTCGGTGCTGTATGCAGAGCGCGCTGCCGAGCTGACCAAGGCCATTCATGCAACGCTGCCCGAGTTCGAGCTGGTGCCCATCAGCGGCGGATCATCCTGCTGGATCAAGGCGCCGGTCGGTGTGGATACAGAAAAACTGGCCGAAGCCGCCCTCCTGGAGGGCGTGGTGGTAGAGCCCGGCCATGTCTTCTATCATCATCCCGGCCAGGAGAATAAAAACTATCTGCGCATGGGCTTTGCGTCTATCGACACAGACAAGATCGCCGAAGGCATGCGTAGGCTGGCCAAGGCTCATCAGGCCTTGTACGGCAAAGTCTGAGCACCCGGCCCCCGGCGCACGCCATGGTGCACCGGGAGACACAGGTCAAAACTTCTCGTCGCGCAGATAATAATAGCGGTACAGCATGGCCTGGCCGAGTCGCCGGAACGGCGCGAACAGATGCCCGGGCAGCGGCGAGTTATAAATAGGCAAATCCCATTGCCTGCCGTCCTTGCCGACGACCCGTTCGGCCAGGCGGCGGCCTGCGTGGGCCGAGAACGAAACACCGTTGCCGCCGTAGCCAAAGGCATAGAACACCTGTTCGGACGGATCGGGCTGCACAATGCGCGGCATCATGTCATGGCTCACGTCCACCCAGCCCCACCATGAATAAGCGATGGGTATCCCGCGCAGGGTGGGAAACTTGCGATACAAGCCTTCCTTGAGCAGGTCCAGATGCTTCTCGTTTCTGGCATCGGCGCCCGTCACTGCGCTGCGGCTCCCTATCTGCATGGATCCGTCTGGCAGCAGGCGATAGTAGAACCGCAAGGTGCGCGTATCCGTAATGAAAGTCGTGCTCCTGAGCCCGGCCGCCTCGCGCTCCTGCGGCGTCAACACCCGTGTTACCAGGGAGTTGGACAGGATAGGCATGATTTTATTGTTCAAGGACTTATGCAGGTGCTGGGGCGTGTATCCTCCCGTGGCCACCGCCACGCGCCGGGCACGAACCACACCGCCGGGCGTGCGCAGATGATGCACGCCATTGATGGTGTCCCATCCCTGCACAGGACTGGCGGGATGCACCTTGACACCCAGCTCACGCAAGCGGCGCAGATAGCCGAATGCCAGCTTGAGCGGATGAACGCCCACGCCGTCGGGTTCGTGCAGCGCGCCGACCGCCTCCTGGTCCGCCGCATAGCGCTCATGCAGCGCTTCGCGCGAGAGCATGCGTGTGTCATAGCCGAAGACATCATGCATGACGCGGCACTCGTTCTCCAGAAACGCCATTTTTTTCTGGCGGTGCGCGGTATACAAATGCCCGCCAGGCTGCGCATCGCAGTCTATGGTAGCCACCAGGCTTTTCCAGTACTCAAAGCCCCCGTGAATTTCAGCATCCAGGCGCTTGGCCACATCTACGCCCCAGCGCTGTATCCATTGAGAGCGATACAGGCGGCCGGATGCGTTCTGCCCCTGGCCCCCATTGCGGCTGGTGCACCCCCAGGCCGTGCGGTTCGCTTCCAGCACAACGACCTGGACTCCATGCTCCTGCGCCAGGTTAAGCGCGGTAACCAGTCCAGTAAAACCGGAACCGATCACCACGACATCGGCATCGAAGTCCCGATCGACCGGTCCATCGTCAGGCGGCGGGGTGCCCGCCGTACCGACCCAATACGTTGGTGCATAAGCCTGGCCACGGCCTGTAGGCGTAACCAGCGGATCATACAGAGGGTCGTAGGGACTCTCCTGAAACGAGCTTTCGAGCGTCGGCTCGGCGGCGACGGGATTGGCAGCCATGATGACTCCAGAATGAAAAAGATGAAAATCAGGAATGCATCAGCGCTTGGCGGGCAGGTGCGGACGGTTTTTACGGAAGGCGTTCTTCAGGAGAATCTTGCCATCGCGAAACACCAGCAGATCAACCATATTGGCCTCAATACGAGAGCCATCCGCTGCTGTGCCGGTAAAGGTCGATTCCATGACGCCAAGGCCGTCAGCGCCCCAGCACTTGGCATCAAGCCATTTCGCGTCCGGAATGGTCTGCCAGGCCGCTTCGAAAGCCTTGCGCACGGCTTGCTGCCCTTCGTGGCGGGTGCCGTAGGCCTCGGGGCCGGCCACTGTCTCGAATACACACTCTTCGTGCATGAAAGACATCAGAGCCTCTATATCGTGGCGGTTCCACGCCTCGCCAAAGGCTTTGATGATCTCGACCAAATTTTCGCTGGACATTCGCATTGTCTCCATATGTTGATGCTGTAGCTGTAGTGCCCCTGTCCTTGCATGACAGCGGAAAACCACAGCTATAACTTAGGAGATCGCTGCCGGGGGGTCTAGAGCCAGTCGCGACGTTTCGCATGTGCCAGATTTATAAATACTTAAAACGAAACGGTATGTTCCATAAAAAATAAATTTTTATTGACTTTCTGTTTTTGGCAGATAGAATTTAGGCATAAGAACAAATACCGGAATAATTCATCTCAATATTTATAAACAGGATACGAGACTAATGGACTCGCTCAACGCCCAAGCCCCCACTCAATCAGGAGCCACCATGACACCCGATACCCGCAAAGCCGTTACCGGCGTGCAAACCATGACCCCTTCCGAAGCCTTTGTCGAAACCATGGTCGCCAACGGCGTCACAGAAATCTTCGGCATCATGGGATCCGCTTTCATGGACGCCATGGATATCTTCGCCCCTGCCGGCATCAAGCTGATTCCTGTCGTGCACGAACAGGGCGCCGGCCATATGGCCGACGGCTACGCCCGCGTCAGCGGCCGCCACGGCGTCGTCATCGGCCAGAATGGCCCAGGCATCAGCAACTGCGTCACCTCCATCGCAGCCGCCTATTGGGCCCACACCCCGGTTGTCATCGTGACGCCCGAAGCCGGCACCATGGGTATAGGACTGGGCGGTTTCCAGGAATCCAATCAGCTGCCCATGTTCCAGGAATTCACGAAGTATCAGGGCCACGTCACCCACCCCGCGCGCATGGCCGAATACACGGCACGCTGCTTTGACCGCGCCCTGTCGGAAATGGGCCCGACCCAGCTGAACATCCCGCGCGACTATTTCTACGGCGAAATCAAGGCAGAAATCCCCAAGCCTCAGCGACTGGACCGCGGCCCCGGCGGCGCCAAGACGCTGGACGAAGCCGCTGAACTGCTGTCCAAGGCCAAGTTCCCGGTCATCATCTCGGGCGGCGGCGTGGTCATGGGCGATGCAGTCGAAGAATGCAAAGCCCTGGCCGAACGCCTGGGTGCGCCAGTCGTGAACAGCTATCTGCACAACGACTCCTTCCCGGCCAGCCATCCCCTGTGGTGCGGCCCGCTGGGCTACCAGGGTTCCAAGGCTGCCATGAAGCTCATTTCGCAGGCGGACGTTGTCCTGGCGCTGGGCACGCGTCTTGGACCTTTCGGCACCCTGCCGCAGCACGGCATGGACTACTGGCCCAAAGACGCAAAAATCATCCAGGTCGATGCGGACAGCAAGATGCTGGGCCTGGTCAAGAAGATTACTGTCGGTATCTGCGGTGACGCCAAGGCCGCCGCCGCTGCACTCAGCAGCCGCCTGGACGGCAAGACGCTGGTCTGCGATGCAACCAAGGACGAGCGCGCCGGCAAGATCAAGACGGAAAAGGACGCATGGGAAAAAGAGCTGGACGAATGGACGCACGAAAAGGATCCATACAGCCTGGACATGATCGAAGAGCAGAACAAGGAAGACGGCAATTATCTGCATCCGCGCCAGGTGCTGCGCGAGCTCGAAAAAGCCATGCCTGCGGACGTCATGGTGTCGACAGACATCGGCAACATCAACTCCGTGGCCAACAGCTATCTGCGCTTTGAAAAGCCACGCAGCTTTTTCGCACCCATGAGCTGGGGCAACTGCGGCTATGCGCTGCCGACCATCATCGGCGCCAAAGTTGCTGCGCCGGACCGTCCCGCCATTGCCTATGCAGGCGACGGCGCCTGGGGCATGAGCATGTCGGAAATCATGACCTGCGTACGCCACGATATTCCTGTAACCGCGGTTGTTTTCCATAACCGCCAATGGGGCGCCGAAAAGAAAAACCAGGTGGATTTCTACAATCGCCGCTTTGTCGCGGGCGAACTGGACAATCAGAGCTTTGCCGAAATCGGCAAGGCCATGGGCGCCGAAGGGATTGTGGTCGACAAGCTGGAAGACGTCGGTCCCGCACTGAAAAAAGCCTTGCAAGCACAGATGCAGGAAGGCAAGACCACGGTCGTGGAAATCATGTGCACCCGCGAACTGGGCGATCCTTTCCGCCGTGATGCCCTGTCCAAGCCAGTACGCATGCTGGAAAAGTACAAAGACTACGTCTGAGCAACGCGGGAGACACCTCCATGAAACAGCTCGATCGCATTCTGGAAAAAGCGCGACGCCAGCCCATGCGCATCGTGCTGTGCGAAGGAGATGACCCTCGCGTACAGGCAGCCGCCCTGCGGGCGGCTGCCGACGGCCTGGCCCGCATCATCGTTATCAGCAGTCCTGGCGGGCCGGCCGGACAAGCCGCCGACGCAGCCCTTGCGCCGGCCGGCAACAAACCCGAATATCTGAACCCGCAGGACTCTCCCTGGCTGGACGAGTTCGAGCGGGCGCTCCTGACGCTGCGCCAGAAAAGAGGCATGACGCCTGAGCAGGCTCGCGATGCCGTGCGGCAGCCGCTGATTTTTGCGCTGCTGATGGTGCGCCAGGGCTATGCTGACGGCTCGGTCGCAGGCGCGACGCATACCACGGCTGACGTCGTGCGCAATGCCATCCAGATCATAGGGGTACGACCCTCCACACGGCACGTATCCAGTTTCTTCATCATGCTGCGCGAGCAGGCTTTCTGTCCGGACACGCACGCCATGATTTTCTCGGACTGCGGGCTGGTCATCGACCCGGACAGCGAGCAGCTTGCGGAAATTGCGCTGGCCGCTGCCGACAGCGCCCGTACCCTGCTCGAGGTCACGCCCAGGCTCGCCATGCTGTCTTTCTCGACCCACGGCAGCGCCACTCACCGCGAAGTGGACAAGGTCAGGCATGCCAGCGAACTGATACGTGAACGGGAGCCCGATCTGGCCATTGATGGGGAAATACAGCTGGATGCGGCCATCGTGCCCGAAATCGCCGAACGCAAAGTGCCGGACTCGCGTGTAGCGGGCCGCGCCAATGTACTGGTGTTCCCGAATTTATCGGCCGGAAATATCGGCTACAAACTGACCGAACGCCTGGGCGGCGCCATGGCGTTGGGACCGCTGCTGCAGGGCCTGAACAAGCCAGCCAATGATTTATCGCGCGGCTGCGCCACCGATGACATCTACAACGTCATCGCCATCACGGCGGTACAGGCGCAGGCTCAGCAGCCCTAGCCTCTACCCCGCCTGCCGCGCCCCACCAGACGCAGAAAGGCATCGAAAAACGCATTGTCCAGCCCTTCGGACAAATCCAGTGCCAGAGAGCGGGGGTAATACGGGCTCAGGTCCAGCCCAACCCCCAGGCCCAGCACCTCAATGCCATGATCGCGCTCGCTCTGGCGCACAACCGCTTTCAGGTGGTTATCCAGATAGAACGCGTCATTGGCAAGGTTGGTGGCGCTGTCCATGGGACAGCCATCGGAGATCACCACCAGAATGCGGCGTTGCCGATCCTGCCCCAGCAGCCGCTGGCAGGCCCATTGCACCGCCTCGCCATCCACCCCCTCCCTGAACAGGTCCGGCTTCATCAAGGCGCCGATGGCGCTGCGCGCGCGGCGCCAGTGCGTGTCCGCATCCTTGAACACAAGATGGCACAGTTCGTTCAGGCGACCCGGCGCGGCCTGCCTGCCCTGCGCAAACCATTCCCGGCGGGCCCGGCCGCCATTCCAGCTGCGCGTCGTAAAGCCAAGTATCTCCATGGGCACGCCAGCCTGCTCGAAGGCACGCATGAAAATATCGAGCATCATGGCCAGGGTGGCGCCGTATTGCTTCATGGAGCCGGAGCAGTCCACCAGAAAGGTCACCGCGCTGTGAGAAACTGGCATGTGGCGGTCGCTGCGGAACAGCCTTCTTTCGGTGGGCGAGCTCACCAGTTGCGACAGCCGGCTCCCGTCCACAATGCCTTCTTCCTGCCCGAACAACCAGCCATCCACTTGAGGCCTGGCCAGTACGGCCCTGAGACCGCGGGCCAGCCGCCCGACGTTCATGCTCTGGCGCGCCAGCATGGCATCCAGGGTCTGACGAAACTCCATCAGGAGCTGGGCGCGCACCAGATCAGCCGCGGCCTGCTCGACATCGAAACGTCGTGTAAAGACGCGATACTGTCCACGCGCGGCCCTGAACAGCAGGCTTTCGCCGCCAGGCGCCGCCTGGAAAGCCGGCGCCTGGTCCGGCTCGAATTCCAGCGCCAGCGAAAAATTCCCATGCCTGACTCCGCGCGTCTGCGGATTGTCTTCGTATTCAGCCTGCACGCGCGCCGCGATTTCGCGGGCGATCTCAAGTGCATAAACCGCACAGGCCGACTGATCGTTCCGCATGCGGCGCATGGCTGCAAGCCGCCCGCCCAGCGCCGGACCCAGTGCCGCGCGCGTAGGCTCCAGCAAATCTTCGATATGTTCGGGCAGGGGCAGCGCCATCAGCCTGCTCCAGGCCATCTGCGAAAACGCAAACAGCAATATGCCCAGACTGGTCTCCGTCGCTCCCGAATCAAGAAACGCCGCTGACCACTCCCGATATCGGGCCACGATATTCTGGCGCAAGCCCGGCATGCCGGCAGGCGCCAGCGATTCCACGCGCAGTTGCTCCAGCCACTCGAAGATCAGGCGCTCTACTGCGCCCTCGGCTGGCATCCGCAACTGATGCAGTGCAGCGTCGGAATAGCGCAGGCGCAGCGCCAGGCTGTCCGCAATACCGCGATAGGATGACAGCGCCTCGATACCCGCCTGCAGCTGCAGATGCGGTGCGTGGTCCGGCAGGGCATGATCGCCGTCGAACAACCGGCCACCCTCGAAATGCAGATCCGCCTTGCCTGTGAGCGCCCGCATAGCCGCCACGGACAGGGCTTCGGACTGCTGCCTGCGCACACGCTGCTGAACGGTTTGCACAGCGTCAGCCCATCGCGCGTTTGGCCTGCTCTGGCAGTTCCTGCCCAAAGCAGCGCTGGAAATATTCGGCGACGATGCCGCGTTCGCTCTCATCGCATTTGTTGACGAAGGACAGGCGGAATGCCAGCCCCGGGTCTGTAAATATCTGTATGTTTTCAGCCCAGGTGATCACCGTACGCGGCGACATCAGTGTCGACAGGTCGCCGACCCCAAAGCCTTTGCGTGTCAGGCTGGCGACGCCTATCATCGCCTCGACCAGTTCGCGGCCCCGTACGTTGTCCATGGCCGGCACACGGGCAAGCACAATATCGCGCTCATCCTCAGGCGCAAGATAATTGAGCGTGGCGACAATATTCCAGCGATCAAGCTGGGCATGATTAAGCAGCTGCGTGCCCTGGTAAAGGCCGCTGGCATTGCCCAGACCCAGCGTATTGGAGGTGGCGAACAGCCTGAACTGCGCGTGAGGCGTAATCACCCTGTTCTGGTCCAGCAGCGTAAACCTGCCGTCCCGCTCCAGAATGCGCTGTATGACAAACATGACATCAGGGCGGCCTGCATCATACTCATCAAGGATAAGCGCCACGGGACGCTGCAATGCCCAGGGCAGAATGCCCTCCTGGAATTCAGTCACCTGCAGGCCATCGCGCAGCACAATGGCGTCCCGCCCCACCATGTCCAGACGGCTGATGTGCCCATCCAGATTGACACGCACACAGGGCCAGTTAAGCCGGGCGGCGATCTGTTCGATATGCGTGGACTTGCCGGTGCCGTGCAGGCCCTGCACCATGACGCGGCGGTTCCAGGCAAAGCCGGCCAGGATCGCCAGCGTAACCTCGTGATTGAAGCGATAGGCAGTATCAATCTCGGGCACATGCTCGTCGCGCTCTGCAAAGGCCGGGACCTGCAGATCCGTATCCAGGCCAAAAACCGTACGGGCGGATATCTGCTGCACGGATGGCGACGTAGATGCTGCGTGATTCATGTCTATACTCTCCTGCGGTCAAGCGTGATCGCCAGTGTGATTGGCGCTTTCGATTTCAGCCAGGGACTGCGCGGCGCGCTGCAGGGCGGGCAGGCACTGCAGCGATTTTTCGGCGGTCATACGCATAATGGGCGCCTGTATCGCGACAGCCATGTTGGAGCGGCCCGAGGACGATGGCACCAGCACGGCCACGCACAGCAATCCGGGCAGGAACTCTTCGTCGTCGATCGCGTAGCCATCGCGGCGCACGCGCTCGATTTCAAGCTCAAGGGCATCGATGCCGGACAGTGTTTTTTCCGTGTACTTATCCAGCACGACGTGGGCCAGCAGGCGGCGACGCTGCGAAGGCGCCATCTGCGTCAGGAACAACTTGCCGCTGGCCGAGCAATGAAGCGGCACCCGTGACCCCGGATGCAGGTAAAAACGCAACGGCGCCAGCGTCTCGACCCGGTCGAGATACAATACTTCATCACCGGAACATGTAGTGATATTGCAGCTTTCCCCCACCTCTTCGACAAGCTGGCGCAGTACCGAATGCCGGGCGCCGTGCACGGTATTGTTCAGCAGCAGGTTTTCAGCCATGCGCCGCAGGCGCAGGCCGCTGCTGTACTGCCGCCCGTCGCCATCGCGCTGTATCATGCCGGCGCCTTCCAGCTGCTGCAGCATGCGATGCAGCGTAGGCTTGGGCAAGCCCAGCTCATCCACCAGGCTTTGCAAAGAAAAATACTGGTCCTTCTGGGCGATGACTTCCAGCAAGGCAAAAAGACGCATCGTCGGCGTATTGCCGTCGATTTTCAATTCACTGAGGATTTGTTGTGGACGTGCGGCCATGATCGCTCTATATTCCAATAATAGGAATAAATTGTACCGTTTTTTATAACATTTGGATGAAAAAAATGAACATCGGGATTGCCGGCGCAGGTGTACTGGGGCGATTGCTTGCTTATCTGCTGTCAGGACAAGCGCACCAGGTAAGCGTTTTCGACCCGGCTGACGGCCCCGCCGGACGGGGCGCGGCGGGATGGACCGCCGCCGGCATGCTTGCCCCCACTGCCGAACTCGAATGCGCCGACCTGCAAGTGTTCAACTACGGCCTGCAATCGCTGGACCGCTGGGCTCAGATCATTCCCGCGCTGCCAGGCCAGGTGTCTTTCTCGCGCGAAGGCAGCTTGCTGCTGGCCCATCGTCACGACAATGGCGCAGCGCAGCGCACGGTCGGCCTGCTCGCCCAGAAAGCCCCCGACGGCCACCAGCCCATCAAACTGGCGCTGGCCGAGCTGGCCCGGCTCGAACCCGATATCCACGGCCCGTCCATGGCCTGGCTGCTGCCTCACGAGGGCCTGCTCAATTCGGTCGAGACCATGCAGGGGCTGTATGCCGGCGCCCAAGGCGTCCAGTGGCACTGGCAGCATACCATAACGCGCGCGGAACCAGGCCTGCTCGCAACGGACACCAAAACATGGGAATTCGATCATGTCTTCGATGTACGCGGCCTGGGGCAGCGGCCGCCCCAAGCCCCAGATCTGGGCAACGAAATCTCCTGCCGTAATGTACGAGGCGTGCGCGGTGAAATCTTCTGGCTGCACGCACCGGGCGTGCAACTGCACCGTCCGGTACGGCTCATGCATCCGCGCCACCGGGTTTACGTTGCACCGCGACGGGGTGATATCATCGTCGTAGGCGCCAGCGAAATCGAAAGCGAAGACCGTTCTCCCATCTCGCTGCGCAGCACAGTAGAATTGCTGGCTGCGGCGCACAGCATGCTGCCGGCGCTGGCCGAGGCGCGTGTGGTGCACGCCGAAACCAATCTGCGCCCCGCCCTGGTGGACAACCTGCCCCGGATCGAACAAGAAGCAGGCCTGACACGCATCAACGGCCTGTTCCGCCATGGTTGGCTGATCGCTCCCGCAATTGTCGACCAGGCCCTGGCGCAGGCCTTTACCAACGACCCTTTCATACGGGCCTGAGCAACCGTGAGCACTATCAAGATTTTATTCAACGGGCAGGAACATGCCGTTCCCGCCGGATCGAGCCTGGAGGACGCCATGCACGCGTTCGCAGGCCCTGCCATCGAGGCCGGCACGCCCGTGGCCAGCGCCCTCAATGGTCAGCACGTGGCCAGGCAGGCGCGGGCGCAGGCCATCCTGAAGGACAAAGATGCCGTCACCACGTTCGAACCCATTACCGGAGGCTGATTTCAAATGTCGTGGTCCATTGCCGGCGTAACGCTGGAAAGCCGTTTTTTTCTGGGCACAGCCGGATACCCCTCACCGCTCGTGCTCGAACAGGCCATCCAGGCCTCGGGCGCCCAGGTGGTAACCGTTGGCCTCAAGCGCCAGATGCCTCAGGGCCTGGGCGCCAAGGAAGGCGACACGCACCCCAGCGGTCAGTCCTTCTTCAGGCTGATCAAACAAAGCGGCGCGCATTTGCTGCCCAATACGGCAGGTTGCCACACGGCCTCCGAAGCCATTGCGCTGGCCCATATGGCTCGCGAAGTCTTCGATACCAACTGGCTCAAGCTCGAGGTCATCGGCGACCAGTACACACTGCAGCCTGACCCCTTCGAGCTCGTGCATGCCGCCACAGAACTGGTCAAGGCCGGCTTCGAGGTCTTCCCCTACTGTACAGACGATCTCGTCACCTGCCAGCGCCTGCTCGATGCAGGATGCCGCATTCTCATGCCCTGGGGCGCTCCCATCGGTTCGGGACAAGGGCTGATCAATCCCTATGCGCTGCGCACACTGCGGGACCGCATCACCGACGTTCCACTCATCATCGATGCCGGCATCGGCTCGCCCATGGACGCCATGCAGGCCATGGAGCTGGGCTTCGATGGCGTGCTGCTCAATTCCGCCGTCTCGCAATCACACGATCCCGTGCTCATGGCGGAAGCCTTCCGGCTTGCCATCGAAGGCGGCCGCAAGGCCTGGCAGGCAGGCATCATGGCCGAACAGGACATGGCCGTGGCAACCACGCCCGTCACAGGCCAACCCTTCGTGTTGTAGTCCCTCCCGCACAGCGTTGCGGTTCGCCATGATGCATGGCCCGCCGGCGCTGTCGCCACCGCCCCGATACCCGACCTGCACGCCGGCCGATTCCTTCAGGAATGGGCGGCGTGCGTGCTCGAGCCGCCGCCTGCCTCGTCGCAGATCGCCATGAGCAGACAGATCAATGGCGAAATCATCAATCAATAATTAATAGGCGACGATAGAAATTTCTGTAAAATTTGTAACTGTTTTTGATAATGATTATTGTTATCAGTAAAATACTGACATTTACCTGAACATCGTTTCACCCATGCGACGCTCTATCCGCAGACTGCCTGCCATCGCATCTACCACCCTGTTATGCTCGGCCTGCGCCACCGGTGGCAACTTCGGCACAACGCCCACGGCTCCGCCCATTCAGATCAACACCTGGGAACAAAACCGCCCCAAGGAGCGCGACAGGCTCCTTGACGACAGCCATCTGCAGGCCCCCGAACAGCACGAGTATGGGTTTTCCGCCGTAGAACCCCATCCGGTCATGACAACCCTGGACGCCCAGCCCGTCGACATAACCCGCAGCATCTCGGACACCGATGCCGACTTCGACACCCTCACCTACTTCACCCATCCCGAATCCAGCAGCGCCGCCGGCCAGACACAGCGCATCAGCATCAACGCCGAACACTGGAGCGGCCGCGCCAACGCCAATGATTACAGCGAATATATCAGCGACAACGAAAACGGCGACTACCGGCTCATCGAACACGAAGGCAGCACACTCAAGGTCGCCAGCTTCGACTACACAAGGGTCGGTGCAGTCGAAATCGCCGGCAGCGACAAATACGACAAAACCCTGGTCAATCTCTTTTACAAAGGATCCGAAAAACCAGAGGCAATGCCGGTTTCTGGCAGCGCCACCTACACGGGATACTGGGAACGCGCCCTGGAAACCTGGTACAACACCACGTCAAATGGCTATTACGGCAATCTGCTCAGCGCCAGCAAGGCCAGCTTCAAAGTGGATTTTTCCACACGCACCCTGACCGGCACCCTGCATGGCGACAACGGCGAACGCCGTCAGGGCTATACCGTCGCCGCACAGCTCACCGCCGCCGGATTCAGCGGCACCGCCACGCCCGAGTCCTACAACAGCATAGATGAAGACGCAGCGGTCTCTGGCAGTTTCTTCGGACCGCATGCCGCCGAGCTGGGCGGACGCCTCATCGGCCTGCAACGCAAGGCCGTCGGGGTATTCGCGGCGCGGCAAACCTCGGCCAGCGGCATCGTCCAGGGCGAGCCCACCACATACACCGCTGTCCTGCAGGCCGATGGCTCGGCAAACCATCCGGCCCCGGGCCTGTTCCAGGATGTCCGCCACCCTCCCTTCTCGGGCGACATCAATCTATTCAAGTTCAACGGCGCCGTGTTCGACCTGAGCCAGACCCCCGTCGACGAAGGCGATATCTGCTGCACGGAACCAAGCCTTCAGTTCATGAGAACAGGGCTGCTCAGCCATCCCGCCGCCGACAAGACCGCCCTGCTTTATTTCATCCACGGCCATCGGACGCCGTCAGACCAGGTCCCGCTGACTGGCCAAGCCAGCTACAAAGGACGATGGTTGGCGTTCGGACGGGCCCCCGAAGGCCAGGCTTATATAGCACGCAGCAGCGAGAACGAAGCCAGATTCCTCGCCGACTTCGGCAGCAAGACCCTCTCGGGCAGCCTGCAGGGCAGCTCGGGCGCCGACGTCATCGATGTCTCGGCCAGGATCCAGGGCAACCGCTTCGAGGGCACCGCCAGCATCAACACTTCATTGACCGCGGACAATCAAGCCATCAATGCCTCACCGCAGTCGCGCATTTCCGGTGTCAGCGCATTGCACGGCGCTTTCTTCGGCCCCAACGCCAACGAACTGGGCGGACAGTTCCTGAACGCCGATCAAAGCTTTGGCGGCGTTTTCGGCGCCAAGGAACAGGTCATCGAGCCGGCCGGATCAGCACACCCTTGAGGCCGTGCTCTCCCGCCGCCAATTTTTCCGCCTTTGTTGCAGCTCCTTCCGTCATTTCAATACGCTATATCGCCATGGCCTATTCCCGTCTACCCTCATCCCGTAGTCCGTTCGCCATTCTCACGCTCGCCGGCATGCCCTTGCTTGCCTTCGCCGCGGACAAACACAAAAGCATCCAGCAGCTTGACACCATCACCGTGCAAGGCCAGCCTGCGCAGCACGAAGACACCACTGGCATGGCCAGAATCCAGAAAACCAGCGAAGACCTCGCCAAAGACCAGGTCATAGGCATACGCGACCTGCTGCGCTACGACCCGGGTATCTCCGTCAACGAGTCAGGCGGGCGCGGCACCTCCAGCGGCTACTCGATGCGCGGCGTAGACAAGGACCGCGTGGCCGTTGCCGTCGACGGCATGGCCCAGGCACAGACCCTGCTGCGACAGGGGTTTGGCATGGTGGGCAAAGGTCAGGGCCGCAGCAGCGGCGCTCAGAACGAAATCGAGTTCGAAAACCTGAGCATGGTCGGCATTACCCAGGGCTCGGGCTCTGTGATGGCGGGCAGCGGTGCGCTGGGCGGCGCGGTGCTGATGCAAACCAAAGAGGTGCAGGATTTTATCCACGGCGACAAAGACTGGGGTGTGCACAGCAAAACCACTTACAGCGGAAAAGATGGCCGCCTGGGCCAGACCCTCGGCCTGGGCGGCCGGACAGGCGCCCTCGAAGGATTTGTCCAGCACACCCGCCGAAAAGGTCACGAAATACGCCCTCATCAAGACATCTACCGCTACGGCGGCGGGCAGATCAACCGCTACAGACTGGACGGCACGGGCATCGAGCCCGAAACGCTGTCGGCCAAGGATATCTCCGGCCCCGACAGAAAAGCCCCCAACCCGATGCAGTACAGAAGCGCCTCATGGCTGTCCCGGCTGGGCTATCACTTCACGCCGGAACATTACACAGGGCTGGTGATGGAGCATACGCGACAGCATTACGATGTGCGCGGCATGTTCGAGCGTAACTACTGGTCCCATATAGAAGAAGACAGCATATACCGGCCCTCGGGCAATCTGGAAGAATTCAGCTACATCCCGACCCGCTATTACTACGACACACACCAGTACATCCGCCGGGGCGTGGAGTATAAATTCCTGCCCCAGGATGGCGCCCGCTGGACCGATCAGCTGAAACTTCGCCTGGACAGGCAGAGCATCAGGCTGGACAGTGCGATACACAGTCTCAACTGCTCACCCTATCCGCACCCCGACCCCCGCTGCACCAGCCGTCCCGACAACATCGGCAGCCGCGCACACTACGTGCACACCCGCTATACGCAAACCCTGAACCGATTCGATATCTCCTCGCACAAAGTGTTCGGTCCCGCTCGCCGCCACGACCTGTGGATCAATGCAGGCTTCAATGCCACGACAACCTTCATCTCGGACCACGATGCCAGCAAGCATGCCTACCGCGAATTCGATGCCGCACAAAGCGTAGTCAAATCTTATTTTTCACAATACAACAAACACTACGCGAGCAGTCCCATCAAAGGGCGGCACTTTTTCCTGGCTGTCCACGACAATGTGCGTCTTGGCGAATACTGGCGGCTCGGCGTGGGTGGCCGTTATGACCGCACGGCCTTCAACGCTGCACCGGATATTTTCGACGATCAGGTCACGCAACAATGGTCCGGCAAGACAGGCTTGCAACACAACACCTACGAGAACTACTCATGGGATCTTGGCCTGGTCTTTCATCTCACGTCCAGCATAGACCTGGCCTACAAGACAAGCAGCGGTTTTCGTGTCCCGACCGTCGGCGAGCTGCTCGGACCGTCGTTCAACTACCGCGGCGAACGCCTGACCCAGCCCAGGCTCGAGGCTGAAAAATCCCTCATGCATGAGTTCGGCGTCACAACCGACAATCGCTATGGCAGCGCATCGGCCAGCTATTTTTTTGCCCGCTACGACAACCTGATCGACATCGCTGTACCAAAACCACATCTGAACTACCCGCCGGGCCACGCCATGTATTACAACCTGCAATCCGTGCGCACCGAAGGGCTGACGTTCAGATCGCTGCTGGACATGCATCAGATATGGCAGCGCATGCCCGATGGCCTGCAGGCCACGCTGGCCATGAGCTACGTCAAGCCGCGCGGCCCTGCCTCCCGCAATCCGGACTTCCAGGGGGCAAGCAGCTATGTCCTGGACATGCTGCAACCCATACGTCTGGTCTACGGGCTTGAGTATCTTGCTCCCGACGAACGCTGGGGTGTCTCACTGAAAACCACCTACTCAGGTTCCAAAAAGGCAGGCGAACTCGTCTACGAATCGGTGTCGGGCGGAATCAGGCAGATTGGATCCAGCAAGACCGACATCCGGACCCGCAAATGGATGGTCACCGACCTCACCGGCCATTACCAGATCAACAACATGCTCCTGCTGCGCCTGGGCGCCTACAACGTCTTCAACTATCGCTACGTCACCTGGGAATCCGCCCGCCAGGCTGGCTTCCGGCCCATAGGCAATAGTCTGGAGCGAATCAACCATCTGGCGCTCGCCGCTCCCGGACGCAACTACACCGCGACACTGGAATTCAAGTACTGACAGGCGAGTCCTGCGTCGGCACCGTTCCCCACGCACCGACGCAGGCCAGAACACATGAGATGCTTTACTGTAATGCTGATTGCCTGCCTGGCCTGCCTGCCTGTCACGCCTGTGAGGGCTCTGACCACATGCATGCCTGCCCCATGCTCGCTGTCGGTCCCGGCAGGCGAACATCTACATCGCAACACCTACCCTGCTGCCCACAGCGGCCAGGCGGACAGAGAGCCCATCGAAATTGACCAGGCTACGCTGCTGGCAAGACCGGCGTTGCTTCAGCGCGCCATGCTGTCCGCCATACAGTCAGGCTATCTCGCCGGCATTCTCGCACTGTTGCCGGTTTACGAACAATTACCCGATCCAGACTCCGCCATGCTGTCGTACGCCCGCGCCATCCGGGCACGCTCTCAGAACCGCCCCGATGCGGCCGCACAATACTATGATCAGTTGCTGGCCCGCGTACCCAACGCCCACGGCCTGCGGCTGCAGCTGGCCGACGCCCTCATTGCAGACTACCAGCACAGAGCCGCCCGGCAGCAACTCGATCTGCTGCATGCGGAAAACCTGCCGGACACACTCGGTCCGCGCCTTGCCGACCTGCGCCAGCGACTGCACCGGCGCGAAAGCTGGCGCCTGCATGCTGGCGTCACACTGCTGAATGAGCACAATCTGAACAGCGCCCCCAGCCAGAGGCGCTTAGGCAACTGGACGTTCGACGCGCCCATTCACGACCAGGGTTTCGGCTACCACGCAGGGGCTGAAAAAAACTGGTTCTTTCCATACAGGCACTTTTATGCGCTGGACATCAGCGCTTACGGTCGTCATTACGCCAGGCATTCGCGCTACAACGACTTCATCCTGCGCCTCTCACCCGGCACAGGCCTGAAAAACGCCAGAAATACGCTGCGCCTTGGGCCCTACACCGAATATCGCCTGTTCGGCGGCCACGCCTATTCACATACCGTGGGTGCGAGCGCACAATGGGATTACAGGTGGACGTCAACGTGGCAGACACTCGCCGCGTGGGAATATGCCCACCAGCGGCATTCCAAGCACAGGCATCTGGATAATCGCCAACACAAGGCCAGTCTGTCACTCGTCTACACGCCTGGACCCGGCCAGTACTGGCTGCTCGACCATGAGCTTTATACCCAGACCGGTGCCAGAGACCCGGGCAACAGTTTTCAGCATCTCGGCCTGCGCGCCGCCTGGGGGCAGGCATGGGCATCCGGCATCGGTACATGGATCAACGTGGGCAGCAGTCTGCGCCGTTACCGAGGCCCGACCCTGTTCAGCGAAGGTATCCCCAGGCGGGATACTCAGCGCAGCATAGCACTGTCCATATGGCACCAGCGCATTCGCTATGCCAACCTCACCCCCAGGCTGTCGCTTTCACACCATCGCATGCTCAGCAATGACACACTGTTCGGCAACCGCAAAACAAGAGTGACCATCGAGGCAAGCAGACAATTCTGAAATTACTGCGCCTGGATGGTCACTGCGCTACGCGATCCCCTTTCAGGGACAGCGGAGTTACTGGGCTTCGCGCGACATTCTGCGGCGCTCGTGCTCCTGCAGATAGCGCTTGCGCAGACGGATGGACTTGGGCGTAACTTCGACCAGCTCATCGTCCGAGATGAACTCGACCGCATACTCCAGCGACATGCGGATAGGCGGCACCAGGTCGATGTGTTCGTCCTTGCTGCTGGTACGGATGTTGGTGAGCTTTTTTTCCTTGATGGGATTGACCACCAGGTCGTTGTCACGGCTGTGAATACCGATGATCATGCCTTCGTACAGGGCGTCGCCCGGGCTGACAAACATGCGGCCGCGATCCTGCAGCTTCCATAGCGCGTAGGCCACGGCAGCGCCGTCATCCTGACTGATCAGCACGCCATTGCGACGCTCTCCCACACCGCCTTCGCGCATGGGCGCGTAGTCGTCGAAAATATGGCTCATCAGACCGGTACCGCGCGTCAGCGTAAGGAATTCACCCTGGAACCCTATCAGACCCCGGGCCGGAATCCGGTATTCCAGCCGAGTGCGCCCGCGGCCATCCGCCTGCATGTCCTGCAGATCACCCTTGCGCCGGCCCAGCTCCTCCATGACGGCGCCCTGGTGCCCGTCCTCGACGTCAACCGTCAACAGTTCGAAAGGCTCATGGCGCACACCGTCGATGTCCTTGAGCAGAACTTGTGGACGCGATACGGCCAGCTCGTAGCCTTCACGGCGCATGTTTTCAAGCAGAATGGTCAGGTGCAGCTCACCACGGCCACGCACTTCGAACACCATGTCGTCTTCGGTGGGGTTCACCCGCAGGGCCACATTGGACTTGAGCTCGCGCTCGAGTCGATCACGCAACTGGCGGCTGGTGACAAACTTGCCTTCGCGACCAGCCAGCGGCGATGAGTTGACCATGAAGTTCATGGTCAGCGTCGGCTCGTCGATGCGCAGCATGGGCAATGCTTCCTGCATTGCAGGATCCATGAGCGTGCAACCGATGCCGATGTCCTCGATACCGTTGATCAGAACAATGTCGCCTGCCTGAGCCTCGTCGACCAGAACACGTTCCAGGCCATGAAACTGCAATACCTGGTTAATGCGCCCCTTGAACGAATCTGCCTCAGGCCCAAATTTGACGGCCACGTCCTGTCCTGCACGGATCTTGCCGCGATTGACCCGGCCAATGCCGATCTTGCCGACGTAGCTGTTGTAGTCCAGCGAGATAATCTGCAGTTGCAGCGGGCCGTTTACGTCGTCTTCGCGCTGGGGAACGTACTTGAGGATCGCTTCGAACAGCGTGCGCATGTCGCCTTCGCGCACATCGTCGGTCAGGCCTGCATAGCCAGCCAGCCCCGACGCGTAAATCACGGGGAAATCCAGCTGCTCTTCGGTTGCACCCAGCTTGTCGAACAGGTCGAAGGTCGCATTGATGACATGGTCGGGACGCGCGCCCGGGCGGTCAATCTTGTTGACGACGACGATGGGCTTGAGGCCCAGCGCCAGCGCCTTACGGGTCACAAAACGAGTCTGAGGCATGGGGCCTTCGACAGCGTCCACCAGCAGCAACACACCGTCCACCATGGACAGCACGCGTTCGACTTCACCGCCGAAGTCTGCGTGTCCCGGGGTATCGACAATGTTGATGTGCGTGCCTTCGTACTCGACGGCACAGTTTTTGGAAAGAATGGTGATCCCGCGCTCTTTTTCGATGTCGCCGGAGTCCATTACACGTTCGGATACCTGCTGGTTGTCACGGAACGTGCCCGATTGACGCAGCAGTTGATCGACCAGCGTGGTCTTGCCATGGTCGACGTGGGCGATGATCGCCACATTGCGCAAAGCGCGATTCATAGTTGTTCCTTCTGTTTGATAGTTGCTGGCACGAGACCGGCAGGCAGGGCATCAAGCGGGATCAGGACAGACTGCGGTCCGGACAACGCCTGGAGCGCCTCAAGCCCAATGGCGTCATCGACGTCAAAAGGCCCTACCCTGGTACGCCTGAGCGCCGCCAGATGGGCATAGCACCCAAGCACCCGCCCGATATCCTGGGCCAGGGTGCGTATATAGGTACCTTTGCTGCATTCCACGATAATCTCTGCTTGCAGCCCTTCAAGCCGCAGCAGTTCAAGCTTGTGAATCATGACTCGCCGCGGCGGCCGATCCAACTCTATGCCCTGCCGCGCATACTCATACAGCGGTTTGCCGTCGCGCTTGAGAGCCGAATACATGGGCGGAATCTGTTCTATTTCGCCGCGAAAACCGGTCAGCGCCGCCTCGAGTCCAGCCTGGGTGACATCGATGGGCGTCGCTTCTGCCGTTGCAACAATATTGCCGGTCAGGTCTCCGCTATCGGTTTCCTCGCCGAACTGAATGGTGGCGATATAGGCTTTATCGGCCTCGAGCATGGAGGCCGATAGCTTGGTTGCCTTGCCCAGGCAGCATACCAGCAGCCCCGTAGCAAAAGGGTCGAGCGTGCCGGTGTGGCCCGCCTTGCGGGCATCAAGCGCGCGCTTGGCGCGCTGCAGGGCGTGATTACTGGACAAGCCCTCGGGTTTGTCCAGCAACAGGACGCCATCGAGCATCTGCCCGCGTCGGGAAGCCATCGTTCATGAATCCATGTAAAAACGAACGACAGCCCCTCAGGGCTGTTCGTCAGGGTCCTCGGGTTCCGAGGGCTTGAAAGTTTCGTCCTGGGGGCGGTTGGCCCGGTCGATAAGCTGCGACAACTCAATGCCGCGAGCAAGCTGGTCATCGTGGATGAAACGCAGCGTAGGGACAGTATGTATGTGCAGCAGCTTGAACAGCAGAGAATGCAGCCAGCCAGCCTTTTCCGCAAGGGCATCGCTAGCCGCCTGCGGCTCTGCGCCCATGACGGTGAAATAGACCTTGGCATGCGCATAATCAGCCGACAGCTCGACGCCGGTCAGCGTTATCAGGCCAGCGCGCGATACGTCGAGCTCGCGCTGTATGAGGCTGGCCAGATCCTTCTGGATCTGATCGGCCAGCCTCGTGTTGCGGCCCGGGTTAGGTTTGGATTTATGACGACCCATAATTTACAGTGTCCGGGCGATCTCTTTGATTTCGAAGAACTCGAGCTGATCGCCGACCTCGATATCGTTGTTGCCCTTGAGCGTGATACCGCAATCGAAACCGGACTTGACTTCCTTGACGTCGTCCTTGAAGCGGCGCAGCGAATCGAGATGGCCCGACCATTGCACCACATGATTGCGTAGCAGGCGCAATTGGGCATCGCGGCGCACCACACCATCGGTCACCATGCAGCCGGCAATGTTGCCGATGCGCGAAACGGAGAAGACCTCACGAATTTCGGCGGTGCCGATGACTTCTTCGCGCTTCTCGGGCGCCAGCATGCCGGACAGCGCATTGCGGACCTCATCCACGGCATCGTAAATGATGTTGTAGTAGCGCAGGTCGATGCCATTGTTTTCGGCCAGCTTCTTGGCGCTTTGCTCGGCGCGGACATTAAAGCCGATCACCACTGCATGCGAGGCGATGGCCAGGTTGACGTCGCTCTCGGAGATACCACCGACCGCGGCGTGAACGACCTGGACACGGACTTCGTCGGTGGACAGCTTGACCAGCGAAGAGACCAAGGCCTCCTGGGAACCCTGGACGTCCGTCTTGACGATGAGCGCCAGTGTCTGCACGCCTTCGCCGATGTTGTCGAACATCGACTCGAGCTTGGCCGCCTGCTGCTTGGCCAGCTTGACATCGCGGAACTTGCCTTGACGGAACAGCGCGATTTCTCGTGCCTTGCGCTCGTCGACCATGCCGATGACCTCGTCGCCCGCGGCGGGCACTTCGGTCAGACCCTGAATTTCGACAGGAATGGAAGGACCTGCACTGGTGATGGGCTTGCCCGATTCGTTGAGCATGGCTCGCACGCGACCATAGCTGGCGCCAGCCAGGATGGCGTCGCCACGCTTGAGCGTACCGCTTTGCACCAGCACCGTAGCCACCGGACCGCGCCCCTTGTCCAGGCGCGCCTCGATCACAATACCCTTGACCGGCGCATCCACAGGCGCCTTGAGCTCGAGGATTTCGGCCTGCAGCAGCACGTTTTCGAGCAGATCGTCAATGCCTTCGCCCGTCTTTGCAGAGACGCCGATAAAGGGCACGTCGCCGCCGTATTCTTCAGGGACGACCTCTTCGGCCACCAGTTCCTGCTTGACGCGCTCCGGATTGCCCTCGGGCTTGTCTATCTTGGTGATCGCCACGACCAGGGGCACATTGGCCGCCTTGGCATGGTGGATGGCTTCCTTGGTCTGGGGCATGACGCCATCGTCGGCCGCAACGACCAGGATAACGATGTCGGTTGCCTTGGTACCACGGGCACGCATGGCCGTAAAGGCCTCGTGTCCCGGAGTATCCAGAAAGGTAACCATGCCGCGTTCCGTCTTGACGTTATAGGCGCCGATATGCTGCGTAATGCCGCCAGCTTCGCCGGACGCAACCTTGGTGCGGCGCAGGTAATCCAACAGCGAAGTCTTGCCGTGATCGACGTGACCCATCACGGTGACCACTGGCGCACGAGACACTGCCTCGGCCTCAGGCCCCTCGACGGTGTCCAGGAAGGCTTCCGGATCATCCAGCTTGGCAGCGATGGCTTTATGGCCAAGCTCCTCGACGACGATCATGGCGGTTTCCTGATCCAGCACCTGGTTAATGGTGACCATCTGGCCCAGCTTCATCAAATGCTTGATGACTTCGGATGCCTTGATGGACATCTTGTGCGCCAGGTCAGCCACGGAAATGGTTTCCGGCACGTGAACTTCGCGCGAAATAAACTCGACAGGCTGAATTTCCTTGCGTTCTGGTTGCGCATTGCGCCCACGACCGCGGGCACCCTTGCCGCCCTTGCCTGCCTTGCCGCCCGCACGCCAGCCGTCGCGGCTGGGCGCAGCCGGTGGCGCATCGGCCCGGGCTGCCGGCTTTTTACGGCCGCTGTCGTCTGTCCATGAGGTAGAAACCTCGGTCGCCTTGATGACCTTCTTGTCGCCGGCGGCCTTCGCATCTTTCTTGCCCTTGACGCCCGCCGGCTTGTGCAGCGTGCCCGAAATGCCTTGCGGATCGGGTTCAGGCGCTTTCAGGACCTTGCGTGGACGGCTCAACATCTCTCTCAAGGCCGCAGCTTCGGCCTCGGCGGCGCGACGGGCACGCTCGCGATCGGGGTCGGCAGCCGGCGCGGCCGACGGCGGCGCAGCGCGGCGGGCGCCGGGGCGTGCGCGCGCGGGGCTCTTGTCAGCAGGCGTCTTGGCCGTCTCGGCAGCGGGCGCCGTCGCGGGCGCTTCGTCTGCCTTGACCGGTTCGCTGGCCTCGGCCGGCTCGGCCTGTGCATCGACCGCAGGCTGTGCCTGCTGCGCCTCGACCGGTTCGGCCTGGGCAGGCGCCGTCTGCTCAGCGGCTTCGGGCTGGGCGTCGGCCTGGGCCGGCTGCTCGGCCTCGGGCGCAGCCTCGGCTGGCTTTTCAACCTGCTCGGGCAATGCAGCAGCGGGCTCCGGCACATCGGCCGCGGGCTCTGCCAACGCCGGTTCGTCGGCCGCAGGCTCGGCGCTTGCGCGCTCCACTGACGCCTCGACTTGAACGGGGGGTGCATCCGGAGTATCCGCGGTGGTTTCCGGAGCGGCCTCGGGCTCAACAGCGGCCGGCGCATCGGCTTCCGCCGCCTGCTGCTCCACCGCAGCCAGCACATCAGCCTGGGCCTGAGCCTCGGCCTCGGCCTGCAGCTTTGCCTCTGCCGCAAGTTCGGCCGGATCGCGCTTGACGAATACACGCTTCTTGCGCACCTCTACCTGAATCGTGCGCGAACGACCCGAGCCGTCGGCCTGCCGGATTTCGGAAGTCTGGCGACGGGTCAACGTGATTTTCTTGCCCTCGTTCCCGCCATGAGCGCGACGCAGCGAATCAAGTAGTTTCGCCTTGTCCGCGTCGGTGACGGCATCGTCGACCGACCTGAGTTCAACACCCGCGCCACGCAACTGCTCCAGCAGTACGTTCGCAGGCATTTTCAGTTCAACAGCGAACTGGGCGACGGTGTTACTTGGCATTCGACTCTCTCTTGCTTTTTCAGCTACTTATTCAATAAACACACCCTGACTTGCATGGTCATATGCGTCAGGCCTCGTCGTCAAACCAATGGGCTCTTGCACGCATAATCATCTGACTGGCGTCTTCGCTGGACAATCCGGAAATCTCGGACAGTTCATCGGTAGACAGCTCGGCCAGATCATCCAGGGTGAGCACTTCGTTATCGGCCAGACGGTTGACAAGCTCCGGCGTAATTCCTTCGACTTCCAGCAGATCCTGCGCCACGGACTGCGCGCGCTCTTCGTGGGCAATCGCCTCGGTAAGCAGCGCATTGCGGGCACGGGTGCGAAGCTCGTTGATCGTGTCTTCGTCAAAGGCTTCGATCTCCAGCAGTTCCTGCATGGGCACGTAAGCGATTTCCTCGAGTCCGGTAAAGCCTTCGTCGATCAGGATGTCGGCAACCTCTTCGTCGACATCAAGCTTGGCGATAAAGGCCTGGCGCAGCGCCGAACGCTCTTCGTCCTGACGGTTCTGGCTTTCCTCGGGGGTCATGATGTTGATCTGCCACCCGGTCAGCTCGGAAGCCAAGCGCACATTCTGTCCGCGCGCGCCGATGGCCTTGGGCAGGTTTTCACCGTCGACCACGACATCCATGGCATGCTTGTCCTCGTCGACCACAATGGATTCGACGTTGGCAGGCGCCAGCGCACCGATGACGAATTCGGCCGGATCCTCGGCCCAAAGCACGATATCGACCTGCTCCCCGCCCAGCTCATTGCGTACCGCGGTCACCCGCGAGCCGCGCATGCCCACGCAGGTACCGATTGGATCGATACGCTTGTCGTAGGCCACAACGGCGATCTTGGCGCGAACGCCTGCATCGCGCGCAGCGGCCTTGATCTCGAGCAGACCCTGCTCGATCTCGGGGACTTCGTTTTCGAACAGTTGCCGGATGAACTCAGGCGCAGTGCGCGACAGGATGACCTGCTGGCCGCGTGCGGCGTGGTCGACCTTGAGCACCCAGGCCCGCACCCGATCACCCACTCGAATGTTTTCCTTGGGAATCATTTCGTTGCGCGGCAGGCGTGCTTCGATCTTGCCGGTTTCGATAATGGCATCGCCTTTATCCATGCGCTTGATGGTGCCGGAGACAATTGTCTCGCCCCGCTCGAGAAAATCGTTCAGGACCTGCTCGCGCTCGGCATCCCGGATTTTCTGAAGGATGGCCTGCTTGGCCGCCTGCGCACCGATACGCCCGAACTCTTCAGGCTCCAGGGATTCCTCGATGTACTCGCCCACCTCGATACCGGGGACGATATCCTGGGCGTCGGAATAAAGCTCCTGCTGATCGGGTTCCTGCAAGCCTGCGTCATCGGGCACCACCAGCCAGCGCCGATAGCCCTCGTGCTCTCCGGTGTCGCGATCTATGGTCACGCGAATATCGGCATCTTCCTTGAAGCGTTTTTTCATGGCCGACGCCAGGGCGCTTTCCAACGCGCCGAACACGACTTCGCGTTCAACGTTTTTTTCACGCGCTAAGGCGTCCACCAGCAAAAGAATTTCGCGACTCATCGCTTTCTACCCTTGAAATCGAGAATGGGATCCAGTTTGGCACGGTCAACGTCATCGAAGGAAAAGCTCAGCAGCTTGTCCTCGCCAGACGCCTCTTCGAGCTCGAGGCTGAGCATAAGCGCGGACGCCTGGGCATCCGCATTCTCAGGAACGCGCAAAATGCCGACAAAAACCTTGCGATTGTCAACGGCAGTGCGCAGCTTCACCTCAATGCGTTCACCGGCAAACCGAATGAAATCGGCGGCTTTTTTCAGAGGCCGATCAGTGCCGGGCGAACCCACCTCGAGACGCTTGTAGTCTATGTTTTCCACTTCGAGCACCCGCGAAAGCTGCCGGGAGACCAGTTCACAGTCTTCGATCCGGATCCCTTCTGGGCGATCGATCGTGACACGCAAGAGTCCAAGCGGCGCGCGCTCGACATCCACCAGCTCGATGTCCGAGCCGGCCAAAGCCTCTTGTGTCAAAGCAAAGATATCCGCCATAAAATCCAAAAAAAAATGGGCTGTACGCCCCAGCCCACTGTTATCACGCCGCGCACAACAGTGCCCGCAAGACAAGGCCTAGCATGTCATCCATGCCTGACGCCCCGACTTGCCGCCACATGACGCATTCGAAAATGTGCCGCTACCATTGCCAGCCAAGGCTACCGCATGACAAAACAATATAGCTATAAAGCCCTACATTCTAACAGAAAATCAGAAAATTTCCTGTAGTGTCTAGGCCTTACATTGAAAATGCAACACTGCCGAACAGCCGTGGGGGCGTTCTGGCTGCGCGGGACCCGCGGCCACCCAGCCCCAGGCGGGACTGGCTCGCCGGCAGACACCCGGCAGCACATGCATTACCGCCCCCGGCCGCCACCCAGCTTGCCCAGGTGCGACTCGTGCGCCGAAGCGCCGCGAGGCTGCCAATCGTCGCCGCGCGCACCGCCTGAACGTCCGTGCGACGCGTTGCCGCCCTTGCCCTTGCCGCCCTTTCGGCCGCCCTGCCCGGTATTTTTTGCCGCACCATTCTTGGGCGCGCCATTCTTTCCGTATCCGCCTTTAGGCCCCTGGCTCGCGCCAGATCGATTGCCGCCCGGTCCGCGACGGCGTTGCTCACCGCCCGCGCCTTCACCCTGACCGCCATGCCCCTTGCGCCCGCCTTTGCCTCGCGGTGCCGCTCCGCCGCCTGCGGTGGGATGCCCGTTAGGCAGGCCGCCGCTGAACATCAGTCCGGTCCCGTAGGGATCGGAGGGATAGCTTTCATTCAACGAGCCGGCAACCTTGCGGCCACCGGACAGCTTGCCCCGTCGGCTGACCTTGGCGCCATTCATGCCATTGCGCTCCAACGTGCCAAACCCTGGCGGCAACGCGCTGTCATGCGACAAAGGCTGGCGCTCAGCACGCCCACCCCGCCCGGATGCACCCTCGCCATCATCATCACGCATCAGGCCAAGCTGCAACATCAATGCCGTAACCAGATTACCGTCGAGCTCTTCCCAGCGGCCCCGGCGCAGATTGCGCGGCAACACCACTTCGCCAAAACGTGTGCGGATCAGCCTGCTGACAGTCACACCAGCCGCCTCAAACATACGCCTGACCTCGCGATTGCGCCCTTCTTTCAGGGTGACGCGGTACCAGCGATTGCTGCCCTCGCCGCCCAGGCTGTCCAGCGAACCGAAATTGGCCATGCCATCATCCAACTGCACGCCACTGAGCAGGCTTGCCCGCTGCTCGTCACCCAACTCGCCAAGCACCCGCACCGCGTATTCACGCTCGGCGCCATAACGCGGATGCATGAGCCGGTTGGCCAGATCACCCGACGTTGTCAGAATCAGCAGGCCCTCTGTGTTCAGATCCAGCCGCCCCACCGACAGCCATTTGCCCATGCGAATCTTGGGCAGGCGCGCAAATACCGTGGCGCGCCCTTCCGGATCGTCATGACTGACAATCTCGCCGGCAGGCTTATGATAAAGAATGATGCGCGGCGGCTTCTTGGCGCTAGGGCGCGCAACAGGGCGCCCGTTAACACGCACCTGATCGTTCGGCCCCACACGCTGCCCGATATGGGCAGGCTCGCCGTTCACCGAAACCCGGCCGGCGATAATGAGCTCTTCCATTTCGCGGCGCGACCCCACACCCGCCTCGGCCAACACCTTATGCAGTTTGGGCATCAACACCTCGCTGCTCAGGTATTTATCCAGGCGTTGACGGGTCTGGGCCCCATTGTCCAGATAAGACAGCGCCAGTTCCGCGTCTTTTTCGTTTTCAACCTTATCGTTGCGCCGTCCATTCCGGCCGCGATTCCTGCCCTGCCGGTTTTCGTCCTGGGCCTGATGCTGGCCTTGCCCCTGGCGATCATCCTGCTCTCCAGTGCGCGAAACGGCATTGCCGCCGCCGTTTTTGCCGCGACGCTGCCCGCGCCCATGCCTGCCCGCAGGCTCCCCGACATGCGGTTCGCCGGCGGCAGCCATACCGAAATCATCAGATGTTTCGACAGGCCTCGCTTCCCCGGCATCTGCGGCGTGGCCGTCGTTGACGGCGTCACCGCGACGCCGACGGAAAGGCGTTCGAAGCTTGCGACCCCGGCTACGCAACCCCCTGTCGTCACGCTGGCCAGCAGGCCCCGCGCTCCCTTCCTCTCCCACACCATACGGCATGGCAGGCGCGCTGTCGGCAGCAACAGCCGAACCACTGTCTCGAACTACGGCATCCGCCGAATCGCGCCTTTCGTTGGGCTTTGCGCCACGCGCTGCGTCAGGCTGCCCTGGCGCGCCATCCGCAAAGCCGGCCGTCGGCCGCGGGCCATCGCTCGCGCCCTTGGACGGGTGATAATCCATCTGCGCCTGCACAGGCTGATCCGGCGCCGGCACGGAGGCGGGCGCCGGTGCCGGCGTTGCCTGCGCAATCTCGCTGGCCGGGGCCGCCTTTTTACGGGTACGCCGCACCGCAGCAGGCTTGTCCGCCTGGGCCGCGGCCTGCTCGGCCGGCGCCACGACAGGCGCCTCCTGATCCGCAGCATTCTTGTTCGCCGCACGCGTCCTTCGCACCGCAGGTTTTTTAACGACCGCAGCATCACCAACCTGGGCATCGTCCTTCGCCTTGGCCCTCGAACGCTTTGCAGCGACGGGCGTCGCAGCGTCAACTGCCTCGGCAGCCACCACGGGCGCCTCGGCCTCGACCAACTTGGGCTTGGCTCGCTTGCGAGGAGCCGGCTTGGCAGCCGTCTCAGCGGCATCGCCGGAAACCGGCGCCGCAGTCTTTGCCCTGGAGCGGGGGGCAGCCTTCCTGACAGGGGCGCCTTCCGGGCCCTCTGAACCGGCGGTTACATCCGCGCTGCCGCTGCCGGCAGTCGCCACAGCGGATTCATCCGCAGCTTTTTTACGCCTGCCGCGAGCCGCCGGCTTGGCCTGCACCGTACCGGCCATGCCGACGCCACCCGTTGCATCACCCAAAGGCAGGTCATATTGATTATTCGATTCAGTCATTTTCTTTTAGGTACTCCGTTTGTATCTCTTCGTGCTGCACGGCCTGTTCATGACCGGCTTCATCAATTACTGTGACATCGGTATCGCCTGCCACCTCGACGCAAGCCTGCGCCTGATCGCCAGCCCCGCCGCCGTCTTCGGTCTGCGGGCCCTCCTCAGACAGAGAGCCTTCGTCTGCCTGTGGGCCTGCTTCCGCCTGCGCGTCTGCTTCCACCTGCGTGTCCGCTTCCACCTGCGTGTCCGCTTCCGTCTGCATGTCCGCTTCCGTCTGCGTGCCCGCTTCCGCCTGCCCACCATCGTCGGACAAGGCTCCATCTTCTGTCTGCGCATCCCCGGACGGCGCCCCGGACATATCCGGCACAACCTCCAGCTCAAGTCCCGCCAGCGCCACGACCGCGTCGTGAGATTCGAGTTCAGGCAGCTCATCCAGCGCCTTCAGGCCCAGATCGTCCAGAAACTGGCGGGTCGTGCCCAGCAGGGCGGGACGGCCTGGCGCATCGCGATGGCCCAGGACTTCTATCCACCCCCTGTCCTCGAGCGTGCGCACGATCTGGGACGAGACCGTGACACCGCGTATGTCTTCGATGTCGCCACGGGTAACAGGCTGCCGCCACGCAATAATGGCCAGCGTCTCAAGCACCGCGCGAGAATACTTGGGAGGCCGCTCGGGACTGAGTTGGCTGAGAAAACGCTTCATCTCGGGGCGGCTCTGAAAACGCCAGCCCGACGCGAGACAGATCAGCTCAAGCCCCTTGTCCTGCCAAGCCTCCTGCAGCAGGACCAGATGCCTGCGCAAATCGTCGTTGGTAAAGTCCTCCGTCACAAAAAGCTTGCGCAATTCGCCAAGAGGCATGGGTTGGTCAGCGCATAGCAGCGCTGTTTCCAGCACACGGATGATCTCTGTTTCAGTCATCGATATATATCAGCCCTTTTCGGCCAGAGTTGCATGTTTTCAATGTATGGGTTAATATTCTTTTCTTCAGACGCGGGGTGGAGCAGTCTGGCAGCTCGTCGGGCTCATAACCCGAAGGTCACAGGTTCGAATCCTGTCCCCGCAACCAGTATTACAGATGGGCCGGTTAAGCTATTTAGCAACCGGCCCATTTTATTTTCTGCCGTTGCCGCAAACGCTGCATTCATTGCCGCCGCCACGCGCATCATTGCGACAATACCTGCCCGCATCGCAACGACCTGCATCCACACTACAACAATCCACGCCACAGCAGCCTTTGCCAAAGTTCTGCCCGCCACCAAAGCAAACGCGGCTGGCGCACATTCTGCGTGCGCCCCCCACTTTGCCACGGCCCGCACGAGCGCCGTCACGATAGATCTGCATTCACGCACACCGGTTTCGCACCTTGCGATCACCCCGGGCAAGCCGGCATTGCCTGACGCGGCGCGCCAGAGGAACGACAGCATCAACCACCAATATCTGGCAGACAGCATGCCGGGCACCGAGCGGGTGCGGGTACTCAGAGAAAAACCGTAGGTATACGGAATATCAGCCATTATTTCCGATAGATAAGCAGGCTGCCCAGAAGCGCCGGAATCAGACATGAACCGAATTCGCCGCCGACAAAACGGGGCGGCGTGGCCTGCTGTGAGAATCATCCCTCGCGCCGTTTGCGCATCGGGCTGACAGGCCGGATGAACGGCGCCAGGCACCGCGAGCAGCGCTTGCGTAAAAGTTGTTCAATTTATATTGCAGCGGCCAAAGGAGCAAAGTCTTTTGGCCGGGCCAGCAGGCGCCTGGTACGTATGTGTTGATCCGGAAAACTAAATTGGGCGTGGGCAGCCAGGCTTCTGGCCGTTCGCCCGTCCTGTGGCGTACTAAGTCAATTACACCATCGAGTTGCGCTTAATGCAACCGTTCACCCTGGCAAGTTGTTGACAGGCGACATCATTTCGGCATTTTCTGGCAAAACTGACAGGACATTGTCTGGAAAACCTGCAAGCCTGTCTCCCTGAAAGACCATGACCATCACAGACTTGCCAGGCGCCAGATCGGAGCGCGCGCCGGCCGCCGCCGGATGGCGTACATCCCGACACAATGCCTCCAGAGGATAGCGCTGCCCATGCACGCCGTTAACCCGCCATGCCCGGACATCTCCCTCAAACTGCACCACCCCACGCACCTGCAGCAGTGGCGTGGAGACATCTTCCTGCAGCCGTTCCAGCGCCCGCATCAAAGCGCTGCGAACAAGCGGCGCAGACCATCGAACCGTCAGCACGCGTATCCCCGACGGAGCCTCTCCAGCCAGCGGCATGACCCAGGGATCGACAGCCGCGCGTCTGATGCGGTGCGCGCGCCTGCCCAGGCCGCCGGTGTTCCACAGGCTGGGCCGCGCCGCTGCCAGCGCACCGCGCGGTAGTCCTGGCAGGCCGCTGTCGGCAAGCGCAGCGGAAAGCAGAAAATCGAGGGCCTGCGCATCGTCAGACCGGAAAACCGGCGCATCCGGATTCACCGCAAGCAGACAGGCGTCCAGCCCGGCCAGCGCCGTTTCACTCACCGACGCCGCCTGGCTGATGACCAGGGCGTTGGCCAGCACTGCCTGCCTGAGCATGATCGGCTGTTCCTGCAGGCCGTGCACACCTTCCGCAGCGTCTATCACCGTGGCGCAACCGCCATAAACATAACGGTCGCGCAGAAAGGCATCGTACTGCAGGGTATACATGATGGATGCCGGATCGTCGCCATCTGCAGTTTCGATCAGCACCCGCGAAAACGGCGCCGTCTTGCGATGCAGGGCAGCAAAAAACCAGTTACGCAAGGCGTCGACCAACTCGCCGCTCACCGCGCAGCAAAGACAGGCCCCCTCCTGGATGACGACGCCCCGCGCGAGCACACTGACCCGCATACCCTTTAGCTGCACCGCACCTGCCGGGTGAGTCAGCACCACACTCGACTCATCAACGGCGCCGGCATGACTGGCCAGCAGACGATTGAGTAGCGCAGTCTTTCCACTGCTCTGCCCGCCCGCAATCACCGTCACTGGTATTTTGCCGCTCATCTCATCTCTTTTGCTTTCAATGCCCGCATCCCGCCCGGCCCCAAGACGGGAACAACGCTATCATAGTCTTGCGCGGCCCTATGGGCTGACGCCGCCTACCGTGTATATTGACACGATCAATCTGCCAACGCCCTTATTCCCGTGTCCACTACATTTACCCTGACCAATCAGCTGGAGCGCATCGACGCCCGCCAGTGGAACACCCTGGCCGGACCCCAACCTTTTCTGCAGCATGAGTTCCTGCTTGCCATGGACCAGACCGAATGCGCAACGCGACGTACAGGATGGGCGCCCGAGTATCTCCTGATGCATCGTGACGGCAACCTGGCAGGCGCGATGCCGCTGTATCTGAAATCCCACTCTCGCGGCGAGTATGTATTCGACCACGCCTGGGCCCGCGCGTTCGAAGAACACGGCCTGCCCTACTATCCAAAGCTGCTGTGCGCAATTCCCTTCACACCGGTTCCCGGCCCCCGCTTACTTGGCGCCAGCCACGAAGACCGCCTCGCCCTGGCGCAGCAGGCAATTCTTGTAGCCAGTCAGCACGGCATTTCCTCGCTGCATGTACTGTTTCCCAACGATGACGATCAGCGGGCGCTGGCACAGGCCGGTTATATGTTTCGGGACAATGTACAGTTTCACTGGTTCAATCGCGGCTACCGCAATCTGGACGATTTTCTGGCGAGCCTGAGCCAGCAGAAGCGCAAGAAACTCAAGCAGGACAGAAAAAAAGTCATGCAGGCAGGCGTGCGTTTCCGCTGGCTGCAGGGCGAACAGATCTCGGCGCAGGTGCTCGCGTTCTTCTATCGTTGCTACCAGCAAACCTATCTTGAGCACGGCAATCCGCCCTACCTGAACCAGGCCTTCTTCGAGCGCCTGCGCGCCACACTACCCGACAGCATGGTCATCGTCCTGGCCGAACGCGCAGATCAGCCCATTGCCGCCGCACTGAATCTGCGCAGTAGAGACACACTATACGGCCGCTACTGGGGCAGCTCGGTGTTCATCCCCGGCCTGCATTTCGAGACCTGCTATCTGCAGGGAATTGAGCTCTGCATCCAGCACGGCCTGACTTGCTTCGAGGGCGGCGCACAGGGAGAACACAAGCTCTCCAGGGGCATGCTGCCTGTCAGGACGCGTTCTGCACACTGGGTTGGCGACCAGCGTTTTGCCCAGGCAATTGATGATTACCTGAACCGCGAGACACCCGCCATCGAGGCCTATATCGACGAGCTTGAGGATCACAGCCCATACCGCAAGCAGGCCGCGCACGACGCAATATAACAATCGCACTGCTCAATCGCCCGCGACAGCAGAGCTCCCCGGGAAGGCTGGACGCTACGCTACCAGACGGCAAAGAACAGCACCCAGGCCGCGCAGAACGGCGCAACCCCCGCCGAGACCAGTGCGACGGCGGACAGGCGCCGCATGGGACTGCCGCCGCCCGTGCCGCTGACGCGCCATAACAGGCGCAGGCTCCACGCCAGTGCCAGACCCAGGCATGCAAAGCGCGCCGCCATCGCCCAGGAGGTTGATACACCTTCGTGCTGCAGCAGCGTCAGCGTCGTCGCCGACAAGCCCAGGAATACGCCTACCCCCGCAGCGGGAATCAAGGCCTGCGCCAACCTGTCCAGCCTTACATTCTGGCGCAAGGCTACGCCCGATGCATTGCGTACGGCAGCGCCAGATGGCGTGACGGACAGGCATCGGCTCGCCAGCCACAGTCCGAGATAGATGGAACCGCCAACGAAGAGGGCCGCTCCGAAAATAAAAAGCAGGATGACTTCGGCATCGAGCCAGCTGAACGTGTCGTTGGCGTCGGGATAATGCGTCAGGATGAACCACGGCGCATTCTGCGCCAGCGGCCAGTAAATATCGTGCTCAATCAGCCAGGTCGCCTGCGCCTGTTTGACCACGACATACCAGGGGCTGGCGCTCCACAGGAACGCCCCCACCGCCAGGCCCATCAGGCCAAACACGATCAGCGCCGTCTGCCAGCCGTCGCCGGTCGTTACGTCGACAATTTCCGTCTCGGGCGAGCGAGGCGTGAGATGGATGGCCCCACGATAATCGCTGCAGCGCCCGCACATATGACAGTCTCCCGCGCCTTTCATATGGCGTAGCGGAACAAGCGGCGCACAGTTGATGGTTTCCGTGCGCCGTTCCGGATGGCGCCAGGCATCTTCGTCAACCTTGAAATGCCAGGGCGCCAGCTTGGCCAGAAGCTGAAAGACGCCATTGACCGGACAGAGATACTTGCACCAGACTCTTTTTTTGCGGCCGTAACGCCAGCCGACCACCATGGCTGCGGCCGTGGAGCCGCCCAGCACTGCGAGCACGGCAAGCGGGTACTGATAGACGCTGACCAGCTGTCCGTAGATCGTCGTGAGCGCGAACGCCACAAAAGGCCAGCCGCCCCAACGCATCCACTTGGGAATGGCGCGTCCCTGACCGCGTTCGCTGGCCCATTCGCTCAGCATGCCCTCGGGACAGAACCAACCACACCAGGCACGCCCCAGCAGCGGCATGGACAGCAGCACAAACGGCCACCATACCCCCCAGAAAGCGAACTGCGCAAAGATGGTCAGATTGTTGAAGACAGACGCGCTGCGGTCCGGCAGGGGCAGCAGCGCAGGGATGATCAGCAAAGACAGGTAGAAGGCGACAATGAGCCATTGCAGCCTACGCAGCCAGCGTGCATGATCACGCAGAAAATCGGCGAAGCGGGCCGCCGTCGTTCGCAGCGCCACTGCCATGGCGCTACGCCCGCGCCGCAGCCAGGCGTGCCCGGCTGGCGGAGGCGTCCGCATGCTTGAGCAGCCTGTACACAGCAACCCAGTACAGCGCCCAGATGATCACCTGCATCAGCGAAGGATAGGCTCGATAGCCTGCAAAATCGGCCAGAATCTTGCCCAACCCGCCGCTCGTATCGAGCAGCCAGGCACTATCCCAGACGGGATCCACCAGCGTAGGCAGTACTTCAAGCGAAATCAGGTGATCCATACCCGACACCAGCAAGGCGCTGGCCAGCAGCAGCAGCAGAATTTCCGTCAGTTTGAAGAACCGCCGCCAGGTGATCAGCCTGCCGCCCATCTGCAGCAGCCAGAACGACATCAGCGCAGCGATGAAACCGAATACACCGGCCAGCGCAAGATGGAACGCGGAGCCTTGCGCCACGCCCGCCATCACCGTGCCATACAGGAAGACCACGGTCTCGCTGCCTTCGCGCGCGACCGCGATTGCCACCAGCACCAGCAGGCCCCACCAGTTGTCGTTCTGGACATCCTGGCTGGCCCCCTGCTCCAGCTCACGCTTGAGTCCGCTGCCATGGCGCTTCATCCAGTACACCATCTGCACAACCAGCGCGCAGGCGGCAAGCGCCATGATGGCCTGAAACCACTCCTGGCCCTGGTCGGACAGCCAGGATGATATCCCCAGCAATACCAGCGCCAGCATGACGGCCAGGCCCAGTCCTGCGGCCACGCCGCCCCACAGCCAGGGCAAGCCTCTGCGGCCCTCGGGAGACGCACGCAGCCAGGTGAACAGGATGCCCACCACCAGCAATGCCTCGACGCTTTCGCGCCATACGATAAATGCAACCTGTTCCATACTGCTCTGCTTGACTAAGGTGCGGGCACGACAACCAACGTGCCCTTGACGGCCTGATGAAAATCATCAAAAAAAGGATATTCGCCCGGGCGCTTGATGGTAAGGACCACAAAAGAACTCACACCCGGACCCAGCACTTTTTCTTTGCGCAAGGGCAGGCTTTCAAACTCGACGGGTTGCTGGCTTTCGTTGATCAGCTTGATCTTGAAACGGCCTGCGGGCACTTCCAGACGGGCTGGCTCAAAGGTGCCGTCGGGCTTGAACCTCAACTCAAACGTAGGGAGATCGGATGCCAGGACGGGCGCCGCAGCAAAAACCGCCAGCGCCAGTGCGGCCAGGAAACGAGCCAGCCAGGACATCAATAACCGCCCTTCTTGCCGGTGCCGGCGAAGACAAACTCGTAATTGACATCGAACGGCTTGAACCAGGGCGCAACGCCGGTTTCTTTATCGACGTGGCGGCCAAAGTGATTCATCTTGTTGGCATCGGGGGACGCCACGAAAAAGGTAAGCTTGTACTTGCCGGGGCCGTCGAGCTTGACGTTGTCGCCATAATGCGGGCCGTCATTGGCCACCATGGGCATCAGATCGCCCTCGACCGTCTTGTCGCTGCCCACTTTCTGCAGCTTGTACTTGATATTCAGATAAGGCGCCCAGGCGCCTTCAGGCAAACCGTTTTTATTGTCTGCCGTGGCGTGAATATCGGCTTCCAGGTGCACGTCCGAATCCTTGGCCGGACGCATCATGCCCGCAGGCTCCATCTCGACCGGCTGCAGGTAAACAGCGGCCACTTCCAGCCCGGCGTGCTCCGACGGCTCACCGATGGGATACTCTGCTGCTGCGACGGGTAATGCCAGGCCTGCGGACAGTGCCAGGGCGGCCAACTGCTTATACATATTCGGGTACTCCTAACAAGATTCATTCTCATTATTATGAAGCACCCAAACTTACAGTTTTCTGAATTTCAAAAAATATAGGCGTTACGGCCCTGACGCGGCCTATTTTTTATCGTTGCGCGGCGGCTGCGCAAACGGAAATACCGAGAACACATTGCGCGTCTGATCCTGCATCTGGTCCTGCATCTGCACGAACAGGTTTTTGCTCTGATCCACGTAATTGCTCATCATGTTCTGCAGCACCGGCGCCTGCACATTCATGAACTGCGTCCAGGCTTCGGGACCGAACTGTGTTCCATACAAGCCTTTGGACTGTTCCGCCATGCGCTCCTGAATGTCCATGAACGCCTGAATATTTTTTTCCAGGTAGGCGCCCATGACGCCCTGCATGGCGTGGCCGTAAAAACGAATGATCTGCGACAGGGCCGTGGCAGAAAACATGGGCTTGCCGCCGCTTTCCTCTTCAAGAATGATCTGCAGCAGTATGCTCCGGGTGAGATTCTCGCCCGACTTTGCATCGACCACCTGAAACGGCTGGGCGTCCAGCACCAACTGCTTGACATCCGACAGGGTGATGTACGCGCTGGTATGCGTGTCGTACAGGCGTCTGTTGGGGTATTTTTTTATAAGACGGGGCGTGCTGCTGTCTTCGGTTTGCGTCATGACTCTGGCCGGTTAAAGGGTTCTCGCTCAAGCGACAAGGAAAGAGGGTCGAGTCAAGCTTAACCCATATGCAACCCGCCATTCAGGGAAAAATCAGCACCCGTCGCAAAACCCGCATCATCGGACGAAAGCCATACCACCATTGCACCGATTTCGTCGGGCGTACCCAGCCGGCGGACGGGAATGGTGGAAACAATTTTCTCCAGCACATCGGGCCGCATGGCCCGCACCATATCCGTGCCGATATAGCCGGGGGAAATCGTGTTGACGGTCACCCCCTTGCTGGCGACCTCCTGGGCAAGCGCCATGGTGAAACCATGTATACCTGCCTTGGCGGTAGAGTAATTGGTCTGGCCGAACTGACCCTTCTGCCCGTTGACCGAACTGATATTGACGATGCGCCCCCATTGCCGGTCCACCATGCCGTCTATCACCTGCTTGGTGACATTGAACAGACTGTTCAGGTTGGTATCGATGACAGCCCGCCAGTCCTCCGCACTCATTTTGCGAAACAGGCCATCACGGGTGATGCCGGCATTGTTGACCAGTATATCGACGGGCCCCAGTTCTGACTTGATGCGATCGAAAGCCGCAACCGTGGAGTCCCAGTCCGACACATTGCCGACCGATGCGTGGAATTTATAACCCTGCGCCGCCTGCTCATCGAGCCATTGCTGATAGTTGCGGCTGGGACCGCAGCCTGCCACAACCGTAAAGCCTTCGCGAGCAAGCTTCTGGCAAATAGACGTCCCTATCCCCCCCATGCCGCCGGTTACGTATGCGAGTTTGCCTGCCATATTGTTCTCCCGTTCTGATTGTTTGTCTGGATATTTGTTGAACTATCGTCGTATGAAAACGGATTACCGTTAAACCCTGATGAAAATCCAGGCTAGACCGCCCTGGCACATGCATATCGCCCGGGAGCAGGCTCAATAGGCGGGTAAAGGGCATTGCCCGGTTTACTGCGCGCGCGCACCATGGCCCCTGCATGTGGCACCAACCAGTCATTCCAGTCGGGCCACCAACTGCCCGGCTGCTGCGTCGCCGTCTGCAGCCACGCTTCCGCGCCACGACCCTGATCCGGCGCATCTGCATTCCCGTCGGGTGCTGGTCCGCTCACCCAGTAATGCCTGCGTCCCTTGGCAGGCGGATTGATCACGCCCGCAATATGGCCCGAGGCGCCCAGTACAAACCGTACCGGGCCACCCAGCAGGCGGCTGCTTGCGTGGGCAGCGGGCCAGGGAACAATGTGATCATCGTGCGATCCGTAGACATAGGCAGGCATGTCCACGGCGCCCAGGTCCAGCGCATGGCCATCCACCTTGACCCGGCCCGGCACCTTCAGATTGTTCTCAAGATAGGTATTGCGGAAGTACCAGGCAAAGAAAGGTCCGGGCAGATTCGTGCCGTCAGCATTCCAGTACAGCAAATCGAAAGGCGGCGGTACGTCGCCCATAAGATAGTTGGCCGACACATAATTCCAGACCAGCTCGGCAGGCCGCAGAAAAGAGAACGTCGTGCCAAGCTCGCGCGCTGTCATCAGGCCGCCCTTGCCAAGCTGCTGCTCGCGCAACTGCGCGTGATGCTCATCAACAAAGACATCCAGCACACCGGTACGATCAAAATCCAGCAGCGTGGTCAGCAGCGTGAGCGAGCGCACGGGCTGCTTGCCCTGCGCTCGTGCCAGCGCAAGCGCGCTGGTCAGCAGCGTGCCGCCTACGCAAAATCCCAGCGCATTGACCTGCGGCTGCCCGGTGATGGCGCTGGCGACGTCCAGCGCCTTGATCACACCATGCTGCAGATAATCGCCCCAGGTTGCGCATTTGATCTCGTCGGCATCGTCAGGCAGCGGATTGCGCCACGAAACCAGGAATACCGTATGCCCCTGCTCAAGCGCATAGCGCACAAAGGAATTGCCTTCCTGCAGGTCAAGAATGTAGAACTTGTTGATGCATGGCGGCACAATAAGCAGAGGCCGCTGATACGTCTTGGGCGTCAGCGGCGCATACTGAATCACTTGCATGAGCGGATTTTCGAAAACAACCGTCCCGGCCGTGGCCGCGATATTGCGGCCCAGCTCGAACGGTGTTTCGTCGGACTGCGTCAGACGGCCCCGTTGGACATCCTTGAGCAGATTCTGCAGGCCTTTGCTCAGGGACTGCCCCTGCGTTTCGATCAGGGCGCGCTGAGCGACCGGATTGGTGGCCAGAAAATTGGCAGGCGATATCGCCTGCACCCATTGCATGGCGGCAAAGCGCAAGCGATCGCGCACAGGCTCATCGACCTGCGCCGCATCAACCATCTGGTCCATGGCCCTGGCCGTCAGCGTGTATGCGTGCGCCATGAAGGCATGCGCTGGACTCGACGCCCAGGCTTCATCATGAAAGCGTCGGTCGCGCGGTGGCTGCAGGCCGCCCCGTTGCGCCTGCGCAGCCGCATCAAGCCATCCGTGGGAAAACTCTGCCTGAATTTGCGCAAGCCTTTCGGGTTCGATGCATGTAGACGCCGGCCACTGGAACATCATATTCGCACTCAATTTCAGACACCTTCTGCTCACATCATTTGAGCATCATAGTCTCTGGCATTTGAATGCGTGTCAATCAGGGTAAGTCGGTAGCAGGCGCCGCCCGAAGCCGGCCCCCTCCGGACAACCAGGCCAGCGTCGCCATTCGTCCCGTCACGCCATCGCGACGATAGGAGTAGTAGCGTTCGGGCCTGTCATGAGTACACTGCCCGCTCAGTTCGATATCGCCGACACCTGCCTGCCGCAAGCGCCAGCGTGCCAGGCCGGGCAGATCCGCCAGCCATTTTCGACCGCCTGTCCCGGGACGGACAACGAAAAAAAACGCCGTCGAGGCATCCTGTCCGACAAAGGCCTCACGCACCTCTTCGCCGACCTCGAACCAAGCCTGCCCGATCGCAGGGCCTATCCATGCCCGCCATTGCGCTGACTCCGGCACGCGCCGGCGCAGTGCATGCAGCGTATTCTCCAGCACGCCCGCGGCCAACCCGCGCCAGCCTGCGTGCGCCACCCCGAGCGCACTGCCATCCCCGCTGGCAATGACGACAGGCAGGCAATCGGCCGTCATGATGGCAAGCACCCGGCCTGTCTGCGTGGTGATAGCCGCATCCGCGATCGGAGGCTGCGCCGTTGTGTCGCAGCCGACGGTGTCGGCATCGCACACCTGCGCGCCATGCACCTGCTGCAGCCACAAAGGATCGCCGGGCAGTGCCGCACGCAGCACCTGCCTGTTTGCCGCAACATGCGAGGCGTCATCGCCGGTATGCAGGCCAAGATTGAATGACGCCCACTCGCCGGTACTAGCTCCACCCTGCCGTGTCGTGCAGAAATAGTCCACCCCCGGCCATGGCTGGCCGGATACCGTTTCCAGCAGACCCGATGTGTTCAGTCCTGCCATGCGATGGTGTCCAGTACGTGTTGAAAATCGCTGGCCAGCGGCGACTCGAAGCTGACGCGCTCACCTGAGGAAAAATCGTCGAAACGCAGCGCGCGGGCATGCAGGAGCTGGCGTGTCGCACCAGCCAGGCATTTGCCGCCGTACAGCGTATCGGCCACCAGGGCGTGGCCGATACTGGCCATGTGCACCCGAATCTGATGGGTACGACCGGTTTCAAGCACACACTGCACTAGACATACGCCTTTATCCTCCGGCGCAAGACCGCTGCGCAAAAAGGTGTAATGCGTGACGGCGGCCTTGGGGGCCACCGGGTGATCAACGCTCATGCGCACCGGCACACGCGGATCGCGGCCTATCTCCGCATTGATCGTGCCATGCCCCGACACCCGACCGTGCACCAGGGCTAAATATTCGCGGCTGACGCTGCGGGCCTGCAATTGTCTGACCAGATGTGTCTGTGCCTTGTCGTGGCGCGCCACGACAAGCAGGCCCGACGTATCCTTGTCCAGCCGGTGCACAATGCCGGCACGCGCCACGCCGGCAAGCTCGGGATAACGGAACAGCAGGCCATTGAGTAAAGTTCCGTGCCAATTTCCCGCACCCGGATGCGTGACCAACCCGGCAGGCTTGTCCACGACTATCCAGTCCGGGCTCTCGGCAACCACGCAAAATGTCACATCTTCGGGCGTGAATGCCAGCGTTTCCGGCGGTGTTTGCGTCCATACCATAATAATATCGCCCGGGTACACTGTCTGCCTGTTCTTGACAGCATGCTCGTTGACCAGGACGTGACCGGCCTCTATCCAGCTCTGCAGGCGGCTGCGGGAGTGGTCCGGCAGCAGCTGCGCCAGTACTTTGTCCAGGCGCCCGGGCCTTGCGTCCACCGCCAGCCTGAACTGCTGCGGTTCGGACGGCGCGGAACTTTCTTTGGCAATATCTGTGTCAGGCATGGCGACAAATCATATAATCAGCGTGCAATGCTAACACCAAGGATGCTTTTGTGACTCGTAAAGATTTCAATCTGCTTGGCCATCGGGGCTGCGTACGCCAGTGTCTGGCGGTGCTTGGCCTGGCGGCCATCATGCTGATCACCGGCTGCAGCTCTATCAAGTCCGAACGCGATGAAACCGCAGGCTGGACCGCCGAACAGCTGTACCAGGACGCCCGCGCCGAAATTGCCGCGGCCAACTGGGACCAGGCGCGCAAGCGGCTCGAAGCCGTGGAAGCCCGCTATCCCTTTGGCGCCTATGCGCAGCAGTCCCTGATCGACCAGGCCTATGTCAACTGGAAGAACGACGAGCCGGAACAGGCGCTGGCGGCCATCGACCGCTTCGAACGCCAATACCCGAATCATGCCGGCACCGATTACATGTTGTATCTCAAGGGCCTGATCACCTTCACGCCGGCCAGCGCGGCCTTTTCCAAGTTCACGCGCCAGGATCCCAGCGAACGCGATCCCAAAGGCTTGCGCGAATCCTATGATGCGTTCAACGAACTGATCAAGCGGTATCCGGACAGCCGTTACGCCAATGACGCCCGGCTGCGCCTGACATGGCTGGTGGACACCATAGCGCGCAACGAGGTGCATGTTGCCCAGTACTACTATGAGCGAGGCGCCTATGTGGCGGCAGTCAATCGTGCCAAAACCGTGATTACGGACTTTCAGGGCGTGCCGATTGCCGAAAAGGCCCTCTATATCATGTACCTGTCGTACGGCAAGCTCGGCCTGAACGATCTGCGCGACGACACAAAGCGTGTGCTCGACACCAATTACCCGAACAGCAAGTATTACCAGCAAGGGCTGAACGAGCCCAAGGGCAGCTATCTGAACCCCATCAACTGGTTCTGATGCACGTCTGATTTGCGATGCCCTGCGTGGGCATCGCCTGCCGTTGTTCCCCGCACAAACCCGATCCCCAATACAACGGCCCCGAGTCACCAGGGCCACCGCAGGGCACACGCCGGTGTGGCATCACCCAGGACTGCCCTGCTCAAACAACAAGCTTGTCCGCCTGCCTGCTTCTGAGAAATGCCAGCGCCTGCTCCGGCTCGCGTGTCCGCGCAAAAGGTGGCAGGCCACGCCACAGCAGCCGGCCATAAGGCTTGTCGACAATGCGGGTGTCCCCCACCACCAGCACCCCCCAGTCCTGTTCGGAACGGATCAACCTTCCCGCGCCCTGCTTGAGCGCAATGGCGGCCTCGGGCAACTGGTATTCCATAAAGGGATTGCCTCCTTGTGTGCGGCACAGGTTCAACCTGGCCTCCAGCACAGGATCGTCTGGCGGCGCGAAGGGTAGTTTGTCGATGGCGACGAGCGTGAGCGCGTCTCCAGGGACGTCTATGCCTTCCCAGAAACTGGCGCTGCCCACCAGCACCGCATTGTCGCCGCTGCGGAAGCGCTCGAGCAGCACACGGCGCGAGCTTTCGCCCTGCCGCAACAGCAGGCGCTCTATGCCCTGGTCTTCGAACCGTTCGGACAGCAGGCCGGCGATGTGGTCCACCGACCGCAGGGTGGTGCACAGTACCAGCACACCGCCCGAGGCCGCCTGCACCAACGGCATCAGGACATCGACAAAGGCCTCGTTGAAACGGCGGTCGTTGGGCAATGGCAAGCCCTTGGGGACATACAGCACGCCCTGCGTGGCGTAATCGAAGGGCGAATCCCAGCGCATGGTGCTTGCATCCCACAGGCCGAGCTGGCGTATGAAATGGCCGAAATCACCGTGAACCGACAGCGTGGCGGAGGTCAGCACCCAGGCCTGCTCCGGCTTGCGGTAACGGGAAAAGATGCGGGCGACGGACAGGGGCGCGCTGTGCAGACGCATGTAGTGCGTGCCATGTTCTATCCAGCGTACGGCCGCTTCGGCCAGAGGGTCTGGCGGCGCTGCATAGCCCTGATCGCCCTGCGTCGCTGCGGACGACGGCAGTGCGTCGCCTGCTGCCTGGCCGGCGGGTGCAGCAGGCGCCAGGGCATTGCGCCCTTCGCGATCCGGCTGGCTCCACTGAAACAGGCGCGCCCGCAGTTCCTGGCAGGTTTTGAACACGGCAGCAAGATCGGGATGTTTTTCGGACACCACCCCCAGCATCCGGGCCGAGCCGTCCAGGCACTCGATCAGCGACTCAAGCGCCTGATCGAATTCCTGGGGATTGGGCACAGCCTGAAAAGTGGCCTTGCGTCCCGGCATTTTTTCGATGGGCGCGGCGGCCAGGCGCAGCGTCTTGGCGGCATGTTCGATGCGTTTTCCGGCCTCGCTCCAGTTGGTGGCCTCGCGCGCATGAGCCAGCCCTGCAACCTCGACGGCGCGGGCCAGATCGAGCAATTGATGCGACGACACGCTCGTGCCGAGAAAACGCGTGGCGATATCGGGTAGTTGGTGGGCTTCGTCGAACACGACAAGATCCACCTCCGGCAACAGGTCGGTGATGCCCTCCTCGCGCAAGGCCAGGTCGGCCATGAACAGGGCATGGTTGACCACGACCAGGTCGGCATCCTGGGCCTGCCGGCGCGCCTTCATGACGTAACAGTCTTTTACGTGGGGGCAGTCCTGCCCGAGACAGTTTTCGCGCGTGGAGGTGACACGATTCCAGATATCGGCGTCTTCGGGGACCTCGGCCAGGTCGCTGCGGTCTCCGCTGCGCGACTCCAGCGCAAAAATCTGGATGCGGCGCAACTGGCCGACTTCCGCCCGGGACTTCAGGGCGCGCTCGTCGCCGGCCAGACGGCCCAGGTGATAGTGGCAAACGTAATTGCCCCGCCCCTTGAGCAACGCAACGGTGATGGGCAGGCCCAACGCCTCCCGCAGGCGCGGGACATCCCGGCGGAACAATTGATCCTGCAGGGTGCGCGTGCCTGTGGACACCAGCGCCTTGCCGCCACCCATGAAAGCCGGAACCAGATAGGCCCAGGTCTTGCCCGTGCCGGTGCCCGCTTCGGCCACCAGCGTGGAGCGCTCCTGGAGGGTTTGCTCGATCGCCTGCGCAAGCTCTTGCTGCGCCTGACGAGGACGATAGCCCGGCACCGCCTGGGCGATGGGGCCGTCCTGGGCGAAGATTTCGGTGATTTCCTGGAAAAGCATGACGGGACGTGCGTAGGGGCAAGGACTGGATTTTCGCACAGTGTGCCTGACAACGCCATCGTGAGTGGTTAAAGTAGTCCTTCTCCATGCGCCCAGGGGCCTTTGCCAGGCCTTTGGCCCGGCATTTTCAGGCCAATGCGCCAGCCGGCCGATTTTCCCCGGCGGCGCATTGTGGCAAAATGCGCCGCGTGACATACCGTTTATTTATGTTGGATCGATGACTGATACCCAAGTACAAGCTAGCCCGGATTCCACCGTCTACACCACCGACCCCGCCCGCATCATTTCCATGCTGGCCACCGAGCTGAACGTGCGCGCATCCCAGATCGCCTCGGCAGTAGAGCTGCTGGACGGCGGCGCCACCGTGCCTTTCATTGCGCGCTACCGCAAGGAAGCGACCGGCGGCCTGGATGACACCGTGCTGCGCAATCTCGAAGTGCGGCTGGGCTATGTCCGTGAGCTCGAAAGCCGGCGCGGCGCCATTCTCGAATCCATTGCACAACAGGGCAAGCTCGCTCCCGAACTCGAGCAGGAGATCCGGAGCGCAGACACCAAGCAGCGCCTGGAAGACCTGTACGCGCCCTACAAGCCCAAACGCCGCACGCGTGCGCAGATCGCCCGCGAAGCGGGGCTGGAGCCGCTCGCAGACGCCATACTGGCCGATCCTGCCTGCGATCCGGCTGAGCTGGCTCAGTCCTATCTCAACCCCGAGGCCTCCATCAACGACAGCAAGCAAGCACTTGATGGCGCCCGCGACATTCTGGCCGAACGCTATGCCGAGAACGCCGATCTGCTGGCCGACATGCGCGAGCACCTCTGGAGCACCGGCCTGCTGTACTCCAAGGTTGTCGAGGGCAAGGAAAACGAAGGCGACAATTTCCGAGACTGGTTCGATTTCAGCGAAAGCCTGCGATCTCTGCCGTCGCACCGCATGCTGGCCCTGCTGCGCGGTCGCCAGCAAGGCGTGCTGGACATCCGCCTGGGCCTGGAGCCCGAGCTCGAAACCCGCACGCCCCACCCCTGCGTCGAACGGATCGCCAACTTCCTGGACATCGATGCCGGATTCTCCATCGACGCCCCGCCTCGCGCCCGCTGGCTGGGCGAGGTGTGCCGCTGGACATGGCGCGTCAAGCTGCTCACAGCCTTCGAGTCCGAACTCATAGGCCGCCTGCGCGACAATGCCGAACAAGAGGCCATACGTGTCTTCGCCGCCAACCTCAAGGACCTGCTCCTTGCTGCGCCTGCGGGTCCCAAGTCCGTACTCGGCCTGGATCCAGGCATACGCACCGGCGTCAAGGTGGCCGCAATCGACGCCACCGGCAAGCTGCTCGATACCGCCACCATCTATCCCTTCGAACCGCGCCGAGACCGCGAAGGCAGCATCAAGACGCTGGCCGCACTGGCTGCGCGGCACAACATCGAACTCGTCGCCATCGGCAACGGCACGGCGTCGCGCGAAACCGAAAAGCTGGTGATCGACACACAGGCCAGATTTCCCGAACTCGCCTTCACCCGTGTCATGGTCTCTGAAGCCGGGGCCTCGGTCTATTCCGCATCGGAGCTGGCCGCCCAGGAATTCCCCGAACTGGACGTCAGCCTGCGCGGCGCCGTGTCCATTGCCCGCCGCCTGCAGGATCCGCTCGCGGAGTTGGTCAAGGTTGAGCCCAAGGCCATCGGCGTGGGTCAGTACCAGCACGATGTCAACCAGCGCGAGCTGGCCCGTTCGCTCGACGCTGTCATCGAAGACTGTGTCAACGCCGTTGGAGTGGACGTCAACACCGCCTCCGCCCCGCTGCTCACCCGGGTGTCGGGCCTGAACAGCCTGCTGGCCCGCAACATCGTTACCTGGCGCGACAACAACGGGGCCTTCCCCAACCGCAAAACCCTGCTCAAGGTGCCCCGTTTCGGTGACAAGGCCTTTGAACTGGCGGCCGGTTTTCTGCGCGTGCCCAATGGCGACAATCCGCTGGACGCCTCGTCCGTGCACCCCGAAGCCTATCCCGTCGTCGAGCGCATCCTTGCCAAAATACAGGCTGAGGCACGGCAGATCATGGGACAGCAAGGCGCCCTGAAAGGCGTCTCGCCCTCGGATTTCACCGATGACCGCTTCGGCCTGCCCACCGTCAAGGACATCTTCCAGGAACTCGAAAAACCCGGGCGCGACCCCCGCCCCGAATTCAAGACAGCCCAGTTCAAAGAAGGCGTCAATACTATCGCCGATCTGCACGAAGGCATGATTCTCGAAGGCGTCGTCACCAACGTTGCCAACTTCGGAGCCTTTGTCGATATCGGCGTGCACCAGGATGGCCTGGTACATATCTCCGCCTTGTCCAACACCTTCGTCAAGGATCCCCGCGATGTGGTGCGTGTCGGACAGACCGTCAAGGTCAAGGTGCAGGAAGTGGACGCTCCGCGCAAGCGCATCGGCCTGACCATGCGGCTGGACGACGAATCCGCGCCCGCGCGTCGCGGCGCAGACCGTACTGGCACCAGCGGCGCGCCACGCCGCGGCAACGACCGGCGCAACGACAGCCGGCCGGGCCAGCGCGCCGGCCAGTCCGATGGCATGGGCGCCATGGCCGCGGCCTTTGCAAAACTCAAGAGGTGACGCCATGTCCCCCACGCCACTGACCGCCGACGCCTGTACCCAGGCCAAGCTGAGCAGACTGATCACACTGCTCTCCTGCGACGACCTGGATACCCACGAAGTCTCGCGCATCGTGGAAATCTGCATGCAGGCGCTGGATCAGCCCCAAGCCATACTTCAAACGCATTATGGCGCAGACGCTGCACAAGTTGCTCACTACGATCCCAGCGGCGTCACCGCCTTTATCATCTACGTTGAGCTGCAGGATTATTTTTCTGTGTCAGACAACGTCGACGAGCTCTACGAGCAGATCACCGAGGCTTTCGAGCAGCCGCAACTGCCGGACTATCCGTACGACGACAACGATTTCGAGACCATTTCGGACTTTTACCGCTGGCTCGATGCACAACTGCTGGCGCACCACCCCAAATACCGCCTGATCAGCTTTGGCGAAAGCTACACCAACGACTTTCAGGCGGTACTTGTCTATCGCGAGCAGGTCGAAGAAATCATGGCCTTGTGCAGTTCGCTGGGCTTGCGCGCAGAGGTGTGTGAGTAGGTATTAACCGTCACGGGCATCGCAGTGGCCTGCCGCCGCAGGCCATCAATCCTGCGACGACATCCCCGCAATCGCATCGCGCACCATGGGCAGCAGCGCGGTTTCGAAACGGCTGACAAGCTCGCCTTCCACGCGTACGCTTACCATTCCGTCTTCTTCCGTCGCCAGGCCATTCAGGGGCTGGCCCTTGAGCACCTCCGTGACGGCGCGCGCCGCCTTCGGATCGTCAAAGGGTTCGGACAAGAGCAGCTCCTGCCCATCTGCCGCCAGCAGACGGAAACGAAACCTGTCGGCTTCATCGCGAAAGCTCACAAAACGAGCCGATTTGTTTTTCTGTTTTTTCTGAACGGCTTTGCCGCCGCCAGACAGGGGGGCGGTCGTACGCAGCCCGACGGCCTCTCGCAATTGTTCCATCAGCGGCCGGGAAAGCTTGCGGGCTTTCTCCGCACCGGCTTGCAGAACATCCTCGATGTGGCCCGGATGCGCCATCAGATCGACATACCGTTCACGCATGGGGGCCAGCGTCTGTTCGAGATGCGCGCAAAGGAATTTTTTTGCATCCCCCCATCCCATGCCTGTCTCAAGCTGGCGACGAAAATCGCTGGCCTGCGAGGCATTGGCAAAAGCGCGGTACAGGGTATACAAGTGCGAATTTTCGGCGTCCTTGGGTTCACCCGGCTCCCGCGAGTCGGTAACGATGCGCATCACCGCAGCCTGCAGGGCCTTGGCGCCGCCTTCGAACAAGGGAATGGTATTGTCGTAGCTTTTGGACATCTTGCGTCCGTCCAGGCCAGGCAAGGTGGCGACATCTTCGTCGATCTGCACTTCGGGCAGCACGAAGAAATCCTTCCCGCCGCCATACAGATGATTGAAGCGCTGCGCAATATCGCGCGCCATCTCCAGATGCTGGATCTGATCGCGGCCGACAGGCACTTTGTTGGCATTGAACAGCAGGATGTCCGCGGCCATCAGCACAGGATAGGAGAACAGGCCCATCGTCACGCCGTCGTCAGGCTCGACGCCGCGCGCAAGGTTCTGGTCCACCGAGGCCTTGTAGGCATGCGCCCGGTTCATCAGGCCCTTGGGTGTGACGCAGGTCAGCATCCAGCACAACTCGGGAATCTCGGGGATATCAGACTGCCGGTAGAACGTGACACGCTCAGGATCCAGCCCCCCAGCCAGCCAGGTGGCGGCAATCTCCAGCCGTGAGCGGGCAATGCGTTGCGGGTCGTCGCACTTTATCAGGGCGTGATAGTCCGCCATGAAATAGAACGCATCCACGCCAGGCTGGGTGCTGGCCTGAATGGAAGGACGGATGGCGCCGGCATAGTTGCCCAGATGTGGCGTGCCGGAGGTGGTAATGCCGGTAAGTACTCGGGTATTCATAGTTGGCGCTCAGTATTGAGAACGGTAAGAGTGATATGCGCGGGACGGCTGCGAACAGCCCCTGGCCGGACTACATTGTAGGCGCATGCGCTGCGCCTGCAGCGCATGTCGTCCAGCTGGATGCCGCAGACTACAGGACAACGGCCGCACGTTGCTCTTCGTCAAGGTATTCGCGCGACTGCATCTCCAGAATACGCGACACCGTACGATGGAATTCGGTGGCCATGGGTCCCTGCGTGTAGAGTTCATCGGCGGGACACTGCGCCGACATGACCAGCTTGATTTTGTGGTCGTAGAACACATCGATCAGCCAGGTAAAGCGTCGGGCCTCGGACGCATCCCGCGCCGCCATTTTGGGCACATCGGACAGGATGACCGTCTTGAAGCGGCTGGCCAGATCCAGGTAATCGTTCTGCGACCGGGGACCGCCGCACAGCGTGGCGAAATCAAACCATACAATGCTGCCGCCACGCGCCCTGGCCTTGATTTGCCGGTTCTCTACCGTCAGCACCGTATCCAGCGGCGCCGTATCCAGCAGGCGGTCGAAGACCTCCTGCAATTCGACATCGGTGTGCTCGGTAATGGGCGTGAGATACATGCGCACCTGCTCAAGGGCGCGGCGGCGATAGTCGGTACCCACATCGACATTCATGACGTCCATACGCTGCTGTATGAGCTTGATGGCTGGCAGGACACGGTCGCGGTGCAGGCCGTCAGGGTATAGCGTGGATGGCTCGTAGTTGGACGTCATCACAAAAGATGTGCCGTGCTCGAACAGCCCGAGCAACAGCCGATACAGAATCATCGCGTCGGCCACATCGGACACATGGAACTCATCAAAGCAGATCAGGCGGTAGCGCTTGGCGATGCGGCGCGCCACTTCATCGAGCGGATCCTGCTGTCCGCGCACAGCGTCCAGTTCGTGGTGCACGCTGCGCATGAACTCGTGAAAATGCACCCGTGTCTTGCGCTTGACCGGAACCATGAGATAAAAGGCATCCATCAGAAAGCTCTTGCCCCGGCCCACGCCGCCCCACATATAAACCCCGCGCGGCACTGTCGGGCGCTTCAGGATTTTCTTGAGCGTCGATGAGCGCGCCTTCTTGAAATTGATCCAGTCATCGTAATACTGCTGCAGACGGTTGACGGCTGCCAACTGTGCTTCGTCGGACTGGTAACCGCGCTCCTGCAAGGTTTTCTGGTAATACTCGCGTACATTCATAAAACGGTCCGTAAAGCAGAAAGGGCGAGCCCACCGCTCGCCCTTTTACATGGTCGTGCTACGCACGCTCCTGGGCAATCAGAAGTTCAGTGTGCGTTTGTCCACCGCCAGAGCAGCTTCCTTCATGGACTCCGACAGCGTCGGATGCGCATGGCAGATGCGGGCGATGTCTTCCGCAGCGCCGCGGAATTCCATGATGGTGACGGCTTCGGCAATGAGCTCGGACGCCATCGGGCCGATCACGTGCACGCCCAGCACTTCGTCGGTCTTGGCGTCGGCCAGGACCTTCACAAAACCGGAAGTGTCGCCCAGTGCCCGCGCACGGCCGTTGGCCATGAAGGGAAAGCTCCCTGCCTTGTAGGCGCGGCCTTCGGTCTTGAGCTGCTGCTCGTTCTTACCCACCCAGGCAATCTCAGGCGAGGTATAGATGACCGACGGAATGGTGCCGAAGTTGACGTGACCATGCTGGCCGGCAATGCGCTCGGCCACGGCGACGCCTTCTTCCTCGGCCTTGTGCGCCAGCATGGGGCCGCGCACAACATCGCCCACCGCCCAGACATTGGGCAGATTGGTCTTGCAATCATCATCCACGGCAATAAAGCCGCGCTCGTCGCGTTTCAGGCTGACAGTGTCCACACCCAGGCCCTCGACATTCGGCACGCGTCCGATCGACACAATCAGCTTGTCAACGGTGAGCTTCTGTTCTGCGCCGGCCGCATCGGTATAGGAAATGGCGATGGACTTTGCGGCTTTCTTGACATCGCCGATCTTGACGCCAGTCTGGATAGACAGGCCCTGCTTGGTCAGCAGCTTGAGCGCTTCCTTGGCGACCTGCTGGTCGGCCACAGCGAGGAAGTCAGGCATGGCTTCAAGCACGGTCACCTCAGCGCCCAGGCGACGCCAGACGCTGCCCAGTTCAAGGCCGATCACGCCCGCACCGATGACGCCCAGCTTCTTGGGCACGGCGGGAATACGCAACGCGCCGTCGTTGGACAGAACCTGCTCTTCATCAAAAGGCAGACCCGGCAACTCGCGCGGCGAGGAGCCTGTTGCGATGATGACGTGCTTGGCGACGAGGTCTTCTTCGGCCTTGCCCGATACCTTCAGGGCCCAGCCTCCATCGACCTTGGCGACAAACGAACCGGTGCCGTGGAAAAACGTGACCTTGTTCTTTTTGAACAGGTACAGAATGCCTTCATTGTTCTGCTTGACGACGTTGTCCTTGCGGCCGGTCAGCGTGTCCAGCTTGAGGCTGACGCCCTTGAACTCAATGCCGTGCTCGGCAAAATGATGGTTGGCCTGCTCAAAATGCTCGGAGGACTGCAGCAGGGCTTTGGAGGGGATGCATCCCACATTGGTGCAGGTGCCGCCAGGCGCCGGCTTGCCGTCTGCAGTGGACCAAGCGTCGATGCAGGCTACCGCCATGCCCAGTTGCGCGGCGCGAATTGCCGCAATATAACCGCCAGGGCCGGCTCCGATGACGACGACGTCGAATTGTTTTGCCATATTGTTTCTCGATAGGAAAAGTTAGCCACAGGCTACGCAGAGCCTGCGTGTCAGGCAAGCGCGACAGCCACGCGCCGCACTCCGCCCGGACAGATGAACAAACTTGAAAAGGCCCCGGCCGGCGTTTCCTTCGCAGGACAACACCCCGGGGCCGGTTCAAGCCCTTGGCCTCATGCGCTTAGATATCCAGCAACAGGCGTTGGGGATCTTCGAGCGCTTCCTTCATGGCCACCAGGGCCAATACCGCTTCGCGACCATCGATGATGCGGTGGTCGTAGGACAGCGCCAGATAGTTCATCGGGCGGATGACGATCTGGCCGTTTTCGACCACAGGGCGATCCTTGGTGGCATGTATGCCGAGAATCGCCGATTGCGGCGGGTTGATGATGGGCGTGGACAGCATGGAGCCGAATACGCCGCCGTTGGAAATGGAGAACGTGCCGCCGGTGAGCTCTTCGAGGCTGAGCTTGCCATCGCGGGCGCGGTTGCCGAAGTCGGCAATCTGCTTTTCGATGTCGGCAATGGAGAGCTGGTCAGCGTTGCGCAGGATGGGAACAACCAGTCCGCGCGGGCTGCCCACAGCAATGCCGATATCGAAGTAGCCGTGATAGATGATGTCCTTGCCATCGACCGACGCGTTGACCATCGGGTATTTCTTGAGCGCAGCGACAGCCGCTTTGACGAAGAACGAGGTAAAGCCCAGCTTGACGCCGTGCTCTTTCTCGAACTTGTCCTTGTACTGCTTGCGCAGGTCCAGAATGGCTTGCATGCTGACTTCGTTGAAGGTCGTCAGGATGGCATTTTCGGCTTGCGACTGCAGCAGACGCTCGGCAACGCGGGCGCGCAGGCGGCTCATGGGCACGCGCTGCTCGGCGCGGCCGTCCAGAGAGAGTGTAGGCGCGGGAGCCGGGCTTGCCTTCTTGGCCGGGGCATTGCCGGCGTCCAGGGCGTCGCCCTTGGTGATGCGGCCGCCGCGGCCGGAGCCTTCGACCGTGGAGGGGTCCACGCCCTTGTCGGCCAGAATCTTGCCGGCGGCCGGCGATGCGATCGCCGACGCGGAAGACGTGCTGGCGGCAGCGGGCGCAGCCGTTGCCGCAGGCGCTGCTGCAGGCTCGGGCTCAGCAGCAGGCGCCGGTGCGGCGGCCTTGCCTTCGGTGTCGATGCGCGCCAGGACTTCGCCAGACGTCACGGTGCTGCCGTCGTCCTTGACGATTTCCTTGATAACGCCCGAAGCGGGCGCCGGCACCTCAAGGACGACTTTATCGGTTTCGACTTCGATCAGGATTTCATCGGCCTCGACCGCTTCGCCAGGCTGCTTTTTCCAGTTGAGCAGCGTCGCTTCCGACACGGATTCGGAGAGTTGAGGTACGACAACATCAGTAATAGCCATGATATGTATTCCGTTATTTGGGTAGGGTATTAGTTCGTGATTACTTGGTCAGCATGAAGCCCTTGAACCGGGCCGCCAGCGCCTGCTCAAGCAGATTGCGCTGCTGCTCCTGGTGCTTGGCAAGATAGCCCACTGCCGGCGACGCGGAAGCCGGACGGCCTGCATAGCCCAGCTTCTGGCCATCGGCCATGTTCTCGTACAGATGATGCTGGACATAGAACCACGGACCCTGATTCTGGGGTTCGTCCTGAACCCAGACAATTTCCTTCAGGTTGGCGTACTTCTCGAGTTCAGCCTGGAAGGCCTTGTGCGCGAACGGATACAGCTGTTCGACGCGCAGAATGGCCACATCCTTGCGCCCGGCCTCGTCGCGCGCATGAACAATATCGTAATAGACCTTGCCGGAACATACCAGCACGCGCTTGACGCCGTCGGCCGCTATGGACTCGTCCACTTCGCCGATAACCGGCAGGAACTGGCCTGTGGCCAGGTCGGACAAGGGCGAGGTGGCCGCCTTGTTGCGCAGCAGCGACTTGGGCGTAAAGATGACCAGCGGCTTGCGGAAAGGACGGATCATCTGGCGACGCAGCACATGGAATATCTGCGAACCGTTGCTGGGCTGAACAGCCTGGATGTTGTTGTCGGCGCACAGTTGCAGGAAGCGCTCGATGCGGGCTGAGGAGTGTTCAGGACCCTGCCCTTCGTAGCCGTGCGGCAGCATCAGCGTCAGGCCGCACTGACGGCCCCACTTGGCTTCGCCCGAACTGATGAACTGGTCGATCACGACCTGCGCACCGTTGACGAAGTCGCCGAACTGCGCTTCCCAGATGGTGAGCGTGTTAGGCTCGGCCGTGGAGTATCCATACTCGAACGCCAGTACGGCTTCTTCGGACAAGACCGAGTCGATCACCGTGAAAGGCGCCTGGTTGTCCGAGACATTCTGCAGCGGGATATAGGTGCCGTCATTCCAGCGCTCGCGCTTCTGGTCGTGCAGCACCGCGTGGCGGTGAGTGAATGTACCGCGGCCTGAATCCTGGCCGGTGATGCGGATCGCATAGCCGCTAGCCACCAGCGTGGCAAAGGCCAGATGTTCGCCCATGCCCCAGTCGACGTTCTGCTCGCCGTGCGCCATTTTGCGGCGGTCGTTCAGCAGCTTGTTGACCAGCGTATGCACGGTAAAGTTTTCCGGCAGCGTGGTGATGCGTTCACCGATGCGTGTGAGCTCGGTCAGGGGAACCGCGGTATCGGCCTGATCTGTCCATTTGGCGCCAAGAAAGGCTGTCCAGTCGGTCGAATACTTGTTCTTGTAATCGGTGAGCACCGGTTCTATGGTGCGCTGGCCGTCTTCCATGAGCTGACGGTAATCCTTGACCATCTGGTCAGGTTCGGCCTCGGCCAGGACGCCCTGGGCCACCAGCTTGTCGGCATATACCTTGCGGGTACCGGGATGCGTGCCGATGCGCTTGTACATCAGCGGCTGGGTGAGCGAGGGCGTATCCTGCTCGTTGTGGCCGAGCTTGCGGAAGCACACGATATCGACGACGACATCGTGGTGGAATGTCATGCGGTAATCGAGCGCCAGCTGCGTTACGTAGACCACGGCTTCGGGATCGTCGCCGTTCACGTGGAATACCGGCGCCTCGATCATTTTGACCACGTCGGTGCAATACAGCGTGGAGCGGGTATCGCGCGGGTCGGAGGTCGTGAAACCGATCTGGTTGTTGATGACGATATGCAGAGTGCCGCCGGTACCGTAACCGCGCGTCTGCGCAAGATTAAGGGTTTCCATGACCACGCCCTGCCCTGCAAAGGCCGCGTCGCCATGCACCAGTACAGGCAGCACCTGATTGCCTTCCTCGTCGTTGCGGCGATCCTGGCGGGCGCGCACGCTGCCTTCGACCACGGGGTTGACGATTTCGAGGTGGGACGGGTTGAATGCAAGCGACAGGTGAACCGGGCCGCCGCGGGTGGAAAGGTCGCTGGAAAAGCCGTTGTGGTACTTGACGTCGCCGTCGGTCAGGCCTTCGGCATGCTTGCCTTCAAACTCGGCGAACAGGTCAGCAGGCATTTTGCCCATGATGTTCACCAGCATGTTCAGACGGCCGCGATGGGCCATGCCTACGACGATTTCCTGGACGCCATTGTCGCCGGCATGATGCACGACTTCATCCATGGCGGCGATGAAGCTTTCCCCGCCTTCGAGGGAGAAACGCTTCTGGCCGACGTACTTGGTATGCAGGAAGCGCTCAAGGCCTTCGGCTTCGGTCACCTGTTGCAGGATGTGGCGCTTGCGCTCGGGCGGAAAGCTGGGCAGGCCCAGGGTGGATTCCAGACGTTCCTGGATCCAGCGCTTGGCGGCGGGATCAGAGATATGCATGAACTCGACGCCGATGCTGCCGCAATAGGTATCACGCAAGGCCTTGAGCATGTCGCGCATGGTCATGGTGTCGGCTTTGGTGAAATACGTGTTGCTGGCCGCGTAGACCTGGTCGAGATCGGCTTCGGTCAGGCCGTAGGAGCCTGGATCGAGTTCGGGAATACTGGGGCGATCCTGGCGCTTGAGCGGATCGAGGTCGGCAAAGCGTACGCCCAGTGAACGATAGGCAGCGATAATGCTTTGAACGTAGACTTGCTTGCTGGCCACGGCAAGATCATTCTTGCTGGCCGGCGTTGCAAAGGCGTTTGCCCTGGCACGCTGCGCAAAGGATTCCACGACAGGCGCATGAGCGCGATCACGGGTCGCCTCATTGCCATCGGTTGCGGGAAGATGTTGGAGCTGATCGAAATAGCTGCGCCACTGCTCTGGCACCGAGCCAGGATGGTCAAGGTAAGACTCGTAGAGTTCCTCGACATAGGGGGCATTGCTACCGAACAGGTAAGAGTTGGATAAAAGTTCTTTTTCCGATGACATAGATATACGCTTCACCTGACCGAGCGTCTCGCTCGTTATGATGCAGGACAACCTTCCGCGACACGGCCAGACCGGTTAGCGGATAGCGGGGGGGCAGAAGGCAACGGTACGACGCCTAATAAGCCGTATTCCGGCTAGTATACCCTTGAAGCGATAACGGGATAAGCCCGCAGCCCGAAAACAAGGCCTTAAACTGGAAAGCGTTGGCTATAACAAACACCCGCCCATAGCCGGTATAGCCAGTGGCGCATCCCAGGCACGGGTATCTTCGGTATAGTATTGCTCCCCGCCCCGGCCCGCCGGAAGACAAGTTTATATTTTTGCAATTCGAGGAGTTTCACCTATGGATGCCAACGCCGATCTGGCCAAGCTGGCCCTGGACTATCACGCGAACCCGGTGCCGGGCAAGATTTCCGTCATGCCGACCAAGCCTCTGGCCAACCAGGATGACCTGTCGCTCGCGTATTCTCCCGGCGTTGCCGTGGCCTGCACCACCATCCACGCCGAAGGTGAAGATGCCGCCTCGCTCTACACTTCCCGCTCCAATCTTGTCGGCGTGATCACCAACGGCACCGCTGTGCTGGGCCTGGGCAATATAGGCCCGCTGGCGGCCAAGCCCGTGATGGAAGGCAAAGGCTGCCTGTTCAAGAAATTCGCGGGAATCGACGTCTTTGACATCGAACTGGCCGAAACCGACCCGGACAAGCTGGTCGACATCATCGCCGCGCTCGAACCCACCCTGGGCGGCATCAACCTCGAAGACATCAAGGCGCCCGAGTGCTTCTACATAGAAAAGAAGCTGCGCGAACGCATGAAAATCCCTGTCTTCCATGATGATCAGCACGGTACTGCCATTATTTCCGCAGCGGCCATCATTAACGGCCTGAAAGTCGTGAACAAGCAGATCGGCCAGGTCAAACTGGTGTGCTCAGGCGCCGGCGCCGCCGCCATCGCCTGTCTGGACCTGCTGGTTCACCTGGGTGTGCAGCGCAGCAATATATATGTCGTGGACTCGCGAGGCGTCATCCGCGAAGGCCGCGAGGGCAATATGGAGCCCAACAAGGCACGCTATGCTCAAAAGACCGAAGCCAGCACGCTTGCCGACGTCTGCCGCGACGCCGACGTCTTTCTGGGCTGCTCCGCCCCCGGCGTGCTGACCGCAGACATGGTCAAGACCATGGCCGTCAGCCCGCTGATCCTGGCCCTGGCCAATCCCGAGCCCGAAATCCGGCCCGAAGTCGCCAAGGCCGCCCGCCCCGATTGCATTATCGCCACGGGCCGCTCCGACTACCCGAACCAGGTAAACAACGTCCTGTGCTTCCCCTTCATCTTCCGAGGCGCGCTCGATGCCGGCGCCACCGTGATCAACGAAGAAATGAAGCTGGCCTGCGTCAAGGCCATTGCCGAACTGGCCGAAGCCGAGCAGAACGATGAGGTCGCCACTGCCTACGCCGGCCAGGAGCTTTCCTTCGGCCCGGAATACATCATTCCCAAGCCTTTCGATTCGCGCCTGATTGTCAAGATCGCCCCGGCGGTTGCAGAGGCCGCCGCCGCATCCGGCGTGGCGCGCCGCCCCATTGAAGACCTGGAAGCCTATCGGCAAAAGCTCATGAGCCTGGTCTACCACACCGGCCAGCTCATGCGTCCATTGTTCATGCAGGCCAAGAGCGCACCCAAGCGCGTCATTTATGCAGACGGCGAGGACGAGCGGGTGCTGCGTGCAGCGCAAACCATTGTGGACGAGAAAATCGGCTTCCCCATCCTGGTCGGGCGCCCTGCTGTCATCAACATGCGCATCGAAAAATTCGGCCTGCGCCTGGCTGCCGGCACCGACTTCGAGGTAGTGGATCCCGAAGACGATGCCCGGTTCAATGAAACCTGGTCGGCTTACTACAAGATGAAGGGCCGCGACGGCATCACGCCGGAAATCGCCAAGGCCATGGTGCGCAAGCACAACTCGCTGATCGGCGTGATGCTGCTGCAGCGCGGCGACGCCGATGCCATGATCTGCGGCGTCAGCAGCCGCTTCGACAACCAGCTCAAGTATGTGGAAGAGGTCATAGGCCTGAAGCAAGGCGCCAGCACCTTTGCAGCCATGAATGTACTCATGCTGCCTACCCAGACCCTGTTCATCTGCGACACGCATGTCAACGAAGATCCCACCGCCGAACAGATTGCCGACATGACCCTGCAGGCAGCCCAGGAAATGCAGCGCTTTGGCGTCACGCCCAAGGTGGCGCTGCTGTCGCACTCCAACTTCGGCAGCCGCTCCACCGCCTCGTCCCGCAAAATGGCCAAGGCGCGCGAGCTGCTGGCCGAGATGGCGCCCGCACTGGAAGTGGACGGCGAAATGCATGCCGACTCGGCCCTGTCCGAAAAAATCCGCCTGAAGGCCTTCCCCGATTCCACCCTCAAGGGACCAGCCAACCTGCTGATCACGCCCAATCTGGACACCGGCAACATCACCTACAACATGCTGAAGATGACGGGCAGCAATGGCGTTGCCATGGGGCCGGTCCTGCTGGGCGCGGCACGGCCTGTGCACATCCTGACCACCAGCTCCACCGTACGCCGCATCGTCAACATGACGGCGCTGGCCGTAGTGGACGCACAGCAGGAAGCGGGCCAGCTAACGCTGCCTTAAACAGCCGCAGGCGACAGGGGCGTCAGCGCCCTACCCGCCCAAAGCTCGTTGGATGCGTGCGCGCGGCGGCGCGGCGGTGATCAAACAGCGGCCTGCCTGCCGCCGCAGCGCCCGCGCCGGGCGCACACGAAAAAGCGCCCGGATAAACCGGGCGCTTGGCACTTCCGGCATACCGGTTAAACCGATATGCCTGGAATCCTGCTGATCAAGCCTTGCCTGTGATGTCGCGCACTTGTGCACCGACATAAAGCTGGCGTGGGCGGCCGATCTTGTAGTCTGGGTCGGAGAGCATTTCGTTCCATTGTGCAATCCAGCCTGTTGTGCGAGCCAATGCGAAAATGGCCGTAAACAACGAAGTAGGAATGCCGATGGCACGCTGAACAATACCCGAATAGAAGTCGACGTTCGGGTAAAGCTTGCGCTCGACGAAATAAGGATCCTCAAGCGCGATGCGCTCGAGCTCCATGGCCAGTTTGAACAGCGGATCGTTTTCCAGGCCCAGCGCAGCGAGCACTTCCTTGCAGGTTTCCTGCATGAGCTTGGCGCGCGGATCGTAGTTCTTGTAGACGCGGTGGCCGAAGCCCATCAGGCGAACGCCCGAGTTCTTGTCCTTGACCTTTTCCATGAATTCGCCGACCTTGGCCACGCCGCCGCTGGCCTGGAGCTCTTCGAGCATCTGCAGGCATGCCTCGTTGGCGCCGCCGTGAGCCGGACCCCACAGGCAAGCCACGCCAGAGGCAATCGCCGCAAAGGGGTTGGTGCCCGACGAACCGCACAGACGCACCGTGGAGGTGGAAGCATTCTGCTCGTGATCTGCGTGCAGGATGAAAATGCGGTCCAACGCGCGCTCGACTACTTCATTGACCTTGTAGTCTTCGCAAGGCGTGGCGAACATCATGCGCAGGAAGTTGCCGGTATAGGACAAGTCGTTTTGCGGATAGATGAAGGGCTGGCCCTGCGAATACTTGTAGGCCATGGCGACCAGCGTCGGCATTTTGGCGATCAGGCGAATGGCCGAGACGTGGCGATGGTGAGCGTTGGTGATATCAGTGGAGTCATGATAGAACGCGGCCAGCGCGCCCACCAGGCCGGTGAGCACCGCCATGGGATGGGCGTCGCGACGGAAACCGCGCAGCAGGAAATGCAGCTGCTCGTTCACCATCGTATGGTGCGTCACCAGCGTATCGAATTCCTGCTTCTGGCTGGGATCGGGCAGATCGCCGTTCAGGATCAGGTAGCTGATATCCATGAAGTCGCACTTTTGCGCGAGCTGGTCGATGGGATATCCACGATACAGAAGCTGACCCTTGTCACCGTCGATATAGGTGATGCCGGACTCGCACGAAGCGGTCGAAAGAAAACCGGGATCATAGGTAAACATGCCGCTCTGGCCGTACAGCTTGCGTATATCGATGACGTCCGGCCCGATCGTTCCCTGGTACACAGGGAACTCGAGCGGAGCGCTGCCATCGGAAAACGACAGGGTGGCTTTCTTATCTGACAATTGCATCACTATTTTCCTTAAAAATTACAACGCCTGCATTTGTTTGACCATGCGATGCAGAACGGGAATGTCGTACTGTCCCGACAGCGCGGTGCGATCCAGCAGGACATCAAGCAATTCGTTGTCGCCCATCTCGAACAGCAGAGACAAAGCGGACACATCTTCGTCGGTCAAGTCCGACTCATACCGGTCCAGGAACCGGGTGATAATCAAATCGTTTTCCAGCAAGCCCCGTCGGGCCCGCCAGCGCAACCTGGCGCGCTCGAGTTCGGACAGCTTATGCATTAGCGGTTATTACCTAGATAGTACGGCGGACGAGAAGTTCCTTGATTTTGCCGATTGCGGCGGACGGATTGAGCCCCTTGGGACAGACGTCGGCGCAGTTCATGATGGTGTGGCAGCGGAACAGGCGGTATGGATCCTCGAGATTATCCAGGCGTTCGCCCGTGGCTTCGTCCCGGCTGTCGACGATAAAGCGGTAGGCTTGCAGCAAACCGGCAGGACCTACAAACTTGTCCGGATTCCACCAGAAGGAAGGGCAGGAAGTGGAACAGCATGCGCACAGTATGCACTCATACAGACCATTGAGCTCATCACGCGCCTCAGGCGTTTGCAGGCGTTCTTTTTCGGGCGGCGGCTGGTCGTTGATCAGGAAGGGCTTGATCGAGTTGTACTGATTGAAGAAGTGCGTCATGTCGACGATCAGGTCGCGCACAACCGGCAAGCCAGGCAGCGGCTTGAGCACGATGGGCTCTTTGAGCTCGCGCAGGTTGGTGATGCAGGCCAGTCCGTTCTTGCCATTGATATTCATGGCATCCGAACCGCAGACGCCTTCACGGCAGGACCGGCGCAGCGCCAGGCTGTCGTCGACTTCGTGCTTGATGCGGGTGAGCGCATCAAGCAGCATCTTGTCGGTAGGCTGCAGCTCGACCTCGAGCTTCTGCATGTAAGGGCGCTCGTCCTTGTCCGGATCGTAGCGGTAGATTTCAAATTTGACGATACGTTTTTCGCTCATTTCCATATCCTGCTTAGAAGGTCCGGGCCTTGGGCGGGAAGCTGTCTACGGTGAGAGGCTTCATCTGCACAGGCTTGTAGTCGAGGCGGCTGCCTTCGGAGAACCACAGCGTGTGGCGCAGCCAGTTCTCGTCGTCGCGTTCGGGATGATCGTCCAGGGCGTGCGCGCCACGGCTTTCGAGGCGGTTGGCAGCGGACTTGGTTGTGGCGCGAGCCACTTCTATCATGTTGGAAAGCTCCAGCGCCTCAACACGGGCGGTGTTCCATACCTTGGACTTGTCCTTGAAACACACCTGATCCACGCGACCGGCGATTTCTTCCATGTCGGTCACGCCTTCGTTGAGCAGCTTGAGCGTGCGGAACACACCGCAGTGGTTCTGCATGCTGTTGCGCATGGCGTCGTGCACTTCGTAGACGTTTTCGCCTGAAGTACGCGTTTCGATCTTGTTGACGCGGTCGAGCGAAGCCTCAATCGCCGATTCAGGCGCTTTCTGATGCGCATGCTGACGCTCGGGATGCTCGTTGACAATGTGATTGCCTGCCGAGCGGCCGAACACGATGAGATCGAGCAGGGAGTTGGTACCCAGGCGGTTTGCGCCGTGCACCGACGTGGCCGCGCATTCGCCGATGGCATACAGGCCGTGCACTGGCTTGGTTTCGCCATTGACCCAGTTCATGACCTGGCCATAGATATTGGTGGGGATGCCGCCCATCTGATAGTGGATGGTCGGCACGACCGGGATAGGATCCTTGATCGGGTCGACGTTGGCGAACTTGATGGCGATTTCACGAATGGAGGGCAGGCGCTTCATGATGGTCTCGGCGCCCAGGTGATCGAGCTTGAGCGTCACATAGCTGCCATCGCCGCAGCCCCGGCCTTCCTTGATTTCCTGGTCCATGGAACGCGACACGAAATCGCGTGGCGCCAGATCTTTGAGCGTAGGCGCATAGCGCTCCATGAAACGCTCGCCGTCCTTGTTCAGCAGGATACCGCCCTCGCCGCGCACGCCTTCGGTAATGAGCACGCCTGCGCCGGCAACGCCGGTTGGGTGAAACTGCCAGAACTCCATGTCTTCGAGCGCAATGCCGGCACGCGCCGCCATGCCCAGGCCGTCGCCGGTATTGATGAAGGCATTGGTGGAGGCAGCCCAGATACGGCCTGCACCGCCGGTGGCCAGCACGGTTTGCTTGGCTTCCAGCACATAGATCTCGCCGGTCTCCATTTCGAGCGCGGTCACGCCCAGCACATCGCCGGCCTCGTTGCGCAGCAGATCAAGCGCCATCCACTCGACGAAAAACTGCGTGCGCGCCGCCACGTTACGCTGGTAGAGCGTATGAAGCATGGCATGGCCGGTGCGGTCTGCCGCCGCACAGGCGCGCTGCACGGGTTTCTCGCCGAAGTTGGCGGTATGGCCGCCGAAAGGGCGCTGGTAGATGGTGCCATCGGCATTGCGGTCGAAAGGCATGCCGAAGTGTTCAAGCTCGTACACGGCATTGGGCGCTTCGCGGCACATGAATTCGATGGCGTCCTGATCGCCCAGCCAGTCCGACCCCTTGACGGTGTCGTACATGTGCCAGTACCAGTTGTCTTCGCTCATATTGCCTAGCGACGCACTCACGCCGCCCTGCGCCGCAACGGTATGCGAACGCGTAGGAAAGACCTTGGACAGCACGGCCACGGAAAGCCCGGCCTGGGCCAGTTGAAGGGAACAACGCATGCCGGATCCGCCGGCGCCCACCACCACTACATCGAATTGGCGGCGTGGTAAGGAAGTTTTGACAGCAGCCACGGCTTATAGACTCCAGAGAATTTTTGCGAAAAAGACGACAGCGGCCACCAGCCAAAGAATGGTCAGGACCTGCAGGAAGAGGCGCAAGCCCGCTGAACGCACATAATCCATCCAGATGTCGCGCACACCAATCCAGGCATGCCAGGCCAGGGACAGAAATGCCAGCGTGGCCAGCAACTGCCCGACCGGAAGACCGATACAGGTGAATGAAAACAGGCCGCGCCAGTGCTCGAAATCCATCGTCGGGGTAAAGACGATTCCGAGGAACAGCACTACGGTGTAGATGGCCATGATGATGGCCGTGACACGCTGAACGATGAAATCCATTGTGCCGTAATGCGCGCCGACGACAAGGCGCTTTGTACCGAGAAGTTCTTGTGCCATTACCACACCCCAAACAGTTTAAGACCGAAAACCAGCGTCAGGCCGAGACTCACGCCGAACACCACTCCGGCGGACTTCTGGGCCGAGTGCTTGTCGTTGCCGATGTGCAGGTCCAGGACCAGATAGCGGATACCGGCGCAGAAATGATGCAGAAACCCCCAGATCAGGACCAGCAGGACCAGCTTGAACAGGGGATTGGCCACCCACTCGCGCATTTCGGCGAAGCTGTCCGCCGACGTTACGCTCAGCGCGAACAGCGGAAGAATCACCAGGGGAATACAGAGAAAAAGCAGCGCGCCGCTGACGCGGTGCAGAATCGACGCTCTGCCGGCAAGCGGCAGACGGTAACGCAGGATCTGCGGCACGCTTAGATTGCGATACTGCGGACGCGGCTTTGTAGCGGAGTCGGACATGATGGCCTCAGGTTTTAACAAGATAACTATTGCAAAGTGCAACCAGCATTTTCGCCGATTTGAGGGGGTCGTATCAAATCGCTGTGCGGCCGGGCTGGTTAATTCAGGCTGTTTCGATAATGGAACCGTTCTGTCAAGTACAAACCACGGCGCACTTCCATGGGACGATCGCCGTAAGTATAAGAAACGCGCTCAACGCGTAGCAGCGAGGTGCCTGGCGCAACCCGCAGAAGTTCGGCCTGCTCGCCGGACGCAGACAGCGCCTTGATTTTTTCTTCGGCTCGCACCATGCTCACGCCGAATTCGGTTTCGAAGAGCGCATACAGCGGACTGCGACAGCTTGCCAGGAACTCGGCTGTCAGCCCCTTGAACACTGAGCCCGGCAGCCAGATGTCGTCAAGTATGGTGGGCGTGTTGTCGAATGACAAGAGCCTGCGCATATTGACGACGGCTTCCCCGTTGCGCAGTTCGAGCAGCGCGGCGATATCGGCCGGCGCCTTGACGCGGCGGCAATCGAGTATACGACTTCCGGAGACCGGCGGCAGGCCGTCGTCGGGCGTAAGACGCAAAAAACGAAAGCGGACGCGCGCTTCGTGGTGCGTTGCAACAAAAGTACCCTTGCCCTGGCGCCTGAGCAGCAGATTATCCGCTGCCAGCTCGTCAATGGCTTTGCGTACCGTGCCCTGGCTGACCTGAAAACGGGCAGCCAGGTCCAGTTCGCTGGGAATGGCTTCGCCGGGCTTCCATTCACCCCTGTCCAGGCTTTGCAGGAGCAAGCCCTTGATCTGCTGGTACAGCGGACTGAACGCCGCGCTGCTGGCAGAACGATCTGGCACCGGGCCGCGATCTTGTTGGGGAGAATCTGACATGAGACTATAGTGGTGAGCAAACCCCGCTATTTTCGCACGCACAAGCGTTTCTGTCTAACACTCTTCTGTCTTATATAAGATAGAAGATGTTTGACGGCGTTGGAATTATTCGCTACTCTTTTTTGCTGTGCCCGCGCCGGATCTTTGTCCCCCGCCATCATAGACCAATCGGCTGCTGCCTTGCTGCGGCGCGTCGGCCGCACCGCTTCCAGACTGGCCGTTCGCCCCCTGGCCGCCAAAGAATTAAACTGTCGAATAGCTTCGATTTCTCATACCCAACCGGGAGATTTTTAATGTCCAAACCCGCCATGCGTGTTGCCGTCACCGGTGCTGCCGGCCAGATCGGCTACGCCCTGCTGTTCCGTATTGCCTCCGGCGAAATGCTCGGCAAAGACCAGCCCGTCATTCTCCAACTGCTCGAGATCCCCGACGAAAAAGCCCAGAAGGCGCTCAAGGGCGTCATGATGGAACTTGACGACTGCGCCTTCCCCTTGCTGGCCGGCATGACGGCTCACAGCGACCCGCGCACCGCCTTCAAGGACGCCGACGTCGCCCTGCTGGTGGGCGCCCGCCCCCGCGGCCCAGGCATGGAGCGCAAAGACCTGCTGCAGGTCAACGCGCAGATCTTCACCGCGCAAGGCAAGGCACTCAATGAGGTCGCCAGCCGCAATGTCAAGGTATTGGTCGTCGGCAACCCTGCCAACACCAACGCCTACATCGCCATGAAGTCCGCCCCCGACCTGCCGGCCAAGAACTTCACCGCCATGCTGCGCCTGGACCACAACCGCGCCTTGTCCCAGCTGTCCGCCAAGTCGGGCAAGCCTGTGGCCGATATCGAAAAACTGATCGTCTGGGGCAACCACTCGCCCACCATGTATCCTGACATCCGCTTCGCCACCGTCGGCGGCGAAAGCCTTGCCGGCCTGATCAGCGACGACGCCTGGAACCGCGACACCTTCATCCCGACCGTAGGCAAGCGCGGCGCGGCCATCATCGACGCCCGCGGCCTGTCATCGGCCGCATCGGCTGCCAACGCCGCCATCGATCACGTGCACGACTGGGTGCTGGGCTCCAACGGCAAATGGGTCACCATGGGCGTTCCCTCCGACGGATCCTACGGCATTCCCGAAGGCATCATCTACGGCGTGCCTGTCATCACCGAGAACGGCGAATATACCCGCGTCGAAGGCCTGGAAATCGACGCCTTCTCGCGCGAGCGCATGGACTTCACCCTGAAAGAACTGCTCGAAGAGCGCGATGGCGTGGCGGATCTGCTGAAGTAATCAGCCGCCCACAATGCCGGAGCAGGCGAAATGCCTGCCTCGGCCAACGCGGTACACCGCCCGGAAAACGGCCATCTGTTTTCTGGGCGTTTTTATTTCGGCAAGACGCGTCGCGATGGCATCATTGAGCGAGATGTCGGACTCTTCGGGCCATCGCAACGGACCACTACCCTTGAATCTGCATCACGCCTGACGCCCCATCAGCTTGAGCTTGCGCCACAGCGTGGTGCGGCTGATGCCCAGCATCGCGGCTGCCTGGTCCCGGTTGCCGCCGCATGCATCCAGGGCCGCGCGAATGCGTTCCGATTCGGCCAGGTCCCGACTGGCGCGCAGGCCGCCGTCTTCTGCCGCGCCAGGCCGGGGCGGCTCGCCAGACGCAGAAAACAGCTCGGGCGCAATACCGTGCAGCTCATCGAGCACGGAATGCCCCTCCTCCCCGTCCGAATCATGAAAAACCATGGCGCGCTCGATCAGGTTTTCCAGCTCACGGATATTGCCCGGCCATGCGTATCCTTGCGCAGCCCGCACAATACCGCGGACGATATTATCGTCGTCGCTGCGCCGCGGCGCCGACTCAGGCTTTCGCACATTCAGTCGCCGGGCGATTTTGTCGCGCAAATGCGCGGCCAGCAAAGGCAGGTCGCCGACACGCTCGCGCAGCGCGGGCAGGCGCAAGAGCAGAATATTGAGCCGATAGTAGAGGTCGCTGCGAAACTCGCCCGACTCCGCCATCGCACTCAGGTCTTGATGGGTCGCGGCTATGACCCGAACATCCACCGGCGTAGGCTCGGTAGCGCCGATGCGCAGCACCTCGCGCTCCTGCAGCACACGCAGCAGCCGAGTCTGCAATGACAATGGCATTTCACCGATTTCGTCCAGGAAAATCGTGCCCGTATGCGCCGCTTCAAACAACCCCACTTTGCCGCCGCGAGTCGAACCGGTGAAAGCGCCATCGACATAGCCGAACAGCTCGCTTTCCAGCAGGCTGTCCGGAAATGCAGCACAATTGATGGCCACAAAAGGCTGATCCCGCCGCGCGCTCGCATTGTGTATCCCCTGGGCGAGCAGCTCCTTGCCAGTGCCGCTTTCGCCGATGATCAGCACCGTGGCGTCACTGCGCGCGCACATCTGCGCCCGCTCCCTGACCTTGCGTATCGCCTCGCTTTGACCGATCAACTGCTCCAGCCCATAGCGCGCCATATTCGAACGCGGTTTGCCACGCGAGCGCAGACTGCGATCCATACGCTGGATCGCGATAGGGTCCTGGCACACCAGGACCGCGCCTGTAGGCCGGCCCTGCTCCACAATCGGCATGCGGGTAAGCACGACTGTCTTGCCGCCCAGCTGATACACCTGCTCTGACTCGCCCTGCCCCGTACGCAGAATTTCCTGCAGCCCCAGGCCGGTGTTCACCGAACTCAAGCGCTGGCCGATCAACTGCTCGGCCGATTGCCCCAGAATGCTTTCCATGGCCGGGTTGATAAGCTCGATCCGCTCGTCCAGGTCGACGGCTACCACGCCATCTTTGAGCCGGCCCAGAATCGTATTGAGCTTCTCGCGACGCGCGGACTCCAGCCTTGAGATGCGCGCCACCTCGATCGCGTCTTCTATGGCCTCGCGCACCGCGCCCTGTGAATACAGCAAAATGCCCTCAATGCCGTAGGAGCGGGCAAGATCGACGACCAGCCCGTGCCCCACCACCGCCTCGACGCCCAGCGCAAGCAGCTCGCGCACACAGGCTTCGGCCTCCTCCTCAGCATGGTAGGCGCGCAGCTCGACATTGAGGGCGAACAATTCGTTGAAATGCCGGAGCTCGGGAGGGACGGCTCCATAGGTCACCAACGCAATCTTGCGTGAATGACGCGAGGCCTTGGCCAGGCCGCGCATGATGTCCAGCCCCCCAGCCTTGACCAGCACCACCGGCACATCAAGATGCTGCCTGAGAAAATTCCCATTCGTACCCGCGGACACAATGACATCTATTCCCTGGTCCTGCCGCATGGCCAGGACATCGCTGACCGCCTCGCTATAGGCCTTGTCCAGAATCGACATTTCGGCCACCGCACTGTACTGCGGCGCAAGCTCTTCGAACAGGAGACGCAACTCGTGCATGCCGACGGCGACCAGACGCAACCGCGGCCCCGGAACAGGTGGAAAAACAGAAGACATAATGAGAATGAACTAAAAAAGAATGAAGAAGGTCAAGCAGCGCACCCCGAAGGCCTCATTCGCAACACCGCGCAACACAAGAGGCACGAAACACAAACGGAACGTTAACGTTTCACAATAGAAACATACCATGAAACACTGCGTGTCCAGCCTCATATTGCAAGAAATGGAGATTTCCTTTGCAATAGGCGGGTTAGCGGCGCAGCCGCCACGGCCCGGAAGCAAAACATACCGATAGAGCGACTGGCACAGATATTGCTTGAGTACTGGTGTCTATCATCTTTCCCACAGCGAGGAACACATAGTGACCGAGAACATCACCTCCGCCGGCGCGCGCTTCCGCCAGGCTCTCAAAGAAGAACATCCACTCCAGGTCATTGGCGCCATCAATGCAAACCACGCCCTGCTCGCGCAGCGCGCCGGTTACCGCGCCATTTATCTTTCAGGCGGCGGCGTGGCCGCCGGCTCGCTGGGCCTGCCAGATCTTGGCATCAATACACTGGACGATGTGCTGACCGACATCCGCCGCATCACCGATGTCTGTGATGTTCCCCTGATGGTGGACATCGACACCGGTTTTGGTCCGTCGGCCTTCAATATCGGCCGCACCATCAAGAGCCTGATCAAATTCGGCGCCGGCGCCTGTCATATCGAGGATCAGGTCGGCGCCAAGCGCTGCGGCCACCGCCCGGGCAAGGAAATCGTTACCCAGGGCGAAATGGTGGATCGCATCAAAGCTGCTGTCGACGCCCGAACGGACGAGAACTTCTTCATCATCGCCCGTACGGACTCCATCGCCGTCGAGGGTGTGGACAAGGCGCTGGAACGCGCCCATGCTTTCGCGGAAGCCGGCGCCGACGGCATTTTTGCCGAGGCGTCTTATGATCTGGCCACCTATGAGCGGTTCAAGAAGGAACTGAACGTACCCGTACTGGCCAATATCACTGAATTTGGCAAAACACCTCTGTTCACGGTAGAGGAACTCGCCAGCGTCAACGTCGATATCGTGCTGTATCCTCTTTCTGCGTTCCGCGCCATGAACAAGGCTGCGGAAACCGTTTACCAGGCCATCCGCCGGGACGGCCACCAGAAGAATGTCGTCGACATGATGCAGACACGTGAAGAACTCTATGACCGTATCGGCTATCACGAATTTGAATCCCGCCTCGATGCGCTGTTCCAGCAAGGCAAATCGAAGTAAACCCATCAGGAGCATGAGACATGGTTACCAAAGCAGCTAAGTCCGCAAAAACGGCAGCACCCGCCACAACACCCGCCACGGCACCCGCCGCCACGCCCAAACCCAAGAAATCGGTCGCGCTGTCCGGTGTTGTCGCAGGCAACACCGCGCTGTGCACCGTGGGCCGCAGCGGCAACGACCTGCACTATCGCGGCTACGATATTCTCGATATCGCCAACACCTGCGAATTCGAAGAGGTCGCCCACCTGCTGATCCACGGCAAGCTGCCCACCAAGGCGGAGCTTGCCGCATACAAGGCCAAGCTGCGCAAGCTGCGCGGTTTGCCGGCCGACCTGCAAGCCGCGCTGGAAGCACTGCCTGCCGCCAGCCACCCCATGGACGTGATGCGCACCGCGGTATCGGTGCTCGGCTGCGTGCTGCCCGAAAAAGACGATCACAACCTGCCCGACGCCCGCGATATCGCCGACCGCCTGATGGCCAACCTGGGCTCTGCCCTGCTGTACTGGTATCACTACAGCCACAATGGCCACTACATCGATGTACAGACCGATGACGACAGCATCGGCGGCCATTTCCTGCATCTGCTGCATGGCCAGAAGCCCAGCGATGAGTGGGTACGCGCCATGCACACCTCGCTCAATCTTTACGCAGAGCATGAATTCAACGCGTCCACCTTTACCTGCCGCGTCATTGCCGGCACGGGATCAGACATGTACTCGGCCATCGCGGGCGGCATCGGCGCGCTGCGCGGCCCCAAGCACGGCGGCGCCAACGAAGTCGCCTTCGAGATCCAGAAGCGCTACGACTCGCCCAACGACGCCGAAGCAGACATTCGCCGCCGCGTCGAGAACAAGGAAGTGGTCATCGGCTTCGGCCACCCCGTGTATACGGTCTCCGACCCGCGCAACAAAGTGATCAAGGAAGTCGCGCGCAAGCTGTCCAAAACCCAGGGCAATATGAAAATGTTCGACATTGCCGAACGCCTGGAAACCGTGATGTGGGACGTCAAGAAAATGTTCCCGAATCTGGACTGGTTTTCAGCCGTCTCTTATCACATGATGGGCGTTCCCACTGCAATGTTCACACCGCTGTTCGTCATCGCACGCACGGCAGGCTGGGCAGCGCACATTGTCGAGCAGCGCGTCGACAACAAGATCATCCGGCCCACCGCCAACTACACTGGTCCCGAAGACCAGAAGTTCGTGCCCATCAGCAAACGCCGCTGACGCATGACAGAGGGACAGGCCCGCGCCTGTCCCTTGCCGGGTGCTTTCTTTCGACCTCTCTTTTTTCGCATGCCATGAACACTGCTTACCGCAAACCTCTCGCCGGCACCACGCTGGATTATTTCGATACGCGCGCAGCCGTCGAGGCCATCCAGCCCGGCGCCTACGATACGCTACCCTATACCTCGCGCGTACTGGCCGAAAACCTGGTGCGCCGCTGTGACCCGGCGACACTGACCGATTCGCTCAAGCAGATCATTGAACGCAAGCGCGACCTGGACTTCCCCTGGTTTCCCGCCCGCGTGGTGTGCCACGATATTCTGGGCCAGACGGCGTTGGTCGACCTGGCCGGGCTGCGCGACGCCATTGCCGAAAAGGGGGGCGATCCCGCGCAAGTCAATCCCGTCGTGCCCACGCAGCTGATCGTCGACCACTCGCTGGCCGTAGAGTACGGCGGATTCGACAAAGAGGCGTTTGCGAAAAACCGCGCCATCGAAGACCGGCGCAACGATGACCGCTTTCATTTCATCAACTGGACCAAGCAGGCATTCAAGAATGTTGATGTGATTCCGCCGGGCAACGGAATCATGCACCAGATCAACCTGGAACGCATGTCGCCGGTTATCCATGCCCGCGACGGCGTCGCCTTTCCCGACACGCTGGTCGGCACGGACAGCCATACCCCGCACGTCGATGCATTGGGTGTCATCGCCGTGGGCGTTGGCGGCCTGGAGGCCGAAAGCGTCATGCTCGGTCGCGCCTCCTGGATGCGCCTGCCCGACATCATCGGCGTGGAACTTACCGGCAAGCTGCGGCCTGGCTCGACGGCCACCGACCTGGTACTGGCCCTGACCGAGTTCCTGCGCAGCCAGAAAGTGGTGTCGTCCTATCTGGAGTTCTACGGCGAAGGCGCATCCAGCCTCACGCTGGGCGACCGCGCCACGATTTCCAACATGACGCCGGAATACGGCGCCACGGCGGCGATGTTCTACATCGATCAGCAAACCATCGATTACCTGAAGCTGACTGGCCGCGACGACGCCCAGGTCAAGCTGGTTGAAACCTACGCCCGGCAGGCTGGCCTGTGGGCCGACAGCCTGGCGCATGCCGAATACGAGCGCGTGCTCACGTTCGACCTGTCGTCGGTCGTACGCAATATCGCAGGCCCCTCGAACCCACACCGCCGCGTGCCCACTTCCGAACTGGCCGCGCGCGGCATTGCCGGCAAGGTGGAGAACGAGCCCGGTTTGATGCCCGATGGCGCTGTCATTATTGCAGCCATCACCAGCTGCACCAACACCAGCAATCCGCGCAACGTCATCGCCGCCGGCCTGCTGGCACGCAACGCCAACGCCCGTGGGCTTACCCGAAAACCGTGGGTCAAGTCGTCGCTGGCGCCAGGCTCCAAGGCCGTGCAGCTCTACCTGGAAGATGCTGCACTGCTGCCCGAACTCGAACAGCTGGGTTTCGGCATCGTCGGCTTTGCCTGCACGACCTGTAATGGCATGAGCGGTGCACTGGACCCGGTAATCCAGAAAGAAGTGGTTGACCGCGACCTCTACGCAACCGCCGTGCTGTCGGGCAACCGGAACTTCGACGGCCGCATCCACCCCTACGCCAAGCAGGCCTTTCTCGCATCACCGCCGCTGGTGGTGGCCTATGCCATCGCCGGCACTGTGCGCTTTGACATCGAAAAAGATGTGCTGGGCATAGACCAGGAGGGCCAGCCGGTAACGCTCAAGGACATCTGGCCAAAAGACGAGGAAATCGACGCCATCGTCGCTGCCAGCGTCAAGCCCGAATATTTCCGCCAGGTCTACGAACCCATGTTCGCAGCCAGCGTCGAAAGCCGTACCCAGATCGACCCGCTCTACGACTGGCGCCCCACCAGCACCTATATCCGCCGCCCGCCCTATTGGGAAGGGGCGCTGGCCGGCGAACGCTCGCTCACCGGCATGCGGCCGCTGGCTGTGCTGGGCGACAACATCACGACAGATCACTTGTCGCCCTCCAACGCCATTCTGGCCAGCAGCGCGGCCGGCGAATACCTGGCAAAGATGGGGCTGCCTGAAGAAGACTTCAACTCCTACGCAACGCACCGGGGCGATCACCTGACCGCCCAGCGCGCCACCTTCGCCAACCCCAAGCTGCTGAACGAAATGGTTCAGGAAAACGGCCAGGTCAGGCAGGGGTCGCTGGCCAGAATAGAACCCGAAGGCAAGGTTACCCGCATGTGGGAAGCCATCGAAACCTATATGGAGCGCAAGCAGCCTCTGATCATCATTGCCGGCGCCGACTATGGTCAGGGTTCGTCGCGGGATTGGGCTGCCAAAGGTGTGCGGCTGGCGGGCGTTGAGGCCATCGCAGCCGAAGGCTTCGAGCGCATCCACCGCACCAACCTCGTCGGCATGGGCGTACTGCCGCTGGAATTCCAGCCCGGCGTGACTCGCGGGACGCTGAATATCGATGGCACCGAAACCTATGATGTACTTGGCAAGCCGACGCCGCGGGCGACGCTGACGCTGGTGATTCACCGCCGCAATGGCGAGCGGGTCGAGGTGCCGGTTACCTGTCGCCTGGACACCGCCGAAGAGGTCTCCATCTACGATGCGGGCGGTGTGCTGCAGCGCTTCGCGCAGGATTTCGTCGAATCGGCCGCCGCCGTCTAGCCTACAGGAGTTGCCCATCACCATGACACACTCACCACAGATCAAAATCCCCGCCACCTATCTGCGCGGAGGCACCAGCAAGGGCGTATTCTTTCGGCTGGAGGACTTGCCCGAGCCGGCCCGCGTGCCCGGCGCCGCGCGCGATGCGCTGCTGTTGCGCGTCATCGGCAGCCCCGATCCCTACGGCAAGCAGACCGATGGCATGGGCGGCGCCACCTCCAGCACCAGCAAGACCGTCATCATCGCCAAAAGCAGCAGCCCCGAGCACGATGTCGACTATCTGTTCGGCCAGGTCTCGATCGACAAGCCGTTTGTCGACTGGAGCGGCAATTGCGGCAATCTGTCCGCCGCCGTTGGTCCCTATGCCATCAGCAACGGTTTCATCGACGCCAGTCGCATTCCGCGCGACGGCATCGCAACCGTACGCATCTGGCAGGCCAATATCGGCAAAACCATTGTTGCCCATGTGCCCATGACTGACGGCCAGGTGCAGGAAACCGGAGACTTCGAACTCGACGGCGTCACCTTCCCTGCCGCCGAAGTACAGCTCGAATTCATGGATCCTGCGGACGACGATGGCGGCGACGCGTCAATGTTTCCTACCGGCAACCTGGTCGACGACCTGGACGTGCCCGGCGTGGGCACGCTGAAAGCGACCATGATCAATGCCGGCATTCCGACAGTATTCATCAACGCCAAAGACATTGGCTACACGGGAACGGAACTGCAGAGCGCGCTCAACAGCGACGACAAGGCGCTGGCCATGTTCGAAACCATCCGGGCGCATGGCGCGCTGCGCATGGGCCTGATCAGTTCACTGGAAGAAGCGGCCACCCGCCAGCACACACCCAAGGTTGCATTTGTCGCAGAACCGGCGGATTATGAAGCGTCCAGCGGCAAGCAGATCGCCGCTGGCGACATCGACCTGCTCGTGCGCGCCCTGTCCATGGGCAAGCTGCATCATGCCATGATGGGTACGGCGGCGGTGGCCATAGGCGCCGCGGCGGCCGTGCCGGGCACGCTGGTCAATCTTGCCGCCGGCGGCGGCGAGCGCGAGGCAGTCCGCTTCGGGCACCCTTCGGGCACCTTGCGCGTGGGTGCGCAGGCAGCCCGGGACAACGGCGCATGGACGGTCCAGAAAGCCATCATGAGCCGCAGCGCTCGCGTGCTGATGGAAGGCTGGGTGCGAATCCCGGGCGACGCCTTCTGACACACCTCATTTTTACTCAGCAACACAGGAAACACTATGTCCGCGCCTATTTCCAATATTCGCCCCGATCCTGATCAAGTGCTGGTCGACATCGTCGACTACGTGCTTGATTATGAAATCGACAGCGAACTGGCCTACGAAACAGCCCGCAATTCGCTGATCGACACCCTGGGCTGCGGCCTCGAGGGCCTGGAGTATCCGGCCTGCACAAAACTGATGGGCCCCATCGTCCCGGGTACCGTGGTTCCCAATGGCGCCAAAGTGCCGGGCACCCAGTTCCAGCTCGACCCGGTGCAGGCCGCGTTCAACATCGGCGTGATGATACGCTGGCTCGATTTCAACGACACCTGGCTGGCTGCCGAATGGGGCCACCCCTCGGACAATCTGGGCGGCATTCTCGCCATGGCGGACTGGCTCTCGCGCAATGCGATCGCCGCGGGCAAGGCGCCGCTCACTATGCGCGACGTGCTCACAGGCATGATCAAAGCGCACGAGATACAGGGCTGCATCGCGCTGGAAAACTCGTTCAATAAAGTCGGACTGGATCATGTCGTGCTGGTCAAGGTGGCCTCGACAGCAGTCGTCTCGCAAATGCTGGGCCTGTCGCGCGAAGAAATCATCAACGCTGTCTCCCTGGCCTGGGTCGATGGCCAGAGCCTGCGCACCTATCGCCACGCGCCCAATACGGGCAGCCGCAAAAGCTGGGCCGCCGGTGACGCGACCAGCCGCGCCGTGCGTCTTGCCCTGATCGCACGGACGGGCGAAATGGGCTATCCCTCTGTGCTGACGGCCAAGACCTGGGGCTTTTACGATGTACTGTTCAAGGGCCAGCCGTTCACCTTCCAGCGCCCTTATGGCAGCTATGTGATGGAAAACGTATTGTTCAAAATATCTTTTCCAGCCGAGTTCCACTCCCAGACTGCCGTTGAGTCTGCCATGGATATCCACGCCAGACTCAAGGCTGCCGGCAAGACAGATGCCGACATCAAGAAAATCACCATACGCACTCACGAAGCCTGCGTGCGCATCATCGATAAAAAAGGCCCGCTGAACAATCCGGCGGATCGCGACCATTGCATCCAGTACATGGTTGCCGTGCCCATCCTCTTTGGCCGCCTCACGGCCGCCGACTACGAGGACGCCGTTGCGGCCGACCCACGCATCGATGCCCTGCGCGCCAAGATGGAATGCGTGGAAGACCCCAGCTTCACCAAGGACTACCACGATCCGGAAAAACGCTCCATTGCCAACGCGCTCACCGTTGAGTTCAACGACGGCAGCCGTCTGGACGAAATCGTCTGCGAATACCCCATCGGCCACAAGCGACGCCGCAAGGAAGGCATACCGCTGCTCGAAGCCAAGTTCCGCACCAACCTCGCACGCCGCTTCCCTGCCAGACAGCAGCAGCGCATCCTTGACGTATCGCTGGACCAGAAAAAACTGGAAGCCATGCCCGTCAATGATTACATCGATCTGTACGTGATCTGATCCCCGTCCGCACACGGCCAGCCGCCGACCCGGCTGGCCGTGGACCACGCCGGCAATCTGCCGGCTTGTGGCAAAATAGCCAGTTATGTTTACGACTTTCATTCACTTTGCCCTGCCGCTGGCTTTTACCGTCATGGTCGCCTGCGTGCTCACCAGTCTTGCATCCGGCCTGGTGCTGTTTTTTCTTCGCCGCAGGGCGACCAACGAGATCATGCGCCACCCCTATCTGGATCACCAGTCCTGGGACCGCTATCCCCTGCCTATACGCCTGTCCATCATGATGGACTACTTCTTTCGCCTTTGCTTTCCCAACACACAGTTCTGGATCATCGGCAACGCCAACCGACTGCTGGCCCATGTAAATCCGGCCGAAGTATCCTCCCGCATCAAGTGGCCGCTCATCGGTCTGTGGGGCGGGTGTTTCGTCGGCATCATCGCCATGCTCGTGCTCTGGTGTCTTATCTTCATCACAATGGCCTAAGGCCTGTTAACGGAGTTCTCATTATGAGCAGAGCAGTTGTGCACAATGCCGACGCCAGCCGTTTCGAGTGGACGGAAGACGGCATTCTGTCCGTCCTGGATTACGAGCTGCAGAACAACGTCATGGTCATCACTCACACCGGCGTCCCCCAGGCCGTGGGCGGCCGTGGCATTGCCGGCGACCTGGCCCAGGCCGCGCTCGACGCCGCGCGCGCCCAGGGTTGGGCTGTGCGCCCGCTGTGCTCTTACGTGGCAGCCTGGATACGCCGCCACCCCGACTACCAGGACCTCGTCATAGACTGACACGCCAGCCGGGCGACCCGTGCGCCAGGCCCGTCGGCCGGGCAGATCGTAGGGCCTTGTCCGGCACACTCCGCCAGAGGTAAGCGGCCAGCTGCGGCGCACGGACAAGGATGCGATGCGCCGGCACAACATCAGCTTTCTCAGGTCTTATATAAGATATAAGACATTTGCCTCAGGACTGGCTTTGCTTTTACAATAACGCCATAAAACATACTGTTATCTCATCTCACGACAAAGGGCATGCACCATGCTTCAATCCTATCGCCAACACGTAGCCGAACGCGCCGCGTCAGGCATTCCTCCCCTGCCGCTCACCGCCCAGCAGACGGCGCAGCTCATCGAACTGATCAAATCCCCCCCCGCTGGCGAGGAAGCATTCCTGCTCGACCTCTTCACCCATCGCGTGCCCGCCGGCGTGGACGACGCCGCCAAGGTCAAGGCCTCCTACCTGGCAGCCATCACGCTGGGCAAGGAAACCTGTGCGCTTATCGATGCCAGGCAGGCCACCGAGCTGCTGGGCACCATGCTGGGCGGCTACAACGTCGGCCCCCTCATCGATTTGCTCGATAATCCCGAACTGGCCCCCGTCGCCGCCGAAGGCCTGAAAAAAACCCTGCTGGTGTTCGATGCCTTCCACGACATCCAGGAAAAGGCCGAAAAAGGCAACCAGTACGCCCGCGCCGTCCTGCAAAGCTGGGCCGATGCTGAATGGTTCACAAGCCGCCCCGAAGTTCCTGAAAGCCTGACGCTCACCGTCTTCAAGGTCACCGGCGAAACCAATACCGACGACCTCTCCCCTGCGCCCGACGCCTGGAGCCGCCCGGACATCCCGCTTCATGCGCTGGCGATGCTCAAGAACCCGCGCCCGGGCATCGAGCCTGAAGAGCCCGGCAAGGTCGGCCCCATCAAGTTTCTGCAGAGCCTCAAGGAAAAAGGCAATCTGGTCGCCTATGTCGGCGATGTGGTCGGCACAGGCTCCTCGCGCAAGTCCGCCACCAACTCGGTGCTGTGGCATACAGGCGAAGACGTCCCCTACGTGCCCAACAAGCGCTTTGGCGGCGTCTGCCTGGGCAGCAAAATTGCTCCCATCTTCTACAACACCATGGAAGACGCCGGCGCACTGCCCATCGAGCTCGACGTATCGCAGATGAACATGGGCGATGTCATCGAACTGCGTCCCTATGAAGGCAAGGCGCTCAAAGACGGCAAGGTCATCGCCGAGTTCCAGCTCAAATCCGATGTGCTGCTCGACGAAGCGCGCGCCGGCGGCCGCATTCCGCTCATCATCGGACGCGGGCTGACCGCCAAGGCCCGCGAAGCTCTGGGTCTGGAGCCGTCCACGCTGTTCCGCCTGCCCCACAACCCGGCCGATACCGGCAAGGGCTACACGCTGGCCCAGAAAATGGTGGGCCGCGCCTGCAGCCTGCCCGAAGGCACGGGTGTGCGTCCCGGCACCTATTGCGAACCCCGCATGACGTCTGTCGGCAGCCAGGACACCACCGGCCCCATGACACGCGACGAGCTCAAAGACCTCGCCTGCCTGGGGTTCTCGGCCGACCTGGTCATGCAGTCCTTCTGCCACACGGCCGCCTATCCCAAGCCGGTCGACGTCAAGACGCACCACGAGCTGCCTGATTTCATCAGCACCCGTGGCGGCGTCTCGCTGCGCCCCGGCGACGGCATCATCCACTCCTGGCTCAACCGCATGCTGCTGCCCGATACCGTCGGCACCGGCGGCGATTCCCACACCCGCTTCCCCATCGGCATCAGCTTCCCGGCCGGCTCGGGCCTGGTCGCCTTCGCGGCGGCCACCGGCGTCATGCCGCTGGACATGCCCGAATCCGTCCTGGTGCGTTTCAAAGGCGAGCTTCAGCCTGGCGTCACGCTGCGCGACCTGGTCAACGCCATTCCCCTGTACGCAATCAAGCAAGGGCTGCTCACCGTCGAAAAGCAAGGCAAGAAGAACATCTTCTCCGGTCGCATTCTCGAGATCGAAGGCCTGCCCAACCTCAAGATCGAACAGGCTTTCGAGCTCTCCGACGCTTCCGCCGAACGCTCCGCAGCAGGCTGCACCGTGCGCCTGAGCCAGGAGCCCATCATCGAGTACATCAACAGCAACATCACGCTGCTCAAGTGGATGATCGCCAATGGCTACGAGGACGAACGCACGCTGGCCCGCCGCATCAAGGCCATGGAAGCCTGGCTCGCCGACCCGCAACTGCTCGAGCCTGATGCAGACGCCGAGTACGCTGCCGTCATCGAGATCGACCTGGCCGATGTCATCGAGCCTATCGTCGCATGTCCCAACGATCCTGACGACGTCAAAACGCTGTCCGACGTTGCCGGTACCGCGATCGACGAAGTATTCATCGGCAGCTGCATGACCAATATCGGCCACTTCCGGGCAGCCTCCAAACTGCTCGAAGGCCGGCGCGACATCCCCACCAAGCTGTGGGTGGCCCCGCCCACCAAGATGGACCAAAAGCAGCTCAGCGAGGAAGGTCACTACAACACGCTGGGCACCGCTGGCGCCCGTATGGAAATGCCAGGCTGCTCGCTGTGCATGGGCAACCAGGCGCAGGTTCGCGAAGGCGCGACCGTCATGTCGACCAGCACCCGCAACTTCCCCAACCGTCTCGGCAAGAATGCCAATGTCTTCCTGGGCTCGGCCGAACTTGCCGCCATCTGCTCACGTCTGGGCCGCATCCCGACGCGCGAGGAATACATGGCAGACATGGGCGTGCTGGCCAAGGACAGCGACCGCATCTATCGCTACATGAACTTCGACCAGATCGAAGACTTCCGCGAAATCGCCGACGCCGTCGGCGTCTGACAAGGCTGCGGCAGCGCAATCCCAGTGCGGGCCCTCCAAGGCCCGTCAACGCACGGGCGAGGCAATCCCTCGCCCGTGCGCGTGTTTGCGAGTACGGCGTTACACTAGACCACTGACCAATTTTCGCTCTACGTTGCATATGCCCGCTTCTTCGCCCTCCCGTCTGTCCCGTGACGCCCAGCGCCTGCTCGCGCTTACCGCTGCGCTCACACGCTCCGGCAGCCGCCTGGAAGATATCTTCTGGGAAGCCCAACTGGGCACGCTGCTGAATAAGCTGCTGCTGGGCAAAAAAAACAAGTACGTCGAATCGGCGCTTGAACACCTGCTGGCCACCGACACCAGCGCCTACGAAATACTGGTCGAGCAGGCCGAAACCCTGTCGGAATCGGCTGTCATACAGATTGATGGCACGGATTACGATGCGCTGCTGTTTTCAGCCCCTGTCGTGGCCTGGACCCGCTACCAACTGCCCGATACCGTACTGGCCTCGTCCCAGCTCGACGCGCTGCTCGCGCTGGTTCGCCAGCATATTGCCGCGCCGCAGACCCAGGTAACGCTTCTGCCGGCCCTGGTCGGGTTCGACCAGATGCCGCAGACATTCCAGGATACCCGTCAATGGACGCAACGGCTGGCGCTGCAAGCCCTGCAAGCATCCTCTGAGCCCTGCGTGCTGAACAAGGCCTTGGAGACCGACACCCTGCTTGCCGACGCCCGTTTCGTCGTCGGCGCGATCGTCGCGCCGCGCGGCACAGCCCTGTTCCGCTGGCAAACCGACCAGCCCGACGACAGTCTGGCCCTCCGGGAGCAATGCAAAGAAGCCTGGGTACAGAACGTGACGCCCGTGCTGTCGCCCCTGTTCACAGGCTGCCAGGTCGAGTACCTGCAACCCGACGCCTATTATGTCAACAGCCGCGAAGCCGACCGGCGTATCCGCCCCTTGGCGCTCAAGGCGGCCGTGACCTGGCTGCAAAGCGCGATCAAACTGGGAGGCGCTGACCTGCGGGCCATTATCGCCGGCTGCGGAGAGTCCATCATCGAAGAGTACCGGGTGGGCTTTAGCACCCGCCATAGCAACGATGTCATCTACGGCTGCATCTGGCCGGTGCTCAGCAAGGAAGAAGCCTTTGCCGATGGGCTGGAGTCGGGCGAAGTCGATGTGCCCGACGAAATCGCCGCCCTGCTCAAGGAACTCGGCGTGGGCGACATCCGCCGCCTGCCCGGCGTCTACCCGCTCGAGTTCTGCGACGACTGCGGGGCGCCTCTGTTTCCCAACCCGCTGGGTGAAATGCTGCACCCCGAGTTGCCGGAAGAAGCCGACATGAGCCCGATTCAGTTTCACTGAATGCGCGCGCTGTCCTTCGATATTTTCTGCCGTGTCGTCGACAATTTCGGCGACATCGGCGTGTGCTGGCGGCTTAGTCGCCAGCTGGCCGGGATACAGGGCGTTGCCGACGTCCGCCTGTGGGTCGACGATCTGGACAGTTTTGCACGCATCGAGCCGCTGCTAGCGCCTGCCAGCGCCTGCCAGCGCCTGCGGGGCGTGGACATCCGCTCCTGGAGGCCAGATACCTGCCTGCCGCCTGCCCGTGACGTCGTCATAGAAGCCTTCGCCTGCGACCCTCCGCCTGCGTTCATCCAAAGCATGACCGCGCAGGACAGCCTGTGGATTAATCTCGAATACCTGAGCGCAGAAGACTGGGTCGAGCACTGCCATGCCATGCCCTCCCTGCAGGCCCATGGCCTGCGCAAGGCATTTTTCTTCCCGGGCTTTACGCGTGAGACCGGCGGCCTGTTACGCGAGGAAGGCCTGCTGGTCGAACGGGATCGCTGGCTCGCCGATCCGGATGCGCGAACCGATCTGCTGCAGCAGCTGAATCTGCCATCCGGGGACATCCAGTCTCTCGCAAGCGGCAAAGCACAGCAAATCATGCTGTTCTGCTATCCGGATGCCCCGGCCCAGGCACTGCTTGATACACTGAACCTGCAACAGGCACCAGCCATTGTTCTGGTGCCTCAGGGCGTCTGCCCAGGACTGCTCCGCGGCCCCCACGGCAAGGTACTGGTGCGCGACATTCCTTTTGTGGATCAGGCAGGCTTTGACCGTCTACTCTGGAGCAGCGCATTGAACTGCGTGCGCGGCGAAGACTCACTGGTGCGCGCGCTCTGGGCCGGGCGCCCGCTGCTCTGGCACATCTATCCGCAGCAGGATCAAGCGCACCAGACCAAACTTCAGGCGTGGCTCGCGCGTTCTTCCTGGGATGCCGATGTCCGCCTGGCCATGTCCTGCTGGAACAGTGCCGATGCGCCGGGATTTTCCGCCGCCCTGGCGCGTGCGCTGCAACCCGCCGCGCAACAGGCCTGGCGAGCTGCCAGCGCGGCATGGTCGCACGAACTGGCACAGCAGACCGACCTTGCAAATTCGCTGCTGGCATTCTGCCAGGCAAGCGAAAAACCATCAAAAGCGTTAAAATAGCAGGCTTTGCTAGCCTGCTCCGGCCCGCAGTGTCCCTCTGGCGGAGCAACCACCCCCGGAGTTTGAACTATCTATGAAAACCGCACAAGAACTGCGTGTTGGCAACGTGATCATGGTCGGCAACGACCCCCTGGTCGTCCAGAAAGCCGAATACAACAAGTCAGGCCGTAACTCGGCTGTCGTCAAGCTCAAATTCAAGAACCTGCTCACGGGCTCTGGCAGCGAATCTGTTTACAAGGCAGACGAAAAATTCGACATCGTCGTACTCGAGAACAAGGAATGCACCTACTCGTACTACGCCGACCCCATGTATGTGTTCATGGACGAAGAATACAACCAGCACGAAGTCGAAGCTGAAAGCATGGGCGACGCGCTGAACTACCTCGAAGAAGGCATGCAGGTCCAGGTCGTATTCTACGAAGGCCGCGCCATCTCGGTAGAGCTGCCCACCATTGTCGTGCGCGAGATCACCTACACAGAGCCCGCCGTGAAGGGCGACACTTCTGGCAAGGTACTCAAGCCCGCCAAGACCAATACCGGTATGGAAGTCGCTGTTCCGCTGTTCTGCAACATCGGCGACAAAATCGAAATCGATACCCGCACCGGCGAATACCGTAGCCGCGTGATGTAAACCACACTGGCCCGCTCTATGAGGGCGGGCCAGTGTCACCAAGGCATGCCTGCATGGCCTCCTTCGGCAATACTGCCTGGCCATGATCAAAAGCTGTGGTTCATGCCCGCCATATAGCGCGTGGTGTTGCCCTGGTTGCGGACAATCTGATCGTCCAGCGAATAGTGTCTTGCCACCCCTGCCATCAGGTAAAGGCGGGTGCGCGGCGACAGACCGTGCACATAGCCAAGCGTGGCCACTTGCCCTGCCTGCGCGGCCTCGCCATCCTCCCAGTCCCAATGCGGGCGCACATAAGACCACTGGGCCAGCACCTCACCCGCCGTCCCCACCGGCACTGAAACACCGACCAGATAACTGTCCAGACGCCCGCCCAAGGCAAAAGCCCTGGCGCCCAGTCCGAGACCAAGCCCATCCGGATCGCCGCCATCCAGTCCGGTATAACCGTTGCTCTGCCGGCTCCAGGCCAGTGACACGCGGGCAACATCAAAATCGTAGGCTGCACCCAGTTGCCATGCAGAGGGATCCGGCGCATCCGCCAGCACCGAGTCCGCCAGCCAGGTCTTGTCCCAGCTCGCCACAACAAGCAAAGGCCCCTGCTCATACTGCAGCGCCACGCTGCCATGCGGTGAACGCCGTCCCGATATCTGGTCGCCCAGCACATCGAAGCTATAGCCCAGGCCGACACTGAATCCCCCGACGGAGGGGGACAGGTAGTTGACACTGTTGTTCAATTGATGGTTATCCGAGGCCTTGAAGGTTGCGCCCATGCCCATGTCTTTCCAGGGGGCGATTTCGAGCTGGCTGGCAAATTGCTGTGCCACGGTTTGCTGGCGTCCCAGCCTGAGCGAGCCGTATTGCGCGTGACTCAGGCCCAGCCAGGCCGAATTATTGAAGAAAGAGGTATCGTCGTCCAGCATCCCTGTCGTGCTGTCAAATCTGGACTCAATCAGGAATTCGGCGCGCCAGCCTTCCCGCAAGGGCTCACTTCCGCGCAAGCCAAACAGGCTGTCGCCATAGCCGCCGGAAAGCATACCGTTGCTTGAGCGATTGAGACCGTCAGCCTCACGGGCGTGCGTCGACGCCACTGCGGTATCCACCACCCCATAAAGCGTAATATCCGACTGCTGGGCCGATGACGTGGACACGACCAACATCTGCACCAGCAGCGCCGACACTGACAGTAGTCTTTTCATTTTGCCGTCCTGCAAGGTAAGAATGAAAACGATTCGTTTTCTGATGAAAGATGCAGGAAAGATTATCGCGACAAACTGACAAACTGCTGAAAAAAGGCATGCCCGGCGAACTTTGCTGGAGGCTATTGAAGACGGTCGTCGTCCAGAAACTCCGGGATAGGCATGATGGCAACACCGTCGGCCACCAGCGCTTCCCGTTCTTCGGGCGTAGCAGTACCTCGTATGGCGCGCTCTTCGATTTCGCCCTCGTGCATGCGGCGGGCTTCACTCGCGAAGCTGTCGCCGACGTTCTCCGTATTACGCACCATACTCCGTATCTGACGCATGACTTCGGCCTGGAGCTGGGCCATACGGGCCTGCCCGGGCGCCGCCACTGCGGTCGATTGCGGCTTGCTTGCTGGTGCATCGCTTTCGCGCCTGATATGGCTGACATTAAGCCGGGGCGCGGACAGCTTTTTGCTGACCTGATGGCTATCGCATACAGGACAGGTCAGCAGGCCGCGCGAACGCTGGGATTCGTAGCTGTCTTCAGACCCGAACCAGCCTTCGAATACATGACCCTGCGCGCATTGGAGATCGTAAACTTTGAGTGCCATGATAGTAATATGAGGGCTAATCGCAAGGTTTCAAGGCCGGATGGCGTTGCATCTGCCTAGAGCCTGGGTACGGCATCGAGCAGGCGACGGGTTTCAGGATGCGAGGGACGCGCCAGCACCTGGCCCGTCTCACCCTGCTCAACAATCACGCCATTGTGCATCACTGCGATGCGGTCGGCCAGATACTCGACCACGCCGAAATTGTGCGTGATGAACAGATAGGCAATACCGAATTCCTCCTGCAGGGCTTGCAGCAAATCCAGTATCTGCGCCTGCACCGACACGTCCAGCGCCGAAGTAGGCTCGTCGCAAACCAGCACCGCTGGCTCGACGGCAAGCGCCCGGGCAATGGCGATGCGTTGTCGCTGCCCGCCCGAGAATTCATGCGGATAGCGCCCCATGGTGTCACGCGGCAGGCCGACCCGATCCAGCAGATGCCGAATCTGATTCTGCCGCTGCGTACGGGTGCGCTCCGGATGCAGGGCAGCCAGCCCCTCTTCCAGAATATCACCCACCAGCATGCGCGGATCCAGCGAGGCAAAAGGATCCTGAAAGACGATCTGCACGCGCTGGCGCAATCGGCGCAATGCCCCGCCGCGTGCCCCAAACATATCGGCGCCTTCCAGCGTTGCCCTGCCCTGCACCCGCGCCTGCTTGTCAAGCAGGCGCAACAGGGCTTTGGCTGTCGTCGTCTTGCCGCAACCGGACTCGCCCAGCAACGCCAGGGTTTCACCCGCATGCAGATCAAAGCTCACGCCCTTGACGATGGAAACGCCTCCGGGCTCGGCCCGCCAGAACGGCCGTTTGCGCATATAGGCAACCGCGAGATCGCTGACCGACAGCACCGGGCTGCTGCGATCAGCCGCCGACACCGCAACCGTCGTCATGGCCGGGTCCGATGCAGCAAGCCTGTCGGCGCCTGCCCGAACATGCGCCTCTGCCTGACCACCTTGCGGTACAGGCGCACCTTGCGGTACAGGCGCACCCTGCGGCATCGACAGCGGCCGGCCCCGCTTGGCAAAGGTGGGAACCGAGGCCAGCAACTGCCGGGCATAGGGATGGCTGGGTGCGCTGAAAAAGGTCTGGGCATCGACGGTTTCAACAATTTCGCCAGCGCGCATGAGCGCGACATAATCCGCCACGCGTTTTACCACGGCCAGATCATGCGTAATCAACAAGATGGCCAGCCCCATTTCCTTCTGGATGTCGGACAGCAACTGCAGTATTTGCGCCTGCACGGTGACGTCCAGCGCGGTGGTAGGCTCGTCCGCAATCAGAAGACGGGGCTGGGCAGCCAAGGCTACGGCAATCATGATGCGCTGCTTCTGTCCGCCCGAAAACTGAAAAGGATAGTCGTCCAGGCGCCGGGGGGCGTCCTGTATGCCCACGCGCTCCAGCCACCAGGCTGCGCGTGCAGCCAGCGCCGTGCCACGATAGGAGGTATGCATGCGCAAGGTTTCGTAAAGCTGCTGCCGTATCGTCATCACTGGATTCAGACTGGTCGCCGGCTCCTGGAAAATAATGCCGATCTGCTTGCCACGCACCGCTCGCATGCCGCGTTCCGGCAGGCTGTTCAGTTCTGTCTGCCCCAGACTGACCTGTCCGCCTGCAATATGGCCTGCCTCGGGAAGCAGGCGCAGCAGCGCCAGCGCGGTCATGCTCTTGCCGCAGCCCGACTCGCCCACCAGCGCGAAGGTCTGTCCGCGCCGGACCGCAAGGCTCAATGCCTTGACGGCTTCGGTCACGCCAGACTCTGTTGCGATGCGTACCGAAAGCCCCTGGACGGTCAGCACTGTATCTGCTGCGACGCAGTCATCAGGCGCAATCATTGCGCCACCTCGGAGACCATTGTGCGCGCGCGCAATCTGCGCATGCGCGGATCGAAGGCGTCCTGCACGGCATCCGCAAAAATATTGGCCGACAGCACCAGTGCCAGCAGAAACACGAAGGCGCCGGAAAGATTCCACCAGATCATCGGATCACGCGACATTTCCAGGCGCGCCGCATCAATCATGGTGCCAAAGGACGGCGTACTCGGATCCACGCCTATGCCAAGATAAGAAAGCACAGCCTCGTACAGCACCAGTCCTGAAAACTCCAGCACAAGCGTAATCAGGACAATATGCATGACATTGGGCAATACATGCCTGCGCATGATGCGCCAGTGCCCGACACCGAATGCCCTGGCCGCCTGGATGTACTCGAGTTCGCGCAGCTTGAGTGTTTCAGCGCGCAGCAGCCTGCACAGGCCCGCCCATCCTGTGAGCCCCAGTATCATGCAGAGCATGAAAAGACGCAGGTCCGCGCGCGCCGCAACCGTATCGAACAACGACGGATTGTTGTCGATATAGACTTGCATCATCAGCACACAAGCTGCGATCAGCAGCACGCCCGGGATGGACGTGAGTGTCGTGTAGAGGTACTGGATGACGTCATCGACCCACCCCTTGAAATACCCTGCCGCGATTCCAAACGCCAGCGCGGGGGGCAGCATTGCCAGCGTCGTGAGCGTTCCGATCACCAGCGCTGTACGTATGCTCTTTATGCACTGCCTCAGCACATCATTGCCGGTTCGATCGGTGCCCAGTACATGGTAATTGGTACTCAGTGCCAGCGCCGCGCACAAGAACAGCAGCAGCAGGCAAAGCGTCAGCCACATTGCCCGCCAGGGCACGTCGGACTCGCTGCGCCACCATGCACGCCAGGCCTGCGCCATGGTGCGGCCACGCAGATGGCCCAGCGTCAGCGCCACCGCAACCAGCGCACCGGTCGCCAGTCCGATCAGGATGCCCGCGATCAGCCTGCGATAGACGTCCGCACGATGAGTGGGGCCATCCTGAACACCTTGCCCGGCCTGCTGCAGGCGCGGAAAATCACGCACCGGCCTGCCATCGATAAGTTCGGTTTCCTTGGTGAAACGGCGTATGGCCAGCGGCGCGGAGTACGTTTTTTCCGCAAGCGTCAGTTTGGTCAGCGACAGCAGATCATCCAGCGCCGAGCGCAGCACGGGCGAATACACGGGCGCGGCCTGGGCCGAACCGGCGGCCGGCGACAGCAAAGGCCGGTAATGAACGGAGTCGAGCACGCCAGTCAGCGCAAAAAAAGACAGCAGGACGGCAGCGCACATAGCCGACGGCGTGCGGCCCACGCTTTTCCACGCCAGGCGCAGCGAGGCACTCGTGCGCACATGCCAGGCGTAGACCAGCACTGCCGCAAGCAGAAGGAAAACAAAAATATCAGTCCAGAGGAAAACGAATTTTGGCATGGGCTACTCGAACCTTATGCGCGGATCGGCAAGCGTATAGGAGATATCAGCCAGGATCAGGCCAACGATATACAGGACAGATCCCAGGAAAACCATGGCGCGGACAATGGAAAAATCCTGTGCGTTGATCGCATCTATCGTGTAGCTGCCCAGCCCTGGTATTCCGAAGAAAGACTCGGAAATCAGGCTGCCCATGAACAGCAAGGGTATGGCCGACACGGTGCCGGTCAGTATGGGCAGCATGGCATTGCGCAGCACATGGCGAAACAGCACCGCACTTTCGCGCAGGCCCTTGGCGCGCGCCGTGCGCACGTAATCCTTGCCTGCCTCCTCAAGAAACAGCGTACGGTAGAAGCGGGCCTGGGAGCCCAGACCAGACATTATGCCGACCACCACGGGCAGGATCAGGAAACGCACACTGCCCCAGCCGTCGACGAACCCCGAAAAAGGCACCCAACGCAGCACTTTGGCGAACAGCCATTGGCCCACAATAATATAGAACAGGCCGGAGATCGACAGCAGCACCACGCACACCACCACGCCGGCAAAATCCAGTCGCGTCCCCTTGAAGAACACCAGCAGCAGCGCGAACGATATACAGACCGCCAGCCCCAGGATGAAGGTGGGCAAGGCCAGGGCAAGGCTGGGTCCCATGCGTGTCGACACCTCGTGCCCGATATCCCTGCCCTGGTCGGAAAAGCCGAAGTCAAACCGCAGCAGCGGCACCGAGCGATCGTAGAAAATCGTCTCGGTCCATTTTGCCGTCCCGTGCGCGGAGGCGTTGTAAAAGAGCGGCTTGTCATAGCCGCGTTCGGCTTTCCAGCGCTCGATGGCAGCCGGGTTGACGCGCTGTCCTCCTATGGACAGGCGCGCCATGTCGTCGGGCGTATTGACCGCAAAAAACAGCACAAAAGTCAGCAGATTGACGCCGACAAGAATCAGCACGCCGTACAGCAGGCGCCGCAGTACATAGCGCATCATGGCCCGCCTCCTTTAACGTTGCGCGGGTCTGGATGACGCGCCCCGCCAGCCAGAGCGGTACGCCTGTCGCGCCGCCGGGCGGCCCCCCAGACCAGTCCCGCCGCCAGCAGCCCCAGCGCGCCAAGCAGCCACAGCGGCCACCAGACCGGTGCATTCCACTGCCGTATCTTCTGCGCGCGCAGCGCCGGATCTATCCGTAGATATTGCAGCGTATTGCGCACCATCTGCGTCGGCTTGGCGTTATGCACCCAGGCCTGATAGGCGCCGCCGGATTTGGGAAAATAGCCGAACATCCACGGTGCGTCGTGCTGTGCAATGGCGACCATTTTATGCACCAATGCCGCTTTCTCGGGCCCGTCATCCAGAAAGCGCATCTGCTCGAACAGGCGATCGTAGGCGGGATTCTCATAGTTGGATGCGTTCTCTCCGCCGTACTTGACCTTGGCGTTTGGTCCGTACAACAGAAACAGGAAATTCTCCGCGTCCGGATAATCGGCTACCCAGCCCCACATATACATCTGGGCGCTGCCATTGCGCATTTTGTCCTGAAAGCGGTTGTAGTCCGTGGCGCGTACCTCAAGTTGTATATTGATGGCGGCCAATTGCCGCCGCATCCAGTCCAGCATGGCACTCGAACCCATGCCGCCCATGGAGTCGAAATGCAATATCAAAGGCCTGCCGGTACGTATGTCGCGTCCGTCGGGGTAGCCGGCTTCCGCCAGCAAGCGCCTGGCATCATCCAGGGACCTGCGCACCGCATGGCCATCCCGCACGGTATAGACTTCCCGGTTGATGCCCTCGGGCGGTGCCTGATAACCCTGCACGCCCGGCGGCACAGGACCGTATGCCACCTGCGCCTGGTCATTCTGGAAAATGGCCACAAACTGTTCCCAGTCAAAAGCGATACTCACCGCCTGGCGCAGCTTGCGGTTTTTTTCGTGCTGCTCAGCCGTATCCCCCGCCCCTACGACGGGATCCAGCCAGTTAAAGCCCAGGTAATACATCTGGGCTTCGGTCGCGCTGCGCAACTGCAGGCCATGATCCGCATACAGTGCTGCTTTTTCAGCCGAATCGCCCGCTGCGACGCGCATGGCGACGCCATACTCTCCCCGGTCAGCCTCAGGAATATCGTAATAGCCTTGCATGAACTTGCCCAACAGCGGCACGCTTTCTTTCTCAAGCGAAAACACTATCCGGTCGATAAAGGGCGTAAGCTTGCCGCAGTCGTCCAGCAGCCCGGCCTGCCTGTCGCCCGGTACGCCCTGACACGGGTAGGGTTCACCCCGAAAATTCGGGTTGCGCGCCATGACATGGCGGCGGTTGGGAATCGACTCCACCATCATGTAGGGTCCGGTGCCCGCCGGCCAGGTATTGAGCGACAAATCATGCTCGGCCATGCCCGGTTGGTGGTAGAAGCGGTCGGCCTCCCAGGGAATGGGCGCGGTGAAGGTCATGGCCAGCCAGTACTTGAACTGTGGATACTTGCCGATGACCTTGATGCGCAGCGTGTGGTCATCCAGCGCCTGGACACCGTCAAAGCCTTCTTTGCGCAAGTCCAGCCATGACCGGCTTTGTCCCGCGCCGCCCGCCTTGCGCGCGGCTTCTGCCTTTTTGAGCTTGTCGCCGTACTCGCGCATACCCACAATATGCTCGGCCATGATGCCGTAGATAGGCGAAACGACGCGCGGACTCGCCAGACGGCGAAAGGCGTAGACATAATCCTGGGCCACCAGCTCGCGCGTGCCGGTATGGTCGAAGTCATCAAGCCCGAACTTTCCCTGTAACTGGTCCGCCCGCAGCGGCCAGTACACATACTGTCCCGACTGATCGCGGGCAAAGGCGGGATGCGGGGCGTAACGTATGCCCGGCTTGATCCGGATATCGTACACGCTGACAGCAACCTGCTCGCCCGGCGCGTCCGCGTCCAGCGCCTGACCCGCTTTGTCGTAATACCGGGGCGGATCGATGCCCGCCGCTGCCCGGGCAACAAGCTTGTAAGGACGGGCGAGATAATCGTAGCCATAGAGCGGCTCGTATATGGAGTAGGTGAACGGCGTTTCGTCGGCCGAATACGAACTGGCCGGATCGAGGTATTTCGGCGAGCGCTGGCTGAAGGCGGTATACAGGACGTTTTCGCTGGCGCTGTGCTGCGCATAAGGGCTATTGACAGGCGCGCGCGAACAAGCCGCCAGCATGAGCAGCAGCGTGGCCATCAGACCTGCCAGCAGAATCCGGCCTGAACGACGCTGCCTCAGCACTGATGCTTCTGCCAGCACTGATAACGCCAGACCCAGGGACGCACCGGGTCGCGTTCGCGCCACAGTCCCAGGCGCTGGCTGCGCGCCTGGCGCTCCAGCCCGGGCAAGGCATCGTCGCGCATGAACTTGCCGTGCCCCTCCATATTCGCCCAGGCCATACCGGCCTCGACCTGCCGACGATTGGCTGTACCGCCATCCGGCAAAGGCACATCACAGATATTGCGGTCGTAGCGATCCTGCTCATAGCACTTGAGCGCAAGCGTCTTGCCGGCGATCAGGCTGGCGAGCGCATCGCGCGATGCCTGGGCGTGAGGCTGGCCCGGCCGCTCGGCGTCTTTAGTGGTCTCGGGGGCATCGATGCTCGCCATCCGTATGCGGTGCTGCTTGCCCTGAACCAGAATGGTGAAGGTATCGCCATCGGCCACCCGCACCACGCGCCCCTTCAGCACAAAACTGCCATCCCCCGTTGGCTCCGGTGAGTTTGCACTGGCCTGGGGCTCGAGCAGGGGCACGACGCCAGCGGCGCCCAAGCCCAGCACCACCAGCAGAACCAGAACACGCCCCCAGCGGCGCGCAGTAAGCGCACTTGCCAGGGCGCGTGCCAATGCATTCAAGATAGATCTCACTTGTTTCCCTGAATCAATACAGGCCGGAGCCAGATACGGCTCGAGCGAAACGATTATAGGTTTTTGCCGCGCAATCCGTTAACTGGGTATACCCCATGAATATCCAGGCAAAAGCATCCTTAACGTCCCATCCGCGGTTTTTTTCGGGCGGCATTCACTCCGGCCAGGCCCAGGCCAGCAGCGAGGCCAGATCTGCCGGTGCGAACGATGTCGCGCCAAATACCTGACCGCCCTCGCCAAACCTGGAACGCACAAAGCTGTCTGCCACGCTTTGCGGCGCGTGACCACGCAGCAAGACCGCCTGCGTCAACAGCACCAGGTCCCGCGCCACCATGCGGGCCCGGGATTCCAGGGCCTGAGGATCGGCCAGCATGGCGCGCAGGGATTGCAGGCGCTGACCCAGCAGGGCGTCGCCCGCGCAATCCTGTCCCAGGCGGTCCAGCAACGCCTGCGCCTGGGCCGGATCACGCTCCAGCGCCCTGAGCACGTCCAGGCACATGATGTTGCCAGACCCCTCCCAGATAGAATTCACGGGTGTTTCCCGGTAAAGCCTGGCCATCGGACCGTCCTCAATATAGCCATTCCCGCCCCAGACCTCCATGCATTCGGCCACCGCGGCAATCGCACGCTTGCAGATCCAGAACTTGGCGGCCGGCGCGATCACCCTGCGCCAGACATCCTCCTGGGAATCACCCGACCGGTCCAGTGCCGCGGCCAGACGCAAGGCCAGCATCGTGGCGGCGGTGCTCTCCAGCGCCAGGTCAGCCAGCACGCTTTGCATCAGCGGCTGGCTGGCCAGTGCCTTGCCGAAAGCCTGCCGGTGGCGGGCATGATGCAGCGCCTGAACCAAGGCCTGGCGCAGCAGCGCGGCACTGCCCAGCACACAGTCAATCCGGGTATAGGATGCCATGCCCACCAGTGTGGCAATACCCCGCCCGGGTTCGCCGATCAATATGCCCTCGGCCTCCAGGAACTCGACTTCGCCGCTGGCATTGGATTTGTTGCCCAGCTTGTCCTTGAGCCGTTGCAGCCGTATGCCGTTGCGACGGCCATCGGACAGCCAGCGCGGCAGATAAAAGCATGAAAAAGCGTCGCCCGTGCGGGCCAGGACCAGATGCGCATCAGCTGTAGGTGCGGAAAAAAACCATTTGTGTCCCGTCAGACGATAACTGGCGCCCCGGCCGGCACGCCCGACGGGCAGCGCTGCGGTCATGTTGCGGCGGAGATCGGAACCGCCCTGCTTCTCCGTCATGCCCATGCCTATGGTCATGGAGGTTTTTCCTTCGAGCGGCATGTCGCGTCCGTCGTAATGCCGTGAATACAACAAGGGCGAGATGTGCTCGAACCAGTCTTCCTGGCGCAGTACGGGAATGGACGCCGCGGTCATCGTGGCCGGGCACAACGAGCCGGCTTCGATCTGTCCGTGCATGAGATAGGCGGCCGCGCGCGCCACCTGCGCCCCGGGCTGCGGGTCGGCCCAGGCGCTGCTGTGCATGCCCTGCCCATAGGCCAGTGTCATGAAATGCTGCCAGGCGGGATGAAACAGCACGCGATCCACCCTGTGGCCCTGCCTGTCATAGGACTGCAGCTCCGGCCCGTGGCGATTGGCTTCATGCGCCAGCTGGATAGTCTCGCGCTGGCCCAACTGCGCGCCATAGCGCACAAGACTGGCCTCATATGCGCCGGCGCCTTCGCGCCGCACCCCCTCGCGCAGCGGCGCATCGGTATCGTAAAGATTGTAGCCGGCAAGCTCGGGCGGCTGATTGCTGACCTCGTGCGTGATCCAGTCCATGGTACGCCTCGCATGCAATAGGGTGCACCCATGTTAGCATCGCCCGTGAGCGGCGCTCCAGCCCGGGATGCTTTGCCTGCCATCCATGCCCCGGCGAACACCCCTGCTGCGCAGGCCGTCGACACTGTGCTTTCATTTCAGAGGTTTATCATGCCCAGCCGTTATCTTGTCCTTATCGCCGCACTCGTTCTCATGACCGGCGTCGCCGCAGGCGCCTTTGGCGCACATGGCCTGAAACGGATCGTCGACGCCGATATGCTTGCCATCTGGCACACTGCAGTGCTGTATCAGCTGGTGCACGGCATCGGCATGCTGCTGGTCGCCCTGCTGGCCACGCATTTCGCGCCTTCCCTGCTCAACACCGCCGCCGCATTGATGTTCGCGGGCGTGCTGGTATTCAGCGGCAGTCTGTATGTACTGGTGCTGACCGGTACTCCCTGGCTGGGCGCCATCACTCCTATCGGGGGGCTGGCATTCATCGCCGCGTGGGCAATGGTAGCCTGGGCGGCCTACCGCGCGGCCTGACGCAGCCGGACAGGCCGCCTGCCCTGCCGGCGCATCAGGCAGGCGTCTTGTTGCGTGATCTGCGGGGCGCCCGCACACGCAGCTTGCGCCACATCATATAGGCCATCAGTAGCGCGAACACCGCATGCACCAACCACAGGCCCAGTCGGAAATCGAGCAGACCGCTGCTGATCCAGCCTCGTGACAGATTGATCAGATTCATATAGAGCAGACCCACCAGGCCGGCAATCAGAAAGTCGCCCGAGCGGCCCAGGCGCGGGTTGACCGCCCCCAGGGGAATGGCCAGCATAGCAAGATTGAGTGCAGCGAGCGGCAGTGCCAGACGCCACATAATCTGCGACCGGGAATTGTCGCTATTGTCATGCAGCAGCTGCAGCGTGGGCCTTGCCTTGATCTGGCTTTCGGCCATACGCCGCACGGCGTCCGCGGTATTGGCTTCGGACCGGCTCTCCAGCCGGACGCCATAGTGTTCGAAATCTATCACGCGAAACTCCGCCTTGCCAGGCTTCAGATCGTAGCGGTGCCCTGTGCTCAGCACCAGAAACCGGTCTCCGTTGGGCTCGGTTTCGATATGTGCGCTGTCGGCAGTGATCACGCTGAGCCAGTCCGGCTCCAGCACGCGGGCAATGATCTTGCCCATTTCCTCGCCCGGCTTGTCCGGTTCCTCGGCAAAGAACACCCTGTCGCCGCGTTCGGTCTCGATGAACTGCCCCGCCGTCACCTTGGACAGATCAGAACGCTGCTCGTAGCGTTGCCGGTATTCGCCGATTTGACGGTAGGCCCACGGCGAAGCGATCAGCGTCAGCACCGAGATCAGGACGGCCACGGGAACCGCACAGCGCAGCACCGGCCCCAGCCAGTCTTTCAGCGAAATGCCGCTGGCAAACCAGACCACCATTTCCGATTCGCGGAAATTGCGGGTGACCGTGGTGAGCACAGAAATAAAGAGCGACACCGACAGAATGACAGGCAAGGCCGTGATGCTCGAGAAGGTGGCCAGCCCGAAGACGACATCCGCGCCTATACTCCCGTTGGCCGCCTCGCCGAGCAGACGCACCAGCAAAACACTGAGCCATACAACGAGCAGCGTTGAAAACACGACGCCGGCGTGGCTCATGATTTCGGAGACTACGGAACGCTTGAATAGAGACATGAGACAATTTGCGGGATAATCGTAAGTATCCTATTAGACACTCTCGGGAATTTTGCATGGAATTTAGCACACAGACCACGGCTTCTTTGCATCAAATCAAGACAGCCGCGCTGGCCGTTGGCGTGTTCGCCGACAGCATCCTCACCCCTGCAGCGGACATTATCGATCGGGCCAGCGGCGGGGCCCTGCGTGCCGTCGTCAAAACGGAATTCAAGGCCGGAACGGGTACCTGCCTGGTACTGCGCAACCTGCCCGGCGTCTCGGCCGCCAGGGTCATTTTAGTCGGACTTGGCAAACAACAGGAATATAAGGCTACCACCCATGCCAGCGCCGAACGCGCTTTCGTGCAATATTGCAGCGAAGCCAGCCTGACAGAAGGCGTCAGCGCCCTGGCAAGCGTCGAATGCGCCGGCTCCACGCTGCGCCAGCGCGCCAGCGCCGCTGCAACGACCGCACTGCATGCCCTTTATCGCTACGATGGTACTTTCGGCAAACCCCGCGACAACACGCCCAAACTGCGCAAGCTGGCGCTGTCCGTTGCCCGCGCCGAGGCCAGCCAGGCCCAGAAAGGGCTGCGCGAAGGCCAGGCCATAGGCAATGGCATGAATCTCACGCGCCTGCTGGGCGATCTGCCTCCCAACGTCTGCACGCCCAGCCACCTGGGCGATACCGCGCGCAAGCTGGCGCGTGAGTTCAAGACACTCAAGGCCGAAGTGCTGGACCGCAAGCGTATCGAAGCGCTGAAAATGGGCTCCTTTCTGTCCGTCGCGCGCGGCTCCTATGAGCCTCCGGCGTTCATCATCCTCAAGCACACGCCGACGGGCACCACGGCGCGCAACCGCAAGCCGCCTATCGTCCTGGTCGGCAAGGGCATCACCTTCGATGCCGGCGGCATTTCGCTCAAGCCTGCCGCCAACATGGACGAAATGAAATACGACATGTGTGGCGCCGCCACCGTGCTGGGCACGCTGCGCGCCGCCGCCGAACTCGAACTGGACCGCGAAGTCATCGGCCTGATCGCCTCATGTGAGAACCTGCCCAGCGGCCGCGCCAACAAGCCAGGGGATATCGTCACCAGCATGTCCGGCCAGACCATCGAAATCCTCAATACGGATGCCGAGGGCCGCCTGGTCCTGTGCGATGCGCTTACTTATGCCGAGCGCTTCAAACCGGCGGCGGTCATCGATATCGCCACCCTCACCGGCGCCTGCGTGGTGGCGCTGGGCCACAACAACACCGGCCTGTTCAGCCAGGACGACGCCCTGGCCGACAGCCTGATCCAGGCTGGACGGCAGGTCAGCGACACCGCCTGGCGCATGCCGCTGGAAGACGCCTATCAGGAACAGCTGCATTCGAATTTCGCCGACATGGCCAATATCGGCGGCCGAGACGGCGGCGCCATTACCGCTGCCTGCTTCCTGTCGCGCTTTGCGGCGGCCTACCCCTGGGCCCATCTGGACATCGCCGGCACGGCCTGGCACAGCGGCAAACAAAAAGGCGCGTCCGGGCGGCCCGTACCCTTGCTGGTCCAGTACCTGCTCGGCCAGGCGGCCTGACCATGGCGCGTGTCGATTTTGCCTTTGGCGCGGCCGACCGGCTGCGCATGGCCTGCGCCGTTGTGCAAAAGCATTACAGCGCAGGCCGCAGGCTGGTCGTCTATACGCAAGATGCACAGCGCCTGTCTCACTTTGACCGCCTGCTGTGGGGATTCGAGGCCACGGCCTTCGTACCCCATGTCATGGCAGACGACCCCCTGGCCGCCAACACTCCCGTCGTGCTGAGCACTACGTTGGCTGAGCCGGTCTTTCAGGATGGCCAGAACTGGCTCATCAACCTCGATCTGCACTGCCCGCCGGAAGCGGACCGCTATCCTCGCATACTGGAGATCGTCTCGGGCCACGACGAAGACAAGCGCGCGGCCCGGGAACGCTGGCGCCAGTACCAGGCCGACGGCCACACCCTGCACGCCCATGATGTATCGGAACGTCAGCGCGACCCCGGGACGTGATACAGTCCCTCCACAATACACCATGGGCCAGCGGAACCAATGCCGGCCGCAGCGGCCTAACTGCTGTGCCGACCGCAGTCCACGGCTGCGGCCCACACGAATACTTGCGGATTCAGCCAGTTGTAAGTTAACCTTATCCACAGAGTATTATCTTCTAAGGATCGAATCATGACCGACTTTCGTCAACCCATTGCCCAGCCTGGGCAATATGGCACCACCACGCAGGCCGTACGCAACCGCGTCATGCGCAATACCTACTGGTTGCTGGCGTTGTCGCTCATCCCCACCGTGCTGGGTGCGCTGGTAGGCCTGAATACCGGCATCAACCAGGTGATGGGCGCCAGCCCCGGCACAAGCGCCATCGTGTTCCTGATCGGCGCCTTCGGCCTCATGTTCCTGATCGAGCGCAACAAAAACAGCTCACTGGGCGTGATGCTGCTGCTCGCATTCACCTTTTTCATGGGCATCATGCTGTCCCGCCTGCTGGGACACGTCATCGGGCTGGCAAACGGCTCGCAGCTCATCATGATGGCCTTCGGCGGCACAGCCGTCGTGTTCGGCGTCATGGCAAGCGTCGCCACCACCAGCAAGCGCGATTTCTCAGGCATACAGAAATTCCTGATCATCGGCGTGGTCATCCTGATCGTCGCCTCGCTGGCCAATATATTCCTGCAGTTGCCGGCGCTCATGCTCACCATCTCGGTCATGGCCATCGCCATCTTCTCGGCCCTGCTGCTGGTTGACCTGCAGCGCGTCATCAATGGCGGCGAAACCAACTACGTCACAGCCACGCTGGCCATCTACCTCGATGTCTACAATATCTTTGCCAATCTGCTGATGCTGCTCGGCATCTTTGGCGGCAGTCGCGACTAAGCCTGACTGCCCTGCGGGGCAGCGGCATGCGCTTAATCCGTTTTTGCCTGTGCCCGGCTCATGCCGGGCATTTTTCTGCCTGTTCCATCCGTAGAGCCTGTCCCGTCACCCATATCCCATGTGGTCACGAGTGCTGTGCAGCAGGATGCCGCCGCCCCTTGAGCCATCGATACATCCCTTCGCTGGCGATCAGCAGTACGGATATCCAGATAGGAATGTATGTCAGCCAGGCCTTGGGCTCGACCACCTCTCCCAGCAGCAGGAAAGCCACCCAGAACAGGAGTATTGGCTCCACATAGCCCAGCAGGCCGAACAGTCCCAGTGGCAGCATGCGGGACGCTGACAGATAGGCAGCCAGCGCAGCTGAGCTGATCAGCCCCAGCAGCGGCACCAGGACAAACAGACGGGGAAATGCCATCAACTGCTCAAAACCCGTCAGGCCGTGGTCGACGGCGAACAGAATATAGAGCGCAGCGGGCGCCAGCAACAGCATGTCGAACCACAACACGCTCAAGGATCCCATGTCGAGCCAGCGGCGCAGAACGAAATAAGGCGGATATCCCAGCGCCACCACGGCGGTTGCCCAGGAAAAGGCACCTGTGCGCACGAACTCGTGCGAAACGCCCAGGATCGCAACATAGAGAGCGATCTGCTGCACCCGTGTGAGCCGCTCCCGGTACAGCATACGTCCCGCCACCACCATGGAGATGGGGAGCAGGAAATATCCCATGGATACATCCAGCGCTTTCTGGTGCAGGGGCGCCCAGACGAACAGCCACAGCTGCACGCCGATCAGGGCTGCGCTTGCCGGCAGCAACAGCCACAAACGCCGCTCCACGCGCAGACGCTTGATGATGGCCCGAACCTGCGGCCATCCTCTTGCACGGCTGATAATCAAGGCCAGGGCAGGCAGGCCCAGCACAATGCGCCAGGCAAAAACCTGCGCCCCGCTGAGCGGGTGCAGCACTGTCGCGTAATAATAAAGCAATGCAAACAGGCAGGACGAGAGAACGGATAAGGCAATACCGTGCCTCATGACGGCGCCACAACCCGCTCGTCCAGACAGAAACTGGCCTGCAGTCTTTTGTTCAACCGGAACAGCCGTTCGCGCTTCAGCGTGCTGCTCAAGGGCTCCGGCTCCCGTCCATACGCAGCCGCATAAGCCGGGATCCGGTCCAGCATTGCCTTGCTCGCTTCAGGACAGCGCTCCAGGCAGCGCAGCAGTAGCTGGTCGGGATCGAGCAGCTCCAGCCCAAGATGATAGAGTTCGGCACGATGAAAATCCCTGACGTTACGGGTAATGACCGCCACGCGGGCTTGCTCGCCATATCGTGCCTTGGCCTTGCGTGCCGCCGCGATCACGTGCCAGTCCTTGGGGTCGCTGCGTGCCAGACCAGGCTGATAGTCGCCGACTTCGCCAAGATCTGCCGCCGGCCAGGCCTGCTGCAGCGCTTCCCATTGCGCCAGCACCTCATCCGGCGCAATATCCCATAGACGCGGCGCATTCCGGCACCACTCCTGGCCGATCACTGTACTCCAAGCGGGTGCAAAACAGCCCTGGCGCGCAAGGTCCAGAAACGCCTGGCGCAACACATTGGGCAGCAGGACACAGGTGTCCAACACGACGATGTCAGGCAGCGCTTTCAATACTTCTGCAACTCCATCAGGACTTTGCGCGTCTGCAAGGGACGCTGAAGCAGTTCATTGAGCCGTTCGCGCAGCGATAGGCGCAAGTCAGGCTCTTGCTGCGGGTCGTCAAAATCCGGGGGCTCGTCTCCCAGTCCATAACCGGTTTCATTGAGCAGCACCCATTCGAAGCGCCGCAACGCGCTGGCGACAGGCAGAACCCCGGCCAGTCGTCCAAGTGCGGCGTCATAGGCATCGTAGACAACAGGATGCTCGTCTTCACGAGGCAGCAGGCGCAGCAACAGCTCGTTCATATACCAGGCAGACATATAGGCCCGCCCGGCCAGGGGCCGGATGCCGGCACACTCGGCCCGCGTCAGCGTCTTGACTTCACCCGCCCCTGTCCAGGACAGCATCAGGGGCTGGAATGCCGACAGCACAGGCCTGAGGACGGAGTGTGGACGCTTGGCGCCTTTGGCCACCAATGCCACATTGCCGTGCTCCCGGGTGAATACCTGGATCAACAGCGAGGTTTCACGCCAGGCGACAGCATGCAGCAGATAACCTTCTGCATCCTGTACGCGCAGTACGCGTTTACTCATAGCCCAGTTCGCGCAGGGCCCCCTCGCGATCAGACCAGCCCTTGCGCACCTTGATGTAGACATCCAGGAAAACCGGTTTTTCCAGCAGCTTGACCATATCCTGGCGCGCCTCGCTGGCGATACGCTTCATGTGTACCCCGCCAGTGCCCAGCAGAATGGGTTTATGGGATTCCCGCTCGATCACGACGCAGGCTGCAACCCGCGCGCCGCTTTCGTTTTCTTCCCATTGCTCGATAACGACGGTGCAGCCATACGGCAGCTCATCGCCCACCAGGCGAAAAATCTTCTCGCGTATGATTTCGGCCACGATGAAGCGCATGGGTCGGTCTGTCAGGGTATCCGCCTCGAACATGGGCTCGCCTTGCGGCAGGCGCGTGCCGATTTCCGTCAGGAGGTTTTCAAGCTGAATACCGCGCGAGGCGCTGACCGGCACCACTGCCGAATAAGCGTACTGGGACATGATTTTGCCCACATAGGCAAACATCTCGTTCTTGTTCTTGAGCGTATCTACCTTGTTGACCACGAGTATGGTTTTCTCGGGCGATGGCAGCAAGGGCAACAACTGCGTATCGCCCGCCGACCACTTCCCGGCCTCCACCACATGCACCACGACGTCCACATCGGCCAGCGCCTGCGTCACCACGCGATTCATCATGCGGTTCATCGCGCCGCCATGGCGCGTCTGGAAGCCTGGCGTGTCGACAAACACGAACTGCTCCTGCTCACGCGTCAACACACCATGAATGCGATGTCGCGTGGTTTGCGCCTTGCGCGACACAATCGAAATCTTGCTCCCGATGAGGGCATTGACCAGCGTGGACTTGCCGACATTGGGGCGGCCGATGACAGCCACAAAGCCACAGCGAAATGCGTCTGTCATGTTATTTGTTCTCCTGAGCAACTGCCACCGGCAAGGTGAGCTGCGCGGATTTGCGCGAACGCGATGAGCGTCCGCCTTTGGCGGGCGCCAGCGTCTTGATGGCGGCAATGGCCTTTTGCGCGGCGGACTGCTCCGCAGCGCGTCGGCTCGCGCCGCCGGCGGTCACGCTGATCTCCAGCTTGGGAATCCGGCACTCGACATCGAAGGTCTGGTTGTGCGCCGCGCCATGGGTGGCCAGCACGGTATACAAGGGCAGATCCAGCTTGCGGCCCTGCAGCAACTCCTGCAGCAGCGTTTTGGCGTCCTTGCCCAGGGTCTTGGGATCAACCGTGACCAGGATGGGATTGTATTGGCCTGCAATGGCTTTCTGCGCCGCCTCAAACCCGCCATCCAGGAAAATCGCTCCGAAAATCGCCTCGACTGTGTCCGCAAGAATGGATGGCCGGCGAAAGCCGCCGCTCTTGAGCTCGCCTTCGCCCAGTCGCAGATGCTGCGACAGGTCGAGACGACCGGCGATATCGGCCAGCGAGGCCTGCTTGACCAGATTGGCGCGCAGACGTGACAGATCGCCTTCATCTATTTTGGGAAAACGCATGTACAGCAAGGCAGCCACAACAAAATTGAGCACAGAGTCGCCAAGGAACTCGAGCCGCTCGTTATGGCGCGCACTATGACTGCGATGCGTCAACGCCTGCTCCAGCAGGGCACTGTCGCTGAACGTATAGCCCAGTGCTGCCTGAAGGGAGTCATGTTTGACCATTACTGGAACCCGCCTATACGGCTGGGCTCGCTGAAATTCATCCAGATAAAGAACGCCCGGCCGACGATGTTCTGGTCGGGCACAAAGCCCCAGTACCGGCTGTCCAGGCTATTGTCACGGTTATCGCCCATCATGAAATAGTGGCCGGCCGGTACCGTACAGCGTACCCCGTTTGCAAGATACTCACAATTTTTCCGGTATGGGTAGTCGGTAATCGGCATGTAATCCTGCGGCGCCTGCTTGTTGAGCAGAATACGGTGCGAGACCGACCCCAGTTGCTCGGTATAGCGACCCACATAGGAAGCACGGTCCGGTTCGAAATAATCGCCATCGCGAACATGGGCGACCTCTTGCCCATTGATCGACAAAACCTTGTTCTGATACTGTACAACATCGCCCGGCAGGCCGACCACCCGCTTGATGTAGTCCACGCTGGGATCCACCGGATAGCGGAACACCATCACATCGCCGCGGTGAGGCGTACCGATGTCGATGATTTTCTTGTCAATCACCGGCAGGCGTATGCCGTACTGAAACTTGTTGACCAGGATCAGGTCGCCGTCCTTGAGCGTGGGCAGCATGGAGCCGGAGGGGATGCGGAAAGGCTCCACCACGAACGACCGCAGCAGGAACACAAACAAAATCACCGGAAAAAAGCTGACACAGTACTCAATCCACCATGGCGTCTTGCTGGCCTGGTCATAGGCTTGCTGGCGGATGCGATCGGCATCCGCCGGACCCAGCCCCGCCACCGCGGGCTCGGTGGCGGCCATGGCGGCTGCACCCCGGGCGCGTCGCCGGGACCTGAGCCAGAAAAAATCCAGGCACCACACCACGCCGGTAATAACCAGCAACACGAACAGAATCAGGGCAAAATCCCAGCTCATACCAGCGACACCTTGTTGTTGTTCAAGTTATTTGTCCTCAACTTGCAATATGGCCAGGAAGGCTTCCTGGGGAATCTCGACATTGCCGACCTGCTTCATCCGCTTCTTGCCCGCCTTCTGCTTTTCCAGCAGCTTTTTCTTGCGGGAAATATCGCCACCATAGCATTTGGCCAGCACATTCTTGCGCAGGGCCTTGACGTTTTCGCGCGCGACGACTTCCGCGCCGATCGCCGCCTGTATGGCAATATCGAACATCTGGCGGGGAATCAGGCCTCGCATTTTGGTTACGACTTCGCGGCCGCGATAGCGGGCATTGGAGCGGTGCACCATCATGGACAGGGCATCGACCCGATCGCTGTTGATGAGCAGATCGACACGCACCACATCGGCCGAACGATATTCCTTGAACTCGTAGTCCATGGAGGCATAGCCGCGCGACACGGACTTGAGCCTGTCGAAGAAATCGAGCACGATCTCGGCCAGCGGGATTTCGTAGGTAAGATGCACCTGGCGGCCGTGGTAGCTCATGTTCAGCTGCTGCCCCCGCTTGGCCATACACAGCGACATCACCGGCCCGACATACTCCTGCGGCATGAACAGTGTGACGGTGACGATGGGTTCGCGAATCTCGACGATGTTGCCGACCTCGGGCATGCGCGACGGGCTCTCGATCATGACAATGCTGCCGTCGCGCTGTTCGACCTCATACACGACGGATGGCGCCGTGGTGATGATATCCATGTCGAACTCGCGCTCCAGCCGCTCCTGCACAATCTCCATATGCAGCAAGCCCAGAAAGCCGCAGCGAAAGCCAAAACCCAGCGCCTGGGAGACTTCCGGCTCGAACATCAAGGCCGAGTCGTTAAGCTTTAGTTTTTCGAGCGAATCACGCAGTTGGTCGTATTCGCTGCTTTCAACCGGATACAGACCGGCGAACACCTGAGGCTTGACCTCTTTGAACCCGCCCAGCGGCTGCGCGGCTGGACGATTGGCCAACGTAATGGTGTCCCCTACCTTGGCATGCTCGAGCTCCTTGATGCCCGCAATGACAAAGCCCACCTGGCCGGCAGAGAGCTCGGTGCGCGGCAGCGACTTGGGCGTAAATACCCCCGTTTGCTCGCACAAATGCGTCACGCCTGCTGCCATCAGCAGAATCTTGTCCTTGGGCTTGAGTACGCCATTGACAATACGCACCAGCATGACCACGCCGACATAGTTGTCGAACCAGGAGTCGATGATCAGCCCCTGCAGGGGCGCCTGGGGATCGCCTTTGGGCGGAGGCACTTTGGCAACGATCTGCTCCAGGATTTCATCTATGCCAACACCTGTCTTGGCGCTGCACAGCACCGCATCCGAGGCATCGATACCGATGACATCTTCAATTTCGGCACGCGCGTTTTCAGGCTCGGCCGATGGAAGATCCATTTTGTTGAGCACAGGAATGACCTCGACGCCCAGCTCGATCGCGGTATAGCAATTGGCCACCGTTTGCGCCTCTACCCCCTGTGAGGCATCGACAACAAGCAGCGCGCCCTCACACGCAGACAGGGAGCGGCTGACCTCATAGGAAAAGTCCACATGCCCCGGGGTATCGATGAGATTGAACGCATACACCTGGCCATCGCTGGCCTTGTAACTCAGCGACGCCGTCTGGGCCTTGATGGTGATGCCCCGCTCCCGCTCGATATCCATCGAATCAAGCACCTGCATGGACATCTCGCGATCCGCCAAACCTCCACAACGCTGAATCAGGCGGTCGGCAAGCGTGGACTTGCCATGGTCGATGTGGGCAATAATGGAAAAATTGCGGATATGATCCATAAAAACGGCGAAAAACCCGAAAATAAAGAGGAAATACAGAAGAGCAGAAACAAAAAAAGGGAGCGCTCGAGGGCGCTCCCTTCTGCTTTATGCCATTTTAGCTGTTTCTGCGGATTATTTTTTCGGTGTAATGGTAACCCACTGGGACTGATCACCGCGAACAACCAGCAACGCTGCCGCGCGGGATTTGCTCAGACCTGAAACAATCTTGGCATACTGCTCTGGGTTTTTGATGTCCTTGTCATTGATGGTGATAATGACATCCCCCGCCTCAAGTCCCGCATCGGCGGCCGGCCCTGTCGCCTCGACCACCTGAACGCCGCCTTCGACCTTAAGCTTGGCTGCCGCAGCAGGATCAACCGCCTCGACCTTCAGGCCCAGTGCATCGGCTGCTGTCTGCTTGGGTGCGCTGCTGGAAGCGGAGGCCTGCTCCGTAGCGTCAGAGGCCTGCATTTCGCCTACCTTGACGTTCAGAGACTCGGTCTTGCCTTTGCGCCAGACTTCCATGGACACCGACGCACCCGGCTTGGTTGCCCCAACAATGCGCGGCAAGTCGGTCATGTGCTTGATGTCCTTGCCGTCGAACTTGGTGATGACGTCTCCTGGACGGATACCAGCAGCGGCAGCCGGGCCGCCGGCCTCGACATTGCTGACCATGGCGCCTTTGTCGTCCTGCAGGCCTATTGCCTTGGCAACCTCTTCGGAAACAGGCCCGATCTGGACACCGATACGGCCGCGGGTGACCTTGCCGTGTTCCTTGAGCTGCTGCACCACATGCATGGCTTCATCGATAGGAATGGCCAGCGAAATGCCCATGAAGCCGCCGCTCTGGGAAATAATCTGGGAATTGACCCCCACGGCGCGTCCGGCCAGATCGATCAGCGGGCCGCCCGAATTGCCGGGGTTGACGGCAACGTCAGTCTGAATAAAAGGCAGATAATCGCCGGTGTCACGGTTGATCGCGCTCACAATGCCCGAGGTGACCGTGGAATCCAGCCCGAACGGCGAGCCGATGGCCAACACCCACTGCCCTTTCTTGAGCATCTTGGAGTCGCCGATAGGCAGCGGCGTCAGGTTCTTGGCATCGATCTTGATCAGCGCGATATCGGTGCGCTTGTCGGTGCCGATGACCTTGGCCTTGTACTCCTTGCCGGAGGTCAGCGTCACGAAAATCCCGTTGGATTTGGTGACGACGTGATTGTTGGTGATGATGTAGCCATCATCGGAAATGATAAAGCCCGAGCCCACGCCGCGCGGCACAGTGCGCTCCTCTCCGGAGGAAGGCGGCGCGCTGCGCTGGCCGGGATTGGGAGCGGCGCCCGGAGGCATGAAGTCCGGCCCAAAGAACCAGCGGAACATATCGTAAGGGTCGGAGCCGTTGGGACCGCCCACGCGCGGGCGCACTGGCACCGCTTCGGTCGTGCGGATGTTCACCACTGAACTTTCGGTCTTGGCTACCACCTGCGTGAAATCGGGTACCGCCAGCGTCGGCGCGGGCGTGGCGTCTGTTGACGTAACGGCGCCCACCGTTGTGCAGGCAACCAGCAGGCTGGCGGACGCACAAGCCAGCAGCCGCTTGAATGCTGAACGTTTTAATGTAGCTGAAAGCATATCAATGCTCCTAGTGAATGATTTTTATTGATGCTGCGCCAAAGGTACATACTGCGTACGCTCGGCAATCTCGCGCAATGTTTGCGCGGGGACCTCGCCCAGAGCCGTTAACCAGTGATCGCCTATCCGCGTCCGGAATATGTTCATGGCGCCCGTGCTGACGGCCTCGTTGAGAAAGGGAGGGCTTTTGCCCGACCCATGGGGTTCGATAAAAACGGATACAGCAGCCAGACCGTCGGTGAGTACCAACTGGTTGACCTGTTTGCCACGCTTCATGGCGCGCGTGACCTGCATGACGGGCGCATAGCCCGGCGGGAAAGGAATCCGCCAGCCTGCGTGCGCCAGGTCCACCGGCTTCATGGCTGACTCGATGATCTTCCAGCCTTTGGTGTCCCACTTGGAATTGAGCGCCTCCGGCGCAACCTTGGGGCCGATATCCAGGCTGTTGAACGATATCTGATCGACCACGCCGTGCGGCCCCATGACCTGCACCTTGAGCAGCAGGTGCGTCGTGGCATCGGTGCACAGGCGATAGCCATAGCGGTGCGCGTCGCGCGGCACAAGCTCCAGCATGGAGCATTCGCGTCCGGCAATGCGGTAGCCCGCCCGACCAGGCTTGATGTCGTAGTATTCGGGGATTTTCTGGCCTTCACCCAGGAGCAGCCCCGGGAAACGCTCGCCGCGCTTATGTTCGAGAATGACCACTTTTTTTTCAGGGATCAGGCATTGCGTGACATCGTTGTGGCGGATGAACTCGCGTGGATCGCCATCGAGCAGTTCGATCCGTTCGCGCTCGCCTGTACCATCGACAATATGCACGATCCGCGAGGATTGCAGTGCGGAGCCCTGCTGGTAGGTGTAAATGCCGCTGTAGTCGAGTGTGCGCGCGGCCGCCTGCAGCTTGTGCAGTATCTCCACGCCCGCCTGCGTGGCAGCCGGCGTGGTGGATGCGCTGCCCTGGGCCGATGCCGGCGCGGCGGCGACGCACAGTGCGGCCATTAGCAGAAAACGCGACAACTGCCCGAGCTTCATCCTGTGCGCCATGAAGCCGTGAGAAGGCAATACGCTGCACACCATGAGCATTAGCGGGACACCTCGAAAGAGGCGCGGCGCACCGGGCTTGCGCCCACGATTTCGCGATGCGCCTCAAGGTAATCACCCAACCCTGCGTCTTCGCCGGCGCTGGCCATTACCTGGACATCGCCGCCGTGTTCGCCTTCAGAGAAATAAGGCATGGCCACCCACACTACGGAGGCGACGGCTGCCGCCACTGCCAGGCCCGACAGGCTCATGCGCAGGGCGCCATGACGACCGAAACGCGGCGCGACGATATGGGGTTCGGCATCAATGGCCTTGGACACGCGGGCATAGAAAAAATCAGTCGGCTTGATGGCCAGATCGGCGTTGCGCAGTGTGTCGCCGATGAGATGGTAGGTATCCCACACCTGACGCCCATAGGGCGTGTCCAGCTCTTCCGGGCGTATCTCGCCCTCTCCGTCTATCCATGTGGAAACGGAAGCTTCCCAGGAGGCCTGCTCCTGGTCATGCATTGATTGATCGGCGACTTGCATTCGTGGCTCCTTACCAGCGACGTTCAGACTCATTGCCCAGCACCGGGCGCAGCTGCGCGGCAATCGCCTCGCGAGCCCGGAAAATCCGGGAGCGGACGGTGCCTATCGGGCAGCCCATGCTCTGGGCAATGTCTTCGTAGCTCATACCTTCGATCTCACGCAACACAATAGCGGTTCGCAGTTCTTCCGGTAATTCATTCATGGCGGCGTTGACCGTTTCAACGATTTCGCGGCTGGCCACCATTGATTCCGGGGTGCTATTGTCGGTTAGGTTGTCAATTTGGCTAAAAGTTTCACCATCATCGGTTTCGACCGCATTTAGCGTCACGGGCCGACGCATGCTGGCCGACTGCCAGTTGCGTGCCGTGTTGATGGCGATACGGTACAGCCAGGTATAGAAAGCGCTGTCCCCGCGAAACTGCGGCAGGGCCCTGTAGGCCTTGATGAATGCCTCCTGGGCGACATCCTCGACCTCACCCGGGTCGCGTATCATGCGTGCCAGCAGGCGCATGATCTTGCGCTGATACTTCAGAACGAGCAGGTCGAATGCACGCTTGTCGCCCCGCTGCACGCGGACAACAAGTTCGGCATCGACATCGCGTTCACTCATACTGTTTCCTTGTTCAGGGCACGTTCCGGCATGGCCGCCTGCCTGGCCACCTGCAGCCGCAATTGCCGCCAGGCAGGCCCGGACAGGCTGCACTTCCAGACGGACAGATCGCAATAGCCCGGCGTCGACCCGCCCGGTTCCGCAGGCAGGAATCTGAGCGTAACCCAGGCCGGGGCCGGCCAGGCATGCACAAGCCGCAACAAGCCCGTCTGAGCCGAATCAAGCGCCCAGAGGCCTGACTCATGCAGAGACAATATACCCGTAAATGGAAATGGTTTGCGTCCCAGCCGGCGCAGCACTGCGAGGCGGCGCGTATGCCGGACGGTCCAGCAATGGCGGGAACGCTGGCCAGCGTGGCCGACCGGCGCTGGCCGACGAGAAGAGAGCAAGGCTGGCCCGAGGCAAACCGGGCCCCGGGCAGGGACGCCCTGAGAGCCTGGCCCGCCCAGGCAGGCCGGGCTCGCGGCCTGAGGCTGCAGGGGGACTCCCAGCCTAGATCCTTCGGACAATCATGGACCCGTTTGTGCCGCCAAACCCAAAGGAATTGGACAGCGCAATATCGATCTTGATGTCACGCGCCTCGTTGGCGCAGTAGTCAAGGTCGCACTCGGGATCCTGATTGAAGATATTGATGGTGGGCGGCGAAACCTGCTTGTACACGGCCATCGTGGTAAAGACGGCCTCAATGCCGCCAGCCGCACCCAGCAGATGCCCCGTCATCGATTTTGTCGAATTGACGACCAGCTTTTGGGCGTGATCGCCAAAAGCCAGCTTGAGCGCTTCGGTTTCGTTTTTGTCGCCCAGCGGCGTGGATGTGCCGTGCGCATTGATGTATTGCACTTCGTCCGGATTGATGCCCGCGCTGCGCAGCGCGTTGACCATGCCGCGACGGGGACCATCGCAATCGGGAGACGTGATGTGATGCGCATCGGAACTCATGCCGTAGCCCACGAACTCGCCATAGATACGTGCGCCGCGCTTGCGGGCATGCTCGTATTCTTCGAGCACCAGTGCACCGGCGCCTTCTCCGAGCACAAAACCATCGCGGTCGCGGTCCCAGGGACGCGAAGCTGTGGTCGGATCATCGTTGCGCGTGGAAAGGGCGCGCATGGCCGCAAAGCCGCCCATGCCCAACGGCGACACTGTGGATTCGGCGCCGCCGGCGATCATGACGTCCGCATCGCCGTATTCGATGAGGCGGGCCGCATCGCCGATGGAGTGCAGGCCTGTCGTGCAGGCTGACACCACCGCGTAGCTGGGACCCTTGAGGCCCAGCAGAATGGACAACTGGCCGGAAATGAGATTGATCAGCGAGGCCGGGACGAAAAACGGAGAGATACGGCGCGGGCCGCGCTCCATGTATTCGCGCTGGGTTTCTTCGATGCGTGGCAAGCCGCCTATGCCCGAGCCCAGAATGACGCCATAGCGCTCGGCGTCGGCACCGGTGATTTCCAGCCCCGAATCGCGCCACGCCTGCACACCTGCCGCCAGCCCGTAATGGATAAATGTATCCATCTGCTTGGCTTCCTTGGCGGAAATGTACTCGGTTACGTCGAACCCCTTTACCTCACCCGCTATACGGGCACTGAATGCGGACGTATCAAAGCGCGTAATGCTGCCGATACCCGAACGCCCGTTGACGATATTGTCCCATGCGCTGTCCAGGTCGTTGCCGACCGGCGACACAATACCCAGGCCGGTAATGACGACACGTCGTTTCACGGATGACTCCTGAATGAAAAAGGCGGTTTGCAGTGAACAGACGCACCGCCCAACCAGGACAATGGTGGTCCGGGCAGAACAGCGGGACTATCCCCTAGAAACCGCCTTGGGACGGCGCGACGATTCAAGCACGCGCCGACCGGAAAGTTGATATTACTGCTTGCTGTGCGAGCTGATGTAATCAACAGCTTGCTGAACCGTCGTGATTTTTTCGGCTTCTTCGTCCGGGATCTCCGTTTCGAATTCGTCTTCGAGTGCCATCACGAGCTCGACCATATCGAGCGAATCGGCACCGAGGTCGTCAAGGAAGGAAGATTCGTTCTTGATCTCGGCCTCGTTGACGCCAAGTTGTTCAGCGACGATCTTCTTGACGCGCTGTTCGATGCTTTCCATGCATATCTCCAAGTGGGGAAAATTCCCGCGAATTATAGCCAAACGAAAAATTTATTGGTGCTGGCCATGATAAAAAATGGCATTACCGGCCCGGAAAAGCCCGCTTGCGGCAAGCAGCCCCCGTGGCAGGAACACCTCTGGACCGAACAGATTTTACCCTACAGCAGGGCAAAGTTCGGTGAATTACATGTACATTCCACCATTCACGTGCAGGGTGGTACCCGTAATGTAGCCTGCCTGCGGTCCCGCCAGAAAGGCGACGGCTGCCGCCACGTCTTTGGCATCGCCCAGCCGACCCAGGGGAATCTGCGCCAAAATGGCCGATGTCTGCCCTTCGTTCAAGGCCCGCGTCATGTCGGTATCGATAAAGCCGGGCGCCACGCAATTGACGGTAATGCCCCGGCTGCCCAACTCGCTCGCCAGGGCGCGCGACAGGCCTGCCACGCCGGCCTTGGCAGCCGCATAGTTGGCCTGCCCCGGATTGCCGACGGAACCGATGACGGAGGTGATATTGATGATGCGGCCCGCCCGCGCTTTCATCATGGGCCGGGCCACCGCCCTTGCCAATCTGAATACAGACGACAGATTAGTGTCGATCACAGACTGCCAGTCGTCGTCCTTCAGACGCAGGGCAAGGTTGTCGCGCGTAATGCCGGCGTTGTTGACCAGAATATTGGGGCCGCCCTCGGCAGCGAGCTCGGCAATCAGCTTGTCGCAGCCTTCCACATCGGTGACATTCAGGACAACGCCCCGGCCTCCCGAGGCGGACAGCATCTCGGAAATGGCCTGCGCGCCTGCGTCGGAGGTGGCCGTACCGACCACCCGCGCGCCCTGCGCAGCCAGCTCCAGCGCAATGGCCTTGCCTATTCCGCGCGTCGCGCCGGTCACCAGCGCTATTTTGCCCTCGAGGGCATGTGTATCCTGCATAACTGTTCTCTCCTTCAGGCCTTCAGGGTATCCAGCGCGATCTGCATGGAGGCGGGATCAGTGATCGACAACCCCGTCAAATCGCGATCTATCCGTTTGGTCAGCCCCGCCAGCACCTTGCCCGGACCGCATTCGACCACGTGGGTAACACCCTGGGCCTTCATGGCAGCCAGGGTTTCCACCCAGCGTACCGGATGCCAGGCCTGGCGCACAAGGGCGTCCCTGACGGCGTCCGGATCCTGCGGGCTGGCGACATCCACATTATTGATCAGCGGCATCGCCGGTGCGGCAAGCGCCACATCAGCCAGTGCACGCTGCAACACCTGGGCGGCAGGCTTGAGCAGGCTGGAGTGAAACGGCGCGGAAACCGGCAACACCAGCGCGCGCTTGGCGCCCTGCTCACGGGCCAGGACGCAGGCGCGCTCCACGGCGTCCTTGTGTCCGGCGATCACGACTTGGGAAGGCGCATTGAAATTGACGGCTTCGACAACCTCGCCCTGCGCGGCCTGGCTACAGACCGACCTGACGGCATCATCGGACAAACCCAGGACGGCGGCCATACCGCCGGTTCCGACAGGCACAGCGGCCTGCATGGCGTCGGCGCGGATACGTACAATGCGCAGGGCATCGTCGAGCGCAAGCGCATCGGCAGCCACCAGCGCGGAGTATTCCCCCAGGCTGTGCCCGGCCACGAGATCGGGCCGTCTGCCACCCGCCTGCAGCCAGGCCCGGTACACCGCAACCGCAGCCGCCAGCATGACCGGCTGAGTGTTGGTGGTGAGATTCAGATCTTCGGCAGGCCCTTGCGCAATCAGAGTTGCCAGGTCCTGGTCCAGCGCCTGCTCAGCCTGCGCCAGCACATCGGCCACCGCCGCGTTGCCAGCCCATGCGTCCAGCATGCCGACCGATTGCGAACCCTGTCCAGGGAAGACAAAAGCGATTTTCATGGATTAAGGACAATGTAAAGGTTGAAGAAAGCCGGCCTGCCGACCGGCGGTCCGGTATGGACGCTACATGCGGGCCAGGACGGAACCCCAGGTAAAGCCGCCGCCAACGCCTTGCATCAGCACCAGGTCGCCGGACTTGATGCGGCCATCGCGCCGGGCGACATCCAGCGCCAGAGGCACGCTGGCAGCCGAGGTATTGGCATGCTGGTCGACAGTGATGACCACCTTGTCGTCGGCAATGCCCAGGCGGCGCCCCAGGAAATTGATAATGCGCACATTGGCCTGGTGCGGAACCAGCCAGTCGATATCCTGAAAGGCAATGCCCGCCTGCTCACAGACTTCGTGAGCGGATTTGGCCAGCGAGGTGACCGCCAGCTTGAATACAGCCTGGCCATCCATGCGCAGAAACGGGTCGCCCACGACTTTGCCATGCGCAACATTGCCCGCTGCGCAAAGTATCTTGGCCTGGCTGCCATCGGCATTGAGCTTGGCGCCCAGAATGCCTGGCTCATCATCGGCGCGCAACACCACGGCGCCGGCGCCGTCGCCGAACAGCACGCAGGTGCCGCGATCGTTCCAATCCAGAATGCTGGAAAACACCTCGGCGCCAATCACCAGTGCGGTGCGCGCGCGCCCCGCCTGAATGAAGGCATCGGCTGTGGCCAGGGCGTATACGAAGCCGCTGCACACCGCCTGCACATCGAAGGCTGCTCCGCCCGACGCGCCCAGTTGATCCTGCACCAGGCAGGCCGTGCTGGGGAAAACAAAATCGGGCGTTGACGTGGCGACGATGATCAGATCGACCTGCGCAGCCTCCAGCCCCGCATCCTCGAGGGCGGCGCGTGCCGCCCTTGTGGCGAGCTGGCTGGTGGACATGCCGGGATCTGCAATATGGCGCTGGCGAATGCCGGTACGCTCGACGATCCAGGTATCGGAAGTTTCTATCTGCCGCGTCGCAAGGTCTGCGGCCAAATCATCATTGCTGACTATGCGAGGAGGCAAATAGCCGCCCGACCCGATTATCTTGGCATAAGGCATGGTGCTTTCCGGATACCTGGCTAAGGCGCAGGATCAGAAGATTCATTGGAAGGGGTTGCCGCATTTTCTGCCGCTTCCCGCAGACTCTGGCGCAGGCCGTCGATGGCAGTGGTGGTGCCCTCGAGCAAGCCATTGAGCACTGCCTCGCGCGCGCGCTGCAGCGCCCAGCCGAACGCATACGCGTCGGCCGAGCCGTGACTTTTTATGACTATACCGCGCAAACCCAGCAGCGCCGCACCGTTGTATCGCCGGTTATCGACCCGATCGCGCAGGCGATTGAGCGCCGGCTTGGCAAGCGCGCCCGTGGCCATCGACCACGCATCGCGCGTGAACTCGGCCCGCATCATGGTGGCGATCATTTTGGCGACGCCCTCGATGGACTTGAGCACGACGTTGCCCACGAAACCATCGCAGACGACGACGTCGACGGTACCCTTGCAGATATCGTCGCCCTCTACGTTGCCGTAGAAGTTCAGGCCGCTGCCGCGCAAAAGCTCGGCAGCCTGCTTGACCACCTCGTTGCCCTTGATGACTTCTTCGCCGATATTGAGCAGTCCGATGGTGGGCTGCTCGCGATGATCGACGATGGATGCCAGCGCCGAACCCATGATGGCAAACTGCAGCAGATGTTCCGCGGAACAGTCCACATTCGCCCCCAGGTCCAGCATGGTGGTCGCCCCGCCCTTGATGTTGGGGATGGACGTGGCAATGGCCGGGCGATCTATGCCATCGAGCGTTTTGAGCACATAACGCGAAATCGCCATCCAGGCGCCTGTGTTGCCCGCGGAAACGCAGGCATCGGCCAGACCGTCCTTGACGGCCTGGGCAGCCACGCGCATGGACGAATCTTTTTTGCGGCGCAAGGCCACCTCGACCGAGTCGTCCATGAGGACGATTTCGGAGGCAGGAAGAATCTCGTACCAGTCTCGCGGCAGCGTGCCCGCTTTCTTGAGGGCGTCTTCGATGGCGGCAGGCTGGCCCGCCAGCAGGAAGCGCGTATCCGGGTTTTGCTGGGCGAACTGGAGTGCAGCCGGAATGGTTACCGGCAACCCCAGATCACCGCCCATGCAATCGATGGCGATGCGGATTTCAGCTGCGGACATCAGGTGCGCAAACTATGGCGTTTGCAGTACGCGTGCAAAACAGCCGATTACTCGTCGTTTTTGGTCTTGAGGACTTTACGGCCGCGATAGATGCCATTCGGGCTGATGTGGTGACGCAGGTGCAGCTCGCCCGAAGTGGGTTCGATTGCGGTGGCAGGACCCGTGATGAAGTCGTGCGAACGGTGCATGCCACGCTTGGACGGGCTTTTCTTGTTTTGCTGAACGGCCATGATTACTCCTGTAAGTGGATGGCGTATTTTACGCGACGATCCACAAGTTGAATGCTGCGTTGAATCAATCTTTCTTTAGCTTGCCCAGCACCGCGAACGGCGAAGGCCGGGCATCATCGCTGTCGGAATCCGCGAGGGCTTCCGGCAACGATGGACATACATCGTGCTTGGGTACATACGGCAGGGCGAGAATGAGTTCATCCTCGACCAGGCCCAGGATATCCATGCGCTGGGAACCTACGACGCGCTCGGTGAATTCGTCCTGGTCTTCCTCGCGGGCCTCCAGGGCCTCGAGCTCGGCATCGGACTTCATGACCTGCAGCGTGTTTTCGGTTTGCACCGGATACGCAAAAGGCTGCATGCAGCGCTGGCACATCAGCACCGGGCTGGCTTCAATCGCAATATGCAGCCAGCGACGCCCGGCGCTATCGGTTTCGCCCCGCAGCCGCCAGGACACCATGGCGTTGTCCATCTGCGCGGGCAAGCCGCCAGTAAAACGCTCAAAGCGGGCGATGGGCGTCTCGCCCTGCACAACACCTTCAGAGCGAACCAGTCCAAAGCCATCAAAGTATTGCGTGCCGCCCTGCTGCATGTGTAAAGCCACCTTACCGTGCTTTCAAGCACAAGGAAAACGTTAGATAATAACGTGTTCAGCCATTTACAGTCAAGATTCCCTCTCCTATGCGTCTCATCCTGGCATCAAGCTCTCCGTACCGCCGCGAAATGTTGCAGCGACTTGGCCTGCCCTTTACCGCTGTCTCGCCCGATATCGACGAAAGCCCGCTGGCGGGCGAAACGCCCTGGGCGCTCGCCCTGCGCCTGTCACAGGAAAAGGCCCGCGCTGTGGCAGCCCTGCATCCGGGCTGTCTGGTCATCGGCTCGGACCAGGTCGCCACCTACAACGGCACACCCATAGGCAAACCCGGCGATTTCGGGCGCGCCCAGGCCCAGCTTGAAACACTCAGCGGTCAGACCGTAGAATTCCATAGTGCGCTTTGCGTGAGCGACGGCCTGCGCACCGAGACCGATGACGTAGTCACCGTATGCCAGTTTCGCACGCTGTCGCAGCAGGAAATCACCAACTACCTGCATCGCGAGCAGCCTTACGATACCGCAGGCAGCGCCAAGGCCGAGGGCCTGGGCATTGCACTGATGGACAGCATGCAGTCCAGCGACCCCACTGCCATCATAGGCCTGCCGCTCATCGCACTGTGCCGCATGCTGCGCAGCTTCGGGCTGAACCCGCTGGTCGTGCCCGCCCCCTCCCCCACCCAGGCACAGGAGCCTACTTGAAACATTCCGGAACACTGCATCTGATCCCTGTCGGCCTGGGCAATGCGCCCACCGATGACTGGCTTCCCGCTACTGCACGGGAAGTCGCCGGTCGCCTGCAGACCTATATCGCCGAGAACGCCAAGACAGCCCGAGCCTTCCTCAAGCTGGTGGGCACTGAGCGGCCGCTGCAGGAAATCACCATCCACACACTGGACAGCAAAGTCAGCGCCGCCCAGATGCGCGCCTGGCTGCAGCCGCTGCGCGATGGTGCGGAAATCGGCCTGGTGTCCGAGGCCGGCTGCCCCGCCGTCGCCGACCCCGGCGCCCTGGTGGTCGCCGTGGCGCACGATATGGGGATACAGGTCACGCCCTGGGTCGGCCCTTCCTCCATTCTGCTGGGTCTGATGGCCAGCGGCATGGACGGTCAGCGCTTTGCGTTTCATGGCTATGCCCCCATAGACCCGGCAGACCGCGCGCGCCAGATCAAGGCCTGGGAGCATGAATCCAGAAAGCAGCAGCAGACGCAAATACTGATCGAAACGCCTTATCGCAACGATGCCATGCTGGCAACGCTCAAACAGACGCTGCAGCCGGGCACCCGCCTTTGCGTGGCCCGATCCCTGACCACGCCCGAGCAATGGATACAGACCCATCCGGTGTCGCGCTGGAAAACCATCCCGGCGCCCGACCTCGCCCGCAAGCCAACGATATTCCTGTTTCAGGCGGCGCGCTGATGCACCGCCTGGGCCGCCACACAGGCAAGCCGCGCCGGGGGACAGGACACTGGCGGTTTTTCCCTGCCATCGGCGCAGCACTGATGCTGGCAGCCTGCTCCAGCTACCAGCCCGGCAAACTCGACATTGACCGCAGCATTCAGGCAAAAAGCCAGAACAGCCGGGTCGAGGTCCTGGTCGTGCACTATACGTCAGCCAGCAACGAGAACTCGCTCAAGATATTGTCCGAGCGCAATGTCAGCGCGCACTACCTGGTCACCGACGAGCCCCGCCCTCACGTGTATCAGTTGGTGAACGAAAGCCGGCGCGCCTGGCACGCAGGCGTCAGCAGCTGGTACGGCCGCAGCGACATCAACACCAGCTCCATCGGAGTCGAAATCGTCAATCCCGGGCGCCAGCAGGAGCAATGGACGCCCTACGCCCCGACACAGATGCGCGTTGTGGCGGCGCTGCTGGCCGACATCATCCGCCGGCACCAGATCAAGCCGCACAACGTGGTGGGCCACAGCGATATTGCGCCTCAGCGCAAGATAGACCCCGGGCCGCTGTTTCCCTGGGCCGAGCTGGCCCGCCAGGGCATAGGCCGCTGGTACGACGAGCCACTGGCCCGGCAGTACGCTGCGCAATTCCAGGACCAGGGCATGCCTGACGCGCCCTGGATACAGGCTGAGCTGGAGCGCGTGGGCTACGAAACGCCTCACACCGGCGTCCTGGACAAGGCCACCCGCAACGTGCTGACTGCCTTCCAGATGCACTATCGCCCCGCCCGTTACGACGGCGAGCCTGATGCGCAAACACTGGGAATTCTGAAAGCGCTGCGCTGACCTGGGGCCGGAATCAGCCCTGGGTGCGATCCATCAGCCAGCCACGCATTTCAGCCACGCTGGACACCATGACGGTGGGCCGGGCCTGGGCCAGGGTCTGCTCGTCGTGCGCCCCGTAGGTGACCGCCATGCTGTCCATCCCGGCCGAGGCCGCCATCTGGATATCGTGCGTGGTGTCGCCGACCATCAGCACCTGCTCCGGCGCCAGGCCCAGAACCGCCAGAATGTCATGGAGCATCGCAGGATCCGGTTTGCTCAGCGCCTCGTCGGCACAGCGGGTTACGTGAAAATGATGGCCCAGTTTCGTACCGGCCAGCACCCGGTCCAACCCGACCCGGCTCTTGCCGGTCGCGACAGCCAGCGGTACCTGGCGGGCCCTCAGGCTTTCCAGCAAGGCCGGAACACCATCGAATAGCTCGATATGCGGATCCAGCCCGAGAAAATGATGGCGGTAGCGCGCCAGAAAGTCTGGCATCTGCCCGGAGGACAGCGTGGGCACGCAGTGAAGCAGCGCGCTTTCCAGCGACAGCCCGATGACCCAGGCAGCCTGCTGGTCCGAAGGGACAGGCAGGGACAGATCGGCGCAGGCGGACTGTATCGCCCGCACGATGGACGGCGTGGAATCCATGACGGTACCGTCCCAGTCGAATACCACGGCGGCGTATTGTTTCATTGCTTGCTCCCTTCGAGATAGCGCAGTATAGCCACGCACTCGCCGGGCAAGGGCGCCGCCAGGGACAGCAGCTCGCCGGACAGGGGATGGGGAATTTCCAGGCTGCCGGCGTGCAGAAACATGCGACGCAAGCCCAGCCGGGCGAAATGCTCGCGCACCTCGTCCGGGCCGTATTTTTCGTCTCCAACGATGGGGTAGCCGGCGCTGGCCAGATGCACCCGTATCTGATGCGTGCGTCCGGTGCGCAACTCGGCGCCGACAAGAGTGTAGCGACCATAGCGCTGGCGCAGCGTGACGATGGTGTGGGCAACCTTGCCCTGCGCATCCACTTTCACCCGCCGCTCGCCCGAGGGCGTCAGCCATTTGAGCAGCGGCTGGCGCATATGCTGCCTGTCGTTGACCCAGTCTCCGACGACCAGCGCCTGATACTGCTTGCGCCCGCCCCCCTCGCGCAGCATGTCGTGCAGACGCAACAGTGCCTTGCGCTGCTTGGCGATCATGAGCAGGCCAGAGGTTTCGCGGTCCAGCCGGTGAGCCAGCTCGAGAAAACGGGCCTCGGGCCGCGCGGCCCGTAGCTGCTCGATCACGCCGAAGGACACGCCGCTGCCTCCGTGCACAGCCACCCCTGCAGGCTTGTCGATCACCAGCATGGCATCGTCTTCGTAGACAATGGGGAAATCGCCCGCAGGGACATGCCTGGGCGCATCGGGACGGGGCAGCCGCAATGGCGGCACCCGGACCAGATCACCGGCCTCGAGCCGGTAGTCTGCACCAATGCGTCCCTTGTTTACCCGGACTTCGCCGCTGCGTATCGCCTTGTAAAGATGGCTTTTCGGCACGCCTTTGCACTCGCGCAGCAAGAAATTGTCGATCCGCTGACCGGCCTGTTCAGCATCGATCTCGACGAAACGCACGCTCGGGGCCTGCACTGATTGCACTACTATTTTGCGCATAGGGAAAAGCAGAATATAATCACGTCAGCCTATAGAAGCTGAAAAACGCCTGACGTAGAGATGCAAGGGTGCGTCTCCGTCGGTCGATCAAGGCCATATTGTAATGCCTGGGTTTCAGCTTCTGGGTCATTTGGTCGCCGGGGTAAGGCGCGATCTGCAGGATAGTGGCATGGCGAACAGCCCGCTATCAGCATGCAAGCAGCCACCCGCGTGCGACGCTGAATCTTTTCCAGATGTCATCGTTTTATGCACCAGGCGCGTCACCCACGCGTCTGCCGTTCCAGCAACTTCTGTCAACTACACATAGTGAACCTGACCTTCCTGCTGACCGAACCGCGTACGTACCTACAGTACGCTGTGCCTTCCCGATACAGGGGGGGCGCAGTCTGACGTCGTCAGCCTTGCCTCCCATATGGATTTAGCGCCACACACCCAGTGACCCGCGGTCGTGCGCCGATTTACGGTGCGCCATGACTACGGAGAATCACCTCATGAAACGGATGTTGTTCAACGCAACGCACCAAGAAGAACTACGCGTTGCCATTGTCGATGGTCAAAAACTCATAGACCTCGATATCGAAACCGCCGGCCGCGAACAGCGCAAAGGCAATATCTACAAAGGCGTCATTACCCGCATCGAGCCCGGCCTCGAAGCCTGCTTCGTCAGTTACGGCGAAGAGCGCCACGGCTTTCTTCCCTTCAAGGAAGTCGCCCGCAGCTACTTCAAGGAAGGCGTGGATGTACGCAGTGCGCGCATCCAGGACGCCCTGTCCGAAGGCCAGGAACTCATCATCCAGGTCGAAAAAGAAGAGCGCGGCAACAAGGGCGCAGCCCTGACCACCTTTATTTCTCTGGCTGGCCGCTACCTGGTCCTGATGCCCAACAATCCTCGTGGCGGCGGCGTATCGCGCCGGGTCGAAGGCGAGGATCGTCAGGAACTGCGCGAAACCATGGACCAGCTCGACCTGCCCGCCGGCATGAGCATCATTGCCCGCACAGCCGGCATCGGCCGCAGCGTCGAAGAGCTGCAATGGGACCTGTCCTATCTGCTGCAACTGTGGGGCGCCATCGACGGTGCCGCCAAGGAAAACAGCGCCCCCATCCTGATTTACCTGGAATCCAGCCTGGTCATCCGCGCCATCCGGGATTACTACTCACCCGACATCGGTGAAATCCTCATCGACACCGACGACATCTTCGAACAGGCCACCGCCTTCATGAGCGTGGTCATGCCCGATAGCGTCCAGCGCGTCAAGATGTATCGCGACGATATCCCCCTGTTCTCGCGTTTCCAGATCGAACACCAGATCGAAACCGCCTACTCCCGCACGGTGCAATTGCCGTCGGGCGGCTCGGTGGTCATTGATCACACGGAAGCGCTGGTGGCTGTCGACGTCAACTCGGCGCGCTCCACGCGCGGCTCCGATATCGAAGAAACCGCCATGCGCACCAACCTGGAAGCCGCCGACGAAGTGGCGCGCCAGTTGCGATTGCGCGATCTGGGCGGCCTGATCGTGATCGATTTCATCGACATGGAGGACAACAAAAATCAGCGCGCTGTGGAACAACGCCTGCGCGATGCCCTGCATTTCGACCGTGCACGCGTACAGATGGGCAAGATCTCCCGCTTTGGCCTGATGGAGCTTTCGCGCCAGCGTCTGCGCCCCGCCCTGAACGAGGGTTCGCACATCACCTGCCCACGCTGCAATGGTACCGGCGTGATCCGCGACGCGGAATCCAGCGCCCTGCACGTGCTGCGCCTGCTCCAGGAAGAGGCCATGAAGGAAGGTACCGCCGCGCTGCATGCACAGGTACCGGTCGATGTCGCCACCTTCCTGCTGAACGAAAAGCGCCACGATATCGCCAAGATCGAGTCCCGCCTCAAGGTCAACCTTGTCCTGATCCCGAACAAGAACCTCGAGACGCCGCATCATCATATCGAACGCCTGCGCCACGACGACACGCGCCTGGAAGAGAACAAGACCAGCTTCGAGCTCGCGGCCCAACCCGAAACGCCGACCACCTGGACGCCCAACAAGGGCCAGGAAGCCAAGGCTCGCCCCGAAGCCCTGGTCAAGTCCATCGGTCACTCTCAGCCGGCTCCGAAGCACATTGAATCGCCGTCCAGGCCTGCCGCGGCAACCGCCGCGCCCGCCGCGGGCGCCGGCCTGTTCACCCGCCTGATGAACTGGCTTACCGGGTCTTCCGCCGCCACACCGGCCACCCAGGACACGCCAGCCGTCACCGAAACCAAATCCACCCAGGGCAACCAACGCGGGCGCCATGGCCGCAGCGGCGACCGCCGCGAACGCGGCGCAGGCGACCGCAATCGCCAGCGCCGTGGCGAACGCCGCCCCGGCCCCGATGCAGAAAAAGGCGAGCAGACCGCCGCCCCCAAGCAACGCCGCCAGGCTGCCCAGGACGAAACCCGCAACAGCGAAGAACAGCGCCCGGCCAGCCCGGCAGCCAGCACCGCTGAAACCGGCAATAACAATGGCGGACGAGGCCGCAATCGCCGCGGACGGGGACGCAACCGTCGCGAAGAAAGCGCCAACGAAACCTCGGACGCCACGGTAGCCGCAACAGCCGTGACCGTAGCCGGTGCTGATGCAACCCAAGCCGTCGCCTCCCAGGCTCAGCCAGACGACAGCCGGATTCCGGCAGACGCTCTGGCGATCAATGCCAGCCAGGATTTTGATGCGGATACAGGCGCCGACAACCGGCCCGAAACCGTCGATGGCGAACAGGCAGATCCGGAACGCAAGCGCCGTCGCCGCCGCAGCCGCCGTGGTCGTCGCAGCAATGAAGGCGAAACCGGCGTAGCCGGCGCAGACACCGCTGCTGCACAAAACCGCGAGGATGAACAGGCGACAGGCTTCGACCCCGCTGTCCTGCCACCCATGGCCTCCGGACAAGGCGACGCCGTGCGTCCTCTGGCCTCGCACACCCCGCTCGCCGCGGACACGCAGGCAGCAGACCAGACCGCTGCCGAGCCCGCTACGCCCGCGGCAAGCACCGGCGCTGCACCGGAAACAGCCCAGGAACCCGGCTCCATCCAACGCGATATCGCCGTCGATGAGACGCCGGCCACACGCGTCCCGGACGCTGTCGCGCCATCACAGCCCCCGGCTGACGCAGACGATGCACACGCATCCGACGCCGATACGGCAAGCGTTGCCGCCGCGCCGGCTGTCCGGGTCGACACAGCGGTACCGCAAGCAGGCCATGACCAGGCAGTGTCTGCCAGCGAGGTTGCAGCACCCTCCGCCTCCGAAGCTGCCGCCGCGCCCGTCATGCTTCGCGATCAGCCGGCAACCCAGGACAGCCAACCGGCCGCCCCGCTTGCCGAACCGGCAGAAGTCGAAGAAGTCGCCGCTGTCGCGCCGGCCATGCCTGTTGTCGCCGAGGCTGCAGTTCAAGCCACGCCGTCCAGCGCCATCGAAACCGGTACGGATGCCGATGCTGACAGCCACAGCACCGAGCCCCAGGCCGAAGTCGATACGGCCATCAACGGCAATCAGCTGGACCATGTACTGGCCAACGCTGGCATGCAACTGATCGAAACCCGGCATCCCGCCGCACCGGCCTCGACACAAGCGCCGGTCCGTCTGGGCCGTGCCCGCAAAACAGCGGTAATTGCCCAGGAAGAAGTCTTGCAGCAGGTGGAAACTCACTAAACGCAGCAGGGCAGGCGCCGTCGTCCCCACGGACGGCGGCCAGCAAAAAGGGCCAGCCCGATACAGGGCTGGCCCTTTTTGCTGGCCCCGCGAACCCACCGCGGGGTCGTCTGACCGCAGGTCAGGCCTTGGCAATCACCTCGACAGGCTGTCGCCCCAGCAGTGCCAACAGATGCGCGAGTTCGCTGCGCATCTCGCGCCTGTCGACCACCATGTCGATGGCGCCTTTTTCAAGCAGGAACTCGGCGCGCTGAAAACCTTCGGGCAGGGTTTCACGCACGGTTTGCTCGATCACGCGAGGCCCCGCAAAACCAATCAATGCCTTGGGTTCGGCCATCACGACATCGCCCATGAAGGCAAAGCTGGCGGACACGCCACCCATGGTCGGATCAGTGAGAATACTGATGAAGGGCAGGCCTTCGGCGGCAAGGCGCGTGAGCATGGCGTTGGTCTTGGCCATCTGCAGAAGCGAAAACAGGCTTTCCTGCATGCGCGCACCGCCTGACGCCGCCACACAGATAAACGGCGTGCGATTCTTGATGGCTTCCTGGACGCCGCGCACAAAGCGCTCGCCCACGACTGACCCCATGGAGCCTCCCATGAAGGAAAACTCGAAGCAGGCCAGCACGACCGGCACGGACAGGATACTGCCGCTCATGACTACCATGGCTTCGGTTTCGCCGGTTTGCTTGGTGGCTTCGGCGACACGTTCCGGATACTTGCGGCTGTCCTTGAACTTGAGCGGATCCATGGGCCGCGTATCCTGCCCGATTTCTACCCGCCCCTCCGCGTCCAGCAAGGCGTCGATACGCGCACGGGAGCCCAGGCGCATGTGCTGACCGCACTTGGGGCAGACATTGAGGGTTTCTTTGAGGTCTTCTTTGTAAAGCACGGATTCGCAGGCCGGGCATTTGACCCAAAGCCCTTCAGGCACCCGCCGTCCGCCATCGCTGCTGCGATTGATACGCGGAGGCAGAATTTTGTCGATCCAACTCATTGTTTATCCCTTAGGAATCCGGCATAGGGCCGGGTATGTGTACTGTTTTACCTTCGGCCAGCCATATGTCGCAAGCCGGAGCCTTTTGCATTACTGTCAGTGTTTTCCCGGCAGAGCCTGACGTATGGTGCCCAGCCACGCCGATGCCGCCTGTACGGCCTGCATTGCTGCGCCCTCTTCGTCCTGCCCGGACTGTTGCGCCTGCGCGACAGCCGCTTCCATGGTTTCGATGAGCTTGCTGCCGATCACGACCGCGTCGGCGCAGGACGCCAGGCGCTGCGCACTGTCGGCATCACGTATGCCGAACCCTACGCCCACCGGTATCGTCACATGCTTGCGGATGCGGGCCAGCTGGCGCGCCACGTCGTCCGTATCGATATTGGCCGCGCCTGTCACCCCTTTGAGCGACACATAATATACATAGCCGCGCGCCACCTGGGCGATTTTGCGGATTCGGTCATCGGTCGATGTGGGCGCCAGAAGGAAAATCGGATCAACGCCCACCTGAGCCAGCTCGGCCGCGAAGTCCACGATCTCTTCAGGCGGATAGTCCACGACCAGGACGCCGTCGACACCCGCCTCGGCAGCGGCTCGCGCAAAACGGGCCTGGCCGATGTGCTCGATAGGATTGGCGTAGCCCATCAGTACGACAGGCGTTTTATCGTCCTGCTGGCGAAAGCGGGCAACCATGTCCAGCACCTGCGCCATGCCTGTGCCTCGCGCAATGGCGCGTTCGGCGGCGCGCTGGATCACGGGGCCATCGGCCATGGGATCGGAAAACGGCACCCCCAGCTCGATGACGTCCGCACCGGCGGCGACCAGGGCATGCATCAGCACGGGCGTGGAGGCAATGGAGGGGTCTCCGGCTGCGATGTAGGGAATGAGCGCGGTGCGCCCGTCGGCGTGCAGCGCCTGGAAAGCAGCGGCCAGCCGTTGATTGGAAACAGTCATGATGAGTAACCCACCTTACAGGGTGATGCCGCTGAAGTCGGCCACGGTATGCATATCCTTGTCGCCGCGTCCGGACAGGCAGACGAGTATGATTTTGTCCTTGGACAGCGTGGGCGCCAGCTTGACCGCCTGCGCAATGGCGTGCGAGGACTCCAGCGCGGGCATGATGCCCTCGCAGCGACAGCAGTCGTGAAACGCCGCCAGCGCCTCCTGATCGTCGACGCCGACGTAGGTGGCGCGCCCGCTGTCTTTCAGCCAGGCATGCTCGGGCCCCACGCCCGGGTAATCCAGGCCGGCCGAGATGGAGTGGGTTTCGATGATCTGGCCGTTGTCATCCTGCATGATATAGGTGCGGTTGCCATGCAGTACGCCGACCGAACCGGCATTCAGCGATGCCGCGTGACGGCCGGTTTCCAGACCCTCGCCAGCGGCTTCGACGCCCACCAACTGGACCTTGTCCTGGTCGATATAGGGATGGAAGATGCCCATGGCATTGGACCCGCCGCCCACCGAGGCAATCACGTAATCGGGCTGGCGACCGGCGTCAGTCGGCATCTGCTCGACGCATTCGCGCCCGATGATGGACTGGAACTCGCGCACCATCAGGGGATAGGGATGGGGGCCGGCAACCGTACCGATGATATAGAACGTGTTTTCGACATTGGTGACCCAGTCGCGCATGGCCTCGTTCAGCGCGTCCTTGAGTGTGCGCGAACCCGATTCGACCGGCACGACCGTGGCGCCCAGCAGTTTCATGCGATACACGTTGGAAGCCTGGCGGCGGACGTCTTCGCTGCCCATGTAGACGACACACTCCAGGCCGTAGCGCGCCGCCACCGTGGCCGTGGCCACACCGTGCTGGCCCGCGCCGGTTTCGGCAATGATGCGCGGCTTGCCCATGCGCCGGGCAAGCAGGATCTGGCCTATGCAGTTGTTGATCTTGTGCGCACCCGTGTGATTGAGGTCTTCGCGCTTGAACCATATCTGCGCCCCGCCCAGCTTTTCCGACCAGCGCCTGGCATGGTAGACGGGGCTGGGCCGGCCAACGAAGTGCTTGAGCTCGTAGGCGAACTCAGCAAGAAAATCCGGATCCTGGCGGTACTTGTCGTAGGCGGTGCGCAGTTCGTCCAGTGCGTGCACCAGCGTTTCCGCCACAAAGGAGCCACCGTACTGGCCAAAGTGCCCGGTTTCGTCGGGCAGGGTATAGGATGTCAAGACTTAACTCTCTTACGCAAGAAGACCGCAACGGCCGCGGCGGCCATCGCACGGGTAAACAAGCATTTTAGCAGTCCCGGCGCACAAGGACAGCCAGTCGGACCGGCAGGGCTTCGCCTGGGTCTCCAGGGCCTGGTTCAGTGCAGAATCCACGACGGGCCTGCGCTATTGCCTGGCCGCCGAAACACCCGACAGCTCATGGAGCGCCGCCAGCGCCCGACCCACCTGCTCGCCATTGCGCACCTCAATCGTGAACACCATATGCGCCAGTGAACGTCTGCTGTGCGTGTTCACCCCCACGACCTTGAGCCTGAGCTTGGCGAAGACATCGGACAGGTCGCGCAGCAGATTGGGGCGGTCGGGAGCATGGATGGCGATATCGATGGGATAGAGTGCGTCGCCGGTATCTCCCCAGTCGACATCAATCAGGCGCTCGGGGTAGCGGGCCGCCAGCGCGGCATAGGAGGCGCAATCGCGCCGATGTATGGAAACGCCCCGCCCCCGCGTGACAAAGCCCACGATGTCGTCCGGCGGCGCCGGGCGGCAGCAGCGCGCCAATTGCGTCAATAGCGAATCCACACCCACCACAAGCACGCCGCTCTTGCCGGTGCGGGCCACGTTCTCGGTGCCGCTCTCGTATACCCGTGCCGAGGGCTGCGCCGCCTCCCCGCCGGCAGCCTCGGCTGGCCGCCCCTTGCCCGTCAGCAGGTAATCGACCTGGCGCAGGCTGAACTCTTCCTTGGCAACGGCCACGTACAGGTCGTCCGCGCGCGCAAAATCGAGCTGCTGCGCCAGATGCTCCATGTTGATGGCCGTTTTGCCCAGGCGCTGCAGCTCTTTTTCGACCATGGCCTGGCCCTGGGAAATCCGCTGCTGCAGCTCGATGGCATTGAACCAGGCTCGCACCTTGGCTCGCGAGCGGGCGCTGGCCAGAAAACCCAGTTGCGGGTTCAGCCAGTCGCGCGAAGGGCCGCCGGACTTGGCGGCAACGATCTCGATGGTCTGACCAGTGGTCAGCTGCGTCTGCAGAGGCACCATCTGCCCATCGACCCGCGCCCCCCGGCAGCGATGCCCAAGATCGGTGTGCAGATGATAGGCAAAATCAACGGGTGTCGCCCCGGCAGGCAGCTCGATCACACGCGCTTGCGGCGTCATGACATAGATGCGCTCATCGCGCCCGGCGACAGCCTGGCTTTCAGCAGGCACGCCGTCCTTCTCCCAGGACAGCAACTGCCGCATCCAGGCGATTTTCTGATCGTAGGCGCCGCCTGCCAAAGCCTGGCCGCCCTGCGCGCCTGCTTCTTTGTAGCGCCAGTGAGCAGCCATCCCGTACTCGGCGAACTCATGCATGCCGCGCGTGCGTATCTGGATTTCGAATGTACGCCCCTGCGCGTCCGAGACCACGGTGTGCAACGAGCGATAACCGTTGGGCTTGGGCCTGGAAATGTAATCATCGAACTCGTCGGACACCGGCGTCCAGAGCGCATGCACCAGCGCCAGTACGGCATAACAGGCGCGCTCATCCTCAACGATGACGCGCAGTGCGCGCAGGTCATACAGCTGGTTGAACGCCAGGTGTTTGTTACGCATCTTGTTCCAGATGCTGTAGATATGTTTGGGTCTGCCGCTGACCTCGGCGGGAATGCGGGCGTCTTTCAGACCCGCCTGCACTGTGGCGACCGCCTCGCCAATCAGCGCTTCGCGCTCGACGCGCTTTTCTTCGAGCTGCCTGGCAATGGACTTATAGGTATCGGGCTCCAGGAAACGGAATGCGAGGTCTTCCATTTCCCATTTGATCTGCCAGATGCCCAGGCGATTGGCCAGCGGGGTATACAGCTCCATGGTTTCGCGCGCAAACTCGCGCGGGCATGGCGTGCGCGTGGCGGCAAACCAGCGCAGCGACTGCAGCCGCGAGGCCAGGCGTATCAGGACTATACGCAGATCCGCCGCCATGGCCAGCAGCATCTTGCGCTGCATTTCTTTCTGCTCGGTGCCGACCGCAGTGCTGTCGCTTGCTTTGCCCGCCAGCAAGCCCAGGCGCAACAAGGCACGCGTCCCCTGCACCAGCGTCATGACATCGGCGCCAAAGGCCTTGCGCAGCGACTCGACGCGCAACTGGGGATCGGCCTGCCCCGCGGCCTCGGGCAGTACCGACAGCAGACAGCTGGCACGCGTGTGCGCGTCCGCACCCATGCCTGCAAGTATCCGCGCCACTTCGGCGCTATGGGTATCAAGCGGCTCGCCGGTGCTTGCCTGCAAGCCCTGCAGACGGCCGCTGACCCATTGGGCCGCGCAGCGCAACAGCTCAAGACCGGCCGGATCCAGGCCGGCGCCGGCCTCATTCAGCCACGGCTGGCTGAAAGGCGGCGGGAGAGCGGACGGCGTCGAAGGCAAAACCATAAGCGTACTGTGTCAGGAATGCGAAAATGCGCGAGATTGCGCAATCCTTCTATACTAACTTGTCCCGCAGGCAACACCTCGATTATGGATCAACACGAATACAAGACGCTGCTGATCGTGTGGCATTCCCGCACCGGCGCCGCGCGCCAGCTGGCCGAGGCGGCAGCTCGAGGCGCCCGCGAGGTCGCCGACGAACTCGAGGCGGGCGAACAGCTGCGCGTCGCGCTCAAACCGGCTGATCAGGCGCAGGCCGCAGATCTGCTTGCCGCACAGGCATATATGTTCTGCGCGCCCGAAAACCTGGCCGCGCTCAGCGGCGCCATGAAAGAGTTTTTCGATCGCAATTATTACGCGGTGCTGGATCAGTTGAATGGCCGGCCCTACGCGCTGGCCGTCAGCGCAGGCTCGGACGGCAGCAACGCAGTCCGGCAGGCCGAGCGGATATGCACCGGCTGGCGCCTGAACGCCATCGCGCCGGCCCTGATCGTCAACACAAGCGCCCAGTCACCAGAAAAAATTCTGGCCACCAAGACGCTGGGACAGGCCGAACTGGAAGCCGCTGCCACACTGGGCGGCACCCTGGCGGCCTTGCTGTTATAAGCGATTAAGGCAGCGCGGCCGTAACAACGATCTCGACTTTGTAGTCGGGATTGGCCAGGCGAGCCTCCACTGTGGCGCGCGGCGGCGCATTGCCGGCTGCAAACCAGGCATCCCAGGCTTTGTTCATGCCATCGAACTCTTTCATGTTGGCCAGGAAAATCTGGGCCATCAGGATGCGGGTTTTACTGGTCCCCGCCGTCGCCAGCAGGCGGTCGATCGTTTGCAGCACCTGCGTGGTCTGGCCCTGAATATCCAGCGAGGCGTCGTCGGGAACCTGCCCGGCGAGATAGGCCACGCCATTGAAAATAGCCATGTCAGACAGTCGTTTCTCGACATTGACGCGTTCAACTTCATTCATGATTCAACTCCGTAAAATGATCTGTCCGGGCCGCGCGGCATGGCCATCCGGCAATGCCGCGCTGCTCGCTGCCAGCAAGAATCAGGCCGGGGGCAGCTGGAATACCTGCCGCAGATATGCGAGGTAGGCCGGATCGTCGCACATGGTTTTTTCGGGCGCGTCAGAGACCTTGGCCACGGGCTGCCCATTACAGCGCACCATCTTCATGACAATCTGTAACGGCTCATGGCCAAGATCGTTGGTCAGGTTGGTGCCGATACCGAAGGACACCCGGCAACGGCCCGCAAAGCGCTTGGCCAGCTCGATAGCCCGGGGAATCGTCAGCGAATCGGAAAACACCAGCGTCTTGGTGCGGGGATCGGTGCGATTGGCGATGTAATGAGCCAGCAGGCGTTCCCCCCACACAAAGGGGTCGCCCGAGTCGTGCCGGGCGCCGTCAAAGAGTTTGCAGAAATACATGTCGAAGTCGCGCAGAAAGGCATCCATGCCATAGACATCGGACAGGGCAATCCCCAGATCGCCCCGGTATTCCTTGGCCCAGACTTCCAGCGCGTACACCTGCGAGTCGCGCAGGCGCGGCCCCAGAGCCTGACAGGCCTGGAGGTACTCGTGGCCCATGGTGCCCAGCGGCGTAACGCCATGCTTCATGGCAAACTTTACATTGCTGGTGCCGGCAAAGTGCGCTCCCATATTGGTTTTCATGGTCATCACGACTTCTTCGTGCCAAACCTTGGAAAAGCGCCGCCGGGTCCCGTATTCGGCTACCCGGAAATCGGCAAGTTCGGGGTCGTCGGTGACCAGCAGCATTTTCTTGCGCAGGCGCTCGCGCCCTTCCTCCCAGGCGGGATCGCGGCATACATTGCGAAAATACACCTCGTTGACAATGGCCAGCACCGGAATCTCGAACAGAATGGTGTGCAGCCATGGCCCTTTGACAGTGATTTCGATTTCGCCCGCGACATCGCTGGGCTGCACCAGTATGCTTTTTTCGGGCAGGTGAAAGAGGCCGAGAAAATCGACAAAATCGCTTTTTACGAAACGCAGGCCTCGCAGGTACTGGAGCTCTTCACCCGTAAATTGCAGTTTGCACAGTGCGCTGATTTCATCGCGAATCTCATCCAGATACTTGACCAGATTCACGCCCGGCGTGCGGCATTTATAGCGGTATTCGGCGTGAGCCCCGGGGAAGTGATGCAGTACGACCTGCATCATGGTGAACTTGTAAAGATCAGTATCGAGTAACGAGGTGATTATCATCGCGTGCGTCTGGAAAATGTACCGGTTGCCTCCCGGCCTAGCTACGATTGCATTGCGGCTACCTTAGCACAGCGGCCCAGTTTATTCGATTTTCCCCTCTGCGCTCTCAGGTATGGCAAGCCCCGATTGCGTAATTGGGTAAAATTGAGCGCATCTGCAGCAGGAGCTTCTTAAAAATGACTCACGTAGTCACCGAAAACTGTATCAAATGCAAATTCACGGATTGCGTTGACGTCTGTCCCGTGGACTGCTTTCGCGAAGGCGAAAATTTCCTGGTCATCGACCCGGACGAATGCATCGATTGCGCGGTTTGCGTGCCCGAGTGCCCGGCCAATGCCATATTTGCCGAAGAGGACGTCCCCCAGGACCAGGTCCAGTTCATTGCGCTGAACGCCGAACTGTCGCCCGAATTCGGCTCGATCAACCGCTCCAAGAAGCCCTTGCCCGAGGCGGATGACTGGAACGGCGTGGCCGACAAGCTCAAATATCTTGAACGTTGAACGGCTGAACGCAGTCTGCGCGGGAAACCGCACCGTATTGTCAAACATTGCAAGGTTCTGGCCCCTGTGCGCCACGCCATATTGGCGTATACGCAACACCGGGGCAACTCCCCGCTTTACCCCTTTTGCGGGTTTCGTCTATAAAACAGCTAGATAACAACAGCAATAAGGGTATTTCTTTTATGTTGTATGACCTGCACGAGTTACAACGATCTTTCCTGACCCCGCTTGCTGCATTCACGGAAACCGGTTCGCAACTGTTCTCCCATCCCGGCAGTCCGTTGGCTTATACGCCCATGTCGCGGCACATCGCCGCCACCTATGAGCTCATACACAGGCTGGGCAAAGACTACGAAAAACCGGCCTGGGGGCTGCCCGAGACCGTGGTGCGCGGCAAGCAAGCCGCTGTGTCCGAGCGCACCGTGGTCCACAAGCCTTTCTGCAATCTGGTGCATTTCGAGCGGGAAGGCGTGGCGCCGGGCTCGGATCCCAGGGTCATGCTGGTCGCCCCGATGTCGGGCCACCACGCCACCCTGCTGCGCGACACTGTCCGCGCCTTGCTGCCCGAGCACGACGTCTACGTGACCGACTGGATAGACGCCCGCATGGTGCCGCTGTCCGAAGGCAGTTTCCACCTGGATGACTATGTACGCTACGTACGGGATTTCCTGCGCGAGCTGGGTCCGGGCACCAATGTCATTTCAGTCTGCCAGCCCACCGTGCCCGTGCTGGCGGCCATTTCACTCATGGCCGCCGACAAGGAGGCCTGTACGCCTCGCAGCATGGTCATGATGGGCGGCCCCATCGACGCACGCAAGTCACCGACCCAGGTCAACCGGCTGGCCATGACCAAGCCCTACGCCTGGTTCGAGGACAATCTCATCCATAAAGTGCCGCCACGCTATCCAGGCGCGGGCCGGGCGGTCTACCCCGGCTTTCTGCAACATGCCGGGTTCATGGCCATGAATCCCGATCGTCACCTGCGTTCGCACTACGACTTTTATGTCGACCTGCTCAAGGGCAGCGACGACGATGCCGAGTCACACCGCCGCTTTTACGATGAATACAACGCCGTACTGGACATGACGGCCGAGTTCTATCTGGATACCATCAAGGTCGTGTTCCAGGAGTATCAGCTTCCGCGCGGAAAATGGAAGATAGACGGCAAGCAGGTCGACCCGTCCGCCATCCGCGATGTTGCGCTGCTGACTATCGAAGGCGAGCTGGATGACATCTCCGGCCAGGGCCAGACACGCGCGGCGCACGACCTGTGCAGCAATATAGAGCCAGGCCGCAAACTGCATTACACCGCGCCGGGCTGCGGGCACTACGGCATCTTCGCCGGACGTCGCTGGCGCCAGACGATTTGTCCTAAAATAACGGAATTCATACGCCAACCCCTGTAGCCCGCCTGCCAGAGCGGGTCCAGCGCCGCCGCACAGGGCATCGCCTGGCCCGCCCGCACACAATGGCCCGGCCCGCAAAGCCGGGCCGGTTCTTTTATGTCACACATGTCGCTCGTTGATCGCATTGATGCGATGCTTCCGCAAACCCAATGCACCAAATGCGGGTTCGATGGCTGCCACCCCTATGCGCAGGCCATTGCAGACGGGCGCGCCGCCATCAATCGCTGCCCGCCGGGCGACCAGGCAGGCGTGGCCGCGCTGGCGCAACTGATGCACACCCCCGAGCTGGCCCTGGACCCCGAATGCGGCCAGCACATGCCGCCGCGTCTGGCCGTCATCGATGAAGCGCATTGCATAGGCTGCACACTGTGCATACAGGCCTGCCCGGTGGATGCCATTGTGGGCGCCAACAAACTCATGCACACCGTCCTGCCGGACCGCTGTACAGGCTGCGACCTCTGCGTTGCGCCCTGCCCGGTCGACTGCATTGAGATGGTTCCCGATGAGCAGCCCTGGACGCCGGCACGCGCCAGCGCGGCGCGCGCTCACCATCAACAACGACAGCAACGCCTGTCCGGCCTGCATCACGAAGCATCCTCCCTGGCCGCCCGGACACTGGCCAACAAAGCGCCGGTCGCGACAGCCTCAGGCAGTGATCCGGCCGCGCGCCAGGCTGCCATTGCACGCGCACTGGCGCGCGCTCGCGAGCGTCGCCAGCAACAGCCATGAATACCGCCAAGCGCACCGAAATCTTTGCGCGGCTGCAGGCCGCCAACCCCCACCCGACCACAGAGCTGGAATACGACAGCACCTTCCAGCTGTTGATCGCCGTCATTCTGTCGGCACAGGCCACGGATAAATCCGTCAACCTTGCCACGCGCAAGTTCTTTGCAACGCATGGCACCCCTGAAGGCCTGCTGGCGCTGGGCGAAGCAGGCTTGGCCAGCTATATAAAAACCATCGGCCTGTACAAGACCAAGGCCAGCAATGTGATCAAGACCTGCCGCATGCTGGTCGAGCTGCACGCGAGCCAAGTGCCGCAAAACCGCGAAGCCCTGGAAGCCTTGCCCGGCGTGGGCCGCAAAACCGCCAATGTCGTTCTGAACACCGCGTTCGGCCAGCCCACCATCGCCGTGGATACGCATATTTTCCGCGTGGCCAACCGCACCGGCCTGGCTCGGGGAAAATCCGTCATCGACGTGGAGCGCAAGCTGGAAAAAACCACGCCCGCCGCCTATCGCCATGACGCCCATCACTGGCTTATCCTGCATGGCCGTTACATCTGCGTGGCGCGCAAGCCCAAATGCCCCCAATGCGGCATCGCCGACCTGTGCGAATACAAAGAAAAAACCGCCTAGCCCTGCCCGCTCTGCCGGCGCCGGCCCTGGCGACCGTCTGATTTTTTCTGCGGGTTCGGGCGGACAGTGCTCTGCATGACGCAACGCCCACGAAAGAAAGTCGCCGGCATGACAATGTACGGGACGCTACCCCTATGAAAAACCCGCATGGAGTTTTACCGGCTTAGCTCTCATACTTGCGATCACACAACAGAAAAAATCATTACTAGGCCGCATGAGCAAATATATCCTGGAGACACAACACCTGACCAAGGAGTTTCGCGGCTTTGTCGCGGTCGACGACGTCAGCCTGCAGGTGGAGCGCAATAGCATACATGCGCTGATCGGGCCGAACGGCGCCGGCAAGACGACCTGCTTCAATCTGCTGACCAAGTTCCTTGAACCGACGTCAGGCAAGATATTCTTTGACGGAAGCGAGATTACGCGCGAGCAGCCTGCGCAGATCGCGCGGCGCGGTGTTATCAGATCTTTCCAGATCTCTGCGGTATTCCCGCAGTTGACCGTACTGGAAAACGTCCGCGTCGGCCTGCAGCGCGCCATGGGCATGTCTTACCACTTCTGGCGCAGCGACCGCATGCTCACGGCGCTCAACGACCGCGCCCAGGTCCTGCTCGATGAGGTAGACCTGGGCGGCTTTGCCAACGAAACCACTGTCAACCTGCCCTATGGCCGCAAGCGGGCGCTGGAAATCGCCACGACACTGTCCATGGAGCCCAAGCTCATGCTGCTGGACGAACCCACGCAAGGCATGGGACACGAAGACGTCGACCGCGTCACACAACTGATCAAGAAAGTCAGCGCGGGCCGCACCATACTCATGGTTGAACACAATATGAAGGTCATCTCCAGCATTGCCGACAAGATTACCGTGCTGGCGCGCGGGTCGGTACTTGCCGAAGGCTCCTATCAGGAGGTATCGCGCAATGCACTGGTCATGGAGGCTTACATGGGCACAACTGCCGGCGAACTCGAAGGAGCCCACTGATGACTGCCGCCGCTCTTGAAATTTCAGACCTGCACGCCTGGTACGGCGAGTCCCATGTCCTGCACGGGATCAACCTGCATGTGAACCAGGGCGAAGTGGTTACCCTGCTCGGACGCAATGGCGCGGGCCGCACTACAACACTGCGCGCCATCCTGGGCCTGACCGGCTCGCGCAAGGGTTCGATACGCATCCAGGGCACGGAATCGATTGACCTGCCCACCTACCGTATCGCACACCTGGGCATCGGGTATTGTCCGGAAGAGCGCGGCATATTTGCCGGCCTGTCATGCGAAGAAAACCTGCTGCTGCCGCCTATCGTGGGCGATTCGCTGGGCGGCGGCATGTCGCTGACTGAAATCTACGACATGTTCCCCAACCTGGAAGAGCGCAAGCATTCGCCCGGCACCCGGCTGTCAGGCGGCGAACAGCAGATGCTGGCGGTCGCCCGCATTCTGCGCACAGGCGCCAATCTGCTGCTGCTGGACGAGATATCCGAAGGACTGGCGCCGGTCATCGTGCAGGCACTTGCGCGCATGATCTCGGCCCTGAAGGCCAAAGGCTACACCATCGTCATGGTGGAGCAGAATTTTCATTTCGCCGCGCCGCTGGCCGATCGTTTCTACGTCATTGAACATGGCCAGGTGGTGGAAGAATTCGCATCTGAAGAACTGGAATCCAAACAGGATACGCTCAACACCCTGCTGGGCGTCTAGCCCCGCATCACGCCGGCCGATCCCGGTATAACAACAAGGAGACTTCCAATGAAGTTGCGTACACTCACGTCGGCCATTGCCCTGGCGGGCATCGGCCTTTCTGCCCCGACCTATGCCGCCGGCATTTCCGACGACGTCATCCGAATCGGTTTCATCACCGATATGTCGAGCGTGTATTCCGACATTGACGGCCCCGGAGGCACCGAAGCCATCAAGATGGCCATTGCCGACGCTGGCGGCGAAATCAATGGAAAGAAAATCGAGCTGCTGGTTGCAGATCACCAGAACAAGGCCGATATCGCCTCGTCGCGCGCCCGGGAGTGGTTCGACGAAAACAAGATAGACCTGCTGATCGGGGGCACGAACTCGGCCACTTCCTTGGCCATGGCCCAGGTCGCCAAGGAAAAGCACAAGACATTTATCTCGGTAGGCGCCGGCTCGTCCAATCTGACCAATTCCCAATGCTCGCCCTACACCATCCACTACGCCTACGACACTGTGGCGCTGGCGCGCGGCACCGGCTCGGCCGTTGTCAAGAACGGCGGCGACACCTGGTTTTTCCTGACCGCCGACTATGCCTTCGGCCACTCGCTCGAGCGCGACACCTCCGCCGTGGTCAAGAAGGCAGGCGGCGAGGTCAAGGGCAGCGTCCGAGTGCCGCTGGCCACGTCGGACTTTTCCTCGTTCATGCTGCAGGCCCAATCGTCCGGCGCGAAGATCCTTGGACTGGCCAATGCCGGCGGCGACTTCGTCAATTCCGTCAAGGCGGCCAATGAGTTCGGCATCACCAGCACAATGAAGCTGGCTGGCCTGCTGGTGTTCATCAACGACGTGCATGCCCTGGGGCTGGACGCCACCAAAGGCATGTACCTGACCTCGGCCTGGTACTGGAATCAGGACGACGAATCGCGCAAATGGGCAGAGCGTTTCTCGGAAAAAATGAATCGCAAGCCATCTTTCCTGCAGGCTGCCGATTACTCCGCCACGCGCTACTTCCTGGATGCGGTCAAGGATTCGGGCACAGACGATCCCGACACCATCATCAAATGGATGAAATCGCACAAGGTCAACGATTTCTTTACCAAGAATGCAACGGTTCGCGAAGACGGTCGCGTGCTGAACACCATGTATTTGATGCAGGTGAAGACACCGGCCGAATCCAAGGGGCCATGGGACTACTACAACGTGGTCGCCAAGCTTCCGGGCGAAGAGGTCTATACCTCCAGAGAAGAATCCACCTGCAATCTCATGAAGAAATAACAACACAGGCAGGGTCGGCCTGCCGGCTCGCACAAGCAGCCCGGCCCTGCCTTCTGGGATAGCAATGGATCTACTCACGGATTTCAAAACCTTATGATTTCAATATTCGGCGTTCCCATACAGGCACTGCTGGGACAGTTGCTGCTGGGGCTGGTCAATGGCTCGTTCTATGCAGTGCTGTCGCTGGGGCTGGCGGTTATTTTCGGTCTGCTCAACATCATCAATTTCGCCCACGGCGCGCTCTACATGCTGGGTGCTTTCGTGGCATGGATGGGCCTGCAGTATCTCGGCCTGAATTATTGGGTCATGCTTGTTGTCGCGCCTCTCGTGGTCGGCGCCTTCGGCATCCTGCTCGAACGCACGCTTATCCGCCACCTGTACAAACTGGACCATCTCTACGGCCTGCTGCTCACATTCGGACTCACGCTGCTCATCGAAGGGCTGTTTCGCAGCCTGTACGGCGTCTCCGGCCAGCCTTACGCCACACCGGATCTGCTCAAGGGTGGCGTCAATCTGGGCTTTATGTACCTGCCCATCTACCGTGGCTGGGTTGTGGTCGCGTCCATCATTGCCTGCCTGGCGACCTGGTTCGTTATCGAAAAAACACGGCTGGGCGCACTGCTGCGCGCCGGCACGGAAAACCCCAAACTGGTTGAAGCCTTTGGCATCAATGTCCCGCTGCTCGTGACGCTCACCTACGGCTTCGGCGTCGCGCTGGCCGGTTTCGCCGGCGTCCTGGCCGCCCCCATCCTGCAGGTATCGCCGCTGATGGGATCCAACCTCATCATCGTGGTGTTTGCCGTCGTGGTGATCGGCGGCATGGGCTCCATCATGGGCTCCATCCTGACCGGTCTGGGACTGGGCATCATCGAAGGACTGACCAAGGTGTTCTGGCCCGAGGCCTCCAACACCGTGGTGTTCATCATCATGGTCATTGTCCTGCTGCTGCGTCCGGCCGGACTGTTTGGAAAAGAAAAATGAATCGACAACTACTCGGCTATCTTGCTTTCGCCGTCATTATCGCCCTCCTGCCGATGATGGGCGCCTATCCGATCTTTGTCATGAAGGTCATGTGTTACGCCCTGTTCGCCTGCGCGTTCAACCTGCTGCTGGGCTATACCGGACTGCTGTCCTTCGGCCACGCCGCCTTCCTGGGCGTCGCCGCCTATGCGTCGGGGCACGCACTGGCGGTGTGGGGTGTTCCGACCGTAGTCGGCCTGATCTTCGGCACGGCGGTGGCCGCCGCCCTGGGGCTGGTCATGGGGCTGCTGGCCATACGCCGCAGCGGCATCTACTTTGCCATGATCACGCTGGCCATGGCGCAGATGGTGTTTTTCTTCTTTCTGCAGGCGCCCTTCACCCACGGCGAAGACGGGCTGCAAGGCATACCCCGGGGCTCGTTGTTCGGCCTGGACCTGAGCAGCGACCTGACGCTGTACTACGTCGTCATGGCCATCTTTTTCCTGGGCTATTTCGTATGCTGGCGCACTGTGAACTCGCCGTTCGGGCAGGTGCTCAAGGCCATTCGCGAAAACGAACCGCGCGCCATTTCACTGGGCTACAACGTCAATAATTTCAAGCTGCTTGCATTTGTACTGTCTGCGACCCTGGCCGGCCTGGCTGGCGCCACCAAGTCTCTGGTCTTTGTTTCCGCCACACTGTCCGATGCCACCTGGCAGATGTCGGGCATGGTCATCCTGATGACGCTGATCGGCGGGCTGGGTACCTTCAGCGGACCGGTACTCGGCGCCCTGATCGTTGTTCTGCTGGAAAACAAAGTCGGCGACTTCGGCCGTTTTCTTTACCAGACAACCGGCGTGGAATGGTTCCGCTCTCTGGGGGAATCGGTCACAATCGTAATCGGACTGATCTTCATTCTGTCGGTACTGGCCTTTCGCCGCGGCATCGTGGGCGAGATCGCCCACCGCTACCGGCTGCGCAAAGCGGGGGCCTGAGCGCCCCCGGGCCAGGCAGCGGCCTGGCTGTCCTGCTCCGGCAAAAAAAAACTGGACGCCTCATCAATGGGGCGTCCAGCTTTTTTGCGCCGCGTGGTCCGGCCTTCCCGGCTAGGCTGCTGTCTGCGTCTTGCGCGTGGTTCCCAGACCTAAGTAGCTTTCGATCACGCGAGGATTGTCCGCCAGCTCCGCGGCCGGCCCCTCGAGAATGATTTCGCCTGTTTCGAGCACATAGCCATAATCGGCCACCTGCAATGCTGCCCGGGCATTTTGTTCCACCAGCAGAATGGCCACGCCGGTACTGCGCAGTTGCGCAATAATCTGGAAGATCTCGCGCACAATGCGAGGCGCCAGTCCCAGGCTGGGCTCATCCAGCATGAGCAGCTGAGGCTGCGCCATAAGCGCGCGGCCAACCGCCAGCATCTGCCGCTCGCCGCCGGACAGGGTGCCGGCGATTTGCGCCCTGCGCTCCCGAAGACGCGGAAAGAGCTCGAAGACTTCCTCCATCTTGTTTTTCCAGCCTGGCTTGCGGGCGCGATAGAGGCGGAATCCACCCAACAGGAGATTGTCCTGCACCGACATGCTGCCGAACAGTTCGCGCCGCTCAGGCACCAGAGACATGCCGCCGGCAACGCGCCGCTCGACGTCCCAGTGCACGACTTCCGACCCAAGATACTGCACAGAGCCTGAACAGCTGCCGCCAGCCGGCAGCGCCCCCATGATGGCATTGAGCATCGTGGACTTGCCGGCGCCATTGCCGCCTATCACCGTCACGATGCTGCCGCGCGGCACCACCAGTTTTCCATCGGTTACGGCATTGACTTTGCCATATCGCGCGTACAGGCCATCCACTTGGAGAATGGCCTGTTGGCCTGGCTGCGCGACGCCTGAATGCTGATCGCTGCGTGTCATGCCGACCTCCCGTTTTCGGCGGACAGACCGGCCGCTTCGTCCTGCCTATCGAGTCCGGACAGCTCGATGTCGTCGTCGATGCCGCCCAGGTATGCGGCCAATACTGCGGGATTGCGCTGCACCTCGTCAGGCGAGCCTTCGGCCAGCTTGGTGCCAAAGTCCATGACCACCAGGTGATCGGTAAGATTCATCACAAAATCCATATCGTGCTCCACCAGCAGAATGCTCATGCCTTCCTGGCGCAACTGATCCAGCACAGTTGCCAGCGCCTGCTTCTCTTTGTAGCGCAGGCCCGCCGCGGGCTCATCGAGCAACAGCAGAACAGGATCGGCCGCCAGCGCCCGCGCGATTTCGACAATGCGCTGCTGGCCCAGGGCAAGATTGCCAGCCTGCTCGTACAGATAGTCGCCCAGTCCGACACGCTCAAGCTGTACCGCAGCCTCATGCAGCAATTGCGCTTCCTGGCGGCGCTCCGCATGCAGCAACGCCGGCAACACGCCCACTTTGCTGCGAAGATGCGCACCCAGCGCGACGTTCTCAAGCACTGTCATGGTCGGCAACAGCTGTACGTGCTGAAACGTGCGGCCCACGCCCAGGCTTGCGATTTTTCGGGCCGACAGCCTATCGAGCCGCTCACCCAGAAAATTGACCTGGCCGCGCGTCGCCTTGAGCACACCGCTGATCAGGTTGAAGGTCGTACTCTTGCCAGCACCGTTAGGGCCGATCAGGCCCATGATTTCGCCGGCCTTCAAACGGAAGCCGATATCGTTGACGGCAACCAGGCCGCCGAACTCTTTGCGCAGGGCATCGACCTCGAGCACCAGCTTACCCTGCTCGGGCCGCGGGCGTTGCGGCAGCGCAGGCGCCTGTGGCGGAGCCGGTCGGCCGCGCGCCTGATCCTGCCTGAACAACGCCGCCCACCTGGAAGCCAGAATAGGCCAGACACCGTGGCGCGCATACTGCAGCACCAGTATCATCAGCACGCCGAATACGATGAGCTCAAAGTTGGCGCTGGTGTTGAGTATCTTGGGCAGAACGTTCTGCAACTGATCCTTGAGTGTCAGAATCAGGCCCGAGCCCAGTACCGCGCCCCACACACTGCCCGTGCCGCCGACCACCGCCATGAACAGATACTCAATGCCATAATTCAGGCCGAAAGGACTGGGGCTCACCGCCCGCTGCATATGGGCATACAGCCAGCCGGACAGGCTCGCCAGCAGCGCGGCGTAGACAAAAATAATGACTTTATAGTTGGCCATGTTCACGCCGAATGATTCGGCCATTCCGCCGCTACCCCGCAGCGCCCGAATGGCCCGGCCGGGACGCGAATCCAGCAGATTGCGCGTCGCCCACATGGCAAGCAGCACAAATACCCAGATCAGATAATAGATGTGGCGCCCCTGCCCCAGCGAGAACCCGAACAGATCGATGGGCATAATTCCGGCTATGCCGTCGTACTGTCCCAGAAAGTCGAGATTGCCGAACAGATAATACAGCGACAGGCACCAGGCTATCGTCCCCAGCGGCAGGTAATGACCGGACAGGCGCAGCGTGATCGCACCCAGCACATAGGACACCACACAGGTCACCATCAGGCCTGCCACCAGGCCCAGCCAGGGAGACAGGCCCAGGGAAGTGGACATCCATGCCGTGGCATAGGCGCCTATCCCCACAAATGCAGCCTGGCCGAATGAGGTCAGGCCGCCAATGCCTGTCAGCACGATGAGGCCCAGCACCACCAGACTGGCCAGGCCGATGTAATTGAGCTGTGTGATCCAGAACGTCGGCGTGCCGGGTATGACGGGCAGCGCGGCCAGCGCGATGATCACGACGGCCAGTAATAATCGATTCATGCGGCTACTCCTCGTCGTCCGTATGGTGCGCGCCGAATGAACGCCACAACAGCACCGGAATGATCAGCGTAAAGACAATGACCTCCTTGTAGGCGCTGGCCCAGAATGAGGAAAACGCCTCCAGAATGCCGACGAACAGGGCGCCGCCCGCCGCAATCGGATAGCTGACCAGGCCGCCGAAAATAGCCGCCACAAAGCCCTTCAGACCGATGAGAAAGCCGGTATCGTAATACACCGTGGTGACCGGTGCGATCAGCATGCCCGAAAGCGCGCCGATGGCGGCGGCCAGGGTGAAAGTCAGGCTGCCTGACATATTCGTACTGATGCCGACCAGGCGCGCGCCGCGCCGGTTGACGGCCGTGGCGCGCAGCGCGCGGCCGTACAGCGTGCGGCCGAAGAACACCCAGAGCGCAACAATCAGCACTACGCAGGTGCCCAGCACAAAGAAGGTCTGCGCCGTCCAGGTGACCGGCCCCAGCTGTACCGCCCCTTCCATAAAGGGCGGCGTACGCCAGCCTTCTGCACCGAAAAAGACCAGCGCCAGTCCCGTCAGCGCAAAGTGCACCGCCACGGAAATAATCAGCAGCACCAATACACTGGCTTCGGCAATCGGCTGGTAAACCAGCCGGTAAAGCATGGGTCCCATAGGAATGACCAGCGCCAGCGAAAACAGGACATTGAGCCAGAGCGGGGTCTCTTTGGAGACAATATGGGGAGCGAGCAGGAATAATGCGATGGGCAACACCAGCGTCCAGGCGGCGGTACGGATCATGCCGGACCAGTTCCCGGCGCGCAGGCTGGACAGGCACTCGACCAGGAAAACCAGCACGCCCATAATGAGCAGCAGATGTACGGTGCCTGGCATGCGTCCGTTGACCATAAAAGCCAGTGTCAGCGCACCAAAGGCGACGAACTCTCCCTGGGGAATGAAGATGACGCGCGTCACCACAAACACCAAGACCAGGGCCAGTCCCAGCAGTGCGTAGATGGCGCCGTTCATCACGCCATCCTGCAGCAGGATCAAAATGATTGTTGTATTCATCAGGGAGCTGTCATGCCTTTAAAACCAGAATTGCATTCCACCATGCGCGGGTACGTCAAAGCAGAACCATGACAAGAAACACCGGCCATGCGGCCGGTGTTGTCTGCGCCGTCCGCCAGCGTTGCTGGAGACGGTCGCGATAGCGCGACCCGCTGTATTACAGATCGGGCTGATAGGTCCACTTGCCGTCGACGACTTTGACCATGACCCGGGCGCGCTTGTCGAAACCGGCATGATCGGTGGGGCTCATGGTGAACACGCCTTGCGAAGCGGGCAAGTCCTTGATGTTTTCAAGGGCGTCGCGCAATGCTTTGCGGAACTCGGCAGTGCCCGGCTTGGCGCCTGTCTTGAGCGCGGCCGGAATCGCATGCGAAATCAGCAGCCCGGCATCCCACATATGGCCGCCGAAGGTGTTGATCGTGCCGTCGCCATACTTGGCTTCGTATTTTGCCTTGTAGGCCAGCGCGCTTTTCTTGACCTGATTGCTGTCTGGCAGTTGATCTGCCACCAGCAGGGGGCCAGCCGGCAGAATCATGCCTTCGCAGTCTTTGCCGCAGACACGCAGCACGTCGTTATTGGCAGCGCCGTGCGTTTGATACATGATGCCTTTGTAGCCACGGCTCTTCAGTTCGCTTTGCGGCAAGGCGACCGGCGTGCCTGAACCCGCGACAAGAATGCCATCCGGATTTGCCGCGATCAGCTTGAGCGTTTGGCCCGTAACGCTGGTGTCAGTGCGGCCATAGCGCTCGACAGCCACCATCTTGATGCCCTTGGCCTTGGCGGCCGCCGTCATGACATTGAGCCAGCCTTCGCCGTAGGCGTCTGTATAACCGATGAAGCCGAGCGTCTTGATACCCTGCTTGGCCATGGCGTCAGCCAGCGCCCCGGCCATCAGCTGATCGTTCTGCGGCGTCTTGAAGACCCAGGTGCGGGCGCCCTCGACCGGTTCGACGATCTTGGCATTGGCCGCAACGCTGATCATGGGAGTTTTGGTTTCGCCCGCCACATCCACCATGGCCAGCGAACCCGGCGTCACCGACGTGCCCACCACGACATCGACGTTGTCGTCGCTGATGAGCTTGCGCATGTTCTTGACGGCCACCGTGGTATCCGTACCGTCATCGAGCACAATATATTCGATCTTCTGGCCGGCGACTTCTGTGGGCAGCAATGACACGGTGTTGCGCTCTGGAATACCGAGCGATGCGGCCGGGCCGGTACTTGCCACCGTAATACCTACCTTGATCTGGGCGGAGGCCATCAACGGCATCACCATGGCGACAGCGCCCGCAAGCACCGACAGCCGCACCAACTTATTCGTACTCATTGTTGTCTCCAAGATAAAACCGGCATCGTCGCCCGGGCACGGGTCGGCAGCCAGCATGCAAAGTTATACAGATTCTGTTCCGTTATCGAATTAATCGTATCATTTTATGTCTCAAGCAAATATTAGTATTTACCAGACACTTTAAGATTGTAATAATCGGCAGAATGACCAGAATTATGGCAGAACCGCCGGCAAAATCCTTAAGGGGATTCCCGACAGCAAAAAAAACCGGTTTTCCGGGGAACCTGTCGGTCTCTTCCAAAGTCGATTAACATGGCAGTTGCCTTTATTCTCAGTTTTATAGGTCACTCATGGAAAAAATCGTCAAGAGCGACGCGCAATGGCGCGCCGAACTGACGCCCGAAGAATACGTGGTTGCGCGTCAAAAAGGCACGGAACGGCCATTTACCGGCCGCTACTGGGATACGCGTACGCCCGGCATTTATCGCTGCGTCGGCTGTGGAACGGCGCTGTTTGCGTCGGACACCAAATTCGACGCGGGCTGCGGATGGCCCAGCTACTTCGAACCGCTCGATGCAGCCAATGTGCGTGAAGAAACCGACACCAGTCACGGCATGGTACGTACCGAAGTCCTGTGCAATGTGTGCGACGCCCATCTGGGGCATGTGTTTCCCGACGGCCCGCCGCCCAGCGGCCTGCGCTATTGCATCAACTCGCTTTCGCTCAAGTTCGAACCCGCTGCATGAAGAAATTCCTCTTCGACCTGTTTCCGCTGCTGCTGTTTTTCGTGGCATTCAAGTTTTCGGATATTTTTACCGCAACCGCCGTTGCCATTGCAGCCGCCATTGCCCAGTTCATCTGGCTCAAGGCGCGCGGCAAGGTCATCGAGGCCACGCACTGGATCAATCTCACGGTCATTGTCGTTTTCGGCGGCGCTACTCTGTTCTTCCATAACGATGCCTTCATCAAGTGGAAACCCACGGTGCTGTACTGGCTGTTCGGCGGCATTCTCCTGGGCGCCCGGCTGTTTTTCGGCCGCAATCTGATGCGCAAGCTGATCGGCGACAAGGTCAGTCTGCCCGCCGCCGCCTGGGACAAGCTCAACCTCAGTTGGGCGGGTTTTTTCCTGGTGTCGGGTGCGCTCAATCTGTATGTGGCTTTTTCGGGCCATTTCACCGAAGGACAATGGGTCAACTTCAAGGTCTTCGGCCTGATGGCGCTGCTGTTGCTGTTCGTGATCATCCAGTCCATCTGGCTGGGCCGCCATATCCAGGAAACCCCCGACACGCAGGCCAGCCTGCCCAAGCCTGAGGACCAGCCCTGATGCACAACGATCACAAGGCGCTGCTGCTGGCTCGCCTGCAACAGCTGGAACCCAGCCGGCTGGACATTATCGACGAGTCCCATCTGCACGCCGGGCACGCTGGCGCGCAGGGTGGCGCCAGTCATTTTCGCGTACAGATCTGGTGCGACGCCTTTGCGGGATTGGGTACAGTGGCCCGGCACCGGCTGGTCTACGCCCGCGTCCAGGATCTCATGCCCTTCCCTATTCATGCCCTGGCCATCGAGGCCCGGGATCCAAACTGAATCCCTCTATAGAAACCCAAAGGAAACACATGAAACGACTCGCTGTATTCGCTGCCAGCTGCGCCATCGCGCTGCCCGCCTTCGCGCAGACCGTGGCCACCGTCAACGGGCAGGACATTTCCCAGAAGCAGCTGGACCAGTTCGTCACGCTGCTGATCTCCCAGGGCGCGAAGGACACGCCTGAGCTGCGCACGCAGGTCAAGCAGGAAATGGTCAATCGCCTGGTCGCCGTCCAGGCCGCCGAGAAGGCCGGCATAGACAAAAAGCCCGAAGTCCAGCAGGAAATGGACCTGGCGCGCCAGGGTATTCTGGTGCGCGCGCTGATGGCCGACCATCTCAAGCAAAATCCCATCACAGACGCCAAGATACAGTCCGAGTACAACGAAATCAAAAAAACCCAGGCCGGCAAGCATGAATACAAGCTGCGCCACATCCTGGTCGAAGACGAAAAGACGGCCAAGGACCTGACCGCGCAGATCAAGGCCAAGAAAATCAGCTTTGCAGATGCTGCCAAACAGAACTCCAAGGATCCTGGCAGTGGCAAAAACGGCGGCGAACTGGGCTGGGGCCCGACCACCAACTATGTGCCTGAGTTCGCCAGCGCTGTCGAAAAGCTCAAGAAAGGACAGATGACAGACGCACCGATCAAGACGCAGTTCGGCTGGCACATCATCGAGGTCGAAGACGTACGCGACGTCAAGTTCCCGGCCCTGGACGAAGTCAAGCCTCAGCTCGAGGAAATGCTGCGCCAGCAAGAACTGGCAAAATTCCAGCAAGACCTGGTCAAGAAGGCGACCATCAAGTAACAAATTGACGGGTCCGCAGGTGCGCTGCCGCTGCCCGGCGGCGCGCAGGATCCTCTCTCTTGCTGCTGACGCGGCACGCGCTGACGGTATCCTGGATGCACAGGATGTTGCCAGGGTGTGTCGCGTTTTTTATTTCATGTGTCCCGGATCGTATGCTTGAGCCGGCGCGCCATGGCGGGCATATGCTGGCTCACATCGTGCGGCCCCTGCGGGGCTGCCTTCGCTTGGACACTGCCTGGCGGGCGTGTACGAACTCGCCCTTTTATCGCCCTGCGGGCGATAACGGAGCTCGGACAAGCGCTCACGCCGTTTCCGCCAGCCAGCGCCCAGACTCAGCGCACTCCAGTTCGCCCTCATATGCCCACCATGGCACGCCTCACGTGGCAGGTTGATGCGGGGCACTCATCAGTGCCTCATTGCCAGGCCGGGTCACTGAGCCGCTACAGCAGTCCGCCACAATGCCCATATCAAACCAAGGTAAGCCTCACGTAGCAAGCTGGTGCCGAGCGCTCATCAATACTTCATCACCAAGCGTGTTCACTGAATCGCTATAGCCGTCCACCACAACGCCCATATCAAACCAAGGTAAGCCTCACGCAGCAAGCTGGTGCCGAGCGCTCATCAATGCTTCATCACCAAGCGTGAACACAGAACCACCAGAACGTCCTGCAACAGCCCATATCGTGAGGCGTGTCGTGGTGAGGAGGTGAAGGCGAACTGGAGGGCGCCGAGTCGGGCCTCTGTCCGGCGGAAACGGCGTGAGCGCTTGTCCGAGCTCCGTTGACGCCCTGTGGGCGTCAAAAGGGCGAGTTCGCACACGCCCGCCGGACAGAGGCTCGGCGAGGGCAGCCCCGCAGGGGCCGCACGATGTGAGTCTTCATCTGCTCACCACGACGCGCCGCTTAAGAAAGCAAACAGTCTAAAGCCCCAGCAACTGCCGCAGACCCGCTTCGTCCAGCACAGCCACCCCCAACTCCTGCGCCTTGGTCAGCTTGCTGCCCGCCTCCTCACCAGCCACGACATAAGCTGTTTTCCTGGAAACCGAACCGCTCACCTTGCCGCCAGCGGCCAGGATGTGCCGCGTAGCCTCATCGCGCGTCCACGCCGGCATCGTACCGGTCAACACCAGCGTTTTGCCTGCCAGGCGCTGTCCGCCGGTCTCTACCCGCCGCTCCATCCGCGCCTGCACACCAGCCGCAGCCAGATCGGCCACCACCTCGCGATTGTGGGCTTCCGCAAAAAAGCGGGCGATTGAGCCTGCCACCACCGGCCCGACATCGTGCACCTGCAGCAGCGCCTCTTCATCGGCCTCCATGACTGCCTGGACCGAACCGAAATGCTGCGCCAGATCGCGTGCCGTCGTCTCGCCAACATGCCGTATCCCCAGCGCGTAAAGCAGACGACCCAGCTCGGGGTTACGCGCACGCTCGAGCGCCTGGACCAGGTTCTCGGCCGATTTTCGCCCCATGCGATCGAGCAGCAAAAGCTCCTCGACCTTGAGCGTGAACAGATCCGCCAGAGATTTGACCCGGCCGCTGTCCACCAATTGATCGATCAGCTTCTCGCCCAGACCTTCGATATCCAGCGCCTTGCGGCCAACGGCATGGCGCAGGCTTTGCTTGCGCTGCGCTGCGCAAAACAGGCCACCCGTGCAGCGCGAGATGGCTTCGTCTTCGGCACGCTCGATGGCCGAGCCGCAGACCGGACACTGAGTGGGCATGACAAACTCGCGCGCATCGTCAGGCCGCAGATCCAGTACGGGGCCGACGACCTCAGGAATCACATCCCCCGCGCGGCGCACAATCACGGTGTCGCCGATGCGGACATCCTTGCGCCGCACCTCGTCTTCGTTGTGCAGCGTAGCGTTGGTCACGGTGACACCGCCCACAAACACAGGTTGCAAGCGCGCGACCGGCGTGATGGCGCCCGTGCGGCCGACCTGCACTTCGATATCCATCAGTCGGGTGGTTTCTTCCTGAGCGGGAAATTTGTGCGCAATGGCAAAACGCGGCGCCCTGGCCACAAAACCCAGCACGCCCTGCGCCTGCAGCGAATTGACCTTGTAGACCACACCATCGATATCAAAAGGCAGTTGGTCGCGGTGCGCGCCTTTGTCATCGTAAAAGCCAAGCAAGCCGTCCACGCCCCGAACAATTTCGCGGCGTGGACTGACCGGCAGCCCGAGCGCAGCAAGCCAGTCGAGCATGCCGGTGTGCGTATCGCGCGGAAGGTTGGCCTGATCGCTTTCCTGCCTGGGTGCACCGCCCTGCTCATCGTTGACGGTACGCAGCTCGCCCCAGCCGTAGGCGTAAAACCGCAAAGGACGTGTTGCCGTGATGCGCGGATCAAGCTGGCGCAGACTACCGGCGGCCGCATTGCGCGGATTCACGAAAATCTTGTCGCCGCGCTTTTGCTGCGCCTCGTTCAGGCTGGCGAAATCGCGCCGGTTCATCAAGACCTCGCCGCGCACTTCCAGCACATCCGGAAAATCGCCGTGCAGCTTGAGCGGCACAGACCGCAAGGTGCGTATATTGCTGGTGATATCCTCGCCGGTGCGTCCATCGCCGCGCGTAGCCGCGCGTATCAGTTTGCCCTGCTCGTAGCGCAGGCTGACCGCCAGTCCGTCGAACTTGAGTTCCGCCGCATACTCGACCAACCCATCCTCCCCGGCCAGCCCCGCGCCGCGCAGCGTGTCGGCCACGCGCTTGTTGAATGCCTCGATATCTTCGCGATCAAAGGCATTGCCCAGGGACAGCATGGGCACGGCGTGCCGGACATTGGCAAAGGCGGACATCGGTTGCGCGCCCACCCGCTGAGTAGGCGAATCCGGCGTGATGAGGTCTGGATGCGCCGCTTCCAGCGCCTGCAATTCGGCCATGAGGCGGTCGTATCCGGCATCCGATACGATGGGATCGTCCAGCACATAGTAACGATGATTGTGTTCGGCAATCTCGTCGCGCAGGGCCTCCAGGCGTTGCGCGGGCGACTGCCCGCCACCGCCTGCAGTCATGAAAATATCCTTACCGTACGCTCGGTGCCGCTCTGAAAGCCCGCCTGGGACAGCTTGGTGTACATCCCCAGCAGTTGCTGGTCTATGGTCTGGTCTGATGCGTCAGACACAGGATGCCCCTGGTCGTCGAGCAGCTCGGCGTCCAGGCGGCGCGCCAGGTCACGGCCCACGCTTGCCATACGGCTGAAGGCCTGCTCGTCGGCGGGGCTATTGGGCAGATCCAGCAGCAAATCGATGCGTTCTACACCGTCTGTCTGGACATCCTGCAAATGTACGCCATCGAACAATACCGTAAACCTGGGGATGCCCTGATCCGACATCCAGGCCAGTTGCCCCTCATGCGGCAAAAAGCCGACTTCCTTGAGCAGGCGGGAGATATCCGGCAGCGAGCGATTGTCGGAAAGACGCAGTGTCAGGCCTACCTGTGCGTCCAGGCTGGCGCATACCGCGTCCAGTTCCTGAGCCTGCTGCAGGACAGGCGCCTGCTCCGGCCCCTCAATCGCGCCGTCAAAGCGCTCGGCCAGGCTTTGGGCAATCGTCCAGAGCTGGGACCATTCGATATCCGTCAGGGGACCGCTGCGATTGGCCAGCAACACTGCCAGCTGCATGGAAATATAGAGTTCCTGAGGCCTGAGCCGGGCACGATGGCCGCCGCCCTCGCGCTCCGCAAAAATCCGCACGGGTTTGTTGCCGACCTTGTGCAAGGCCTGCACGGCCTGATGCAGCTGCTCGGAGGCGACCGCTTGCGCAAACACGATATCAATGACAGCTTCGGTCGCAGGGTCGACCTCGGTGGCATCGTCGGCGGGCAGCGCCTCATCCGGCTGGTGCGCAGCGAACCCTGGCTCGCGCCGCGCCGCGTTCGTCTGGCTGCCGCCCATGAGCGGATCGTGCTCACCCTCGGGAAAATGCTCCTGCATCTTTCGCCGCACGCGCCTGTCCTGCCACCAGTTGAAGATGAGGACAGCCAGTATCAATACGACACCAAGGAAAATTAAACCTATCTGCAAGTCACTCATTATGGAGCCCCGCCGTTACGTTTGTGCATGCCTGCCATCAGGCTTCCGTCAGTTGCAGGGCGGATTCGATGTCGACCGCGACAATGCGCGACACGCCCTGTTCCTGCATGGTAACGCCAACCAGTTGCCTGGCCATCTGCATGGCAATTTTATTGTGGGAAATGAATAGAAACTGGGTCTGCTCACTCATGCTGCCAACCAGGTTGGCGTAGCGTTCGGTATTGGCATCGTCCAGCGGCGCGTCGACCTCGTCGAGCAGGCAGAAGGGCGCAGGATTGAGCTTGAACAGCGCAAACACCAGAGCCGTCGCCGTCAGGGCCTTTTCACCGCCCGAGAGCAGATGAATCGTGCTGTTGCGCTTGCCCGGTGGCTGGGCCATGACCTGAACGCCAGCGTCGAGGATTTCCTCGCCGGTCACGATCAGCTTGGCTTCGCCGCCACCGAACAGGCGCGGGAACAATTCGCCGAAATGGCCATTGACGGTATCGAAGGTGGCCTGCAGCAGCTCACGGGTTTCGCGGTCTATCTTGCGAATCGCGTCTTCCAGCGTTTCGATGGCCAGGGTAAGGTCCTGATGCTGCGCATCCAGAAATCCCCGGCGCTCGCGTGCGGTCTGCAATTCATCCAGCGCGGCCAGGTTCACCGCCCCCAGGCCCTCGATCACCTTGGAAATCCGCTGCACCTCGGACTGCAGCCAGTTGCTGCGGCGCCATTCGTCGGGCCGCTCGGCTAGGGCCTGGCGCAATTGCTCGCGATCGACCTCATGCGCATCGAGCTGCTCGGCAAACTGTTCGACTGCCAGGCGGGCCGCCTGCTCCTGCAGCTGCAGTTCCATGATGCGTGCACGGCGCGGCTCCAGCGAACGCTCCAGCGCCACGCGCTCCTCGTCTGCACTGCGCAGGGAGGCGGCCAGGTTGTCCAGTTCGATACGAGCCTGATTGAGCGTTTCTTCGCGCTCGGCCCTCAGTTCGAGCGCCTCCTGCAACCCTGCCTGGGTTGCCGACGCATCCAGTTCGAACAGTTCACCCTGCAGGCCCTCGAGCTCGGCGCTGGCCCGTTGGGCCTGATCCACGGCAAGCTGCAGGTTGCGCTTCAGGTCGGCGATGCGCGTTTGCAGCGCGCGCTCGGCGTATTCGGATTCGTGGGTGGCGCGCTCCAGGTCGCGCAGCTGCTGCCGGGCCTTGTCGGCCTGCGCCTGAAGGTCTTCACCTGATATTTCGGCGTCGGAGAAACGCGTCTGGTGCTCGCCAAGCTGGATGTCCAGCTCCTCGAAGCGGGCCTCGGCCTCTTCCTTGCTGGCCATCAGCGCTTCGGTCTGGCTCTTGATTTCCGCCAGCTCTTCGCGAATGCGGCCGGCCCGCTCGCCTGACTGCTCGGCCCGCTGACGCAGGCGCGAGTGCTCCATCTGCACATCATGCAGACGCCGGGTGAGTTCGGCCACGCGCTGGCGCACCGGCCCCTGTGATTGCGACATCTGCTGCCAGGCAGCATCGGCCCGGGTTACTGCCGACAGGGCCTGGTCTGCGATGAGCTGCCGGGCCTTGAGATCGCGCTGCAGGTTTTCGATTTCCTGCTGCCTGGCCAGCAGCCCGGCCTGCTCGGAATCGGCGGCATAGAAACGCACGCTATGGCGATCGACCAGATGCCCTTCCTTGACGACATACAGTGCGCCGTCGGGCAGTTCCGCGCGACTGGCCAAAGCCTTGGCGATATCGGTGCATACATAGACGTCGCGCAGCCAGTCGTTGAGCAGCGTACGCAAGTCCGGATCGCTGATGCGCAGCAAGCCGGCCAGGGGGCTGAGCCCCGCCGGCGGCGCGGGTGCCGCAGCAGGCACCGGCAACTGGTAGAACGCCAGCCGCGCAGGTGGCGCATCGGAGGCAAAAGCGCGGGCATGCTCGAGCTGGCGCAGCTCCATGCCAGCCATCCGCTCGCGCAGTACAGACTCAAGCGCGGTTTCCCAGCCCGCATCCACATGCAGCTTTTGCCACAGGCGCCCGAGACTGGTCAGCTCATGATGTGCCAGCCAGGGTTCCAGCGCGCCCTGCTTCTGCACGTCTTCCTGTAATTTGGTCAGCGCCGCCAGGCGTGCATCCAGGCGCGCCACGGCCTGGGCCTCTTCCTGCGAGGCGGCGTGCGCGGCCCGGCGCTGCTCGTCCAGCTCGGGCAAGCGCTCTTCGAGTTCAAGCAACTGGCCCTGGGCTTCCTGCAACTGGTCTTCCATGGCGGCGCTGTCGCCCGCAAGGCGCTCGATTTCGGCCGGGTCAGGCGTATCCATGGCGCGCAGCTCCTGCTCCAGCCGTTCCTGACGCAGCTCCAGCGCCTGCAGTTGGCGATCTGCGTCGCGCTGCACCTGGGCCGCCAGCGCGAGTTCCTGCTCGACCTTGGCCAGCACGCCACGCATCTCGTCGCGGGAGGCTGAAGCCATGCGTACGCGGGTTTCGATGTCGGGCAGATGCGCCTGGGCATCCTCGACGGCAGCGCGGCTTTCTTCGGTACGCGCGGCGGCGGCCTCGAGCTCTGCCTGAGCCTGCTCAATCTGTTCGGTGCAGTGCGTCTGCTGATCCGCCCATTCCTGCATCTGCTCCTGCAGCTGGTTGCGTCGGGCCTGCACGCGATTGCGGGAATCGACGACATGCCGGATTTCGGCCTCCAGCCGACTGACCTGGGCGCCTGCCTCGAACAGCAGGCCCTGTGCCGCATGCACGGCATCGCTCGCAGCGTAATGCGCCTGCCGGCGGGACTCCAGCGCCGACTCGCCCGCGCGAAGCCCGGCTATAGACTGCTCGAGCTCGGTCTGGGCCTGCTCTATCGCCAGGAACTTGGCCTGCTGATCTTCTCTGGCTTTGCTTTCCCTGAGCAGCCACAAGGCATGCTGTTTCTGCTCGCCCTCTTCCTGCAAGCCGCGGTACTGCTGCGCAACCTCGGCCTGGCCTTCCAGTTTTTCGAGCTGGCTGCCCAGCTCGCGCAGGATATCCTCGACCCGCGTCAGATTTTCACGCGTATCGGTCAGACGGTTTTCGGTTTCGCGGCGCCGTTCCTTGTAGCGCGACACGCCTGCTGCTTCTTCGAGAAATACCCGCAGCTCTTCGGGCTTGGCCTCGATAAGGCGATTGATCATGCCCTGGCCGATGATGGCATAGCCGCGCGCGCCCAGGCCGGTGCCCAGGAAAATATCGTGAATGTCGCGCCGTCGCACCTGCTGGTTGTTGACCAGATAGCTGCTGGTGCCATCCCGGGTCAGTACGCGCCGGACGGCGATCTCGGCATAGGTGCTCCATTGCCCTGCTGCGCGGCCTTCGGAGTTGTCGAACACCAATTCCACCGACGCGCGGGCGGCAGGCTTGCGGTTGCCCGAACCATTGAAGATGACATCCTGCATGGACTCGCCGCGCAGCTCGGAGGCGCGCGTCTCGCCCAGCACCCAACGCACCGCATCGATGATATTGGACTTGCCGCAACCATTGGGTCCCACCACGCCAACCATCTGGCTGGGCGTAGGTATAACTGTCGGCTCGACAAAGGATTTGAAACCGGCAAGTTTTATCTGTGTAAGACGCACGATAAGGAAATGGTAAAAAATGGTTCGGCGGCCCCGTCTGCACGCGGCCGCCATAATGTATCGGGGCAACAGGACGTCAGACGGGCTGGTCGATACAACCGGATCGTATGATAACGCACCTGCGCTTCCCTACTGGCTGATCTGACAAAACACGGTATCATTTTCAGTTCGAACCCGCTGCCAAGGCTATACTCGTTAACATTTTTTGCCGTTTGCCAACATCCGGCGCCGCTTCAACCTACTGGACTTCCCCATTGAAAAAAGGTTTTTATCTGGTTATGGCAGCCCAGGCATTATCGTCTGTGGCCGACAATGCCTTGCTGATCGCTGCCATAGCGCTGATATCCGACCTTCACGGCCCGCACTGGATGGCGCCGATGATGAAATGGTGGTTCGCCCTGGCCTACGTCGTACTGGCCGCCTTTGTCGGCGCGCTGTCCGACGCCTATCCCAAGGGCAGTGTCATGTTCATCACGAACGCTGTCAAGGTTGCCGGCTGCCTGATCATGTTCCACCACCAAAGCTTCGGCCTGGCCGAAAGCCACCAGTTGCTGCTGGTGTTTTGCGCCTACACGCTGGTCGGCATAGGCGCGGCGGCCTACTCCCCCGCCAAATACGGCATCGTCACGGAGATGCTGCCGCCCGAGATGCTTGTCAAAGGCAACAGCTGGATAGAAGGCCTGACGGTACTCTCCATCATCGTGGGCACAGTGCTGGGCGGTTTTCTCATCAGCCCCAGCGTTTCATCCTTCATTCTGCAGCACGACTGGCTGGGCCGGTTCGCCCATACCCGCACCGAAGCGGCCATCCTCATTATTGCAGTGGTCTATCTGCTGGCCGCCGCCAGCAATCTGCTGATCCCCTGCACCCATGTGCGCTATCCCAAGCAGCAGACCAATCCCGTGGCGCTCGTGCGCACCTTCTGGGGTTATGTACGGGTGCTCTGGAGCGACAAAATCGGCCAGATTTCCCTTGCCGTCACCACGCTTTTCTGGGGGGCCGGCGCCACCCTGCAATTCATCGTGATCGAATGGGGCGCCCGCCATCTCGGCTATCGCCTGGACCAGGCTTCGCTGCTGATGGGGGTCGCGGCGCTGGGCACCGTGGGCGGCTCCATACTGGCGGGAAAAGTCCCGCTCAAGCGGGCGCTGGCTGTGCTGCCCGTGGGCGTGGCCATGGGCTTTGCCGTCATGCTGATGCCCATTGTGCATGATCGCTGGGCGGTATACAGCGTGCTGCTCCTGATCGGCGCGCTGTCGGGATTTTTTGTGGTGCCCATGAATGCACTGCTCCAGCACAGAGGCCATGTGTTGCTGTCGGCCGGTCATTCCATCGCCGTACAGAATTTCAACGAACAGCTCAACATCCTGCTGATGCTGGCGTTCTACAGCTTTCTGCTCTGGCTCAACCTGCCCATCAATGCCATCATCATCCTGTTCGGCCTGCTGGTTGCCATCCTCATGCTGGTCATCATCCAGTGGAATCTGTTCAACCACCGCAAGCATCCGGGGCTGGACAACGTGATAGGCCAGCATGGCCACGGCCAGGCCCTGCGGCGCAACGTTTAGCCGGCCCCGCCCGGTCCGGCCGCCTGCCCGGCGACTGCGTCCTGCATCAGCGTCCGGGCCAGATTAAGGTCATGCCAGACATCGATCTTGTGCTGGGGACGCATCAGCAGCGAAGCCGGATGATAAGTCACCACCACAGGAATATCCCCCTTCTCGCCCTGGCGCAGATGATGAATCTGGCCGCGCAAGGCATCGAGCTCTTCTTCTCGCCCCAGCACCAATTGCGAGGCCAGCTTGCCCAGGACCAGGATACGGGCAGGCCGGACGATGTCGATCTGGCGCGCCAGATAAGGCTGGCAGGCCGCTATTTCCTCTGCCGCGGGCGGACGGTTGCCCAGCGGACGGCACTTGACGATATTGGTAAAAAACACGGGAGCATCCTGGCCTATGCCTATGGCCGCAAGCATGGCTTGCAGCAACTGGCCGGCCTTGCCCTGAAAAGGGCGGCCTTCGCGATCGTCCCGGCTGCCCGGCGCTTCGCCGATGACCATCCAGTCCGGCGATGCACCGTGGCCGCTGCCAAACACCACCTGGCTGCGCGCCGTGTGCAGGCCGCAGTCCTGGCATTCAGTCATATACACGCGCAAGGCCTGTTCCTCATGGGGCATGGGTCCTCGCGGTGCAGGCCTGGCTTCGGCCGGCGGCGGCGCGGGCGCTTTTGCATTCCGCGGACCGCCCGACACGCCTATTCCCAGACTGGCCATGGCAGCCGCCACCGGCGCCGCCTGCAGGCCACCGTCCGCGGCGCGCGGCGCCCGGGCAGCGGTTTGCGGGCCAGGCGCCGCGGCGAGCACAGCGGCCGGAGCCGGTTCGGGGAATGGCGCCGCCTCCTCCAGGAAATGCGCAAGCATGCGCTTGTCCAGACCGATTTCCTGCAGCCATGCCGCCTGCAACGGGCTCAGACTCGGGGCGTTCATGATTTTGCTCCCATGTCTTCGCCCTGCCTGCCCTGAGCAGCAGCCGGTGGCGCGAGCTCTTTTTTCATGACATAGGCATCTTCGCGACGGCCATGCTCCGCCGGGTAATAGTCTTTGCGGGTGGCCAGCATGCGATAGCCGCGCGACTGATAGAAATGCAGCGCCTTGCCATTGGAAGGGCGAACTTCCAGCATGACGGCCGACAGTCCGTGCTGTCGCGCCGCATCCTCGCAATGGCGCAGCAGGCGGGCGCCCACGCCGCGGTTCTGCTGATCCGGCCTGACGGCAATCACCAGAAGGTGAGCGATATCGGGAGCCAGCATGAGCATGGAAAACCCCAGCGTCCGGCCTTCGCACTGAACCACGCTGGCGTGGTAACCGGCCTTCAGGCCGTCCGCAAAATTGTTGCGGGTCCACGGATGAGACTGTACCGAGCACTCGATGTCGGCGACGTCATCCAGATGCGACTCGGCCATGGGAAGCATCTGGATGCCATCCTGCGCCGCGCTGCCGTTCCCGCCATGGTCTTCGTCACCGGTGCCAGAACCCTGGTCTGGTCCCGCATCGGGCAACTGCGGCGCGCGCGGATTACCTCCGGCGCCCTGCTCACGCTCCGCCGTTGTAAACGCGACCTTGTCGCGAACGTACACAGGCGCGGCGTGCTCTGGCGGCGTCAACCGGCCCGCACGCCAATCCTGCAGGCCCAGTGCGGCAACCGTTGCCGCGTCGGCGCGCACGGCAGACCCGTTCGCCAGCCACTCCCGCTCTTGCGCAAGGCCGTCAAGCGCCGGATAGGCCTCCAGGGCATCGCCCAGCAGGCGATAAGGGCCAGGCTGTCGGGCCTGGGCGTGATCCAGCCAGAGACTGACGTCGTCAATACCCAGCAGGATGGGCTCCTGGACCTGCTGCCATGACCAGACATCGTCCTGGCTCGCAGCATAGGCTGCGAGATAGACCTCCTGCATCCGGGCGTCCTGGACGACCACACACACACCTGCCGGGCGACTTGCGCCGGTAACGCACTGCTGCATCGCGAAATCCCTGGCCGCCGCTGCCTGCAGCGATGACACAGGCAGCGCGGGGATGCCCAGGGCGAAACACATGCCCTGAGTCACCCCGCAGGCGACCCGCAGACCCGTAAAGCCGCCTGGCCCCTGACCAAAGGCCACAGCCGCCAATTGGTCGCGGGCAATACCCGCCTGCACCAACAGCGCATCCACCATGGGCAGCAGGCGCTCGGCGTGCTCGGCCGTGGCGTCGTGCTCAAGCACGCGCACGACAGGCTCGCCTTCGCCCAGGGACAGCAGCGCAACGCCGCACAAGCTGGAGGAGGTTTCCAGGGCAAGAAAATGTAGTGTCATGGGAAACCATTTTAATCGCTGCCGGGGCATTTGCCCCGGCAAGGATCCGAATATGACGATAGCCTTAAAAAAATACCGTTTTGCGGCGGTAATAGCTAAAATGTCCTGTAAACACCAGCGTACGACGAGACAGCGCACTCGGCTGCCCGCATCTGTCCGGCACGTTCTCCCTGCTTTCGCCAGCGGTCGACAAGTTGTAACTGCAATCTATACCGAACGAATAAGATGTAATTTGTTGCTACGACCCACTATCCGGGTTAACTCTACCCTGTTACATTTTCCCCATGAATACTCAGAACCAAACCTTATCTCGCAAAATCCTCATCGTCGACGACGACCCTCGTCTTCGCGATCTGCTGCGCCGCTATCTGTCGGAGCAAGGATTCAATGTTTTCGTCGCCGAAGACGCCAAGGAAATGGGCAAGCTCTGGCAGCGCGAACACTTCGACCTGCTCGTGCTCGACCTGATGCTGCCGGGCGAGGATGGCCTGTCCATCTGTCGCAGGCTGCGTGGTGGCCATGACAACACGCCCATCATCATCCTGACGGCCAAGGCTGAGGAAATCGACCGCATCGTCGGTCTGGAGATGGGGGCCGACGACTATCTGTCCAAGCCCTTCAACCCGCGCGAACTGCTGGCCCGCGTCAATGCCATCCTGCGCCGCCGCGGCACAGAAGAGCATCCGGGCGCGCCCAGCCAGGAAAGCGAATCCATCGAATTCGGCCCTTATGTGCTGAATCTGTCCACCCGCACGCTCACCCGCAACAACGAGCAGGTTCCCATCACCACCGGCGAATTCTCCGTGCTCAAGGTGTTTGCGCGGCATCCCAAAATCCCGCTCTCGCGCGACAAGCTCATGGAGCTCGCCCGTGGACGCGAATACGAAGCCTTTGACCGCAGCCTCGACGTACAGATCTCCCGCCTGCGCAAGCTGGTCGAGCCCAATCCGTCCAAGCCTGTCTTCATCCAGACCGTCTGGGGTCTGGGCTACGTCTTCGTGCCCGACGGCGGCCATTGATAGCCGATAGCCTGCTCACACGCTGAGCAGGCACCGTCATGCCCCGTACCACGCAGCAGCCTCCAGGCAAAAAGCAGCCCTATCTGCGCCTTGGCCTGTTCAGCCGCTCTTTCCTGCTTCTGGCAGGACTGATGCTGGTCAGCCTGGGCGCGTGGCTGCAGGTTTTCTTCAGCATGGAAGAAGGTCCGCGCGCCACGCAGATGGCCCAGCGCGTGGTGACAGCCGTCAGCATCACGCGTTCGGCCCTCATCTACGCACCGCCCAGCGTGCGCCCCGCCCTGCTGCTTGATCTTGCCACCAAAGAAAGCCTGCGCGTACAGCCGCGCGAGGAAGCCGACACGCTTGAGCCACTGCCCAATTCCAATTACTGGAATCACGTGTCGGCAGAGATCAAGGACAGGCTAGGCATAGACACCAGCGTCATGTGGGCCGTCAACCAGGCGCCTGGCGTGTGGGTCAGCTTTGAAATCAACAATGACAGATACTGGCTGGTTTTCGATCGCGAACAACTGGGGCTGACCGCCGGCGCCGAATGGCTGGGCTGGGGCCTGACGGCCCTGCTGCTTGCCCTGATCGGCGCCGCGGTGAGCGTGCGTTTCGTGAACCGGCCGCTGGCCCAGTTGGCCCAGGTGGCACGCCAACTGGCGCGCGGACAAACGCCCTCGCCATTGCCCGAGAAAGGGCCAGCCGAAATCCGCGACATGAACATCGCCTTTAACCGCATGGCGCGCGACATCCGGCAAACCGAAGCCGATCGCGAAATCATGCTGGCCGGCATCTCCCACGACCTGCGCACGCCGCTGGCGCGCATGCGCCTTGAGATCGAGATGAGCACGGTCAGCGACGAGGCGCGCCAGGCCATCGACGAAGATCTGGCGCAGATCGATCACAGCATAGGCCAGCTCATGGAGTACGCCAGGCCCGCCGGCCTGGTGCCCGAACAGGGCGTCGATGTGTCCACGGTGCTGCGCGACCTGTACGAACGCGAACGCAGCCACACGGAATCCCTGGGCGACACACTGACCCAGACCATCGCCCCCAATCTCTTCGCCAAGATCAATGCACACGACCTGAAGCGCATCGTCAGCAACCTGATCGAAAATGCACGGCGCTACGGCCGCTCGCCCTCAGACCAGAAAGCGCATATCGAGCTGTTTGCTCAGCAGCGTGGCAATATGCTGACCATCGAAGTTCGCGACCAGGGCACGGGCATCGCCGCAACAGATGTACAGCGACTGCTGCGCCCCTTCTCGCGCGGTGAATCCGCGCGCACCGGCGTAAGCGGCGCGGGGCTGGGCCTGGCCATTGTCGAAAGGCTGCTCGGGCAGGTAGGCGGACAGCTGGAGCTGGTCTCCAGGCCCACTGGCGGTCTGGTGGCACGCATCGAAATCCCCAAGGTCAGAAGCCGCAACTTTCAGTCCGAATCGACGCCATCCGGGCGCGCGTAAAGCCGTTCATGCGCGCCGCCCAAGCGCCTGCCGCACGGCGATGCCCGCTGCTGACGCCGCCGCTTTTTATCGCGTAGAATCAATACAGGGCCGGCATCATGCGCCCTTCAAATATCGATAGGAATCCCGATGAAAACCATAGGCGACAAACTCGAACCTTTCAAGGTCGTCGGCGTCAAGCCCGGCTTTACCCAATACGAGGAAAACGGTGTCTCCGCCTTCGAAGACATTACCGAAAGCTCCTTTCCAGGCAAATGGAAAGTCATCTATTTTTATCCCAAAGATTTTTCCTTCGTATGTCCTACCGAGATCATAGGCTTCAACAACCTGGCCCAGGATTTCGACGACCGCGACACCATACTCATGGGCGGCTCGGTCGATAACGAGTTCGTCAAGCTGGCCTGGCGCCGCGAACATCCAGAACTGGCCAAGCTCGGCCACTATCAGTTCGGCGACACGGGTGGCGCACTGGTCGATCAATTGGGCATTCGCGACAAGGCCGAAGGCGTTGCCCATCGCGCCACGTTCATTGTCGATCCGGACAACTTCATCCAGCATGTCTCGGTCAACCACGTCAATGTCGGCCGCAATCCCGAAGAAGTCCTGCGCCTGCTGGACGCGCTGCAAACCGAAAAACTCTGCCCCTGCAACCGCTCAGTAGGCGGCGGCACGCTCTAGACCCGGCAGCCGCAACGCTGGGGCTGTTGCAGACGCCCCAGGCGCCGCCCGGATGCGCCTTCCCGGCTCAAACCACATCCGCGATGGCCTGCCGCATGCCTCGGGCCAGCATTACACCCAATTGCCCGGTTACCTGCTGACGCCAGAGCTCCGACTGGCGCAAGGCGTCGGGAAACAAGCCGGGCATACTCAGCAAAGCATCGGCCAGCGCACAGGCGTCGGACGTCTTGCCCTGCAATCTGTCGTTGATTTCCTCGGCGCGCGGATCGTCCAGCGCATAACGCTCGCCGCGCTCAGACCTGCCCACGCAAAAGCGCATCCACGCCGCCGCAGCAAACGCGAACAGGCGGATGTCATCCCCCCCTGCCAATGCCTCCATGGCGGGCGCCAGAATGCGTTGCGGCAGCTTCTCCGTACCATCCATGGCAATCTGACCGAGCTGATGCGCAATAGCCGGATTGGAAAACCGCGTCACCAGATCATGCTCGTACTGCACGACATCGATGTCCGGCAACGGCCCCAGGGTAAGCGCCGCCTGCGCCATATAGCGGCGCACCAGCGCAATCATTGCGCCATCCTGCATGGCATCGCGCACATGGCAAAAACCGATCGCCGTCCCTGCATAGGCGAGCAGGGAATGTGCGCCATTGAGCATGCGCAGCTTCATGCGTTCATAGGGCGCCACCTCGCTGACCATGAGCGCGCCGGCCAGCTCCCAGGCCGGCCGGCCCGAGGGGAAATGATCCTCGATGACCCATTGGCTGAAGGCCTCCGTTTCGACCGCCGCCAGATCCCGGCAGCCGATACGGTTCTGCGCCTCTTCCAGCGTAGCCGCGCTCGACGCCGGCGTAATACGGTCGACCATGGTGTCCGGAAAGGCAACCTCCCGGGCGATCCATTCGGCCAGGCCCGCATCCAGGCGCGAAGCAAAGTCGAGCATGCCCGCACGCAGCAGACGCCCGTTCTCAGGAAGGTTGTCGCAGCACAATACAGTAAACGGAGCGATGCCCGCCTGGCGGCGCCGACTCAGCGCGTCGACCATCATGCCGATCGCTCCCAAGGGTTCGGCAGGATGCAGCAGATCGTGCGCAATGGCCGGATGCGTGTCCACAATCCCGCCGCGCCCGCGTGCGATGCCGTACGCTTTTTCGGTGATGGTCAGGCTCACGATGCGGATAGCGGGATCGAGCAGCGCGCGGCGGGCCGCGGGCGCGTCGGTCGCGGCGGCAATCATGCCAGCGAGACTACCGATCACCCGCGCTTGCGTACCGCCGGCATCCCGCACCAGCAGCGTGTACAGATTATCCTGGGGCAGCAGCGCATCGGCAACACCGGCGCCGCGCAAGCTGATGCCGATGATGCGCCAGTCTCCGCCGGCGCGGGCCAGCGCATCATCGGTATAGACCGCCTGGTGGGCACGATGAAATGCGCCCACGCCAATATGAACAATTCCTGCGCCATGCTGCGTGCGCTCATAGGAGGGCAACTGAACGCCGGAACCGACCTGCTCAATGCGGCGCAGGCGGCGGTCTGCCGTGCCGGGTGCGCCGGACAAGCCCTGCCGGACAGCGGAGGACGCGGTCATGATGCCCGCAAAGCGCCGCCGGCAACCGGATGCTGCAGGGCCGCCATGACGCCGCGCAGCTCCGCCAGGCCGCGCAATCGCCCGATAGCCGGATAACCCGGCTGAGACTTGCGCTTGAGGTCGTCAAGAATATCCTGCCCATGGTCGGGCCGAAAAGGGATGGCCCAGTCCTGCCGCCCCTGTTCGCGGCGGCGCGCTTCCTCGCGCACGGCTGCCGCCACCAGAGCCACCATGTCTGTATCGCCGCCAAGATGCTCCGCCTCGTAAAACGAGCCGAACACCTGCCCGCTCTCGCGCCGCACGTTGCGCAAATGGAGAAAATGCACGCGATCGCCAAGACGCGTCATCATGCCGGGCAAATCATTGTCTGCGCGCGCGCCCAGCGATCCCGCGCACAGCGTAATGCCGTTTGCCGGTAAATCCACCGCACCCAGCAGCCAGACATAATCCTGTTCCGTGGACATGATGCGGGGCAGGCCCAGCAGCGGTACAGGCGGATCGTCAGGGTGACAGCACAAACGGAGTCCCGACTCCTGGGCGACGGGAACAACCTCTTCAAGAAATGCCTGGAAATGGCTGCGCAGCATGTCCGCGCTGATGTTGTCGTACTGCTCCAGATGCCGGCGCACGTCCTGCAGTGTCATATGCTCGGCCGCGCCCGGCAGGCCGAACACGACATTCCCGGTCAACTGCTGCTTGCGTTGTGCATCCATGCCCGCGTATCGCTGCTCCGCCTCCTGTACAACCTCTGCAGGAAACGATGCGTGAGCGCCTGGCCGCTTCAGGATGTGGATATCGAATGCCGCAAAATCCACGTAATCAAAACGCATACAGGTGCCGCCATGGGGAAGCCGCCAGGCCAGATCCGTGCGCGTCCAGTCAAGCACAGGCATGAAGTTGTAGCAAACCACCTCGATGCCGCAGGCAGCCAGATTGCGCAGACTGGTTTTGTAGTGCTCAATGTGGGCACGCCAGTCGCCCTGCTGTTTCTTGATGTCTTCCGATACGGGCAGACTCTCTGCCACTTCCCAAGCCAGGCCGGATGCCGCGCCATCGCTCATGCGGGCAATCTGCGCCTTGCGTTTTTCGATTTCATCCCTGGTCCATACGACGCCGGCCGGGATGTGATGCAAGGCCGTGACAACCCCCTCCACCCCGGCCTGACACATATCGTCTACCGAAACCGTGTCCTGGGGACCGAACCAACGCCATGTCTGCCGCATTGCCTGCTACCTCATCTCGTTTTAAAAAATCTGGTTGTATGCCGACTAGTATGGAAGTATGATAGTACGAATTCGTGGTTCATGGCACGGTCTGGCCAAAAAGACCATCACAAGGGTACGCATGAATGTTGCATTAATGCCAGATTTTCTGTTGGAGCACGGCCTGCCCGTGGGGCCGCAGATTTACCGCGCGCTGCGGCTGCGTATCATTCAGGCGCAATTGCTGCCCGGCACCCGTCTGTCCGAATCCGAATGCGCCAGTGATTTCGACGTCAGCCGCCAGCCCGTGCGCGAGGCATTCATCAAGCTGAGCGAGGAAGGCCTGGTCGAAGTACGCCCTCAGCGCGGCACGCTGGTGCGCAAGATATCGGCGGCTGCGGTGCTCGAAGCCCGCTTTGTCCGCGAAGCGATCGAAGCCGATGTCGTCAAGCGTGTTGCCGAACTGGCCGACCCCGCTGTCATTGTCGAACTGCGTGCCCAGTTGCGTCATCAGCAGGATGCGGCCGCCGCCAGGCCGGACAGTTTTCTGGCGCTGGACGAGCTGTTTCATCGCACGCTTGCGGAAGCTGCGGGTATCGCGCATGCCTGGAAAGTAGTGGAAGGCATCAAGGCGCAGATGGACAGGGTTCGCTATCTGAGTTTCGGGCACACGCCCGTTCCCAAGCTCGTCTCGCAACACACCCGCATTGTCGAGGCCATCGCACGCGGCGACCAGTCTATTGCGGAGCAGGCCATGCGCACGCATCTGCGCGAAATACTGCAAGACCTGCCCGCCATTTCGGCGGCCCGCCCGGAATTGTTCGATACGCAGGAGCGTTGAGCCGCAGCCTGCATCCAGCATCACCCCAAAACAGATAACCCGCAAGAGGAGACATGATGAAACACCCCCTACAACACATGAGCAGACTGCTCGCCGCCACCGTGGTCGGACTGGCCATGGCACACAGCGCCGCCGCTGCGCAGATCACACTCAAGCTCGGCCACCTGGCCAATGAACAGAATACCTGGCACAAAGCCTCGCTCAAGTTCGGTGAAGAGCTCAAGGCCCTGACACATGGCCGCATCGAAGTGCAGGTTTTCCCGAACGAATCGCTGGGCAAGGAAATCGATCTCATCAACGGCATGCAGCTCGGTACGGTCGACATGACCATCACTGGAGAAAGCCTGCAGAACTGGGCTCCTTTGGCCTCGCTGCTGGCCATCCCGTATGCCTATGATTCGCTTGAGCACATGGACACCATCGCTAGCGGCGAAATCGGCAAGAAAATAGAAGCGCAGATTCTTGAAAAGGCCCGCATCCGGCCGATTGCATATTTTGCACGCGGTCCGCGCGACCTGACATCGAACCGCGAAATTCATACGCCCGACGATCTCAAGGGCCTGAAGCTGCGCGTGCCCAACGTGCCGCTGTTCATGGCGGTGTGGAAAGCGCTTGGCGCCCAGCCTACACCCATGGCCTTCTCGGAAGTATTCACCTCGCTGCAGAACGGCACCATCGATGCCCAGGAAAATCCCCTGGCACTGATCAAGTCCGGAAACCTGAACGAGGTGCAGAAGTATGTCAACAAGACCGAACACGTGCGCAGCTGGATCTACCTGACGATCTCCGAGATCACCTGGCAGAAACTGTCGGACGAAGACAGAAAGGCTGTCATGCAGGCTGCCGCAAGCGCCCAGAAGTATGAACGCGAGCTCTTTCTGAAAGACGAAGATCAGCTCGCCGCCGATCTCAAAAAATCCGGCATGACCTTCGTGGATGTCGACCGCGATGCCTTCGCCGCAAAAGCGCGCGACGCCGTGCTGGCCAATGTGTCGGGCGAGGTCAAGCAATACGTGCAGGATATATTCAAGCACTGAGCGCCATGACTCACCCTGTGGCAGGCGACTTCTGCCGCAGGGCTTCGCGACATGCATGAGGAAGCTTCCGTGAACTCTGTTCTGCAGTACGTTGACAAAATATGCCGGGCGCTCGTCGGCCTGTCCTTTTTCGGCATGATTGTTGCCGTGGTCATTCAATTGCTGGGGCGCAACGCCCTGTTCGACTCGCCCGTCTGGACCGAAGAGCTGACGCGTTTCGGCCTGCTTTACCTTGCCGCCCTGGGTCTGGGTCCTTCCCTACGCACCGGCGATCTGGTCAACGTCGACCTGTTCTGTGAGAGCCTGTCGGGGCGCAAACCCTGGTTCCTGCGCCTGCTTGCTTCCATCCTGACTGCGGCGATGTGCATCATGCTGCTCAAGCCGGCCTGGCAGTTCATGGAGATAGGCAGCATGCAGTACTCCCCAGCGCTCGGCTGGCGCATGGATTTCCTGCATGTCACCATGCTGATCGCACTGGTCTCGCTTCTTGTCTATTCGCTCGCGCGCATTGCCGGGATGCTGACCGGCACCTCCGACGGTCTGCCGGAGCACCCTTATGGTGAAGAAACATGAGTCTCGCTGTATTGTTCGGCGTATTCGTCGCGGGCCTACTCGTTGGCGTCCCGGTCGCCATCACGCTGGGCATTTCCTCCCTGGCCTATCTGCTCTATCAAGGCATCCCCATCGTGGTCATGCCGCAAAAAATGTACGCCGGCATTGATGCCTATGTGCTGCTGTGCATACCCGGCTTTATCCTGGCCGGCAACCTCATGAACAGTGGCGGCATCACCGAGCGCATCATTCGTTTTGCCAATGCCACGGTAGGCTGGATGCGTGGCGGCCTGGGCCTGACCAACGTCGCAGGCTCCATGCTGTTCGGCGGGATCTCGGGCACGGCAGTGGCCGACGCCGCATCCCTGGGCGGCGTGCTGATTCCGGGCATGAAAAAAGCGGGCTATCCCGCTGACTTTTCAGCCGCTGTCACGGCGGCATCGTCCACCGTCGGCCCCATGATTCCGCCCAGCGTACCCATGATTATCGTCGGCGCGCTCTCGGGCATTTCTGTCGGAAAAATGTTCCTCGCGGGCGCCGTGCCCGGCATCCTCATGGGCCTTGCCATGATGGTCACGACCTATATCATCGCCGTCAAGCGAGACTTTCCTCGCCAGCCCTGGCAAGGCTGGCGCGAGCTGATACGCGCATTCTCCGGCGCCTTCTGGGCCATCTTCATGACGGTACTGATCGTCGGCGGCCTGATGACGGGACTGGCAACGCCAACCGAAACCGCCATTGTGGCCTGCATCTATGCGCTCATTGTCGGCCGCTTCATCTATGGAGACCTGCCCTTGCGCAAGGTGCCCGGCATCATCATAGACAGCGCCGTCGCCTCGGCCGCCATCCTGGCCCTGGTCGGATTCGCCAATGTGTTTGGCTGGATACTCGTGTCCGAACGCATCCCGCAGACGATTGCCTCGGCAGTGCTGGCCATCACCGACAACAAATACCTGATCATCCTCATGATCAACGTACTGTTGCTGATCGTGGGCATGTTCATGGAAACCATCGCCGCGCTCATCATTCTGTTCGTACCCTTGCTGACGCTGGCACAGAGCGTGGGCATCGACCCACTCCATTTCGCAACCTTCGCCGTGCTCAACCTGATGATAGGATTGACCACCCCGCCCGTCGGCGTCTGCCTGTTTGTTTGCGCAAATATCGCGCGACTGCCTCTGGCGCCGGTCGTGCGCGCCATCCTGCCTTTCATCCTGACCAATGTCCTGATCCTGCTGGCGGTTTCCTATGTCCCGCCGCTGGCGACCTGGCTCCCGTCGGTATTGATGGACTAGGCACAAACCAGGAGTTCCAAACCATGAAATCACGCGTCTGCCGTCTGTATGGCCAACACGATGTCCGCATCGACACCGATGACGTACCGGATCCCGGGCCCGGCGAGGTGCTCCTGCGCATGGGCGCCGGCGGCATCTGCGGATCCGACCTGCACTATTACCATGACGGCGGTTTCGGGCCCATACGCGTGCGCGAACCCATCATTCTCGGCCACGAAGTCTCGGGTACCGTCGCGCTGGTGGGACCCGGCGTGCAGACAGTGCAACCCGGAACGCGGGTCGCGCTGAACCCTAGCCAGCCCTGCGGCCACTGCCGTTATTGCCGGCAGGCGCTGTTCCGGCATTGCCTGGAGATGCGCTTTTGCGGCTCGGCCATGCGCCTGCCCCACGAACAGGGCGGATTTCGCGAGTATATGCTGGCGCCGGCAAGCCAATGCCTGCCACTGCGTCCGACCACGCCACTGTCTGCAGCAGCCTGTGCAGAACCGCTGGCGGTCGCCCTGCATGCGCGGGAACAGGCCATCGCCGCCGTGGGCCCCCTGGCAGGCAAACACGTGCTGGTCACCGGCGCGGGCCCGATCGGATCGCTGTGCGTGGCGGCTGCCAGAGAAGCCGGCGCCGCCCATATCGTCGTCACAGATCTGCAGGATGCCACCCTTGCCGTCGCCCTGCGCATGGGTGCGCACGAAGGCATCAACATTGCCCAGCAACCCGACGGGCTGCAGGCGTATTTCGCGGACAAAGGGAGATTCGACCTGGCGTTCGAATGCTCGGCCTCGGCCAGCGCCCTGCATGGCGCCGCGATGGCTGTGCGTCCCTGCGGCGCCATCATCCAGGTAGGCGTGGCGGGCGACGTCCCCGTGCCGCTCAATCTGATCGTGGGCAAGGAAATCTCGCTGCGCGGATCGCATCGCTTTGACCGCGAATATGAAGAAGCGGTGAGACTGATCGACGAGGGCCTGCTGGACGTCTCGCCCATCATCACGGCCACCTATCCCCTGGAACAGGCACTGGACGCCATCCAGGCCGCCAGCGACCGGTCCCGGTCAGTCAAGGTACAGCTGGCGCTGGACTCAGATTACTGAGCGGCCGCCAGCAGGACCACCACATTTGCAGCGATGCCTTCCTTGCGGCCCAGATAGCCCAGACTTTCGTTGGTCTTGGCCTTGATGTTGATGTCGCCGGCCTGCAGCCCCAGGTCTGCGGCGATATTGGCGGCCATCGCCGCAGCATGCGGCCCGATTTTGGGCGCCTGGGCGTGTACCGTGGCGTCGATATTGACGATCTGCCAGCCGGCCTGCGCCACCCTGCGCCACGCCTCGCGCAACAGCTTGCGGCTGTCGGCGCCTTTGTAGGCCGGATCGGTATCGGGAAAATGCCGGCCTATATCGCCCTGACCGGCCGCGCCCAGAATGGCATCGGTGAGCGCATGCAGCAGCACATCCGCGTCCGAGTGCCCCTGCAGGCCATGAGTGTGTTCAATCGTGACGCCGCCGATAATCAGCGGCCTGCCCACGACCAGGGCATGAACGTCGAACCCCTGGCCGACGCGAAAGGGAAAGCTCACAGCCATTTCTCCATCAAATCAAAATCCTCCGGCCATGTCACCTTGAAATTGCGCACGGATCCGGGCACCAGGCATGGCGCATAACCCACACGCTCCAGCGCGGACGCCTCATCGGTAATGTGGGCGCGCTCGGCGCCGGCCGCCTGCAGGGCCTGCAGCAAGCGCCCGGCGGGAAACATCTGCGGCGTCTGCGCCAGCCACAGGCCATCGCGCGGCACGGATTGCCCGACCAGCACCGGGCCGGCCCCGTCATCGCCCGTCTGACGCTTGACCGTGTCAGCCACCGGCTGGGCCAGCAGACCGCCCGTACCCTGCGCAAGACAGTAATCGATCAGGCGGCCCAGGGCCGCAGCCGGCAAGCCGGGCCGGGCCGCATCATGCACCATTACCCAGTCATCCGGATCAAGCGCAGCATCGCGCAACGCCGCCATCACGGTGTCCGCCCGCGTGGCCCCGCCACAAGCCCGCCATACCGTACGCGGCAGGCCCGACAGGGCGGGCGCAGCCCAGATATCGCCCGCCGCCACCGCCACCCGTACCTGGGCGACACGCGGGTCGGCCAGCAAGGCTTCAACCGCACGCCTGAGCATGGGCTCGCCCTTGAGCAGCCGATACTGCTTGGGCAGGGCGCGGGCGGCCAGCGCGGCCCCATCGGGCCCGCTGCCCAGCGCCCTGGCGCCTATGCCCGCCGCAGGCACGATTGCAATGAGTTTTCCTGGCATATGGCTATGCGGTATCCGGTTAAGAAGCAGGCCGCCACGGGCGAAAGCCCACCACGCGGTGTACAGATGTATCGTTGACGTATTCTGGTCAGAAAGACATTTTATAATGCCTAGCTACATGGCAATCGAAACTCCCCCACTTCTGTCTCTTTCCTCCACCGGCAAAACGCTTGCCGCGCTGAAACCCGGTCAGCGGCTGCAGCAGCCCATGCCCCCCGGTTCGGGCGACGCCTGGCTGCTGGCGGACCTCGCCCGGGCGTCAAGCCAGACCGTGGTCGTCGTCTGCGCCGACCCGCTGGCCGCGCAGCGTCTGTCGGAAGAAACCCTGTTGTTTGCGCCTGACCTGCGCGTGCGCCTGCTGCCGGACTGGGAAACCCTGCCCTACGACAGCTTTTCGCCCCACCAGGACCTGGTATCGGACCGCCTGCGCACCCTGCACGCCCTGATGCAGCATAGTGTAGATATCCTGATTGTGCCAGTCACCACGGCGCTCTACCGCCTGGCGCCGCCTGAATTCATGGCTGCCTATACTTTTTCCTTCACGCAGGGCGATTCCCTGGACGAAGAAGGGCTGCGCCGGCAATTGACCCTGGCCAACTACGCGCACGTCACTCAGGTGACCTCGCCCGGAGAATTCTGCATACGCGGCGGGCTGATAGACCTGTTCCCCATGGGATCCGTCCTGCCGTACCGGCTGGATCTGTTCGACAACGAGATCGAATCCATCCGCAGCTTCGACATCGACACTCAGCGCAGCCTGTACCCCGTCAAAACGGTGCAATTGCTGCCTGGGCGCGAGTTCCCGATGGACGAAGCGGCCCGCAACCAGTTCCGCGCCCGGTTTCGCGAAACCTTCGAAGGCGACCCTTCGCGTGCCCTGCCCTACAAGGATATCGGCAACGGCATCGCCTTTGCAGGCATCGAGTATTACCTGCCGCTGTTCTTTGAACATACCGCTACGCTGTTCGATTATCTGCCGGAACAGGCCATTACCGTGACACTGGGCGACATCACCCAGGCCATACAGCGCTTTGCCCAGGATACCCACAGCCGCTATCAATTCCTGAAGGCGGATCGAGAACGCCCCATCCTGCCCCCCGAAACCCTGTTTCTGAACGAAGAAGCATTGTTCAGCGGCTTCAAGCCATTTTCCCGTCTCGCGCTCACCGCCGGTCAGCCCCATCCTGATTTCCATGCCGCGCCCGATGTCGCCATTATCCGCCGGGCTGACGACCCCGTGGCCAGCCTGCGGGCAGCGCTGCAGCGCCAGCAGGATCGTATCGTACTCTGTGCCGACACGGCAGGCCGGCGCGAAACCCTGCTGCAGATGCTGGCCGAATTCGGGCTGTCACCCGACACAGGCATTGAAACCCTGCAGGATTTCCTCGCCTCGGACAGCCGCTATGCACTGGTCGTCGCCCCGCTCACCACCGGATTCGGGCTGGTCGGGCAGGCGCTCACCCTGCTCACTGAAAACGACCTCTATCCGGCCCAGGCCCGCACCACCCGACGCGGCAAACGTTCGCAGGAACGCAGCAGCGACGTCGAAGCCATGGTGCGCGATCTGTCCGAGCTGCGCGAAGGCGATCCCGTCGTCCATGCCCAACACGGCATAGGCCGTTACCAGGGCCTGATCGAAATGGACCTGGGCGAAGGCCCGATGGAATTCCTGCACCTGGAATACGCCACCGGCAGCACGCTCTATGTCCCGGTTGCGCAGCTGCATGTCATCGCACGCTACAGCGGCTCAGACCCCGAGCATGCCCCCCTGCACCAACTGGGCTCCGGACAATGGGACCGTGCGCGCCGCAAGGCGGCCAAGCAGGTACGCGACGCCGCAGCCGAGCTGCTAGCCCTCTATGCCCAGCGCGCTGCCCGCGAAGGCTACCGCTTCAAGCTATCGCCGGCGGACTACCAGGCCTTTGCCGAGGGTTTTGGCTTTGAAGAAACCCCAGATCAAAGCGCAGCCATCGAAGCCGTGCTGGGCGACATGACTTCGGGTCGTCCCATGGACCGGTTGGTCTGCGGCGATGTCGGTTTCGGCAAGACCGAGGTCGCCCTGCGCGCCGCCTTTCTTGCTGTCATGAATGGCAAGCAGGTGGCGCTGCTGTGCCCTACCACGCTGCTGGCCGAACAGCATGCCCAGACTTTCGCCGACCGCTTTGCCGACTGGCCTGTCAAGGTTGCCGAGATGTCCCGCTTTCGTTCCGGCAAAGAAGTCAACGCAACGATAGACGGCCTGAGCACCGGCAAGGTCGACATTGTCATCGGCACGCACAAGATACTGTCCAAGGATGTCCGCTTCAAACAGCTGGGCCTGGTCATCATCGATGAAGAGCACCGCTTCGGCGTGCGCCAGAAAGAAGCGCTCAAAGCCTTGCGGGCAGAAGTCGACATCCTCACCCTGACCGCCACGCCCATTCCGCGCACGTTGGGCATGTCGCTCGAAGGCATACGCGACTTCTCCGTGATCGCCACCGCGCCGCAAAAACGGCTTGCCATCAAAACGTTTGTACGTCGGGAAGACGGCAGTACCATACGCGAAGCCGTCCTGCGCGAACTCAAGCGCGGCGGGCAGGTGTATTTCCTGCACAACGAGGTGGAAACCATACAGAACCGCCGGGCCAAGCTCGAAGAACTCGTGCCCGAAGCCCGCATCGCCGTCGCCCACGGCCAGATGCACGAACGCGAACTCGAAGAAGTCATGAAGGGCTTTTACCAGCAGCGCTTCAATGTGCTGCTGTGCACCACCATCATCGAAACCGGCATCGACGTACCCACGGCCAATACCATCGTGATCCATCGGGCCGATCGCCTGGGCCTTGCGCAGCTGCATCAATTGCGCGGCCGCGTGGGCCGTTCGCACCATCAGGCTTATGCCTACCTGCTCACACCCGGCGAAGACGCCATCACCGCCAACGCCAAGAAGCGGCTGGAGGCCATCCAGGCCATGGAAGAGCTGGGCGCGGGCTTCTTCCTGGCCATGCACGATCTGGAAATACGCGGCACCGGCGAGGTGCTGGGCGAATCGCAATCCGGCAATATCCATGAGATCGGCTTTTCCATGTATTCCGAGATGCTCAATACCGCCGTGCGTGCGCTCAAATCGGGCGAAGAGCCGGATCTGGACTCACCCTTCGAGGCATTGTGCGAGGTCAATCTGCATGCCTCTGCCCTGCTGCCGGCTGACTACTGTCCCGATGTCCACGCCCGCCTGGGCCTGTACAAGAAGCTGGCGCATGCAAGCAACGAAGACGACCTCATCATGATCCAGGAAGAACTCATAGACCGTTACGGCAAGCCGCCCGAGGCTGCCCAGACGCTGCTGGCCTCGCATCGCCTGCGTATCGCGGCCGAGCCCCTGGGCATCGTCAAGATAGATGCCAGCGAATCACAGGCATCCATCGGGTTCAGCAGCAAGCCCAATGTCGACCCATTGCGGATTATTGAGCTGGTGCAGAAACGGCGCGACGTGAAACTGGCTGGACAGGACAAGCTCAAAGTCGACATCAAACAAGGCCAGCAGGTGAAGGCGCGCATCGACGCCGTGCGTGACGTGCTGCGGGCCCTCGCCTGATACGCGGCGCCGTCCCTGCCCGGCAGGGTCAGTGGCTCAGGCGGAACCAGTTCAGCACAGCATCCAGCGGACTGAAGTTCAGGGCATAGCGCGCCTGCTCGCGCACAATGGGCTTGGCGCGATAGGCCACTGAGTAATCCGATTCGGCCATCATTTTCAGATCGTTGGCGCCATCGCCTATGGTGATAATCTGCGCCGCTGCAGCACCCACTTCGCGCGCAAGCTGGCGCAGGTGCGCCGCCTTGGCGGCCGCATCGACGATGTCGCCCAGCACACGGCCGGTCAGCGCACCATCGCGCACCTCCAGGACATTGGCATGGCAGGCATCCAGGCCCAGCCGCTGGCGCAACCGTTCCGTGAAAAAGGTAAAGCCACCCGAAACCAGCAAGGTCTTCAGGCCGTGCGCCTTCGCTGTATCGATCAGGCGCTGGGCGCCTGCATTCAACTGCAGACGCTGCGCATAGACCTGCTCCAGCGCCAACTCCGGCACGCCTTCAAGCAATGCCACGCGACGTACCAGGCTTTCCTTGAAATCGGTGATCTCGCCGCGCATCGCCGCCTCGGTGATGGCGGACACTTCAGCCTTGCGGCCCACCGCCGCAGCGATTTCGTCTATGCATTCGATATTGACCAGCGTGGAGTCCATATCCATGGCCAGGATACGGCAGTCGCGCAGCAGACCAATCTGCGCGAAAAAGGCGTAGTCCATGCCCGACTCAAAGCAATACTGCCCCACTGCCGCGCGGTCTGTATCATCAACCTCGAGCAGACGAACTGCAGTCGGGCCCAGTTCCTGTACGCCGCTGGCGCTGGTGAGCGCCGCGACTTTCTCGATGCGGGCCGCATCGAGCGAGGGCGCCTGAAGAATAAGATGACTCATGATGCAGTATCGACGCGACGCCCCGGTTTGCGGCGGCGCAGCAGGTAGCGAAAAACAAAACCGGGATAGGCCAGCACCAGAAACAGGCTGAACGTCACGGCGTAGAACTCCCAGGTCTGGGCAAATGCATTGCCCATGTTCGCCTCGAAGGCGAATCCCAGCACGCCGACCAGTGCGTAAAACATCACAACTTCAATCAGGCGTTCGATAAAGGATTTGTCGATGGAGCGGCCGCGGCTGCGCCAGCCGGGATATGCCAGCAGCAGAGCCATCAGCACAATTGCCCCCAGAATGCGCCCTGTGAACAGCAGCAGCGATGCCGGGGAGGACAGCATGAGGATGGCGCCGGCGATCAAGGTATAGCCAGCCCATGCAACCAGGACCAGCACCACAAAATAAAGCAGGCACAGCAGCCAGCGCGACCACCCCGCCATATCGGCCTCGCCTTTCTGCGCCCACGGCAGCACCAGAAAAGGCCGCTGCAGCACGAAGGGGAGGTTGGCGGTGATCAAGGCAAACCCGATCACCAGCCATACAGAAAAAGACTGACTCATGCCCATCCTGGGTTTGGCCGGCGACAAGCCGCCGGCGCTGTGTAGAGTGCGCCGTCCGGTCTATTGGAAGCGCAGTGAACCTTCGACAACACTGATGCACAAAGCCATCAGCCCGCCGGGCAATATTCCCAACCCGATGATCAGCAGGCTGTTCAGCGACATCACCCCGCTGGTAACCATGCCATGGGAGATCGGGGGCTGCTCCCCTTCTGGTTCGTCGAAGTACGCGGCCTTGACCACACGCAGATAATAGAATGCGCCAATCAGCGAAAACAGTACGGCCACCACCGCCATGGTGATGTGACCTGTGCCGACCAGCGCCTGCAGCACAGCGAGCTTGGCATAAAAGCCAGCCAGCGGCGGAATGCCCGCCAGCGAAAACATGGCCAGCATCAGCATCGCCGCCAACAGGGGATTGCGGCGGTTAAGGCCTTTCAGGTCGGAAATCTGATCGCACTCGAAACCCCGACGGCTCAGCAATAGAATCAGCCCGAAGGTGACCAGGGTGGTCAGCACATAAATAATGACATAGAACAGCGACGCGCCATACGCCATGGCTTCGGTGCCCTGCGCGCTCACGCCCGACAAAAGCCCCAGAAAGACAAACCCCATCTGGCCTATGGTCGAGTAGGCCAGCATGCGCTTGAAGTTGGTCTGAACAATCGCAGTCAGGTTGCCGATCGCCAGCGACAGCACCGCCAGTATCATCAGCATGGGCTGCCAATCCAGCGCAATGCCGTGCAGGCCTTCTATCAGCAAACGCAAGGTGATGGCAAAGGAGGCCAGCTTGGGCGCTGCGCCGACGATCAGCGTCACCGAAGTGGGTGCGCCCTGATAGACGTCGGGCGTCCACATATGGAAAGGTGCAGCCGCCAGCTTGAAGGCCAGGCCCGACACAATGAACACCACACCGAACACCAGCGGCAGGCGATCGGCATTGCCACTGGCGATCACCTGGGCAATCAGGCGCAGATTCAGCTGGCCTGTGGCGCCATATATCATGGACATGCCATAAAGCAGCACACCCGAAGCCAGCGCGCCCAGCACAAAATACTTCATGGCCGCTTCCGTGGCCTTGACATCATCGCGGCGCAGCGCAACCAGTGCATACAAGGCAAAGGACATCAGCTCCACGCCCAGGTACACGGTCAGCATGCTGGCGGCCGAGATCATAACGAACTGCCCCAACAGGGCAAGCAGCGTCAGCGAGTAGAACTCGCCGCCATGGCCCACCATATCGCGTGCCTCAACATACTCGCGTCCGTAGATCAGCGTGGCGGCCACGGTAAGGCAGGACAGTATCTTCAGGAAGTGCGACAGCGGATCGGCGATGTACAGGCCGCCGAAAGAATTGCCCTGTATGCCCAGCTTCCACTGAAACAGCGACACGACCGCCAGCGCCAGCACCGCCAGGATGCTGAATACAAACGTAGTGCGGCGCAATTCGGACTTGCTGAACGCATCGAGCAACAGGGCTGCGCAGGCGAGGATCAACAGCAGAATCTCGGGCGTGGCCAGGGCGAAATGAAATTGGTTTTGCATGATAGTTCAGGTCTACAGTTTCGAGACGGAGACGTGCTGCAGCAAGGCCTGCACCGACACGTGCATGACATCCGTAAACGGCTTGGGATAGAGCCCCATGTACAACACCGCTATGGCCATGACACCCATGATGAAGAACTCGCGCCCGCTCAGATCGGACATGCCGCGCACGTTGTCGTTGGCAATGGGACCGAACGCTACGCGCTTGACCATCCACAACGAATACGAAGCGCCCAGGATCAAGGCAATGGCCGCCAGCAGGCCAACCCAGAAATTGTGTTCGACGGCACCCATGATGACCGTGAATTCGCCAACGAAACCGCTGGTGGCCGGCAAACCGGCATTGGCCATGGAGAACAGAACAAAAAAGGTGACGAACCGGGGCATGACGTTGATAACGCCGCCGTAATCATCGATGCGACGCGTATGCAGGCGGTCGTACAGTACGCCGATGCACAGGAACATGGCGCCGGACACGAAACCGTGGGAGATCATCTGCACGATGGCGCCCTCGACCCCTGCCGTATTGAAAATGAAAAAACCCAGGGTTACAAAGCCCATGTGGGCGACCGAAGAATAGGCCACCAGTTTTTTCATGTCGTCCTGCACGATGGCGACCAGCCCGATATAAATCACCGCGATCAGCGACAGCACAATCATCATTCCGGCCAGGCTGTGCGAAGCGTCTGGCGCGATCGGCAGCGAAAACCGAAGAAAGCCGTACGCACCCAGCTTGAGCATGATGGCCGCCAGCACCACCGAGCCGCCGGTGGGGGCTTCGACGTGGGCGTCGGGCAGCCAGGTATGCACCGGCCACATCGGCACCTTGACGGCAAAGGCGGCCAGCAAGGCAACAAAGATCAGAATCTGCGCCGTATAGTCCAGTTTGAGCGTGTGCCAGGTCAGGATGTCGAACGAGCCGTCCGCAGCGTGCCAGAGATAGATGAACGCAATCAGCGTCAGCAGCGAACCCATCAGCGTATACAGAAAGAATTTCAGTGCTGCATAGACGCGATTGGGGCCGCCCCAGACGCCGATGATCAGATACATCGGAATCAACGTGGCCTCGAAGAACACATAGAACAGCATGCCGTCCAGCGACGCGAACACCCCGACCATCAGGCCCGAGAGAATCAGGAAGGCAGCCATGTACTGGGCCACGCGACTCTTGATGACCTCCCAGCCAGCCAGCACCACAATAATGGTGATAAAGGCCGTCAGCAGGACGAACCAGATCGAGATGCCATCGATGCCGAGATGGTAATTGACCGCAAAGGACTGTATCCAGGGCGCCATTTCGACGAACTGCATGTCCGCCGTCGTGGCATCAAAGCCGGTGTACAGCGGCAGCGTCACCAGAAAGCCCGCAATCGCGCCCACCAGGGCGAGCTTGCGGGTCAGCCCGGGGCGGTCATCGCCGCCAACCAGCAGTACGATCAGGCCCGCGACGATGGGAACGAAAATCGCGAGCGTTAACCAGGGAATAGTAGAAGACGCCATATCGCTTGCCATCATTGAACCGTCAGTACAAAAAAGGAGATTAAAGCCATGATCCCGACGATCATCGCAAAGGCGTAGTGATAGATGTAGCCGGACTGCAGGTGCCTGCTGATGGATGCCACCAGACCCACCATGCGCGCACTGCCGTTGACCATCAGGCCATCGATCAGGCCGCGGTCACCCGCCTTCCAGAACCCTGTTCCCAGGCAGCGCGCCCCGCGCGCCACCACCTGCTCGTTGAACCAGTCCGCATAGTACTTGTTCTCGAGCAAGCGATTGACGCCCGACAGATTGCGCGCAATCGCGACAGGAACCCGTGGATTGATCAGATAGCAGTACCACGCCACGACAAAGCCGGCCACCAGCAGCCAGAACGGCAATGAGGTGAACCCATGCAGGGCAAAGGCCACCCACCCATGCCAGTGCTCGGTCAGATCGGCCATGGCTTCGTGCTGCGGCAAAATGGTGATGGCGCCGTGGAAATAGCCATTGAACAGCAATGGATCAATGAACCAGGCCCCTGCCACCACAGAAGGAATCGCCAGCAGGACCAAAGGCAGCGTCACCACCCAGGGCGACTCATGCGGCTTGCCGCCATGGTGGCCGTGATCGTCGTGCGCATGGTGATCATGCTCGCCATGCGATGCAGTGGGAAAACGTTCCTTGCCATGAAACACCAGGAAATACACGCGGAAGGAATACAGCGAGGTCACGAATACGCCGATGAGCGTGGCATAGTAGGCAAAGCCCGCGCCCCAGACGTTGGCCGCGCCGGCGGCTTCGATGATGTGTTCCTTGGAGTAGAACCCGGCAAAGAACGGCGTACCGACCAGCGCCAGTGTGCCCAGCAGGAAGGTAATCCAGGTAATGGGCATGTACTTGCGCAGCCCGCCCATGTTGCGGATGTCCTGATCGTGGTGCATGCCGATAATGACAGAGCCGGCCCCCAGGAACAGCAGCGCCTTGAAGAAAGCGTGCGTCATCAGGTGGAAGATCGCAGCCGAGTAGGCCGACGCACCCAGCGCCACCGTCATATAGCCCAACTGCGACAGCGTCGAATAGGCGATGACGCGCTTGATGTCGTTCTGGATTACGCCCAGGATGCCCAGGAACAGTGCGCCGATGGCGCCGATCACAATCATGAAGGACAGCGCCGTATCGGATAGTTCGAATACGGGCGAAAACCGCGCCACCATGAAGATACCCGCCGTCACCATGGTCGCAGCGTGGATCAGCGCGGAGATGGGCGTAGGACCTTCCATGGAATCGGGCAGCCAGGAGTGCAGCGGCACCTGCGCCGACTTGCCCATCGCGCCCACGAACAGGCACAGGCAGGCGACCGTGACCAGCTTCCAGTCCGTGCCGGGCAGAAGCAGCCCGGACAGCTTGTCGGTCTGGGCGAAGACATCCCCGTAGTGCATGCTGCCGGTATAGGCGAACAACAGGCCTATGCCCAGCACGAAACCGAAGTCGCCGACCCGGTTCATCAGAAAGGCCTTCATGTTGGCAAAGACGGCGGTCGGACGGGTGTACCAGAACCCGATCAGCAGATAGGACACCAGGCCCACCGCTTCCCAACCGAAGAACAGCTGAACCATGTTGTTGGACATGACCAGCATCAGCATCGAGAAGGTGAACAGCGAAATATAGGAAAAGAAACGCTGATAGCCGGGATCATCAGCCATGTAGCCGATGGTATAGATGTGCACCATGAGCGACACGGAGGTGACCACCACCATCATCAGGGCGGACAGCGGATCGATCAGAAAGCCCAGTTCGAGCTTGGTTTTTCCGATGACGCTCCATGTGTAGAGCACACCGTCGAAGGTGTGACCGTCCAGCACCTGGAACAGCACGATGACCGAACCGACGAAGGAGATGGCCACGCCTGTAATCGTGATGCAGTGCGAGGCGCGCCGGCCCACGAAACGGCCCAGGAAACCGGTGCCGAACAAGCCGGCCAGCAAGGCGCCTGCCAGAGGAGCCAGCGCAATCAGTAGGTAAAGACTCGGTGAATTCATAATATGTGCAATCCCATCAACCCTTGAGCTGGTCAAGTTCTTCGACGTTGATCGTTTTCAGGTTGCGGAACAGCAACACCAAGATCGCCAGGCCGATGGCTGCCTCGGCGGCAGCCACTGTCAGCACAAAAAACACAAAGACCTGTCCGGCCGCATCGCCGGACCAGGTGGAAAATGCCACGAAATTCATGTTGGCCGCGAGCAGAATAAGCTCGATGGACATGAGCAGGACAATAAGATTGCGGCGGTTCAGGAAAAACCCGAAGATACCAATGGCGAACAGGATGGCGCCCAGTATCAGATAGTGTGCCAGCGTCAGCGTCATTTTTGTTCCCCTTGAGCAGGTTCGACCGCCGGCTCCGGTATTTCGGTTTGCGACGGGATGGACACCAGGCGCATGCGATCCTCCGCCCGCACCTTGACCTGATCGGCAGGCCGGGTGCGCTTGACGTCGCTGCGCTTGCGCAGCGTCAGCGCGATGGCGGCAATCATGCCCACCAGCAGAATCACGCCGCCTACCTGCACGGCAAACACGTAATCGGTGTACATCGCGATACCGAGCGCGCGCGTGTTGTCGTAGTCATCGGCCACCGGCGCGGCCGGACCCGCCCCCAGCCAGCTGCGCGCCAGCACAAAGGCCATTTCCAGCACCATGACCAGGCCGATCAGCAGCCCCAGCGGCAGATAGGTCCTGAGACCCGAGCGCAGCGCTTCCATGCGCACATCGAGCATCATGACCACAAAAAGGAACAGCACCATGACGGCGCCCACGTAGACCAGCACCAGCAGCAGCGACAGGAACTCGGCTCCCTGCAGCATCCAGATCATGGACGCTGTGAAGAAGACGAGGATCAGGTGCAATACACCGGTGACCGGGCTGGTTGCGGTGATCACGCGGAATGCCGCGATCACCAGCACCAGTGCCAGCAGATAGAACAGAACTGTAGAAAAAATCATAGGAGTCTGGTCCGCCATCAACGATAAGGAGCATCTTCGACACGGCGGCGCGCTATTTCGGGCTCGTAGCGGTCGCCGATGGCCAGCAGCATGTCTTTGGTGTAATACAGGTCGCCACGTTTTTCGCCGTGGTACTCGGAAATGTGCGTCTCGACAATCGAGTCCACCGGACAGCTCTCTTCACAGAAACCGCAGAAGATGCACTTGGCCAGGTCGATGTCGTAACGCGTGGTGCGGCGCGTGCCATCCTCGCGTTCGGCCGATTCGATCGTGATCGCCAGCGCGGGGCAGACCGCCTCGCACAGCTTGCAGGCGATGCAGCGCTCTTCGCCGTTGGGATAGCGGCGCAAAGCGTGCAATCCCCGGAAACGCGGCGAAGCCGGCGTCTTCTCCTGCGGATAGCGCAGTGTCACCTTGCGTTTGAAAAAATACTTGCCTGTCAGGCGCATGCCCTTGAGCATCTCGGACAGCATCAGACTGCCGAAAAAATCCTTGATCGCTTCCATAATCTAGCCCCTGTGTCCTATTGCCATATATTCCAGGGCGTTTGCATCCAGATCGCCACCACCAACAGCCATATGCCTGTAAAAGGAATGAATACCTTCCAGCCCAGGCGCATGATCTGGTCGTAGCGATAACGGGGGAACGTCGCACGGAACCACACAAACATCGAAACCACGACAAACGTCTTGAGGCCCAGCCAGATCCAGCCGGGCACCCACGTGAAGGGTGCAAAGTCCAGCGGCGACATCCAGCCGCCCAGGAACATAATGGATGCCAGCGCCGACAGCAGAATCATATTGGCGTATTCGCCCAGGAAGAACAGGGCAAAGCCCATCCCCGAGTATTCCACCATGTGTCCTGCAACGATTTCGGACTCGCCCTCGACCACGTCGAAAGGATGGCGGTTGGTTTCCGCCACGGCCGACACCACATAAATCACGAAAAGCGGCAGCAGCGGTAGCCAGTTCCAGGACATAAAGGTAATGCCCCTGGCGGCAAACCAGCCCTCGCCCTGCCCTTCGACAATGCCGCTCATGTTCAGCGTGCCCGAAACCAGCAGCACGGTGACCAGCACAAACCCGATGGCCAGCTCGTAGGACACCATCTGCGCGGCAGCGCGCAGCGCGCCCAGGAAAGCATACTTGGAGTTGGACGCCCAGCCTGCGACAATCACGCCGTATACGCCGATGGAGGTAATGGCCATCAGGAACAGCAGCCCGGCATTGACATCGGCCAGCACGACTTCCGGCCCGAAGGGAATCACCGCCCAGGCGGCCAGCGCCGGCATCAGCGTGACCACCGGCGCCAGAATGTACAGCACCTTGTTGGCCTTGCTCGGAACAATGACCTCTTTGGTCAGCAGCTTGAAGACGTCCGCGAAGGGCTGCAGCAGGCCGCGATAACCAACCCGATTCGGGCCGAAGCGCGCATGCATGGCGCCTATCATCTTGCGTTCCCAGTATGTGAGATAGGCAACGGACAGGATAATGGGCACGGCAATGACGATGATCTTCACCAATGACCAGACTACCAGCCACGCGGTGGGACCAAGCAGGTCGGTGCCGAAATTATCGATTACTGTAAGCCACTCCATCAGGCACGCTCCACCGTAAGTTCGCCAAAGCCGCTACCCAGCGCCTGCGTGGCGTCGAAAGCTGCGGCAATCCGCAAGCATCCTGGGGCAACCGTTTCATCGAGCTGCACAGGCAGCGTAATCTGGCCCTGCGCCGAACGGATGCTCAGCGCCTCGCCCTCGCCCAGTCCCAGAGCGGCCAGCGTATCGGCCGTCATGCGGGCCTGCGGCGCATGCGATGCAGGCGCTTCCTGCAGGGGGGCAGACCGTCTGACCAACGCATCACTGCGGTAGATCGGCACATCGGTCACACGTTCCAGTCCGCCGGCTTTAGGCGCCAGCCCTGGCTGCGCAGCCACTTCGTTGGACAGGCGGGCATCGACGCCGCCCACCAGCACCGTGTCACGCACCGACTCGGACGTTTCATCGTCAAAGCCCTGCAATTCGAACAGATTGCCCAGCACCCGCAGCACCTTCCAGGCCGGACGCGTATCCGCATAGGGTGCGGCCACGCCCTTGAAGCTCTGCGCCCTGCCCTCTGCGTTGACGAACGTGCCCGACGTTTCGGTGAACGGTGAGACCGGCAGCATCACATCCGCCCAGTCTTGCGCGGCGGAGCGGAAAGACGTCAGGGCAACCGAAAACCCTGCGGACTTGAGCGCCTGCAGCGCCTGGGCGCCATTGTCGCTGTCAAACAGCGGCTCGGTATGCAGCACGATGTAAGCCTTGAGCGATTGCTGCAGCATCTGTTCGGCCGTCAGTCCGCCCGAACCGGGCACTGCGCCCGCCAGGTAACCGCCCACCGTATTGCCGCCTGCCGTCAGGAAACCCAATGTCGCGCCAGCAGCCTTGGCCACGGCCGACGCATTGGCGGCGATCAGGGACGCGCGATCGGAGGCTATCGCCATATTGCCGATCAGAACGGCCACCCGTTCGCCCGATGCCAGGCTTGCCGCAATGGCGCGCGCCGCATCCGACACCTGCACGCCATCGAAAGCCGCGTGAGCCTGCGCGCCGCCGGCCTCGGCCAGCGCCACCGCCACTTCAGCCAGGGCGTTGGGCAGGAGGCTGGGTGCCACGGTCATGCGGCCCTTGACCGGGAACAGCGGGTCATCCGCAGCCGAATCGATAAACGAGATCTGCGCACCGGATTTCACGGCCTGGCGCAGGCGCTGGGCCATCAGAGGATGGTCCTTGCGCAGGAAGGAACCCACCACCAGCACGCGATCCAGCGTGCCCAGGTCGGTAATCGGCATGCCCAGCCAGGGCGTGCCGGGTATGGCCTGATCTAGCGCCGGATCGATCTGGCGCAGACGGAAGTCGACATTTTCTGAACCCAGGGCACGGGTCAGCCTGGCCAGCAGCGCGAGTTCTTCCGTGGTCGCGGTCGGGCTGCCGATCGCACCGATCTGCTCAGCGCCGAACTGCTCACGCACCGAGTTCAGGCCGTGTACCACCACCTGCAAGGCGTCGGTCCACGAAGCTTCGCGCCATTGGCCATCTTCGCCACGCACCATGGGGTGCGCGAGACGGTCCTGCACATACAGGCCCTCGTACGAGAAACGGTCCCGGTCGCTGATCCAGCATTCATTGACGCTTTCATTCTCGAACGGCACCACGCGCAGCACACGATCCAGCTTGGACTGCACCACCAGATTGGCGCCCAGACTGTCGTGCGGGCTGACCGAGAAGCGGCGGGACATTTCCCAGGTACGGGCATTGAACTTGAAGGGGCGCGAGAGCAAGGCGCCCACCGGGCAGATGTCTATCATATTGCCCGACAGCTCGGACTCTACGGCCTTGCCCACAAACGTCGTGATCTCGGAAAACTCGCCACGCTTGATCATGCCGATTTCCTGAACGCCGCCGATCTCCTCGCCAAAGCGCACGCAGCGCGTGCAGTGTATGCAGCGCTGCATGCCTTCGGTCGAGATCAGCGGGCCCATTTCCTTGGACACGACCACGCGCTTGGCTTCGTGATAGCGGGACGCTGAACCACCGTAGCCCACCGCCAGATCCTGCAGCTGGCACTCGCCGCCCTGATCGCAGACCGGGCAGTCGAGCGGGTGATTGATCAGCAGAAACTCCATCACGCTTTTCTGGGCGGCAACCGCCCTGTCCGAGCGCGTACGCACGACCATGCCGTTGGTCACGGGCGTGGCACAGGCCGGCAGCGCCTTGGGCGCCTTCTCGACGTCGACCAGGCACATGCGGCAGTTGGCGGCCACGGACAGTTTCTTGTGATAGCAGAAATGCGGCACATAGACGCCCAGCTTGTGGGCGGCCTGTATGACCATGCTGCCTTCCGGGGCTTCAGTTTTGATGCCGTCGATGGTGATTTCGACCATTGGAATATCCTGACCCTACAAATATTTGGGCACCACACAGCTTTTATGCTCGATGTGATGCGCGAACTCGTCGCGGAAATGCTTGATGAAACTGCGTACCGGCATGGCGGCCGCATCGCCCAGGGCGCAAATCGTGCGTCCCATGATGTTTTGCGCTACCGAATCGAGCACGTCCAGATCCTCGGGACGTCCCTCTCCGTTTTCGATACGGTGAATCATGCGGTAAAGCCAACCCGTGCCTTCCCGGCAAGGCGTGCATTGTCCGCAGCTTTCCTCGAAATAAAAATACGACAGCCGCATCAGCGACTTGACCATGCAGCGTGTCTCATCCATGACGATGACCGCGCCCGACCCCAGCATGGAGCCCGCCTTGGCGATCGAATCGTAGTCCATATTGGTCTGCATCATGATGTCTGCGGGCAACACCGGCGCACTGGACCCGCCCGGGATCACCGCCTTGAGCTTGCGCCCGCCGCGCATACCGCCGGCCAGTTCGAGCAGCTTGCTGAAAGGCGTGCCCAGAGGAATCTCGTAATTGCCCGGCAGTTCGACGTCTCCAGAGATGGAGAACAGCTTGGTGCCGCCCGCATTGGGCACGCCAAGCTCCAGATACTCCTGGGCGCTATGGCGGAATATCCATGGCACTGCCGCAAACGTCTCGGTGTTGTTGATCGTGGTCGGCTTGCCATACAGGCCGAAGCTCGCGGGAAACGGCGGCTTGAAACGAGGCTGGCCCTTCTTGCCTTCAAGCGACTCAAGCAGCGCGGTTTCTTCGCCGCAGATATACGCGCCGTAGCCGTGAAACGCATGCAGCTGAAAACTGAATTCCGATCCGAGAATGGCATCGCCCAGAAAGCCGGCCTTGCGGGCTTCTTCGAGCGCCTCTTCAAAACGCTCGTAGATGTCGAAGATTTCTCCGTGGATATAGTTGTAGCCCACGGTGATGCCCATGGCGTAGGCGGCAATGGCCATGCCTTCGATCACGATGTGCGGATTGAAGCGCAGGATATCGCGATCCTTGAATGTGCCGGGCTCGCCTTCGTCCGAGTTGCACACCAGGTACTTCTGCCCGGGCAGGGTACGCGGCATGAAGCTCCACTTCAGGCCCGTCGGGAAGCCCGCGCCGCCACGCCCGCGCAGGCTGGCCGCCTTGACTTCGGCGATGACGTCGTCAGGCGTCATGCCCGTGGTGAGTATCTTGCGCAGCGCCTCGTAGCCGCCGCGCTTGACGTAGTCTTCCAGGCGCCAGTTGGCGCCATCCAGCCCTGCCACGATCTGCGGCGAGATATGCCTGTCGTGGAAAATCATGCTGGTCGATAATTCAGCGGTGGGGTTGGGCTGCAGCCCTTCCGAAAACTGCTGCAACAGGCCTGCCGCGCTCATGCCGACTCCCCATGCTGTTTGAGTTCCTGGATCATTGCGTCGATCTTTTCCGATGACATCCGCACACACATATGCTTGTTGTTCATGAGCATCACTGGCGCATCGCCGCAGGCGCCCATGCACTCGCCTTCCATCAGCGTAAACATGCCGTCAGGCGTGGTTTCATGGAAATCGATGCCCAGCTTTTCCTTGAGGTAATCCGCCGCCTTGACGCCGTCACGCAGCGCACAGGGCAGATTGGTACACACTGTGAGCTTGAAGCGCCCCACAGGATGCGTATCGAACATGTTGTAGAACGTGGCGACTTCCTGCACCGCGATGGGTTGAACGCCCAGATAGGCGGCGACATCATTGATGACGTCGGTCGAAACCCACCCCTTTTCGTCCTGGGCGATAGCGAGCGCCGCCATGATGGCGGATCTTTGCTGGTCATCGGGGAACTTGGCAAGCTCCCGGTCGATTCGTTGATAGGCTTGTTCGGAAAGCAGCATAATTTGAATCCGGTATTTACCTTGGCGGGACCGTTAACGGTCTATTTCGCCAAACACAATATCTTGCGTGCCGATGATGGTGACCGCATCGGCAATCATGTGGCCGCGAGACATTTCATCCATGGCCTGGAGATGGGCGAAACCCGGCGCCCGTATCTTGAGGCGGTAGGGTTTGTTGGCGCCGTCGGACACCATATAGATGCCGAACTCCCCCTTGGGGTGCTCGACACCGGCATAGGCTTCGCCCGCCGGCACATGCATGCCCTCGGTGAAGAGCTTGAAATGGTGGATGAGGTCTTCCATGCCGGTCTTCATGTTCTCGCGATGCGGCGGCGCCACCTTGTGGTTGTCAACGATAACCGGACCGGGGTTGTTGCGCAGCCACTCCACGCACTGACGGATGATGCGGTTGCTTTCGCGCATTTCTGCGATACGCACCAGATAGCGGTCGTAGCAATCGCCGTTCACGCCTACAGGAATATCAAAATCCAGCCGGTCGTAGACCTCGTAGGGCTGCATACGGCGCAGATCCCACTCGACGCCAGAACCGCGCAGCATGGGGCCGGTAAAACCCAGCGCCTTGGCGCGCTCCGGACCGACCACACCGATACCCACCAGGCGTTGCTTCCAGATGCGGTTGTCGGTGAGCAGGGTTTCGTATTCGTCCACGCAAGTGGGGAAACGCTCGGTGAAATCTTCGATGAAATCAAGCAAGGATCCGGAACGCGCGTCGTTCATGGCCTTGAGCTCTTTTTCGCCACGATACTTGCTGGACTGGCCATACTGCGGCATGCGATCGGGCAGATCACGATAGACGCCGCCCGGACGGTAATAGGCAGCGTGCATGCGCGCGCCCGACACCGCTTCGTAGCAGTCCATGAGGTCTTCGCGCTCGCGGAACGCATACAGGAAGACCGCCATCGCACCGACATCCAGCGCGTGCGAGCCGAGCGACATCAGGTGGTTGAGCAGGCGGGTGATTTCGTCGAACATGACGCGAATGTATTGCGCGCGCAGCGGCACCTGGATGCCCAGCAGCTTTTCGGCGGCCATGACATAGGCGTGTTCGTTGCACATCATCGACACATAGTCGAGACGATCCATGTACGGCAAGGCCTGCAGATAGGTCTTGTGTTCGGCCAGCTTTTCGGTGGCCCGGTGCAGCAGTCCGATATGGGGATCGGCCCGCTGGATGACCTCGCCGTCCAGTTCGAGCACCAGACGCAGCACGCCGTGCGCGGCCGGATGCTGGGGCCCGAAGTTCAGTGTGTAGTTCTTGATTTCAGCCATGTTCTAGCGCCCTGCTCCGTAACCGTCCTCGCGCACTATGCGAGGAGTAATGACACGCGGCTCGATGGTGACGGGCTGGTACACCACCCGCTGCTGCTCGGTGTCGTAACGCATTTCGACATTGCCGCTGAGCGGGAAGTCCTTGCGGAAGGGATGGCCGATGAAGCCGTAGTCGGTCAGAATACGGCGCAGATCGGGGTGGCCTTCGAACACAATGCCGAAGAGGTCGAACGCTTCGCGCTCGTACCAGTTGACCGCTGGCCAGACGTCGACCAGCGAGGGAATGATGGGGAATTCGTCGTTCGGCACATATACGCGCACGCGCAGGCGCCAGTTGTGCTGAACCGACAGCAGATGCAGCACGACGGCGAACCGCTGCGGGTGCAGGCTGGGGTCGAACGCCAGGGTGGGCGCCCCCCAGCCGGAATAGTCGATGCCGCAAAGATCGATGCATGTATCAAAACCCAGTGTTTTGTTGTCGCGCAGGACAGTACAGGCATCGATCCAGTTCTTGGCGGAGACCTCGAGCGTGAGCTCGTCAAGAGCGAGCTTGAGCGAAGCCGTTTCGCCGAAGGTCGCCAGCAGATTGTGATGTAGCGTTTCGAGGCGGGTCATAGTGTGTTCAGGCTGAATAATGAGGACACCGAAAGGCCTAGCGCGCAATGGTGTTGGTCAGGCGGATCTTGCTCTGCATTTGCAGCAGGCCATAGACCAGGGCTTCCGCGGTGGGCGGGCAGCCCGGCACGTAGACATCCACTGGCACGATGCGATCGCAGCCGCGCACCACCGAATAGGAGTAATGGTAATAACCACCGCCATTCGCACAGGAACCCATGGAAACGACCCAACGCGGCTCGGCCATCTGGTCGTAGACCTTGCGCAGCGCGGGCGCCATCTTGTTGCACAGCGTGCCTGCGACAATCATGAGGTCGGACTGACGGGGACTGGGACGGAAAATAATACCGAACTGATCCAGGTCGTAGCGGGCCGCGCCCGCATGCATCATTTCGACCGCACAGCACGCCAGACCGAATGTCATGGGCCACAACGAACCTGTCTTGGCCCAGTTCAGGAACTTGTCCGCGCTGGTGGTTACGAAACCTTCTTTCAAAATGCCGTCGATAGCCATAATTTTGCCTGTTTAAGCCACAGTACCAGGCGTGGCTACTGCCACGCTGCCTGGTTGCCGGATGGGGTCATCGAAACGAAGGCGGCAAAGCCGCCTTCAGGATTATTCCCAATCCAGCGCGCCCTTCTTCCATTCGTAGACAAAGCCCACGGTCAGAATGGCGAGAAATACAAGAACCGTCCAGAAACCCACCAGCCCTATCGTGCCGTTGGCGATGGCCCACGGAAACAGGAAGGCGATTTCCAGATCGAACATAATGAACAGGATTGCCACGAGGTAATAGCGCACGTCGAATTTCATGCGCGAATCGCTAAATGCATCAAAACCGCACTCGTACTGAGACAGTTTTTCCTCGTATGGCCGGTGCGGACCGAGCAGACGTCCCGCACCCAGCAAGGCCAAACCGATGACCGTGGCCACAATGATAAAGAGCAGAACGGGAAAGTACTGTTGCAGGTTCATGCAAAGCATCCAATCACAATGAGTAAACCCTAGGATTGTAGCATTTTGATAGCGTCATTCTGCTGAACAACCCTGCAGCCTAATTACCGACCCGATCAGGTATCTTTGGCGTTTTCAGGTGTGGCTCGGTTTCGTTGGGCTTGAGGATCTGGACATAGATCTCGCCCTCCTTGACCATGCCCAGCTCGCCGCGCGCGCGCTCTTCGACAGCGGCGGTGCCTGTCTTCAGATCCTGAACCTCAGCCTGCAGGGCGTTGTTGCGCGCCAGCAGCGCTTCGTTGGTTTCCTGCTGCGACGTCACCTTGCGCTGCAGTTCCTGAACGCGCAGCCAGCCGCCCTTGCCCAGCCACAGCGGGTACTGGATGATGGCAGTCAGCAAGGCCAGGACTATGAATAGCAATCGCATAGTTCAGAAACAAACAGCCCGGCTACAGCCGGGCTGGCGCATTAACGCAGGTTATAGAAGGCGTCGCGGCCGGGGTAGCTTGCCACTTCGGCCAGCTCTTCTTCGATGCGCAGCAACTGATTGTACTTGGCCATGCGGTCAGAGCGTGACAGCGACCCCGTCTTGATCTGCATGGCATTGGTCGCCACGGCAATATCCGCAATGGTGGAGTCTTCGGTTTCGCCGGAACGGTGCGAAATCACTGCCGTGTAGCCGGCGCGCTTGGCCATTTCGATGGCGGCAAAGGTTTCGGTAAGCGTGCCGATCTGGTTGATCTTGATCAGGATGGAGTTGGCAACGCCCTCGTCTATCCCCTTGCGCAGGATGGCCGTGTTGGTGACGAACAGATCGTCGCCGACCAGCTGCACCTTGTTGCCCAGCAGGTCGGTCAGCAGTTTCCAGCCATCCCAGTCGTCTTCGGCCATGCCGTCCTCGATGGAAATGATGGGGTACTTATCGCACCAGCTTGCCAGCAAATTGGCAAAATCCTGGGACGACAGGGACAGATTGCCTTCGCCCGCCAGATGGTACTGGCCGTCGCGGTAGAACTCGGAGCTGGCGCAGTCCAGGCCCAGGGCGATCTGCGAGCCGGCTTCGTAGCCGGCTTCGGTGATTGCCTGCAGAATGAGCTGAATGGCGGCTTCGTGGTTGGCGACATTGGGCGCAAAGCCACCCTCGTCGCCCACGGCGGTGGACATCCCCAGGCCGTTGATGATTTTCTTGAGAGCGTGGAAAACCTCGGCGCCCATACGCAGCGCTTCGCGAAAGCTGCTGGCGCCGACCGGCAGAATCATGAATTCCTGCAGATCCAGCGAGTTGTTGGCGTGCGCGCCGCCATTGATGACATTCATCATGGGCACGGGCATTTGCAGTGGACCGCTGCCCCCGAAATAGCGGTAAAGCGACAGGCCGGAATCGTCGGCGGCAGCGCGGGCGACAGCCATGCTGGCGGCCAGCATGGCGTTCGCGCCCAGGCGGCTCTTGGACTCGGTGCCGTCGAGATCGATCAGCGTGCGGTCCACGAAAGTCTGCTCCTGGGCATCCAGGCCCATCAGGGCTTCGGAGATTTCGGTGTTCAGATTTTCGACGGCGCGCAGCACGCCCTTGCCAAGATAGCGCGAGGCATCGCCGTCGCGCAGTTCGATGGCTTCGCGCGAACCCGTGGACGCGCCCGACGGAACCGACGCGCGGCCCATGGCTCCTGACTCGAGCAGAACGTCGCACTCAACCGTGGGATTGCCACGGGAATCAAGAATTTCGCGTCCAATGATATCTACGATTGCACTCATAATATTTGACTATCCTGCCTGAATGTATGGGAAATGGGCCTGAGAATCAGCCCGTCTGGCCCGCGCCGCACGGGTCATGACAAGCCTGAACGCCCGATTGTACCTGCGCCAGCGGCCAGGCAGCTTATACCGTGCATAGAATATTGGACATTTTAGGACAAGGGTTCTCGCATGCGCAATTCCAGGGTATGGAGCAGATCGGTCAGCGCCTGCGCCTGCTCGGGGGAAAAATCAGCAAAAGCCCGTTCGATGAACGCCGTACGCAGCGGCAGCGCCGCTTCCACCCGCCTGCGCCCGGCCTCGGTCAGCGCCACGTTGGTCAGCCGGTTGTCCTCCGCATCGGCATGCCGCTCAATCACGCCTTCCTGCTCAATCGCCTTGATCTGCCGGGTCAATGCCGCCGGATCCACGCGCAGCATGCAGGCAAGCTGCTTTTGCGAGCTGGCGCCGGACTGGTACAAGGTGAGCAGAATGCGCCAGCGCGGCAGCGAATAGCCGATGCTGACCTCGAAGGCCGCCATCACGGCGCGGTAAGTGCGCCCCAACTGCTGGATGGCCACGATCTGGGGAGCGTCACCCATCTTTCCCCTCCCGTGTTTTTTTTGTAACAGCGGCTGACGCCGACGTGGCGGCCACGCGCGACAAATGGACCGTCGGCACGCGATACACCCAGCACAGCCCGATAAACGCAATCAGCAGCACCGACGCGAGCCCCATATGCACGGCATCGACCAGCGATGCCCGGGCCTGCTCGATGAAGCCGCCCCCGTACAGGCCCACGCGCTGCAGTGTTGCCATGAAATCGCTCTGAACGGCGTGATTGACCAGTACCTGGGGATCCTGCAACAGCGCCAGCCATGTTGTGCCGCGCCCCTCTGGCACAGCCCGCTGAACCCCGACAACATAGTAATGGCCCACCAGCGCGCCCACGATGGCCGTGCCCAGCATGCCGCCTATCATCCTGACAGACTGCAGCATGGCAGTGGAAATGCCCAGCAGAGAACGCCCGGCCGTCTCCTGCGCGAATACGGTCAGGTTAGGCATGACAAAACCCAGGCCGAACCCGGCCATGATCATGTACACGAACACCAGCGCGCGACTGGTCCCGCGATCCATGAGCGCCATGCCTATGCTCGCCAGCACCAGCAGCGCATACCCGGCGTACAGCATGTGGTTCGGGCGCGACAGCCTCACAATAATCCGCGCATTGGTCACACTGCCCAGCGTCACGCACACCACCATGGGAGTAATGAGCAGCCCAACCTCCTGCGGAGACAGGCCGAAACCGCCCTGCAACAGCAATGGGATATAAAACAACAGGGCGAACATGATAAAGCCGATAAAGAGCGACAGGCAGAACAGCGCGGCCAGGCTCTTGTTGCGGAACATCTCCAGCGGCAACAGCGGATGCGGGCATCTTTTTTCCCAGGCATAAAGCCCGGCAAAAATCAGCACCGTCAGGCCGCCAAGCAGAAACATGCCCATACTGGCGCCGTGCTGAGGCAGAAACTGCACAAAAAACTGCAGGCTGCCCAACCCAAGCGCCAGCAGAATGGCGCCCGGCCAGTCAAGCCGGACGTTGTCCACTTTGATCTGGCGTATGCGCGGCAGATAACGCCACAGAAAATACAGGCTGACCAGCCCCAGCGGCAGATTCACGAAGAACACGGCGCGCCAGCCCGCCTGCTGCGTCAGAATCCCCCCCAGGGTCGGTCCGAAACCGTTGGCGATGCCGAATGCGGCCGACAGCAGCATCTGCCAGCGGAGCCGGGTATGAGAATCAGGGAAAAGGTCCGGGACACAGGCAAAGGCCGTTCCCACCAGCATGCCGCCGCCCACGCCCTGCAGCGCACGCGCCAGCACAAGCTGGAACATGGAATTGGATAGTCCGCAAAACACAGAGGCGCAGATAAAAACTATGACCGACGCCACGACAAAAGGCTTGCGTCCGTAATAATCACCCAGGCGACCGAAAATAGGCACGGTAATGACCGACGCCAGCAAATAAGCCGTCGCCACCCAGGCGTAGTATTCGAAACCGTTCAGCTCGGCGACCACGGTAGGCAAGGCTGTGCCGACCACCGTCTGGTCGACCGCCACCATCATGGTCACAAAACACAAGCCCAGCATCGCCAGCAGCGACTGCCGGACAGTCAGCACCCGGCCCGGATCGGACCGGCCGGACTCGGCATTTTGCTGGGCAGGCGTGACAGCCATGAAATTCCTGGATTGATCAATTATTGACTTATCAACAGTTTATCGTGTGCACAAAGGTCAGGCAATCGCAGTGCAGCAAAAACCGGAAAAACAACAGGCCTGCGCAGCATGCGCAGGCCTGTTGCCGATACGGAAGAATCAGGCCGGGGTCGACGCCAGGTCGCCCGCCCCTACCCCTCAGAACTTGATATGCGCCTTCTTGATCAGCGCCGCCCATTTTTCCTGCTGGCGATGAATATAGTCGGCGGTTTCAGGAACCGTACCGCCGACCGGCTTGCTGCCCTCGTTATGCAGTTGCTCCAGAAAACCCGGATCCTTCAGCGCCGCATTGATCGCCTGATTTATCTGCTGGACCACTGGCGCCGGGGTTCCTGCCGGCGCCACAATCGCCTTCCAGTCAACCGCCTCAAAACCTTTGTATGCCGGACCTGATTCCGAAACGGTGGGCACATCGGGCAAGGCATCCAAACGATGACCGGAGGTCACCGCCAGCGCCCGCAGCCGTCCCGAAGCGATAAGCTGGGTAACGCTCTGCGGCGTGGAGAACATCAAATCCGTCTGCCCGCCGATCAGATCGTTCAGCGCGGGGGCCGCGCCTTTGTAGGGCACGACCAGGAATTTCGCTCCCATCTCGCTGGCAAACATTTCCCCGACCAGATGCCCCACCGTGCCCATGGCGGCAACAGCCTGACGCAGCTCGCCGGGCTTGGCCCGGGCCGCCGAGATGACCTGGTCCAGCGACGTCCAGGGCGAGTCCGTGCGCACCACCAACACCAACGGAACCTCTGCCACCACCGCTACCGGTGCAAAATCCTTGACGGCGTCAAAAGGCATGCTGGGCAATACCACCGGGTTGATCGCCAGATTGGCTGTTTGCCCCATCCCGATCATGTAGCCGTCGGGTTGCGCCTTGGCCACGGTATTCATGCCTATGTTGCCGCCTGCGCCAGGCTTGTTTTCTACAACCATATTCCAGTGGGTGTCGCGCGTGATTTTCTCCAGCAGCGTACGCGTCACCGTGTCAGTGCCTCCCCCTGGGGTGTAAGGGACGATGACGCGTATCGGCTGATCCGGCCAGGCAGCCTGCGCTGCCGCCGGTGCCAACACCGTCGCCGCTACGATTGAAATCAAGGCGGAATGCCAGCGTTTCATGGAGTCTCCTTTATAGATATTGAATTGCTTTTGGAATTGGTCCTTTGCCTGCAGCAAGGGCCGGTCAATCTTGGCAATAGGGTCTTAGCGTGATATGCCCCGCTGCCGGCTTTCTGACGGCCCGGCAACCACGCCGTCCGCACACAAAGCGTGGATTTCCTGGGCGGCGTAGCCAAGCTCGCCAAGCAGCGCCGTGGTGTCCGCACCCAGCGCCGGCGGCGCACTGCGCAGCGGCAGGCGTTTGCCATCAAGCGTCAGTGGCAGCAAGGGCACGCGTGTGTGGACAGGCCGACCGCTGCCGTTGGCGTCGGGCGGAATATCCACCTGCGCAAGGCCGCCGGTTTCAAGCAGGTGAGCGTCGTCAAGCAAATCCTGCGGACGCGTGATGGGTGCATAAGGCAGGCCTCGCTGCTCGAACCGTCGGCTCAATTCCTCCACACTGAAGCGCCCCAGGCGCTCCCGCAGCACAGGCATCAACCATTCGCGCGCGCGGACCCTGTCGTTGTTGCTCGACAGCCGGGCATCGGCAAGCAGGTCGTCAAAGGCAAACTCGTCGCACAAGAGCTTCCATTGCGTGTCGCTGACGGCAGCCAGGAACACCTGCCCCCCGCCGTCCACCGTAAATACGTCGTACACCGCCCAGGCGCTGACCCGGCTAGGCATGGGCGCCGCAGCGTTACCTGTGACCGCGAACTGCATCATGTGCTGCGCCATCAGCAGCACATTGTTTTCGAACAGGGCGCTCTGCACCTGCTGACCATGCCCGCTGCGCGCGCGCTGCTGCAAGGCAGCCAGCACACCGATCGCGCCGAACATTCCGCCCATGATGTCGTTCACGCTGGCGCCCGCCCTGAGCGGCCGTCCTTCCGGACCGGTCATATACGCCAGGCCGCCCATCATCTGCACCACTTCGTCCAGTGCCGTGCGATGCGCATAAGGCCCGGCCAGAAAACCCTTATGAGAAACATGGATCAGGCCGGGATTCAGGGCAGACAGTACCTCATGGCCAAAACCCAGGCGATTCATGGTTCCATGCTTGAAATTCTCGCTGAAGACATCCGCTCCAGCCGCCAGCCTGAGCACAATCTCCCGGCCCCGGACGCTCCTGACGTCCACCGCCAGGCTTTTCTTGTTACGGTTGAACATGGGGAAGAACCCCGCGCCCGAGCCAATCAGCCGACGCGTGCTGTCGCCGTCAATGGGCTCGATCTTGATCACCTCGGCGCCGAGATCGGCCAGAATCATGCCGCAGGTCGGCCCCATGACCATGTGGGAAAACTCAATCACGCGGATGCCGGTCAGCGGCAGTTCCGTCTCGCTGCCCACCGCACTCATGCCTGGACCCCGGGCCTGAAGCCCTTGGGCAGACCCGCCTCCGCCAGCATGCCATACAGCGGCTCACCCGGCAGACCCTGCACCAGGGGCCCGCGAGCCGCCAGCAGCAGATCCAGATCCACGCCGGTGGACACCCCCATTGCCTCGAACATGAACACCAGGTCTTCCGTCACGACATTTCCCGACGCCCCCGGTGCGTAGGGGCATCCCCCCAGGCCTGCCAGCGACGCATCAAAAGTGCGAACCCCGGCCTCATAGGCCGCCAGACAGTTGGCAAGCCCAAGCCCGCGCGTGTTGTGCATGTGGGCGGCGCCGGCCTTATCCCCCACGGCCGACCGCAGGCGCTGGAACAGGCGGCGCACCTGCGCAGGATTGGCCATGCCGGTGGTGTCCGACAGGCCCGACTCGTCGACACCCGCCGCCACCACCTTTTCGGCTAGACGGATGACGTCGTCCTCGTCGACGCGCCCCTGCAAAGTGCACCCGAACGCAGTGGAAATACCGGCCTCAATCTTCACCTGCGGCGCGATCTCATTGCGCAGCGCAACGATTTCCCTGACCTCTTCGACCATTTGCCCGCAGGTCTTGCGCACATTGGCCATCGAATGCGCTTCGCTCGCAGACACAGGAATGGTCAGCTTGTGTACGCCCGCCTCGATCGCCGCCCGGGCGCCACGCAGATTGGGCGTCAATGCCATGACCACCAGCCCGGCATGCCGCAGCGCATAAGGGACAAGCGCTCCAGTGTCAGCCATCTGAGGCAGCAGGCGGGGCGGCACAAAAGAGCCAACCTCGATCTCCCGCAGACCAGCAGCCACCAGCGCGTCGATCCATCGGCATTTGTCTTCGATGGCCATGCTGCGATCGATGGATTGCAGTCCATCGCGGGGGCCCACCTCGCTGATCAGCACTTCCGACTCGGCAGCATGCATGGGAAATATCACCTTATTCAAGATATGTTCTATCTAATAGAACGACGTTCTATTTAATAACACGTATCATGTCAATGGATGATCTGTATGTCAAGCTATCTCTTTGTTACCTATGCCACGTAAAACCGCCCATCCTTCTGTATCGGACACATCGGGCGCGCCGGGCGGCGTTGCTGCCGTGGACCGCGCCCTCAGTCTTCTCGCAGCATTCAGGCACGGAGACGCCTCGCTCGGCCTGGCCGCACTTGCCGCGCGCACAGGGCTGTACAAAAGCACGACCCTGCGCATGCTTGCCTCGCTGGAACATGCAGGCATGGTGCAGAAGCTGGATAACGGAAATTACGCACTGGGGCCCGAAATCGCCCGCCTGAACAGTCTCTATGCCGCCTCCTTCTCTCTCGAACATATCGTCATGCCGGTGTTGCGCGGGCTTGTCGCCGAAACCGGAGAAAGTGCGGCCTATCACGTCAGCCAGGGAGATGTGAGGCTATGCCTGTATCGTGTCGATTCGCCCAATCCCATCCGCGATCACGTCCGGGCAGGCGAACTGCTGCCTATTGATCGCGGCGCGGGAGGACGGGTGCTGATTGCCTTCGATCCAAGGCTGGCGCTCAGATACGAAAACGAAGACATCGCCCTGTACGAAAAAATCCGGAAACAGGGCTATCACGCAGTAAATGGAGACCGCATGTCGGAAGTGGGTGGGGTGTCTGCACCGGTCTTTAACCGGGATGGCAGCCTGGCTGCAGCAGTCACGCTGATTGTCCCTGCGCATCGATATGACGACAGGCACATTGCGCCTACCGTGCAAGCAGCCAGACAACTCAGCGGACTGATGCCCTAGCAGAGCACCCTGCGCACGCAGGCGAAGAAGAGCACGGCCTCTTCTTCGCGCCCTGCGTCAGGACTTGGCCGATGCGGCCTGTTTGCGCGTGGCCTGATAGGCGATGGCGGCGCGGATATAGCTGGAAAACAGCGGATGTCCATCCCGGGGGGTGGAAGTGAATTCCGGGTGGAACTGCACGCCCATGAACCAGGGATGATCAGGCAGCTCCATGATCTCGGGCAGGTTTTCGGTGGGCGTACGCGCGCTGATCACCATGCCGGCCTCTTCAAGGCGAGACACATATACGTTGTTGACTTCGTAGCGATGGCGATGGCGTTCGTTGACTTCGCTGCCGTAGATCTCGTGGGCCCGCGACTCGGCCTTGACCGGGCAACGCTGCGCACCCTTGCGCATGGTGCCGCCCAGGTCCGACGCCTGGTCGCGCTTTTCGATGCGGCCCTCGCGGTCCTGCCATTCGGTAATCAGCGCCACGACGGGATGCGGGGCCGAAGGATCGAACTCTGTGCTATTGGCCCCGCCCAGTCCCGCCACATGGCGGGCGAACTCGACCACTGCGAGCTGCATGCCCAGACAGATGCCCAGGTAAGGCACACCATGCTCGCGGGCGTAGCGTATGGCCTTGATCTTGCCTTCTGTGCCGCGCTTGCCGAAACCGCCAGGCACCAGAATGGCGTCCAGGTTTTTCAGACAGTCGGTGCCTTCGGCGTCGATCTGCTCCGAATCAAGATATTCAATGGACACGTGCGAGCGCGTATGGATGCCCGCATGCACCAAGGCTTCGCTCAACGACTTGTAGGACTCGGTGAGATCGACATACTTGCCGACCATGCCTATGCGCACCTGATGCTCGGGGTGATCAATGGCGTCGACCAGGCGTTCCCACAAGGACAGATCGGCCGGCGGCGGCGACAGCGCCAGCGCGTCGCACACAAGATTGTCCAGGCCCTGGCGCTGCAGCATGGCGGGAATCTGGTAAATGGACTCGGCATCCCAGACCGAGATCACCGCGTCCAGCGGCACATTCGAGAACAGGGATATCTTGGCACGCTCATCGTCGGGCACCGGCCGATCGGCACGGCACAGCAGTGCGTTCGGATAAATGCCGATTTCGCGCAGCTTCTGGACGGAATGCTGGGTTGGCTTGGTCTTGAGTTCGCCCGCTGAAGCAATGAACGGCACCAGCGTCAGGTGCACGAAAGCCGCATTGTTGCGCCCCAGGCGCAGACTCATCTGCCGCACCGCTTCCAGGAACGGCAGGGATTCGATATCCCCCACTGTGCCGCCGATCTCGACAATGGCGACGTCGGCTGCGCCATCCCAGGCGGATTTGGCGCCGCGCGCAATGAAATCCTGGATTTCATTGGTGATATGGGGAATGACCTGGACTGTCTTGCCGAGGTAGTCGCCACGGCGCTCCTTGCGCAGCACCGATTCGTAGATCTGGCCGGTCGTGAAGTTATTGACCTTGCGCATCTTGGTGGAGATGAAGCGCTCGTAGTGGCCGAGGTCCAGATCGGTTTCAGCGCCGTCTTCAGTAACGAAAACCTCGCCATGCTGAAAGGGGCTCATGGTGCCCGGATCGACGTTGATATAGGGATCCAGCTTGAGCATGGTGACACGCAGGCCCCGCGACTCGAGAATGGCAGCCAGGGAAGCAGCGGCTATGCCCTTACCCAGGGAGGAGACGACTCCTCCCGTGACAAATACGTATTTGGTCATTGTGAAACATGCCCGGGGTGACCGGGCAGTAGCGGGAAATTTGGATTATAGCCCGAGCATCTGCCCGATCCGGTATTAGGCCGCGATATCGCTCAGATCAGTTGCGTGCGCGCCACCAGCCAGTCCAGCGCCGCCCCCTGGAGCAGCGGTGAAAGCCGGCGCCTGACCTCTTCGTGATAGCGGTTAAGCCATTCGCGCTCGAGGTCGGTCAACAGCGTCATCTCGATGCAGCGCGTATCGATGGGGCAAAGCGTGAGTGTCTCGAAGCGCAGAAACTCGCCGAACTCGGTTTCCAGGGCCGGCACGGCCAGCACAAGGTTCTCGATACGTATCCCCCATTGACCGGGGCGGTACAAGCCCGGCTCATTGGAGGTGATCATGCCCGGATGCATGGCCATGTCCGGGTTCTGCCGGCTTCGATAGGAAATGGATTGCGGGCCTTCATGAACATTCAGGAAATACCCGACTCCGTGCCCCGTGCCGTGCCCATATTCACCGCCCGTGCGCCAGATGGGCGCGCGCGCAAGAGGATCGAGCATAGGCGCGAGAATTCCGCGCGGAAACACCGCCTCGGACAGGGCGATCATGCCTTTGAGCACCGCCGTATAGTCGCGCCGCTGGGGCAGACTGGGCTGGCCCACCGGCACAACACGGGTAATGTCGGTCGTGCCGCCCGGATACTGGCCGCCCGAATCAATGAGCAGCAGCCCGTCACCCTCGATCACTGCGTGCGCAGCGTCGGTGGCGTGGTAGTGCGGCATGGCGCCGTTGGCATTGAAGGCCGCAATCGTGCCGAAGCTGGTTGCGGCAAAACCTGGCTGGCGTGCGCGCGCCGCACAGATCTGCTCGTCAACGGTGATTTCAGTGATGCGCTCGCGCCCCAGCGCAGCCTCGAACCAGGCGAAGAACTCGCACAGGGCGGCCCCGTCGTATTCCATCGTCCGGCGTATGTTTTCGATTTCGCCCTGATTCTTGCGCGACTTGAGCAGATGCGAAGGATTTACGCCCTCGATCTTCTCGACAAACGCCGCGGCGGTCAGCGTGCCGACCGTCACACGGGCCGGATCGAACAGCAAGACATCCCCCGGCGGCAGGCAGGCCAGCGCACCCGCGGCGGCCTCATAGGACTGCACGCTCACGCCATCGGCCTCGAGCGCCGCGGTCAGCGCAGCATCCAGTTTGCCTGGCGCCACAAACAGCGTGGCCGTGTTCCGGCCCACCAGCGCAAAGGACAGGAACACAGGGTTGTGGGGCACATCGTTGCCCCGCAGATTGAACAGCCAGGCGATGTCATCCAGAGTAGAAAGCCAGTGCCACTGGGCGCCCCGCTCCTGCATGGCGGCGCGCACCTGCGTCAGGTTTTCGGCCCGGGTACGGCAGGCGTATGGAGGCAGATGCTCATAAACCGGTGCGTTCGGCAGCGCCGGACGCTCTGCCCAGACCTCGCCCAGCACATCCTGGTCGGACACCAGAACAATGCCCTGGGCCGACAACGCGTCCTGCCACTGCCGATGCGTCTGCACCGCCACCACACTGCCATCGACGGCGACCAGCGCACCGCGCGGCAGCGTCGACGCCAGCCAGGCCGCGGGCTCAGGCACCTGCGGCGCCCCCGCGCGCATGGTGCTTATCCCCGTACCGGCAAGATCGCCATCGGCCTGTTCCCAATACCGGCTATCCGTCCAGAGCCCGGCGAACTCCGCGGTCACGACGAGTGTGCCGGCTGATCCGCCAAAGCCGCTCAGCCATGCCCTGCCCTGCCAGTGCTCAGGCAGATATTCGGACAGGTGAGGGTCGGAGGACAGGACAATGCAGGCGTCCAGCCCGTGGGCGGCCATGGCAGCCCGCAATGCCTGAAGACGTTCTGGGACAGTGGTGGAAGACACGAATAGATTCCTCAAAAGAAGGACGCCTGCACTGGCAGGCGTCCGCTCCGGCACAGGGTCGCTCTGCAGACCCTAAAACGGTGGATACGGGATCAGCTTACCGCCGAGACATCCAGCTTGGCCAGCGTCTTGGACTTGATTTCCTCAACAGTGACCTCAGGCGCCAGCTCCAGCAGCTTCAGGCCGTCGTCGGTGACCTTCATAACGCCCAGGTCGGTAATGATCAGGTTCACCACGCCCACCCCGGTCAGCGGCAGGGTGCATTCAGGCAGCAGCTTGATGTCTTCGGTGCCGTCTTTCTTGCGTGCGACATGCTCCATCAGGATGACGACCATGCCGACACCGGCGACCAGGTCCATGGCGCCGCCCATGCCCTTGATCATCTTGCCCGGAATCATCCAGTTGGCCAGATCGCCCTTCTCGGACACCTGCATGGCGCCCAGGATGGCCAGATTGATCTTGCCCCCACGGATCATGGCGAAGGAGTCGGCCGAGGAAAAAATGGATGAGCCAGGCAAGGTGGTGACCGTCTGCTTGCCAGCATTGATCAGGTCGGCGTCGATTTCGTCTTCAGTGGGAAAAGGCCCTATCCCCAGCAGCCCGTTCTCGGACTGCAGCCAGACCTCCATGCCCTCCGGCACGTGATTGGCCACCAGGGTGGGCAGGCCGATGCCCAGGTTCACATAAAAGCCGTCTTGCAGCTCGCGCGCGGCGCGTGCCGCCATTTGTTCACGATTCCAGGCCATGCTCAAGCTCCTTGCGCGTTGCGTACAGTGCGTTGTTCTATGCGTTTTTCGGGATGTGCATTCACCACGATGCGATGCACATAGATGCCCGGCAAATGCACATGGTCGGGGTCCAGCGCCCCGGTGTCGACCAGTTCCTCGACCTCGACAACGGTGAGCTTGCCGGCCATGGCGACGTTGGGATTGAAGTTGCGCGCCGTCTTGCGAAACACCAGGTTGCCGCTGCGGTCGGCCTTCCAGGCCTTGACGAGGGAAACGTCCGGCGCGATAGAACGCTCCATGACATATTGATGGCCATCGAACTCACGCACTTCTTTGCCGTCTGCCACGATGGTGCCCACCCCTGTGCGCGTGTAGAACGCCGGAATGCCAGCGCCGCCGGCGCGCAGTTTTTCTGCCAGTGTTCCTTGCGGCGTGAATTCAAGCTCCAGCTCACCGGCCAGATACTGGCGTTCGAATTCCTTGTTCTCGCCTACATACGACGCGATCATCTTCTTGACCTGACGCGTATTGAGCAACTGCCCGAGCCCGAACCCGTCCACGCCCGCATTGTTGCTGACGCAGGTCAGATTCTGCACATTGGAATCGCGCAGGGCCGCAATCAGGGCCTCGGGAATGCCGCAAAGGCCAAACCCGCCAACGGCGATCGTCTGACCATCCGCGACGACGCCCTTAAGCGCTTCTTCGGCGCTTGCATAGACTTTATCCATTACTCCAGTCCTTTAATTTCTGAAACTTCATGTCAAGGCACGGGACACTTCATCGCCGCGCCCTATCGGATGCAACAAACCAAAAAAGAGCATGGCGCCCCTGGCGCTGCGGCCTCAGGCCTGTCCGTCAGGCGCCAGCAGAGAAATCTCCGCAGCCTCCCACGGCACGGGGCGCTGCGTCGCCGCATCCACGCCAACCACAATATAGCGCCCCTTCGCATAGGGCACGCCGGGTTCGTCCTCGCGTTCGATGACCGCCTCGAACTCCACGCTGCTGCGGCCCACGCGCACCACTGACTGCACGACCACCGCCGTGGCCGGATAATGCAGCGGCCGGAAAAAATCACAGGACGTGTGCGCCAGCACAAACGCCTTGCCTGAATCGGCCGCCGCCCGCATGCGACCCAGCAGCTGCATGCGCGCTTCTTCGAAGAAACGGAAGTACACCGTATTGTTGACGTGATTCAGCGCATCCAGGTCACCCCAGCGAACCGGCATCACATGACGGGAGGACGCTGCCGGGCGAGCCTGCTCCCGGGAAGAATCAACTGCTTGCATAGGCCAACACCCTTTATCCAGCCTCAGTTATTGTGCGGTGAACACCGCTTGCCGGAACAAGTATAACGTGCGGCCAACACCCCGATTCCATGGGGGCAGGCATGCTAATCCATAGACTGCAATACAATCGAACGCATACGCGGACCTTGCGTCCGCCTGCAACGACAGATTACAGATAAAAATGGAGAGTGTCACAACATGGCTGAACGCGAATCGATGGAGTACGATGTCGTCGTGGTTGGAGGCGGGCCGGCCGGCCTGGCTGCCGCCATCCGGCTAAAACAGCTTGCAGCGCAGCGCGAGCAGGAAATCAGTGTCTGTGTGCTGGAAAAAGGCGCCGAACTTGGCGCCCACATCCTGTCCGGCGCAGTCATGGACACGCGTGCCCTCACCGAACTCATTCCCGACTGGAAAGAAAAAGGCGCGCCGCTCGAGACCGAAGTCACCGAAGACAAATTCCTTTTTTTGACCGAAAAAGGCGCCCGCGCCACTCCCAACTGGATGCTGCCCGGCTGTTTCCAGAACCACGGCAACTACATTGTCCGCCTGGGTTATGTCGTGCGCTGGCTGGGCGAGCAGGCCGAAGCGCTGGGCGTTGATGTATTTCCCGGTTTTGCCGCGGTAGAGGTCCTGTACACAGACACCGGCGCCGTCAGAGGCGTGGCAACCGGCGACATGGGCGTGGCGCGCGACGGCTCGCATACCGAACACTACCAGCCCGGCATGGAATTGCATGCCCGCTACACGATTTTCTCCGAAGGTTCGCGCGGACAACTGGGCCGCCAGCTGATGGAGCGTTACAAGCTGGATGCCGACTGCGACCCGCAGAGCTATGCCATCGGCATCAAAGAGCTATGGGAAGTCGATCCGTCCCAATCCCAGCCCGGCCTGGTCATGCACACGGCAGGCTGGCCGCTCGATTCGGACACCTACGGCGGCTCTTTTCTCTATCACCTCAAGGATAATCTGGTGATGGTGGGCCTGGTCGTCGGCCTGGACTACGCCAACCCCTGGCTCTCTCCTTTCGAGGAGTTTCAGCGCTACAAGACGCATCCGGCCATCCGCTCCACCTTCGAGGGCGGCAAGCGGGTTGCCTACGGCGCGCGCTCGCTGACTGCGGGCGGGCTGCTGTCGCTGCCCAAGCTGACCTTCCCGGGTGGTGTTATGGTCGGCTGTGAAGCCGGCTTCCTGAACGCCTCGCGCATCAAGGGCAGTCACTCGGCCATCAAGACGGGCGCACTGGCCGCCGAAGCCGCCTTCGACGCCCTGACGGCAGGCCGCAGCCATGACGAGCTCACCGCGTACCCCGAGGCCTTCAAGGCATCCTGGCTGTACGACGAGCTGAACAAATCGCGCAATTTCAAGCAGTGGTTCAAAAAAGGCCGCACCATCGCCACACTGATGACCGGCATCGAACAATGGCTGCTCAAGGGCAAAATGCCCTGGACCTTGCATCACAGCAAGCCTGACCACGCCTGTCTGCAGCCTGCCGCCGAATGCGCGCGCATCGACTACCCCAAGCCCGACGGCAAGCTCACCTTCGATCGACTCAGTTCGGTGTTCATCTCCAACACCAATCATGAAGAAAACGAGCCTGTCCACCTCACCCTGAAAGACCCTTCAGTACCGGTTGACATCAATCTGGCCAAGTACGCAGGTCCCGAGGCGCGCTTCTGTCCTGCTGGCGTCTATGAGTTCGTCAAGACCGACGAGGGCAATGACCGCCTGCAGATCAACGCGCAGAACTGCGTGCACTGCAAAACCTGCGATATCAAGGATCCCACCCAGAATATTGTCTGGGTCGCGCCGCAAGGCGGCGAAGGCCCTGTCTACAACGGGCTCTAGGCATACCCATCCACCCATCGCCGGCATGCGTCGGCAATGGGTGGATCTGTATTCCAGCATCCCTTTCCGCATCCGCCTAAAATAGCCTCATTGCCATCTACCGGTGAGGCCATGCCCCGCTTTTCCTTTTTGCTGCGCCTTCCCATCATTGTCGGACTGGCTCACGTGTATGTCGCACTGCGGCTGGCACCCATAGCCGCCACCGCCCCCGAACGCTGGGCGATTGCCGCCGCCATCCTCCTGATCTACCTGCTCATCATGGGCGGCTTTCGCACCCGCCGGGCTGTAGGCAGGGTCAGCGGCGACCTGATGGCATGGGCAGGCTTTCTCGCCCTCGGCTATTTCGCCTGGCTGTTCGTGCTCTGCCTGTTGCGGGAGGCCTTCCTCGGTCTTGTCGCGCTTGCAGGCTTGTGGGGGCCAACTGCCATGTCGCAGGACAGCGTCGCGCCCCTGGCTTCGATGCCGGCCGATACCATGCCCGCCATGCTGCATGCGGCCATGCTTCGCCTGAGCGCCGACCCTTCCGCCGCCAGCGGTGTCGCTGTCATCGTGCTGGCCTGCGCAGCCGTACTGATCGGCCTGTATAACACCCGCCGCATCGCCCGCGTCGTGCGCGTCGACATCCGCCTGCCCTCGCTGCCCGCCGAGTTCGAGGGATACACCATTGCGCAACTGAGCGATATCCATGTAGGCCCTACCATCAAGCGCCGCTACGTCCAGGCCATCGTCGACAGGACCAATGCGCTGCAGCCCGACCTTATCGCCCTGACCGGCGACCTGATCGATGGCAGCGTCGAGCGCCTGCAGCACGACGTCGCTCCCCTGGGCCAGTTAGCCGCTCGCGATGGCGCCGTCGCTGTCACCGGCAATCATGAGTACTATTCCGGCGCCGCTGCCTGGGTGAACGCGTTCCGCCGCATGGGCCTGGACATGCTGATGAACGAACACCGCAGCGTCTCGCGCGGCGCCGCGACACTGGTCATCGCAGGCGTCACCGACTATGGCGCTGCCGCCTTCGACCCGGCTCAGGCCAGCAATCCAGCAGCTGCGCTGCGTGGCGCGCCGGCCGACGCGAGCGTACGCGTGCTGCTGGCCCACCAGCCTCGCAGCGCCCCGGCGGCCGCTGCGGCAGGCTTCGATCTCCAACTATCCGGCCATACGCACGGAGGCCAGTTCTGGCCCTGGAAGTATTTTGTTCCGCTGCAGCAGCCTTTCGTTGCGGGGCTGCATCACCAGGGCGCCATGGCGGTCTATGTCAGCCGCGGCACCGGATACTGGGGCCCGCCCATGCGTATAGGCGCACGCTCGGAAATCACCCTGATTCGCCTGCGGCGCGCTTGAGGCCGACTGCTTCAAAAACCACAGAGCGTGAGTCGCTGGTTTATCCCTAATTACCTGCCCGCCCGTTTTTTGTTCTAATTGACGGCGTTTTACTTAAATTAGTTACAGAAACCAAAAGGAGATTTCAATGCGAGCCATCAAATGGGTCAGCGCCGCAGCGCTGGCTGTCGCGACGGTCGTTTCCGGCCCCGTCGCCGCCAAGCAGCAATTCATCAACATCCTCACCGGTGGCCAGAGCGGCGTGTACTACCCGCTCGGCGTGGCACTGTCGCAGATCTACGCAAAGAATATTCCTGATGTAAAAGCGACTGCCCAGGTCACCAAGGCCTCGGCCGAAAACATGAATCTGCTGCAGGCAGGCCGTGGCGAACTCGCACTGGCGCTGGCAGATACGGTTTCCAACGCCTGGAAAGGCGACGCCGAAGCCGGTTTCCCAAAGAAACTGGACAAACTTCGCGGGCTGTCGGCCACCTACAACAACTATGTGCAGATCGTCGCCAATGCCGACTCCGGCATCAAGACGCTGGCCGACCTCAAAGGCAAACGCATTTCCGTCGGCGCGGCCCGCTCGGGCACCGAACTGAATGCCCGTGCCATTTTCAAGGCCGCCGGCATCTCCTATGATGACCTGGCCAAGGTCGAATACCTGCCGTTCGGCGAGTCGGTCGAACTCATGAAAAACCGCCAGCTCGACGCCACGCTGCAGTCGGCCGGCCTGGGCGTTTCCTCCATCCGCGACCTGGCCACCTCTGTGCCCATCACCGTGGTTCCGGTTCCTGCCGATGTAATTGCCAAAATCGGCGATGCGGCTTATCAGGCCTCCGTCATTCCCGCCAACACCTACGACGGCCAGAAAACCGATGTCCCAACCGCGGCCATCCCCAACTTCCTGGTCACGCAGTCCGATGTTCCGGATGAACTGGCTTATCAAATGACCAAGGCGATGTACGAACACCTGGACACGCTGTATGCGGCCCACAACGCCGCCAAGGCCATCAAGCTGGAAAACGCTGTCAAGGGCATGCCCGTGCCACTGCATCCCGGCGCTGAGCGCTACTACCGCGAAGTCGGCATCGTCAAATAAAGCCAAGGCATAAACCCAGAATGAGCACACAAACAGATCAAGCCGAGGCCCTGCCTCGGGCAGTCTTCTGGATTGCGGTCGTTTTTTCGTCTTTCCAGATTTACACCGCCGCATTCAGCCCGCTGTCCAGCCAAGTGGTGCGCGCCCTTCATGTAGGCTTCGTGCTGCTCATGATTTTCGTGCTCACCTCGCGCGGCAGTCCGGCGCGGCGCAATCTGGGATGGGCGCTGGGCCTGATCGGTTTTGTGTTCAGCTTTTATCACTGGGTGTTCGAATCCGACCTCACAGCCAGGGCCGGCCAGATGACCGACATGGACATGGTCATCGGCATCGTCACGCTGGTGCTGGTTTTTGAGGGCGCGCGGCGCATGATGGGCTGGGCACTGCCCATTGTCTGCGGCGTTTTTCTGCTCTACGGCATGTTCGGCGAGTATCTGCCGGGCATGCTGGCGCATCGGGGCTACGGCTTCGACCAGATCATCAGCACCATGAGCTTTGGGACGGAAGGCATTTATGGCACGCCCGTCTATGTGTCTTCCTCCTATATTTTTCTGTTCATCCTGTTCGGAGCCTTCCTGGAACAGGCGGGCATGATTGCCCTGTTCACCGATTTTGCCATGGGCACGGTCGGGCACACACGGGGCGGTCCGGCCAAGGTATCCGTCATCAGCTCCGGGCTGATGGGCACCATCAATGGCTCCGGCGTCGCCAATGTGGTGACGACGGGCCAGTTCACCATTCCCCTGATGAAGCGTTTCGGTTATTCCGCATCGTTTGCGGGCGGCGTGGAGGCCACCTCGAGCATGGGCGGGCAGATCATGCCTCCCGTCATGGGCGCGGTCGCCTTCATCATGGCCGAAACCCTGAACATCCCCTACATCGAAGTATGCAAGGCGGCCATCATTCCCGCCCTGCTCTATTTCTGCACCGCATTCTGGACCGTCCACCTCGAAGCGGGCCGCAAAGGCCTGATGGGCCTGGCCAAGGAAGACTGCCCCAACCCCTGGGCGGCGATCCGGCTGCGCTGGTACCTGCTGCTGCCGCTTTTCGGGCTTGTGGCATTACTCTTCTCCGGCTATACGCCTCTGTTTTCCGGCACGGTCGGCCTGGGGCTGACCGTCATCCTGATCTTCGGCGCGGCCCTGATGTCCAATGTCGGCAACCTGGCCCTGCGCTATCTCTTCTGGCTGCTGCTGGCGTTCGCCTGCGCCGGGTTCCTGGAATTCGGCGTCATCACCTTCTTTGTCATTGCAGCAGTGCTGATTGCCGTGCTGCGGCTGCGGCATATCGGCAAAGATGCCCTGGCGCTCTCGCTACAGGCACTGGCCGACGGCGCACGCCACGCGCTGCCCGTCGCCATCGCCTGCGCCCTGGTGGGCGTCATCATCGGGATCATCAATCTCACCGGCGTGGCCGCCGAACTGGGCGGCTATATCATTGCGGTAGGTCAGAACAGTCTTTTCCTGGCGCTGTTCCTGACCATGATCACCTGCCTGCTGCTGGGCATGGGCATACCGACCATCCCCAACTACATCATTACCAGTTCCCTGGCAGCGCCCATCCTGCTCAAGCTGGGCGTGCCGCTGATCGTCTCCCACATGTTTGTGTTCTATTTCGGCATCATGGCCGATCTGACACCGCCCGTGGCGCTGGCCGCCTTTGCCGCCGCGCCCATTGCGCGCGAAGATGGCCTGAAGATCAGCTTCCAGGCCTTGCGCGTGGCCATCGCCGGCTTCGTGGTGCCCTATATGGCCGTCTACTCTCCCGCCCTGATGCTGCAGGGCGGAGGCGTCATGGATGTTGTCTACATCGTGATCAAGGCGCTGCTGGCCGTCGGCTTGTGGGGTGCGGGTGTCACCGGCTTTCTCATTGGTCCGATGAACTGGCTGGGACGCGTGCTCGCAATCGCTTCTGCCGTGCTGCTGGTCACTGCCGCGCCGCTGACCGATGAGATCGGCTTCACGGTTTGCGCCATCTTCCTGGCCTGGCATGTCTGGCGCACGCGCGCCGCGAACAACGCCAAACACGCCAGCACCGCATCATGAGTATTGCGGCGCCCCTGTTTGGCGTATGCCTGAGTCTCGCGGCGGCGCCGCAAGTGCCGCCGCGATTCGTGCCAACCCACGCCTTCACCCTTGCGTGGACCCACTCCATCGAGAAGGAGCGCTGGGAAGAAGACTATCAGGTGTTGCCGCCGGCCACTGCGGGCGGGCAACCCACCATGATTGCAGGCAAGGCGCGCGTACACGGCTCAGGCGCCGGCATGGAACCCCCGCCCGACGCGGTATTCCACGATGGCTGGTATGAGTATCAACCTGAAAGGCATTTGCCCAAAGCCCTGCGCCTGACGCGCTCCATCTATACCGCTGATTTCGATTTTTGCATGCAGGGACACTGCAGCGTAATGTCGGCCGTGATGCCCACGGACGGCGACATCACGCTGCTCTATCCCTGCAGCGACCCGGCAGGCGGAAAACGCTAGAAAGTGGACGCACAGTGTCCGCCCGTGGGCGCCTGACCTGAGCCGGCCGCTATCAGCGGCGGCTCCATGCGGAGATTGACAGGCTCCGATTGCACCCAGTCCCAGGTGAAGAAGGCCAACAGAAGTACCCAGAATACAGCCGTAAGTATTGGTTTATTCATGGCAGCACCCCATCAAAAGCCAAAACGGCGACGAATGCGCAGTCCCAGCAGAGAGCCGCAAAATGCGAGCGGCACCCATATCCACCCATGAAGACTGCCGGTTGAGATACCGCTGACCATGGCCCCGATATTGCAGCCGAAGGCCAGTCTGGAACTGTAGCCAAGCAGGAAGCCGGCAATAACGCCTACCATCCACTGCTGACGATTCAGAGGCTTGGCAACGGCAGCCCTCTTGCCCGCCGCGATCCAGAACGCGCCCGCCAGAATGCCGATATTGGTGATCGAGGTCACATCGAGGAACACCGTCTGCGAGAGCAACTGCGCGTTGACCGGCTGACTCCAGAACGGATTGGCCGCCGCATCGAAAAAACCCAGCGCGGTGGCGATCTTGGCGCCCCACAGGCCGAACCCGTACACAACGCCCCAGGGATGCCCGGCAATAATCAAATTGAGCACAGCCAGAATGGCCAGCGCGACGGCAGCAACAAGCAGCTTGCGGTTGAACCAGGGCCGCGTACTGCCCGCCCACTTGAGGGCGATGACGGCGAATACGGCCAGCCCTATGCAGGTCAGCCCGAGGGCCTGGACCGGGCCCAGGGCAGCCACCAGGCCGAGCGGCTTGATACTGCCCAGACTCAGCCATTGCTCCAGTTGCGCGGAGCCCAGAAAGCTGCCCAGGGCGAACATCGGCAAAATGACGGTGTTCAGCGGAATACCAAGGCCTGCCTTGTAAAGCGTGCCCGACCCGCAACCGTCTGCAACCTGCATGCAGGCGCCGAACACGAAGGCGCCTATCAGCAGACTGAAACTGGGAGGACCCAACGCCGCAGCCAGATCCCCGGGAAAGGACGCCAGCAAGGGCATGGATATCGCCGCGGCCACGGCAAGCAGCACTATCTGAGCCAACACCCCGCTGGCGTCACGTTCTTCGACCAGGCGGCGCCAGCCGGTGGTGAAGCCAAAACGCGCCCCTGCCAGCACCCCGCCCATACCCACGCCAACCAGAAACAGCACGGCCTGGCGCAGCGAAACAAACCAGGACAGAAAAATGAAAAAGGCCGCCATGACGGCCGAAACAAGAATACGGTTCATAGGATGATGCCGTGACAGCCGACCGGAAACGAATCAGGAAATCAGGCTTTTGAGGCTGTTGAGGATTTGATGGCCGCGGCTGGGAACGTTGTCCATGGGCAAGGCTTCGTTCGATTGCGTCCACTCGGCCAGCGAGGCGGGGTACAGCCTGACGTTCTTCTCGCCTACGACTTCGGACAGCGCGAACCAATCGGTGGCGGCCCAATGACCGGTATTGCAAAAGGAAATGGTTTCATCCGCCGGAGTGTGCAGGCTGGCAGCGGCGATTTTCCTGGCCTGCTCCGGCGAGACAAAGATCGCCGTACCGGGCACAAACCACTTGCTGTACTCAAGATTGACCGCGTTGTGTATCGTACCGGGGACCTTCGCCGTAGGCGCCTTGACCTTGCCTTCGAAGAACTTGGCGGGGCGCGCATCCAGCAGACGGGTCTGGGGATTGTCCAACTGGCCCTGAACATCGGATTGCGTGGCGATGATATCCAGGCGCGGCGTGGGTACGTAAGCAGTCGCCGCCACCTCGGGGATGGCCTTGTCCTGGGCCAAACCAGCCTCAGCCCAGGCCTTGAGCCCGCCGTTCAGAATGGAGAGATTGCTCAGGCCAAGATATTTGAGCGTCCAGTACACGCGAGCCGATCCGCCGAAGTCGGTGGCATCCTCGCCGGACGAAACGACGACGGCATGGCTGCCGGCCCCCAGCCCCAGACTACGTACCAGGGAGGTTAACGTGTCCAGCGCCGGCAATTGGCCGGGGCTACTGGCAGGACCGCGCCATTTCCCATAAGGGGCCGACAAGGCGCCGGGAATGTGGCCGGCGGCGTACTGCTCAGGCGGACGGATATCGATGATGCGGACATGATCGCGACTCCGCAAGGCATCGAGTTGCACAGGCGTGAGCAAGGGCGCGCGAACATCAGCCACCGGTGCAGCCGAGACGGCCTGCGCCCCGCCTGGAGATACGCTATCGGGAAGGCCGGCGGCATGCGCTGCGCCCAACGTAAATGCGGCCATGAACATCGCCATGCGGGAAATCACGGATTTCATTTTAATCAACCTTGAATAACAGAATGCAGTGTGATTTTCTCATGCCGAAAGTATCTGCAAATCTATCTTTTAATTATTTATTTATATATAAAAGCAGAATGGAGCGACATCAGGCGAACGCGCGCGTTGGCCCTGCTGTAAAAAAAACGCTCCAGGCCCGGCCTGAGCCGGAGCATGGAGCGTTTGTGTCCCGCCGAAAGGCAGAAGCCTGGACAGACGGGTGATCAGCCTTCGCTGGTCGCCGCCGGGCCTTGCGGACCGCCCTGGGCTTCGATACCGCCGATCGCCTTCATGGACAGGCGCAGACGACCCTTGTCGTCGGCCTCGATGACCTTGATGCGCACGACCTGACCAACCTTGAGTACGTCATTGATGTTGGCAATACGGTAGTTGGCGATCTCGGAAATGTGCAACAGACCATCGCGGCCAGGCAGCACCTGGACAATCGCGCCGAAATCCAGCAGACGCAGGACCGGACCTTCGTACTCCTGACCAACTTCGACGTCGGCCGTGAGTTCCTTGATGCGGCGCTCAGCCTCGCGGGCTTTGTCCAGATCAGCGCTCGAAATGGTGATGGCGCCATCGTCGCCGATGTCGATCTGCGTGCCGGTTTCTTCAGTCAGAGCGCGTATGGTGGCGCCGCCCTTGCCGATGACATCACGGATTTTTTCAGGATTGATCTTGATGCTGAGCATGCGTGGCGCGAACTCGGACAACTCATGGCGCGAACCGTCCAGCGCTTCTTTCATCTTGCCCAGGATATGCAGTCGGCCTTCTTTGGCCTGAGCCAGCGCAACCTGCATGATTTCCTTGGTGATGCCCTGGATCTTGATATCCATCTGCAGCGCAGTAATGCCCTGCACAGTACCGGCAACCTTGAAGTCCATGTCGCCCAGGTGATCTTCGTCGCCCAGGATGTCGGTCAGCACGGCGAATTTGCCGCCATCCTTGATCAGGCCCATGGCCACACCGGCCACGTGATCCTTGATCGGCACGCCGGCATCCATCATGGCCAGCGAACCGCCGCAGACCGAAGCCATGGAGGACGAACCGTTGGACTCGGTGATTTCGGACACAATGCGGATGGTGTACTGGAAATCCTGCTGCTCGGGCAGCATGGAGATCAGCGCCCGCTTGGCCAGGCGGCCATGACCGATTTCGCGACGCTTGGGAGCGCCGAAACGGCCAGTTTCGCCGGTGGCGAACGGAGGCATGTTGTAGTGCATCATGAAACGATCACGATGCTCGCCCATGATGGAATCAATGATCTGCTCGTCCTGCTTGGTGCCCAGAGTGGAAATCACCAATGCCTGCGTTTCGCCGCGGGTGAACAGCGCGCTGCCGTGAGCGCGCGGCAGCACGCCCAGACGGATGCTGATGGGACGCACGGTGCGGGTATCACGCCCGTCGATGCGAGGTTCGCCGTTCAGGATCTGGCCGCGAACAATTTGCGCTTCGAGGTCGAACAACATGTTCTGAACTTCAACGCTGTCTGGCGCAGGCTCGCCCTTGGCGGCGGCATGTTCGGCCAGGCGCGCCTTGACGTCAGCATAGACCTCGCGCAGCTTGGCGGTACGCGCCTGCTTTTCGCGGATCTGGTAGGCATCCTGCAGGCTTTGCTGGGCCACGGCAGCGACCGCAGTCGTGAGCGCGGCGTTCTTGGCGGCCGGCTTCCAGTCCCATTCCGGCTTGCCGGCTTCGGCAACCAGGTCATGGATGGCGTTGATTGCAGCCTGCAATTGCTCGTGGCCGAACACTACGCCGCCCAGCATGATGTCTTCGGACAGCTGCTTGGCTTCGGATTCGACCATCAGCACGGCGGCTTCGGTACCGGCCACGACCAGGTCCATGCCGGAAGACTTGAGCTGCGTGGAGGTGGGGTTGAGCACGTACTGGCCATCGATATAGCCAACGCGCGCGGCGCCGATGGGGCCGTTGAACGGGATGCCCGAAATGGCCAGCGCGGCCGATGCGCCTATCATGGCGGCAATGTCGGGATCGACTTCGGGGTTGACCGAAACCGTATGGATGATGACCTGGACGTCGTTATAGAAGCCTTCAGGGAAAAGCGGACGCAGGGGACGGTCGATCAGGCGGCAAGTGAGGATTTCTTTCTCGGAAGGCTTGCCTTCGCGCTTGAAGAAACCGCCGGGAATACGCCCTGCTGCGTAGGTTTTTTCGACGTAGTCGACAGTCAGCGGGAAGAAGTCCTGCCCGGCCTTGGGTGTTTTGGCGGCCACAACGGTCGCCAGGATGACGGTGTCGTCAATCGAAACCAGTACGGCGCCCGAGGCCTGGCGAGCAATCTCGCCGGTTTCCAGAACTACCGTGTGCTGACCGTACTGAAACGATTTGCTCACTTTATTAAACATTAGGAGATATCCTTACAATGAAAAAACCGTGTACACCGCGATAATGCTCGCGGTATACACGGTTCCAACGCGGGGAGCCAGCCCCGAGTATCACTTACGCAGACCGAGCTTTTCGATGAGCGAACGGTACGAATCGGGATTGCGGCCCTTCAGGTAGTCGAGCAGTTTACGGCGACGGCTCACCATGCGCAGCAGGCCACGACGCGAGTGGTGGTCTTTCATGTGCGCCTTGAAGTGGCCAGTGAGTTCGTTGATGCGAGCGGTAAGCAGTGCAACCTGGACTTCGGGGGAACCGGTATCGCCTTGGACGCGTTGAAACTGCGCGACGATGTCAGACTTTTTGATGTCGGAAACAGACATTGATTTTGATCCTCTTGGACGAGCGACAGAGCCGAGGTGCCCTGACGTGAATTGATGAATAAACGACAATACTTGGATGACTTCTTCGGGGACTGGCGCAGGCATGAATGCGCGCCGGGCCGCGAGGAAGACGGTATTATACCGGAAAGACGGCCTTTTCGTGTACCGCGACAATTGTCCTTCGCCCGAAGCCTGGTCGCCTCCGGCCATCGCCGGGTTTCCCCACTGCCGCCTGGCCCGTCAGGCATGGAGCCACTGATGAAATCGCTCATTCCGTATCGCTATCTCCGGCTGACGGCAGGCGCCGCTGCGCTTGGCCTGCTGGGCGCCTGTGCCAATATGGCGCAGACGCCCCCGGGCTCCCCGCTCGCGGCGGTAGAGGCCAAGTGGGGACAGCCCAACTTCGTATGCGACGCCCCCGACGGCAAGCAGCATCTGGTCTGGTCCCAGCAGCCCCTGGGCCAGTATGCCTGGGGAACCCATGTGGATGCCTCGGGCAACATAGACCGCATAGAGCCGCTGCTCACGGACGAGCATTTCGAGAGACTGCGCACCGGCACCTGGACGCAGGACCAGGTGCGCTGCGAGTTCGGGCCGCCAGCCGATAAAAGCACGGTAGGCCTGCCCTCGAACACGCAATTGGTATGGAGCTACCGGTACAGGCAGTCAGGCGCGTGGAATTCGTTGATGTATGTGTATTTTGGCACCGACGGCAGCCATGTCACGCGTTTTCATCCCGGGCCTGACCCGATGTTCGACCATAGCGATTTCTGGCTGATGTAACCTCTGGCTGATGTAGCCTCTGGGCTGATGCAGCCCCTTTGAATCAATCGATATGGCGCAGGCACGGCATCGCGCATGCCGCTGCTGACCATGCCGCTGGCAGGCCGGGCCAACTGCGCCCGGCCGTTGCTCAGGACTTGTCGCCGCTATTCGGCTCCGGCGCCTGTGGCGAACCGGCGCCCCTGGCAGCCTCTCCGCCCGCAAGGCCCGACTCATGTCCAGGCGCAACAGGAGGCACGGGCGGCTGGGCATGGCCGGCCAGCCCAGGCGACTGAAAGGCCCGGGAAGCGTCCACGGTGGGCTCAACCGCTGCCTCCTCTCCCCCTTCGGCCATGCTGTGGCGCTGGCGGGTCAGTTCGCGCGCCCGGCGCCAGCGCCAGGCCATGATGAACCAGCCCGAAATGCCATAAATGACGAACAGGGCGAAAAGCACGACGGGTGGGTCGCTTGAGACAAAGATAAACACTGCCACCAGAACCAGAATGACCCAAAAGGGAACACTGCGGCCGAGCGCGAAGGTCTTGCCGCTGTAGAACGGTGCATTGGACACCATGCAGACGCCGGCATAGACCGTAAAGCAGAATGCGACCCAGGAAATGGTGTGCGCATCAAAGAGCAGCTTGTTGTCCACGGACAGCCAGAGAAAACCCGCCACCAGCGCCGCCGCCGCGGGACTGGGCAACCCCTGGAAGAAACGCTTGTCGACAACGCCGATATTGGTGTTGAAACGCGCCAGCCGCAGCGCGGCGCCGACAACGTAGACAAACGCCGCCAGCCATCCCCAGCGCCCGAGATCCTGCAGCGCCCATTCGTACATGACCAGGGCCGGCGCAATGCCGAAGGAGATCATGTCGGACATGGAGTCGTACTGCTCGCCGAAAGCAGACTGGGTATTGGTGAGGCGGGCTACCCGCCCATCCATGCCATCGAACACCATCGCAAGAAAAATGGCAATGGCGGCGACTTCGAAGCGGCCGTTCATAGACTGCACGACCGCGTAGAAGCCAGCAAAAAGATTGGCCGTAGTAAAGGCGTTGGGCAACAGGTAGATGCTGCGCCGGCGATGGGTTTCGTCTGGAGAAAGGCTGTCTGGCATAGGCTTACTCGTTAGGGCCGGCGTCTGACGGCGCAAGCTCGGCCAATACGGTGCTGGTGGCCTGGACTTTATCGCCGATGGCAACACGCGGCCGTGATCCCAAAGGCAGGTACACGTCGACACGCGACCCGAAGCGGATGAAACCGTAACGCTGTCCAGCATACAGTTGATCACCGGGCTTGGCATAGCAAAGAATGCGTTTTGCCACCAACCCGGCTACCTGTACAGCGGTCACGACATGCCCCTGCTCGGTACGCAGCACCATGGCGTTGCGTTCGTTTTCGAGCGAGGCCTTGTCCAGCGATGCGTTGAAGAACTGTCCCGCGAAATAATTGATGGTCTGCACCGTACCCTTGACCGGGACGCGGTTCGAATGGACATTGAAGACATTCATGAACACGCTGATCTTGATGGCATCGCGCTCGGCATAAGGATCACGGACCTCTTCGACGGCCACGATGCGGCCATCGGCGGGTGAGAGCACGATCTGCTCGCCGTCGGGTGCGCTGCGCGCAGGATCGCGGAAAAACTGCAGAACAAAGACGGACAGCAGCCAGAACGGAATGGATGCAGGCCCGGACCAGATACTGACGAGTATGGACACCAGCACAATGCCGGCCACAAAAGGCCAGCCTTCGCGGGCGATTACAGGGTGAGGATAAGAAGGTATATTCATCGTAAGACGAAGGATAACCGAAATAAAACCGACATCAGGAAAAAAGCGCCGTCCTGTCAGCCAAATACCACCAGCGGCCTGCCTGCATGATGGGGGTGAGACATGACATGCACCTCCATATCGTAGACACGCCTCAGGTTGGCGGGCGTCAGAACCTTATCAGGCACATCGCAGGCAAATATCGTGCCCTGCGCCAACAATGCAATGCGATCGCTCCAGAGGGCCGCCAGGTTGACGTCGTGCAGGATGAGCAGCACGCCGATGCGCTCTGCTCGGGCCAACTGGCAGACCGCCTCCAGCAATTCCTGCTGATGCAGGGGGTCGAGGCTGGAGGTGGGTTCATCCAGCAGCAGATAGCGGCCCCGCGGATCGTCGCTGCGCCCGGCGAGCACCTGCAATATCACCCGCGCAAAATGTACGCGCTGCTGCTCCCCTCCGGATAGCTCCAGATAGCGACGGGTTGCCAGGCTGGCGACATCGGCCCGCGCAAGCGACTGCTCGACCAGCGCCTGCACCTGCGCCGTGGCCAGCTCGGGAAAGGGGTAGGCTCCCATGGCCACGACTTCGTCGACCTGCAGGTCGAAAGCCAGGCCGGAGCGCTGCGGCAGCATGGCGCGCATGCGGGCTTGTTCGCCTGATCCCAGGGCATGCAGGGGCGCACCATTAAGAAAAGGCTGGCCTGCCGCATCCGCCCGCTGTGGCTTGATTTCACCCGACAGCACTGACAGTAGCGTGGATTTTCCGGCGCCGTTGGCGCCCAACAAGGCCAGCACTTCTCCGGGGCGCAGCACCAGCGTAGCATGCTGCAGCACCAGCCGTTCGCCGCGCCTGGCCTGCGCGTCAATGACGCCCAGTGCGTCGCCGTCGGGTATGTGCCTGGTCATTTATACCGCCGCGCGGCCACGCATAAGCAGCCAGAAAAAGAAGGGACCGCCCACCAGGCTGGTGACCAGGCCGATGGGCAACTCTGCGGGGCTGACCAGCAGGCGCGCCAGCCAGTCGGCCAGCGTCAGCAGCAGCGCACCGCCCAGCACGGAGGCAGGCAGCAGATAGCGATGATGCGCCCCCAGCAGCATGCGCATGAGATGCGGCACCACCAGACCGATGAAACCGATGCCGCCGGTCACGGCGACCAGCGGCCCGATGATGAGCGCGACCACGACAATCAGCCGGCGCCGCACGGACTTGAGCTCGAAACCCAGGTGTGCGGCCTCGCGTTCGCCAAGCAGCAAGGCATTGAGGACGCGCCATTGCCCGCACAGATAGACCAGCAGCAGCAGCGTCCAGGGCGCAGTCCAGGCCAGCGTGCGCCAGTCTGCGCCGGCCAGGCTGCCCAGGCTCCAGAACGTGAGGTCGCGCAATTGGGCATCGCTGGCCATATAGGTGAATATGCCTATACCGCTGGCGCAGACTGTATTGATGGCGATGCCGGCAAGCAGTATGCCGGCCACGCCGGTATGGCGCCGCCCTATCGCGTAGGCGAAAAACGTGGCCAGCAGGCTGCCCGCAAATGCGGCGCCTGCAATCAGCAGAAATCCGCCCGACGCCACCACGATGGCCGACACCGCGCCCAACGCGGCGCCCGAAGAGATGCCGACCAGACCGGGCTCGGCCAGGGGGTTGCGGAACAGGGCCTGGATGGCGGCGCCGGTAAGCGCCAGCGCAGCGCCGGTGATCGCGCTGAAAAGCACCCTCGGAAGGCGGATATCGAGCAGCACATTGTGCAGGAGCAGGTCGCCAGGCAGCAGGGATCCCCATAGCAGCCTGGGAAAATCGAACCAGGAAATGTGGACAGCGCCGCTGGCGCTGGCTGCCAGCATGGCCAGCACCAGACAGCAGGCCAATGCCAGCAGTACGGGACGGGGTGACAGCTTGTGCGAAGCAGCGAACATAAATCGCCCGCTAAAGGGCTGCGTCCTTGAGCTGGGTAAGGGCCTGCGCAACCCGCGGGCCTATGCCCAGGATCAGCAGGTCGTCGAGCACGGCAATGCGCCCATTGCGTGCGGCGGGCGTGCTGGCCACGCCGGAGCGGGCCTTGAAGGCCTCCAGCCCGCCGCTGGCCTGCAGCGAAGTCGTGGTGATGACGATAAGGTCGGGCTGCAGGGTGGCCAGGCCTTCGGTGGAGACGGGCGTGTAGCCATTCTGCCCCGCCAGCGCGTTGTCCAGCCCTGCCAGATGCAGCACGGCGTCAGCGGCAGTGTGGCCGCCTGCCCCCATGAAGGAGCCGGTGCGATTGACCAGCACCACGGCGCGCAGGGGATGCGTCTGGCGCGCCTGGGCCTTGGCGATCTCGCCGCGGATGCCGGCTGACAGAACCTTGCCCTGCTGGGGGACATCGAGAATGGCGGCAATCTGATCGATGCGCTGAAATAATGAATCCAGCGAGGGGCCGTCGGAGACGGTTTTGACCGCAATGCCCAATTGGGCCAGGCGTTCGATGGTTTTGGGCGGACCGGCATGCTCGGAGGCCAGGACAAGATCGGGCTTCATGGACACCACGCCCTCAAGCGGCACCGTGCGGTAGTAGCCGACACGGGGAAGCTTTTGTGCGCTTTCAGGGTAGAGACTGGACTCATCGTCGGCGACGAGACGGTCGCCCTGCCCCAGCGCATAGACGATTTCGGTGACACTGCCGCCCAGCGATACCACTCGCTCGGGCGCGGCCCATGCCGCCCCCGAGATCACGACCAGACTGAATGCTGCCAGCAATCTGCGCATGTTCAGGCTGCCAGCGGTTCGTGGCAATAGCCGCAAAGCAGCTCGCGCCAGCTGGAGAGTTCGGGTACGCCAGGCTTGCGCGCACCGAAGAACTGGGCGATGAGTTCGCCGTTCGAGGCATAGCATTCCATAGAAGTGACCCAGCCGTCGGATGTGGGCTTGTTGACAACCCAGGTGGAGGAGATGGCCGTCGTGTTCAGATGCAGGTTGAAATGCGGCTCGAGTACATTGAACCAGGGCCCCGTGCGCATGACTTTCTTGATGGGGCCGGAATGGATCTGGATCATGCCGTGGTTGCCCACAAAACACATGAAGGAGATATCGCGCTCGGCGACATCCTGCAGCATGCGCTCGGCCAGATCGTTGGAAACCTCCTGGGCCAGATCGCCCCCCACGCCGCGCAGGGCAGTCAGGCGGGATACATTGTGACGCTGCAGCAGGTTGTGGAATTCGTGGGTATCCTGCATGGCCAGCCAGTCTGTGCGCAGGCTGGGCGTTGCCTCGCCCTCGGCTGCAGGCTTGGCCGCGACGGGCTCCAGCACAGGCCATTGAGGGTCCTGGCTGGCGTGCTCCCGGACCAGGGCATCATAAGCGGCGGCATCGGTTTCGTCTGTGACGTATACCTTGTGTATGGCGATGCCGCTGCGGTCGAAGAACTGGAGGCTGCGCCGGCCGCCGTCCTCGACGGCCCACGCGCTGGCCCATGGCCCGAAGAATACACGCAGGTCGATATCGGGCCCCAGCACGATGCCCATGGTTTTGCCGGCGCGGATGTCTTCGTACTTGCCGTGGCGTTCGTGTACGCACCAGTCGTTGCGGGTAAGCGCCATGACACGCCCCAGGCTGCCGAGCTGCTTGAAGATATCCTGCGGCGGCGACCCCAACTGCGTGGCCGTGAGTTCGCCGCATTGCGCAGCGACCAGTTCGACTTCCGAAACCTGCATTTGTTCGGCCAGGGTGCGGATGCGCGCTTTGGGATCAGCGGCCTTGAGCTGCGCGTAGCGCGCTCGCAAAGGCTGGGCATGCTGCTCGATGGTGTTGGTCATGATGACTCCTTCTGCATATTCTATAGTGCTATATCAAGGGATCGATAATAAGAGCTATTCTCGATTAGTTCAATACTGATAGGTCAGGCTCACCCGCAGGCTGCGCCCTGGTTCGGTATAGCTGTCGATCGGCGCCTGCCCACGCCCGCCCGGCCGGGGCACGTTCAGCGCATTCCAGTAGGTTTTGTCGAACACGTTATAAACGCCTGCCTGCACGCGCAGCCCTTTGACTGCCTGAGGCTTCCACCAGGCGCTCAGATCCAGCAGCCCGTAGCCGGGCGCTTCGAAATCCGGGCCTGACGCGCCTGGCGCGGTCTCGGGGGCCGGGTACTCAACCTGCGTGCGGCGCTTGGCCAGCGTGACGATGGCTTCGGCGCCCCACATGTCTTCGCGGTAGCCCAGGGCCAGCAGCGCCTTGAGCGGCGCGACGGAATTGAGATGGCGCCCGGTATCCTGGTCGCGGCCATGCGCCCAGGCCAGCGAACCCCATGTGTACCAGTTTTTGTCGATGTTCCAGTGCATGCTGGCTTCGGCGCCGTAGATGCGCACGCTGTCGCGGTTCACGTAGCCTGTCACCCCCATGGGATACAGCGCATTCCATGCCGGATTCCATTGCGGAGAGTCAGGCGTAATCGCGACGTCTTCATCGATGAAATGGCGATAGCGGTTATCGAAGACACTGACGCGGCCGCCCAGATCGGCAGTGCCGATGTCCGCGCCCAACTCCCAGCCACGGCTGACCTCGGCCTCGAGATCGGGATTGCCTACGCGTAGATATGTGCCTGGCGCACCGTAATTCATGTAAAGCTCGGTTGCGTTGGGTGCGCGATACCCGTACCCATATCTGGCGTAAAGAGACAGATCGTGGCGGGGCCTGAACGTGGCAAGCAGGGATGGCGATACGCGCTGGCCGCTGGCCGACGAGCGCGAGGTGATGGATGCGTTGGGGTTCTCCGCATAGCTGCCTCCGGTTTCGGGGGTATAGCGGTAGCTGTCAAAGCGCAGGGCAGGCGTGAGCGCGTATCGGCCATCAGCCCAGGACAGTTCGTCCTGCGCCCATAGGGCCCAGGTGTTGCCCTTGGCTTCGGGCATGTCGGACTGGTTGGTGTGCAGCAGATCGCAATTGCGCGGACCCAGGGCGTTCTGCAAGGATTCGGGCCAGGGCGGCAGGCCCGCCGGGCAGTTGTCGTAGCCGCTGGAATGCTGCCGGGTACGCGTGCCATACCATTCACCTCCGGCTGCCCAATGGTGCGCCAGCGCGCCGGTGTTCAGGTAGCCGCTCCAGTCGGTGGACAAACCATAGCCCGATTCCTGTACGGTATTGTCGCGGCCGTATGGACCATAGGGATAGCCCAGGCCGTAAATGGCGCCAACCGGAAAAGTGGGGCCAAACGAAATATTGCCGCGCCCGTCCATGTTGCGCAGTGCCGACTGGCCGCCCATGAGTTTGCTGCGCTGCCAGTACAGCCTGACGGCGCCGGTATCCACGGCGGCCTGCTGCTGCGCAGACTGGAAATCGTAGCTGAGCAGCACGCGCTCGCGGGTCAGCGAGTCGCTGCTTTGATTGTTGCCGATATCGTAGGTGGCATTGCCCTGCTCCAGCCGGTTGTCGATATCGGTGTCGCGGCGGAATCGCTCGCCGCTCAGGCCTATGCGGTGCTCCTGGTTGAAGGCATGCTGCAGCTTGAGCATGACATTGCGCGCGGTATAGGACTGGGGATTGTTTTTGTTGCGCGCGGGGCCATAGCCGCCGGTGTCGCCCTGGTTGTCGAGCTCATGCCCCTTGCGCTGGCCAAGTTGCAATAGCCAGCTGGTGCCGCTCTCCCCCAGCCGGCCCGCCAGGGCTGCATCGACCCCCCAGCTGTCGTCGGCGCTGTCGTAGCCGCTTTTGAGCAGCGCGCCGAAATGCTTGTCCGCGCCCAGCAGATCCTGGGGCGAGAGCGTCAGCACGTCGAGATAGCCGACCAGCGAGCCCGACTGCGTGGCGCCGGTTCCGCGCACGAGGTCTATGCTGGACAGGCTGTTGAAATCGATTGTGTTCAGCCCGCCCTTGACGCCGCGTGCGCCGTCGTTCAGCCAGGGAATCCGCACGCCGTCAACCCGCGTCACGACGCGGTCCTGATCCATGCCCCGGATATTGATGCTGTTGTTCTGGCGGTTGAAATTCACGCCCGGCTCCGCCCGCTTGCCGAAGTCGTCCCAGCTTTCGATGGAGCGCTCCACCAGGGTTTCCCGGTAGGTGACCGATGCGCCTTCGGGCAACTGGTATTCCAACTGCCCCTGGACCCGCACCGGCGACAATGCCTGAATGCCGCTGTCGACGGCGGACCGCGCCGCGCCTTGGCCGCGTATCGAACCGGATTGTTGCTGAGCCGCCGCCGATGCTGCCACCAGCGCAAGAAATACGCCGCCCCACCACGCCTGAATATTTTTAGCCATTATGAATATCAACCTGAAAACCAAGATATAAACAGTTAATCGATAATGATATCTATTATTATTTAGATTATCAATCTTTAAACGATTAAAATTAATATAAGGGCGAACTCAGGCTGAAATTATCCGGACAGCGCTGTTGCACTGTCCAGACGCAACAGTGCGCACAAGCTCTTGCGAGGTGTGCGCACTGTCTGCCGCTTGTGCAAGGCCACGTCCTTCACGGCAAGGGCGTGGCGCCGGCTTGTTCGAGCCGGCCTGTGATGGATCAGTTCTTGCTTTGATCGACCAGCTTGTTGGCCGCGATCCAGGGCATCATGGCGCGCAGCTTGCCGCCCACCTGCTCGATCTGCGACTCCGCGTTGATGCGGCGACGGGAAATCAGCGTTGGTGCGCCTGCGGCATTTTCCAGGATGAAGTTCTTGGCATAGGCGCCGGTCTGGATGTCGGTGAGGCACTGGCGCATGGCTGCGCGGGTTTCGTCGGTGACGATCTTGGGCCCGGTTTCGTATTCGCCATATTCGGCGTTATTGGAAATCGAGTAGTTCATGTTGGCGATGCCGCCTTCGTAGATCAGGTCGACGATGAGCTTGAGCTCGTGCAGGCACTCGAAATAAGCCATTTCTGGCGCATAGCCCGCTTCGACCAGGGTTTCGAAGCCAGCCTTGATCAGCTCGACCGTACCGCCGCACAGCACTGCCTGCTCGCCGAACAGGTCGGTTTCGGTTTCTTCGCGGAAGTTGGTCTCGATGATGCCGGCGCGGCCGCTGCCGATGGCGCAGGCATAGGACAAGGCGATATCGCGCGCAGCGCCGGACTTGTCCTGATGCACGGCAACCAGCGAAGGTACGCCGCCGCCCTGGCTGTAGGTGCCGCGCACCGTGTGGCCCGGCGCCTTGGGCGCAACCATGATGACGTCGATGTCAGCGCGCGGCTGCACCTGGCCGTAATGAACGTTGAAACCGTGAGCAAAGGCCAGTGCAGCGCCTGCCTTGATGTTGCCGGCAACCTGGTTGCGATAGACCTCGGCAATGTTTTCGTCAGGCAGCAGAATCATGACCAGATCGGCGCCCTTGACCGCGTCGGCGACTTCCTTGACTGCCAGGCCGGCGTTCTCGGCCTTGCTCCAGGAGGCGCCGCCCTTGCGCAGGCCGACCACGACATTCACGCCGGATTCGTGCAGGTTCAGCGCGTGGGCGTGGCCTTGCGAGCCGTAGCCGATAATGGCAACGGTTTTGCCCTTGATCAGGGAGAGGTCACAATCTTTGTCGTAAAACACTTTCATTTAGCTTGCTCCAATGCTTGAGAATTTTGTAGCTTGTTCGATTGAATACTGCGTCTGGGCGCCAGGCGCCCGCCTTGTGCCGGCGAGCCGGCCTGCCTGCTAGAGTTTCAGAACGCGTTCGCCGCGCCCCACGCCGGAAACACCGGTACGCACGGTTTCCAGGATGGCGCTGCGGTCCAGCGCCCCGATAAAGGCCTCGATTTTACCCTGATCGCCCGTGAGCTCTATGGTGTAGGCCTTGTCGGTGACATCGATGATGCGCCCGCGGAAAATATCCGCCATGCGCTTCATCTCTTCGCGCTCCTTGCCGACGGCGCGCACCTTGATCAGCATGAGCTCGCGCTCGATGTGCGGCCCTTCGGACAGGTCCACCACCTTGACGACGTCGATAAGCCGGTTCAGGTGCTTGGTGATCTGCTCGACCACTTCATCCGAACCGACCGTCACGATGGTCATGCGCGACAGCGTGGCGTCTTCGGTGGGTGCGACAGTAAGGGTTTCGATGTTGTAGCCGCGAGCCGAAAACAGGCCGACAACGCGCGACAATGCGCCGGGTTCGTTTTCCAGAAGAATGGAAATCACGTGTTTCATTGTGCTCTCCTTACAGGTCTTCGGAACCGAGCAGCATTTCAGTCAGGCCTTTGCCAGCCTTGACCATGGGCCAGACGTTTTCGGTCTGGTCGGTGATGAAGTCCAGAAACACCAGCCTGTTCTTGTGCTTGGTGAAGGCTTCGCGGATGGCGGGCTCGACGTCGGCCGGCTTGTCGATACGCATGCCCACATGGCCGTAGCTCTCGACCAGTTTGACGAAGTCCGGCAGCGCATCCACATAGGATTCCGAGTAGCGCGAACCGTAGTCGATCTGCTGCCATTGACGCACCATGCCCAGGTAACGGTTGTTCAGGCACAGTATCTTGGGCGTCAACCGGTACTGACTGCAGGTGGACAGCTCCTGGATGTTCATCTGTATGGAGGCTTCGCCCGTAATGACGGCGATGTCGCTGTCGGGGTTGGCCATCTGCACACCCATGGCATAGGGCAGGCCCACACCCATGGTGCCCAGGCCGCCGGAGTTGATCCAGCGGCGCGGCTTGTTGAAGCGATAATACTGCGCGGCCCACATCTGATGCTGCCCGACGTCTGAAGTGACAAAGGCATTGCCGCCGGTGACTTCCCACAGCTTTTCGACTACGAACTGGGGCTTGACGACGGAATCGGAATTGGCGTAGTCAAGGCACTTGCGGCCACGCCATTCGTTGATCTGCTCCCACCATTTGGCCAACTGCGCGGTGTTGGCCGGCGTGTCGGCCACCGCCTGCGTGTAGAGCGTGTTCATGTCCTGAAGCACGTCCTTGACGTTGCCCACGATGGGCACATCGACGCGCACGCGCTTGGAGATCGACGAAGGGTCGATGTCGATATGCACGATCTTGCGCGGCGTTTGCGAAAAATGCTTGGGGTTGCCGATCACCCGGTCGTCGAAACGCGCGCCCACGGCAATCAGAACGTCGCAGTTCTGCATGGCCATGTTGGCCTCATAGGTGCCGTGCATGCCCGGCATGCCGACGAACTTGTCTTCGCCGCCGGGATAGCCGCCCAGTCCCATCAGCGTTGTGGTGCAGGGCGCGCCGGTCAGTTCGACAAGCTCGCGCAGCTCGGACGAGGCATCGGACAGCACTACGCCGCCGCCCGCATAAATCATGGGGCGCTCGGCCGATGCCAGCATCTGCACCGCTTTCTTGATCTGCCCCTGATGCCCCTTGGCCACGGGCGCGTAGGAGCGCATACGGACCTCACCGCGCCTGGCCGTGTATTTGCAGGTGGCTACCGTGATGTCCTTGGGGATATCGACCAACACGGGACCGGGTCGGCCTGTGCGCGCGATGTAAAAGGCGCGACGCATGGTTTCGGCCAGTTCCTTGACATCGCGGACCAGAAAGTTGTGCTTGACACAGGGCCGGGTAATGCCGACGGTGTCGCACTCCTGGAATGCATCCTCGCCAATGGCATGGGTGGGAACCTGGCCACTGATGATGACCATGGGGATCGAATCCATGTAGGCCGTCGCGATGCCGGTGACGGCATTGGTAAGGCCCGGGCCACTGGTAACCAGGGCCACGCCGATTTTGTCTGAGGATCGGGAATACGCATCGGCGGCGTGCACGGCAGCCTGCTCGTGACGCACCAATATGTGCTTGAAAGAGTCTTGCTTGTAGATTGCGTCGTAAATGTAGAGTACAGCGCCGCCCGGATAGCCAAAGACATGGTCTACGCCTTCTTCGGCAAGGCAACGCACGACGATATCGGCGCCATTGAGTTCCATCTGGTTTTCCTTTCGTAACCAGTACATTTGCCTCGACCGGCCCCTATGGCCTGAGCTCGAACCAGTTGCAGCAACATGACCTGGCGCTTTGTGATTCACGGAACCACGCCACCCAGACACCTTGCCGAACCGCCCTGCACTCATCGAAACAAAGCACGAGCACCCACTATGGATGCGGGAGGTAGAAACGGAAGCTGAGGCAACACACGCTTGTGGCGCGGCCAGCAGCAGGTACTACAGGCGCAAAAAACCGGGCGGATAGCCCGGGCAACAGAGCCTTGGACGGATCCGTTCCGGATATTTGAACGGACCAAGCTGCTAATGTACCGCGTTGCGGGACATCAGGCAAATGGAAGGGACCCTCGGACGAATCAGGGCAGCAGATAGCGTTCGAGCACAGCGCCGATGAATTGCGCATACTGGGTGGCGTCGACCTGCTGCCGGCTGTACTTGCGCCGCTTGAGATACCAGTCCTGCATCATGGCCTTGCACAGCGACGCCAGCAGGCGCGCATCCACGGGCCTGAATACCTTGTGCGTCACGCCTTCCTCAATGATGCCGCACAGAATATTCTCCACCTCCAGTTCGACTGCAATCGCCTCCTTTTTATGCCGTTGCGGCAAGCTCTTGGTTTCCATGAACGAAAAATAGAACCAGGGCTGCATGATCTCGCTGAGATAGACGTGCGCCTTGACCGCCGCCAGCAGCTTTGCATGCGGGTCGGCGATATCCCGCGTGTAGGCGAGCATGGTGCGGCGCGTGAGCAGAAAGCCGTGACTCTGAATGAGATAGATCAGGTCTTGCTTGCTGCGTATATAGGCATACAGCCCGCCTATGCTCAGGCCCGAGTCAGCGCACAGGTCGCGCAGCGACATGGCATGAAAGCCTTTGGCGCTGGTCAGCCGCAGCGTCGAATCAATGATGCGAACCAGATTCCGGACCGCGACATGCTCTTTCTTGATACGGATAAGGTCGGTGTTCTGTCGATACAACTCGCGACAGATCTCGACCTGCGACAGGCTAAGCTCGATTTTGAACGACTCGAAATCAGCAATCATCAGGGTTTCCACAAACAGGACTGGCGCAAGTTTACGTTATCGGCGCGCACGCTCAGACGGAAAGATAGCGATGCTGGATGTCGGTGTCCTGGAGCAACGCCTCGCTGGCGGCCTCGTGCACAACCCTGCCCTTCTCCAGTATGTAGGCGCGCCTGGCATGCTTGAGCGCGAAATGCACACTCTGGTCAGTAAACAGAATCGTGCTGGTCTTGGCCAGCTCGTCGATCAGTTGTCCTATCTGCTTGACGATCACAGGCGCCAGGCCTTCGTTGGGCTCGTCGAGCAGCAGCAGGCGCGGCTCGCTCATCAGGGAGCGGGCGACCGCCAGCATCTGCTGCTGCCCGCCCGAGAGCGTGGCGCCATCCTGATTGGCCAGCCCGGCCAGCATGGGGTACTGGTCGAAAATGCGCTCCACCGTCCAGTGACCGGCGGCGCCCGGCCTGCGGTACTGGCCCACTTCCAGATTTTCCCGCACCGTCAGACCGGAAAAAATACGCCTGTCCTCGGGCACCAGCCCAACGCCCTGGCGCGCAATGCGATAGGCCGGCTGCCCAGTCACATCCTTGCCGTCGAACACCACCCTGCCCTGCCTGGGCGCCAGCAGCCCGATGATGCTGCGCAGGGTCGTGCTTTTGCCGGCGCCATTGCGGCCCAGCAGGCAGACAGTTTCGCCTTCGCGCAATTGCATGGACACACCCTGCAGCGCATGGCTTTCGCCGTAATAGGCATGAATATCCTGAACATCGAGCATCATAGCGACAGCTCCTCTTCCGCGTCGCCAAGATAGGCGCGGCGTACTTCGGGATGGGCGCGTACTTCCTGCGGCGTGCCCAGCACAAGTTTCTGGCCGTGGTGCATCACGAGAATGCGATCGGCCAGTCCGAACACAACCTGCATGTCGTGCTCGGTAATCAGAAAGGTGTAGTCGCCGGACTCGGCCAGCCCCTTGACCAGCGACATCACGCGCTGGGTCTCTTCCGGTGTCATGCCGGCTGTCGGCTCATCCAGCAGCACCAGATGAGGACGGGTCGCCAGCACCACAGCGATCTCGACCAGGCGCTTGTCGCCATAGCTGATCACGCCCGCGCGCCGATGCGCCAGCGAGGTCAGGGAAAGGCGCTCGAGCAGCGCCTCGGCCTCCTGGCGCACCGCGACATTGCGCGAGGCCGGGCGGACCCAGCGGCGGCTGTCGCCGCGCCAGGCCGTGACCGCGACCTCGACATTTTCGCGAACCGTCATCTCATTGAAAATATTATTGATCTGGAAGGAGCGCGACACGCCCAGGCGACTGATCTTGTGGGCTGGCAAGCCCGTGATGTCGTGGCCGTCAAACACAATGCTGCCGGCGCTGGGCATCATGCGCCCCGACAGCAGGTTGTAGAAAGTGGTCTTGCCCGCGCCATTGGGGCCAATAATGGCCAGGGTCTCGCGTGGATAGACCTCCAGGCTGACGTCCGACACGGCGGCCACGCCGCCGAAACGCTTGCCCAGCCCCGATATTTTCAGAATAGGATCAGTCATGCCGCCACCAGTCAAGAAAGGTACCCAGCACGCCACGCCGGAAAAACATCACCATCAGGGCCAGGATGATGCCCAACACCAGCATCCATGCATGGGTCACGCTGGTGATCCAGGTTTCCAGCAGGACAAACATGCCCGCGCCGAAAAAAGGCCCGAGAAAATAACCGCTGCCGCCCAGTATGGTCATCAGCACGGGCTCGGCCGACATGGACCAGTGCACCATCTCGGGACTGGCAATACGCAGAAAAGGCGCCATCAATCCGCCTGCCAGGCCGGCAAAGCCGCCGGCAATGGTGAAGGCGGCCAGGCGATAACTTCTGACGTTGAGCCCGCAGAACGCGACCCGTTCCGGGTTCTGGCGTATGGCCCTGAGGATCAGCCCGAACGAGGAGCGGCACACCAGATAAAGCAGCGCCGCCGCGAGCACGACCAGCGCCAGCACCACGTGGTAATAGACACTGGGGTTGGCCAGGGTCAGATCCAGCCCCAGACCGAAAGTGCCGACGGTAAAGCCCGCGATGCCATCGCTGCCATTGGTGACCGAACGCCACTGATGCACCACGGCAAAGACCATCATGCCGAACGCAAGCGTCAGCATGGCGAAATACACCTCGTTGAGCCGCACACAAAAAAAGCCTATGACCAGCGCCAGCAGCGCGCCGGCCAGCACAGACACCATCAGGCAAGCCAGCAGCGGCCATTGCATGGACTGCAGCAGCATGGCCGTCGCGTAGCTGCCCACGCCGAAAAAGGCCGCATGACCGAAACTGAGCATGCCCGTGTAGCCGAAGACCAGATTGAAGCTGGCGGCAAACAGGCCGAGAATCAGAATCTCCGTTGCGATGAAAATATAGAAATAAGGTGCGATCCACGGCAGGGCCGCAAGCAGCACCAGAACGATCGCCAGCACTGCGAGAGCAAGCGTGTTTTTCATGTCTGCGTCCTCTTGCCCATCAGGCCATGCGGCTTGAGCAGCAACACAATGGCCATGCCCACGAAAGGCAGCATCAGATTGATCTGCGGAAGATAGCGCCCCCCAAGCCCATGGATGAGACCAAGCACAATTGCACCCAGCAAGGCGCCGGGAAAACTGCCCAGGCCGCCTATCACCACCACAATAAAACTTTCGATGATGATCTTGTCGCCCATGCCTGGATCGATGGCGCGCATGGGTGCCGCCACCACGCCGCCCAAGGCCGCCAGCCAGGCGCCAAAGGCAAACACCCCGGTGATGACCAGCTTGGTATTGATGCACAGGACCTGGGCCATTTCACGGTCCAGCGCCGCAGCCCGCATGATTTTCCCGGCGCGCGTCTTGTTGAACAGCAGCCACAGCCCGCATACCGACACCAGGCCGACCGCCACCACAAACAGGCTGTAAGCCGGATAGGTGGCGCCGCCAGGCAGCGCCACCGTGCCCTTGAGCATGTCGGGCGGATCGATCACGTAAATACCCGTCCCCCATATCAGCCGCACGGATTCGTTCAGAATCAGCAGCAAGGCAAAGGTCAGCAACAGGCTGTCTGTTACCTCGCGCTCATACACAAAGCGCAGCATGAGCCTGTCGATGACCACCGCCAGCGCCGCCACGACCAGAGGCGCCAGCAGCAGCGTCAGCCAGAATGGCATCCCCAACCCGATCACGCAGGAGTAGGCCAGATAGGCGCCCAGCATATACAGGGCGCCATGCGCGAAATTGATGACGTTCAAGACGCCGAACACAATATTCAGCCCGACTGCAATGACAAACAGCAACAGACCGATATCAAGACTATTGAGCAAGGCCAAGCCCAGACTGCTCATGCTGCCTCCCGTTTTCTATGCTGAAAAGCCGCCGCGCGCCGCAGGCATGGCCAGCCGGCGCGGACGGAAAACATGCGGACGTCGCCGCGCCTACAGTTTGCAGGCGGGATCCACGGGAGGCGTGATTTTTTCGCCGTCAAAGGTCTGCACCTTGTTCAGCGAACGTATATTGTCCTTGTCGTTCATGGCGCCGGTCTGGCCCCAGCTCGGGCCGATCAACGCCTGGTTATCGCCCTTGCGAAAAACCAGATCCCCGGTTGGCGTGACCACCTTCATGCCCGACAAGGCCTGCGCAACCGCCTTGCCCTCGACGGAGCCGGCTTTTTCAATGGCCGCCTTGAATGCATAGACCGCCACATACGCACCTTCGGCGTTGTAGCTGGGCGGCGCGGCATAGGCCTTTTTATAGGCCTGGACAAAACGCTTGTTGACATCGTTATCGTGCGCGTCATACCAGTAGCGGGTTCCCAGCCATACGCCTTCAGGCATTTGTTCGCCCAGCGCGGTCAGCACCTCTGTGGCGGCGCCCACGGACATCAGGACCTCGAAACCCTGGTCGAAGAACCCCCTGTCATTGGCCTGCCGCACAAAATTGACCAGATCGCCGCCCCAGAGCGAAATCATGACGCCGTCTGGCTTGCTCGCCATCACACTGTTGATAAACGGCGTGAAGTCCTCGGCGCCGAAGCGCGGAAAGGCCGGGCTGTCCATCAACTGAACGTCCGGTTTTTTTTCTTTGAGATACTTGCCGAAGAACTCCCAGGACTGATGACCGAAGGCATAATCGGGACCTATGGTCGTCCATTTTTTTGCGTCGGTGCCTGCCGCGATGGCCGCCGCACCCGCCATGTTCTGGTTCACGTTCACACTGACGCGATACGTGTAGGCATTGCACAGCTTGCCGGTCACATCAGGTGTTGCCGCATGGGTGATGATAAAAGGCTTGCCCAGTTCAGGCAGTACCGGCACCAGGCCTTGCGCCACGCCCGAACTGTCCAGTCCCATGAGCAGGTCTGCCTTGTCCTGGTACACCAGCTTGCGGGCGGCCTGTATCGCCACCGCAGCCTTGCCCTGCCCGTCTTCAAGCTGCAGTGCCAGCTGGCGGCCCAGTACGCCGCCTGAGCCATTGATTTCGTCCATGGCCAGCTTTATGCCTTGCTCGGCAAATTTTCCGTAGGTCGCCGCACTGCCCGACATAATGTAGATGGCGCCAATGCGTATAGGCTCCTGGGCAGCCTGCGACGGGCTGGCGCCCAGCGCGCCGGCAAGGGCAAGTGCAAGCAGTGGTCGGTTGATGGAAATCCTGAACATAATAGTCTCCTCCTTGAGTCATCAATATGGCGCGCTTGTATCTGCGCGCTCGCTGTTGCTGCGTCATCCCGGCGCATACTGTGAACACTTCGATCACTGTATGTGCCAAAAATCCTGCCTGGCCTGCGCCGCCCCTTCGTCCGTCGGCGCCGGCGTGTTCATGATGTCAATAAGTCCCGCAGTATGTTTTTCCTGATCTTGCCCGTCGACGTCTTGGGCAGCTCCCCAAACACGACTTTACGCGGCGCTTTGTAAGATGCCATGCCCGATTTGCAGAAGGCAATGATCTCCTGCTCATCGGGCGGCGTGTCCGATGCGCGCAGGGTCACGAATGCGCAAGGGGTTTCGCCCCATTTCTCATCGGCCATAGCCACCACAGCCGCCTCCAGCACCAGTGGATGACGATAGAGCACGTCTTCGATTTCCTGGCTCGAAATGTTTTCACCACCTGAAATAATGATGTCCTTGGCGCGATCCTTGACCTCGGCGTAGCCGTCCTCATGCATCACCGCCAGGTCGCCCGTGTGAAACCAGCCATCCCGGAAGGCTTCCTGTGTGGCGGCTTCGTTCTTGAGATAGCCTTTCATCAAGGTGTTCCCGCGCATCAGCAATTCGCCAAGCGTCTGGCCGTCAGCGGGCGCCATACCGCCCTGCGGTCCTTGCACCGCAACTTCGTCGATCGCATACAGCCCCACACCCTGCCGCGCCATCTTGCGGGCCAGGTCCTCCAGCGGCAGGCCGCCCCAATCAGGCTGGCTCACGCACAGCATGGATGGACCATAGGACTCGGTCAGGCCATACAAGTGCGTGATGTCGAAACCGACATCGCGTCCGCGCCGGATCACCGGACTGGGCGGCGCGGCGCCGCCGACCGCAAACTGTACGGTACGGGACAAGGTCGTTGCATTCTGATGAAAATCATTGACCAGCATGTTGAGCACAATAGGCGCGCCGCACATATGGGACACGGCATGCTTTTCGATGCGCGCCAGCACGGCGTCGGCGACCACCTTGCGCAGGCACACATGGGTGCCGCCTATCGCCGTAATCGCCCAGGTATAGGCCCATCCATTGCAGTGGAACATGGGCAAGGTCCATAGATAGACCGTATCCGCCGTCATGTTCATTGCCATGGCATTGCTCATGGCGGCAAGATAGGCGCCGCGATGGTGGTACACAACGCCCTTGGGGTTGCCCGTCGTACCCGAGGTGTAGTTGAGGGTAATGGCATCCCATTCATCCGCCGGCACAGGCCGCACGGGCTCAGGCCTGCCCGAGGCCACCACCTGCTCATAATCCAGCCTGGCCAGTCTGGACGGCCCGCCTTCGCGCGCGATAGCCAGCAACAGTGGCGGGCTCTGCATGCCAGCAAGCGCCTCGTCGACCAGCGCTTCGAATTCAGTGTCATAGCACAGAATGCGGGCTTCGCCATGCTCCAATATAAAACGCAGTGTGCCCGCATCCAGCCGGGTGTTCAACGCATTGAGCACTGCGCCGGACATGGGAACGGCGTAGTGACTTTCCAACAGCTCGTGGGTGTTGTAGCACAGCACGGAAACAGTATCGCCGGGCTTGATGCCAAGATCGGACAAGGCTGCGGCCATGGCCAGACAACGCTGGTAAAGCTGGCGATAGCTCAGCGTCATGTCGTCGTCGATGACGGCGACCTTGTCCGGAAAAATATGCGCCGAGCGCTTGAGAAAACTCAGTGGCGTCAGACTGGAGTAATTGGCTGCCTGCTTCGCGAGTCCCTGCTCGTATTTGTTTTCCATGGCGGATCCTTACCGATGCAGATACTTGGGATTGCTCAAGTCCAGCGCGGACCGCGTACGCTCCAGCAACAAGTCGTGCAACTGCGCCTGCTCCTGCGCCGACAGGTCGCGCGCCCTGATACGCGCCGCCAATGCCTGGTCCTGCGCGCTATCGGGCCGGGGCCCTGCGGCCAGCTCACGCGCAGCGATTGCCATCGCATTGGCAATCATCAGCACATCATAGGCCTTATCCGCCGGGGTCGCCGGCAATATGTCGTCCAGCAGGGTTCGACGCGCAACGTCCAGCAGTTCCTGGCCCAGCGGGCGATTGCTCATGTCCGGCTCCCGATATCGGCGATCTGGTTCAATATGTCGAACTCCATCTCCGGCAGCATGCGTCCGGTCAGCGCCAGCTCCAGCGAAGACTCTTCACCTGATACATGCCGCTGCGCCTGCTGCAGAGCGATAACAGCCCAGCGCGTCATGCCCATGACTTCCCAGAACAGTATTTTCTCCGCATCAACCTCGCGGCCGCAGGCCTGCGTATAGGCATCGAACAGATCAGCCTTGTCGCCCACCCCGCCCACTTCCTTGTCGGGCCGGCCAAAGCGCCAACTGCGGGCGCACAGCCAGCCCAGGTCTTCGAGCGGGTCGCTCCACGACGCAAACTCCCAATCCAGAATGCCGCTGATCGCGCCCTCGTGCACCATATAATTGCCGGTACGGTAATCGCCATGGCACAGCACGATATCCTGCGACCCCGGATCGTGATCCTCAAGCCAATTCAGGGCGTATTCCAGCACGGGATGGGCTTCGGGAATCTCATCCAGCGCCCTGCGATATTCCTGCACGCGCGCCATCGCCCTGGAACCGGCCGGCACACTGAGAAAATCCAGGCCGGCTTGCGGCGGACGCACGGCATGCAGGCGCGCCAGCTCCCGGCCCAGCTGGCGCGTGAGCGGCGCAGCCTGTTCCGCCGTCACCCCCCCGCGCACCAGCTTCCGGCCCGATGCCTGGCCAGGCACACGCGTCATCACGCAGAACACCGATCCGGTGATGGTCTCGTCTTCGCACAGCCACAGGGGTTCGGGCACCGTCACACCGGCTTTGAAAGCGCATTGCAGCACCCGGAATTCCTGCGCTCGCGTCAGGCTGGCATTGACCTTGGACAGTGCATCGCTGCGCACCACCAGTGCAAGCTCGCCGCTGCGCGCACCGCCCGTGCTGCGAACCGTAAGTGCGTAGTTGCTCTGGATGGCGCCGCCCGAAAGACGCTCGAAGGCAAGCACGTCCACGGCCTGCGCGCCATTGCGATGGCGAATGTAGTCCGCCAGCGCAATGGCAATCTGCGCATCGCTATGCATAACCGCAGCCGCTTCTTCCGGGCGGCCGGATGTCGGCTCAGCCATGATCTTCATCCCCACTTCCAGAACCCGCTGCCTTCATTGAGCAGGTTGCGCGACAGCACCATTTTGTGCACTTCGGACGCGCCATCGACCAGACGCGCCTGCCGCGCATAGCGGTATATCCATTCGAGCGGGGTATCGCGGGAATATCCCCGGGCGCCGCAAAGCTGTATGGCCGTATCCACCGATTTGTGCAGGGTATCGGCCACCGTGACCTTGGCCATGGAAACCTCCTTGCGGGCAAAATCCCCCTGGTCCAGTTTCCATGCTGCATGCATGGTCAGCAGCCTGCCTACCTGTATGGCCATTGCCGCTTCGCCCAGCAGCCATTGCACCCCTTCCCGATCAGCCAGCTTCATGCCGAAGGACTCGCGGCTGGAAACATAGTCGGACGCAATTTCCAGCGAACGCTTGGACAGACCCAGCCAGCGCATGCAATGCGTGAGCCGCGCGGGCCCAAGTCGTATCTGGGTCAGCTTCAGTCCATCGCCGACCTCCATCAGACGGTTTTCATCCGGAATCACCATGTCGGTGAATTTCAGCTCGCAATGCCCGCCATGCTCTTCGGGACCCATGATGGGAATGCGCCGCACCACTTCCCAGCCTGGATCATCCTTGTGGAACAGAAAGGCCGACAGGCCTTTGCGCGGATCGTCCGAAGTCTTGGCGATCAGGATGAAGTGAGAGGCCACGGCAGCGCCGGTGATAAAGTGCTTGCATCCGTTCACCACCCAATGATCGCCCTTGCGTACGGCGGTGGTGCGCATCATGGAGGGATCGGAGCCCGAACCCGGCGCCGGTTCCGTCATGGCGAATGAAGACCGCACCGCGCCGTCGACGATGGGCTGCAGCCAGCGCTCTTTCTGCGCGGCCGTGGCCACCTTGTTCAAGACCATCATGTTGCCATCGTCGGGCGCCGCCGAGTTGAAGACCACCGGGCCAAAAATGGAGCGGTTCATCTCTTCGTAACAGGGCGCCATTTCCGAAATGGTCAGGCCCTGTCCGCCGCGCTCCTGCGGCATCTGCAAGCTCCACAGACCCTGCGCCTTGGCCTGGGCCTGAACCCGCCCAAGCAGATCGACAGCGATATTCTCATGCTCGTCGAATGATGCAGGATCGCTCTCCAGCGGGATCAGCACCTCATCCACGAATCCCTTGATACGCTGTCGCAAATCGTCGCAGCGCGCAGATAGCTTGAAGTCCATGCCTTACCTTATTCCTTTTCAGAGAGAAGACTGCAGGTGCCCGCCGTCCACGACCAGCGTGCTGCCGGTCATGTAGCGTGCCGCCTCGGAAGCGAGCAGCAACAGCGCACCGTCCAGGTCTGAAGCCTGGCCCAGTCTGCGCTGCGGAATGCGCTTGATCAGCGCCAGCCCGGCTTCCGATGCGAAAAATTCACGATTCAGATCTGTCTCGATATAGCCCGGCGCCAGCGCATTCACACGAATGCCGTGGCGCGCCCATTCCAGCGCAAGCCCGCGCGTCATCTGCTCCAACCCCGCCTTCGATACGGCGTAAGGCAGGACATTGCCGGCAACACGGTGGCCGAGTATGGACGAAACGTTGATGATGGCGCCTGGACGGCCGGCCTGCACCAGACGGCGCGCCACCTGATTGGCAACCAGCCAGCAGCCCTTCAGATTGACATCCATGACCTGGTCCCAGGCCTGCTCGTCCAGCGACAGGGAGGGCTGGGTCGTGGTGACGCCTGCATTGCAGACGGCAAGATCGACAATGCCCAGCGCCTGCTCGGCCTGCGCCAGACCGGCCTGGATGCTGGCCTGGTCGGTCACATCGAGCGTCACGACATGGGTTTTGATGCCTTCCTCTCCCAAACGCTGCGACAGCTGCAGCAAGGGATCACGCCGACGGCCCGCCAGCACCAGGGCAGCCCCCGCACGACCCAGGGTGTGGGAAAAATGGGCGCCAAGCCCGCCCGCCGCACCGGTCACCAGGGCAATCTTGCCTTCCAGACGATAGGGATCGCTCATGTTTTTTGCCTCCTCCTGCACATCATAGAACGTACGTTCGCTTTTTACAACGAAAAGCGAACGTACGCTCTATTTTTGATCGTTGATCGCCGAGACGAGCCGATCTGGCCCTGTCACACGGGACGCGCCGCATGTCTTCAAAGCCATGCGGCCGCCCGGTCTACGCCGTCTGCAGCACCTCTGGACGTAGCGCGGAGATGCTGTCGGCGGTGGCAAGCTCTACCAACGCATCCACGGCGAGAAGTCCCTCCCCGACTGCCCGGACACGCAAGGGGTTGATGTCCATGGCACCGAAACACCCCGCCGTGGCCCTGGCCAGTTTACCGAATGCAATCGCCGTCGACACCAGGGCAGGCAGATCGGCGGCCGGCTCGCCACGCACTCCTTGCAGCACAGGCCAGATACGCAACGACCGCAGGGCCGCAAGCACCTCGCTCTCCTGGAATGGCGGCAGCAGCAGTGCAACATCGGGCATGCTCTCCACGTATTTGCCGCCGGCGCCTATCAGGACGACCGGACCGAAAACCGGATCCAGCGTCATGCCCAGGGCCATCTCCTGCAGAGCGGGCACTTGCGGCGCGACCAACCAGCCATCATGGGCAACACCCAGCGCATGCAGCACAGCGGACTGCCGCTGCACCGATGCCCGGATGGCAGCCTCGTCATTCAGTCCAATATCAACCAGTCCGTGTTCGGACTTGTGCGGCAATAGCGCAGAACACGCCTTGATAACACATGGCCCGCCTACCTCTCCCCAGGCCGCAAGTGCTGACTCCACATCCTGGCAGAGCACATGTCTGACGACAGGAATATCGTGCTGCGCAAGCAGATCCAGGCTCTCCGACTCCGAAAGAAAACGATGATCGCTGCGCGGCGCCAGGACCTCGGAGGCATCCGGCCAGTGCGCAGGGCTGCTGCGCCGCATTTCACCCAGCCTTGCCATGGCGGCCAGCGCCGCCATGGCCTGCTGCTCATCGTCGTAGACCGGTACGCCCTGCTCCCGGAAGGCATGGGCGACTGGTTGCTGCCAGGCGACCACCACCACGGGCTTGCGGGCGGCCAGGGCAAAGGCTGCTGCATCCTGCGCAAACGACGCCACATCGTATCCACGCCCGGCAACCGGTATGTCGAGCACAAACATATCCGCTGCGGCATCCTTGCCTATCACTGACAGCACATCGCCAAACAGCCGGTTGTCCGACAGCAGCGCGGCGGTAATGTCGACAGGATTATCTGTCGTGGCGAAGCTCGACAATCGCTGCCCCAGCTGTGCGCGAGTTTCATCCGCCAGCGGCGCCACCTCAAGATGGCAGGCTTCAGCCGCATCCGATGCAAGCACACAACTGGCGCCCGAATTACTGACAATCACAACCCGCCTGCCCTGCGGCGGCGGGCTGGCCAGCATCAGCTCGGCATACCGGGCCAGTTCCTGCGGGTCGCTGGCGCGCAAAATGCCATGATGCGCCAGAAAAGCATCCACCACGCGATCTTCGCTGGCCAGCGCCCCGGTATGGGACCCCGCCGCGCGCGCGCCTGCGCCAGACCGCCCGGCCTTGACCACCGCCAGACAGACGCCGCCCTCGCGGGCCAGCCGGGCCGCCTCGGCCAGCACGCCAGGATCCTGCAAAGACTCCAGATAGAGCAGCACCACCCGTATTTCCGGATCCCGCATGACGGCGCAGGCAAGCTCGGACACAGTGACATCGGCCTCATTGCCCGTGGCATGAACATGACGCACCCCCACCCCGCGCTGTCTCAACATGCCATAAAGCATGGCGGCCATACCGCCGCTCTGGCTGATCACCGCGACCGGACCATCCTTGGGCGCAATTTCGAGAAACATGGTGGAAAAGCAGGCAATTGCGCCATTGCCGAAATTGGCCAGTCCCTGGGAATTCGGTCCCACTATCCGCATGCCGGCTCGCCTGGCCCGCGCCGTCATGCCGTCCTGAATCACCCTCCCCTGCTCGCCTGTTTCTGAAAAACCGGCGGCAATCACAATGGCCGCGCCGACACCCATGGCGGCACAGGCGTCCACGGCCGCCACGGCATCCTGCCCCGGCACGGCCACAATCGCCAGGTCCGGCACCTTGGGCAGTTCGCCCAGCGCTGGCCAGCAGTGTTCGCCCTGGACGGTGCTGCGCTGCGGATTGATGGGGTACAGCACACCACCATAACTATGCTTGCGCATGTAGTGGATAGGCCTGCCTCCTATTTTGTCCGGGTTGTCGGAAGCGCCGATGATGGCGATCGACTGCGGATTCAGCAGACAGTCCAGCGATTTATCATTTCCATCCATATCTATTCCGTATTTCTAAAGAGCTTGCAGCAGACATGCCCGCGTACCATCCACCAACGCTGCGGCCGCGGGCCGGCCGTCGTCAATTGACCGTAGCGCCCGATTTGCGGGCGACATCAGCCCATTTGGTGATTTCGTTATTCACGAAGCCTTTGTAGTCGCCAGGCGTCATCCAATGCGCGGCAAAGCCCTGCGCCGCAAATTTCTCTTTCACGGCCGGCAGCTCGAGCACTGCTTTCAAGTTCGTGTTCAACGTCTGGACAATGTCGGCGGGTGTCCCGGCCGGCGCCATCAGGCCGTTCCACGCAGTCGCCTCATAGCCGGTCAATCCTGTTTCGGCAACCGTGGGAAGATCCGGCATGGCGTCGGACCGCTGTGCACTGGTTACGGCGAGCGCCTTGAGCTTGCCGTCCTTGACGTAAGGCATGGACGACAACATTGTGTTGAACATCATGTCCACCTGGCCGCCCATCAGATCCGTGAGCGCGGGCGAACTGCCCCGATACGGAACATGCACCAGTTTGACGCCAGCCATGGCAGCGAACAATTCGGCGGCAAGGTGCGTGGACTGGCCGTTGCCCGATGAGGCAAAGGTCATTCCTTTTTTTGAAGCCTTGGCCATAGCGATCAGATCGGCAACGGAGCTCGCTCCCAGATCGGGCCGGGTGACCAGCACCAGCGGGCCTTCGGTCAGCAGCGAGATGGGTTCGAAGCTTTTGCGCGTGTCGTAAGAAAGGTTCTTGAACAAAGACATATTGATTGCGTGGGCGGTGGTCGCGACAAGCAGCGTATAGCCGTCCGGCTTGCTTCTGGCGACCAGTTCGGCGCCGATATTCCCACCCGCGCCTCCGCGGTTGTCCACGATAACGGTCTGGTCCAGGCGATTGCCCAGTTCCTGCGCGACGACGCGGGCCACGATATCCGTGGGGCCGCCAGGCGGGTAGGGCACGACCATCGTGATGGGCTGCGCCGGCCAGCCGGCCGCCGAAGCGGTCATCGCAGAAAGCGCCAGGCCTGCGAAAACCGCGAATTGAGCCATTCTTTTTTTGCTGGGCATGTGTGTCTCCTCCTTGGTTTGAAAACTGTGGATTGCGGCCTAGCCTTGGCCGTCAAGATTGATGCGCTCGAAAGCGAGAACCTGCATATCTCCCTTGAATATTCTGTGTGCGGCCACGGCGTCGCCTATCTGCAGGCAGCCTTGCGCATGGCCCATGATGGTCGGCCCCTCGTCCAGCGTAACGAGCACCAGGGTATAGGGCACAAAGGGGCGCCAGGCGTCATCTGGCGCGCGGTGCACAACGCTGTTTGCCTTGACCTTTCCATAACCACTGGCATTGGTCTGTACAAACCTGACGCCTCCGCATGTGGCGCAGGCATAAGGCTTCAACGTCCAGCATGCGCCGCAATGCATGCAGCGACTGAGCGAGATAGGCATGGTTTTATTCATCATGCGCCTCCTGTTGCACTAAGAACGAGGCTGACGTGCGATGACAGCACCCCGCCATCGGCATGAATGAAGGCGCAGCGGCGCTCGCCGACCTGCCGCTCGCCCGCCATGCCCGACAGCTGCCGCCATGCCTCAACCACATGCGCCAGTCCTCCGGCTACGCCGGAGTGCCCAAAGGACAGCAGGCCGCCATGAGTATTGAGCGGCAGACATCCCTCAGACCCGAAGTCGCCGGCCCTGAGCCGGTCCGCAGCCTGCCCTCTTTCAGCGAAGCCAAGCTCCTCCAGCAAAAGCACCAGCGTGATGGTGAACGAATCGTAAATGCCGAGATAATCGATCTGCTCGCGGCGCAGGCCTGCATCGGCGAATGCTCGGGCGCATGCCCGGGCGGCTCCGGTATCCATGATGTCCCGCATGGCGGACAAATGTTGATGACGATGGGCCTGCCCCGAACCAGCCACACGCACCGGACCTTCCTGCGCGCTGAGCAGCAGCGCCACCGCGCCATCTGAAATAGGGCAGCAATCCAGCAGACGCAGCGGCGAAGCAATGGGCCGGGAGGCGAGCACATCGGCAACCGTAACGGGCTCGCGTAAATGCGCATCGGGATGTCGAGCCGCATACCTGCGCATCAGCACCGAAAACTGCGCAAGGTCCTCGCTGCTGGTATTCGTTCGATGCATGTACTCAGCAGCGAGTAATGCATAGTAGGCGGGAACCGATGCGCCATTGGGCACTTCGGTATCGGGCTCGCCCACTTGGGCAAGTGTCTGTATGGATGTGTCGACGGCTTGGCCGGTGAGGCGGTTTTCGCCGGCCACGACCAGCACATTCTTGCAACGCCCGGCGCGGATCAACTCGCTGGCCAGCATGACCATGGCAGCGCCTGTGGCGCCTCCCATTTGCATTCCATGGGCGTATGCTGGATCCAATCCAAGTTTCTCGCTGAGCAGCGTTGCCAGCATGAGATGCGGAAACGTCGTGGCATAGCCGCACAATACGCCATCGATCTGTGCTCTTTCCATGCCACAGTCCGCAATCACATCATTGGCTGCAGCAGCCATCAAGTCCAGCGCAGACCGCGCTTCGAATCTCCCAAAGGGGGTATTCGCCGCCCCCAGCAGATATGCCTCGGTACGCATCATTCGCGTGTACTCCTGTATCGGGTTTCGGGATTTGGGTCTCGGCGCCGGTCTTCCCGGCGTAGACGCTATGCGTCTGACGGCATCCAGCTCCGTTCAATAGCCAGGGCTTCGGACAGCAAGGCATCGGCCAGCTCCTGCTCGCGCGTTTCGATGCGCTCCGTCAGCGCCGCAATGCTGAGTGCGCCGATCGGGCGACCCGCAGGGCTGCGAACTGGCACACCTATGCCGCCCATTTTTTCCACCACGACCTCAAGCAACACAGCGTGGCCACGCGAAACAGCGCGCGCCAGCTCCTCATCGAGCCGCGCGGGCGAAAACCGCGGATAGCGTTTTTTCATGCTCTGGCGGACGATAGGCAGCACAGCTGCCTGCTCAGACGGCATCATCCCCGCCAGCAATGCCAGACTACCCGCCCCGATACCCAGCGGACGGCGGCTACCCGTCTCCAGGTAATTGGCGCGAATGGGATAGTCGCCCAGACACACGTCGGCGCAGACAGACTCCCACCCCACCGGCACCGACAAGATCACCGAATCGCCGAAACGCCGCGCCAGACGAATGAGCGAAGGCCGCGCGAGCGCCCGCACATCGACGCCGGCAACCATGGCATGATGCATGGCATAGACCTGCGTTCCCAGCACATACTCCTTGCTGTGCGGATCTCGCTCTACAAAACCCTCATGCTCCAGATCGCGCAGCAGGCGCAGGCAGGTCGTCACATCGAGCCCGGTGCGTCCGGCGATATCCTTGAGCTTCGTGATGCCGGGATCAACAAGGCTGGCAAGTATCCGGCAGGTTTTACGGGCTGCGGAAAGGGTTTCACTGGATGCCATGTCATTTAAGTTCGTCATGATTGCGATATGGCTGCACCTTATGCACCCGTCATTTCTGCGTAAAGTTGCAACGCACAAAATTTTCGTAGAATGAAACTCACCTGTTCTCTACCGCCAGCGACACGCCATCGGGAAAGAATTTTCCGACCAGGCACGCTGACCACGGGTACGAAACGCCAGCTTGCCTCTATACTCTCACCATCTCGACTCAGGATGCATCAATGGCAGCGCAGCTACCCCAACTCCAGCGCTTTTTCCACAGCCATTATTTCTTCGGTGGTTTGCGGCAGGCCATCGGCGTGTTGATGCCCGCACTGGTGCTGGCGGGGCTCTTTCAGATGCACCTGATCGGCATCATTGCCTCAATCGGCGCGGCCTGCGTCGCCATACTCGACCAACCCGGCGGCCCGCGCCGATACGGACGCAACGGTATGCTGGCCGCCATCCTGCTCGGTTCGCTCACCGCCCTGATGACCGGCTTCGCCTCGTCCCACAGCATGCTGATCTGGCTGGTCGTGCCCTTGCTGTCCTTTTTCTTCTCGATGTTCTCCGTCTTCGGCAAGCAAGGCGGCCTGCTGGGATTTGCCTGCCTGCTCATCATGACGCTGACCATGCGCACGCCGCTGGCTACGCACGAAGTCCTGATGCATACGGTTTACTCCTTTGCCGGCGGCGTTTTTTATTTTTGCTACAGCCTCCTTGCGCACAGGCTGCTATGGCATAGGGAGGAACAGCAGGCGCTGTCGACGGCGCTGTTCGCCACCGCCGACTACATCAACGTGCGCGCCCAGTTCTATGATGTCAACACCGATCTCGAAGCCAGCTACCGCAGCCTGATCCGCGCCCAGTCGGCCATGACCGAAAAACACCAGGCGGCGCGCGATACCGTCCTGCGGGAGCTGCCGCGTGGTCACGGACGGGCAGACCAACTGCGTGCGCGCCTGCTCAATGTGTTTATCGACATGGTCGCGCTGCTGGACATCTTCGTGGCCACGCATACCGATTACGCCACGCTGCGCCGCCATCTGCCCGACAGCGATGTGCTGCTGTTCGGGCGCGACGCGCTGCGCAAGCTCTCGCGCAATATATCGGCCCAGGCGCTGAACATTGCGCGCAACAAGCGCACACGCGAACGCAGCAGTGTAAAGGCCGAACTTCGCGCCATCGAGTTCGAGCTGGAAAAATACCGCCAGCAGGGCATGGCGGAAAGCACGCCCGAAGTCTACGCGCTCCTGGTGCAGGTTCTGCGCCGATTGCGCAACGCCACCCGTCTGGTCGACAGAATGGCCGAACACATGAGCAGCGAGGCCAGCGCACAGCTGATCGACACGCGTCTGGAAAAATCCATGAACCGCTTTGTCACCCGACAAAAATGGCGCCTGGGAATGTTTACCAGCAATCTGCGCATGGACTCGTCCCATTGCCGCTACGCACTCCGGGTGGGGCTGGCTACCCTCGGGGCCATGACACTGTCGACCCTGCTCTCCTTCGCGCTGACGGCCGAAGACCTCAACCCGGGCTTGAGCTCGCACAGCTACTGGATCATTCTGACCATTATCGTCGTGATGAAGCCGGGTTTTGCGCTGACCCGGCAGCGCAATGGCTGGCGGCTGGCAGGCACACTGATAGGCTGCGTGCTGGCCCTGGCGCTGTTCGAAATCACGCAAAATCCCGACACCTATCTGGCGGTGCTGATCTTGACCTGCGTGCTGGGCTACAGCCTGATTCAGATCAACTACATGATGGCGGCCATGTGCAACACGGTTTTTGTGCTGCTGGTATTTCATTTCATCTCGCCCAGCACCAGCCTGGTGGTGGGCGAGCGACTGGTCGACACCTTTGCGGGCTGCGTCATCGCCCTGCTGTGCAGCTATGCCTTTCCCTGGTGGGAGTACAACTTCATGCCCTCGCTGGCCAACGCGCTCAGGCGGGCCAATCTGGAGCTGCTCGACTCAGGCCTGGAGTATGCACAGCTTAGCCGCAAGCAGGCTGCCCTGCAGACACCGGCTCCCGGCACAGTAGCTGCGCCTGCTGATCCGCCCGCGGCCGTGTCCGATACCCTCCATGGCGCCTCAGGCGACGCCACCGCACCGGACCTTGCTACATTGGATGCGCAACAGCATGAGGCTGAAATACGGTGGCGCGTGGCGCGCAAGAACGTGCACATTGCTTTCAGCAATTACGCAGCTGCCTTCTATCGCATGCTGGACGAACCTATTGCACGGCAGAAAAACCTGCCGGAGCTCAACCACCTGCTGATCCAGAACCACGTGCTCGCCCTGCAGCTGACCTCGGCCATTCCCATACTGGCGAGCCTGTCCGTCGTACCCAGCGGCATACAGAACTCGCTGGAAGCCATCGGCGACTACCTGCAGGACTGCGATGCCGATCCGCCCGCCTCCATCGAAACCGAGGGCGAGCTGGCAACGCTGGCCTATCCCCTGCGGCAAATGGTCAAGGCTGCAGAGTTAATACGCGAGGAAATGCGCGGCCTGCAGTCACAGGCCCAGACCGCTGCCTGAAGAACAGGCACAGGCGCGAACCGTATTCAAGCGACAGGCCCGGGCGAACCCATCGCCTGGCCTATAAGCTGATCAGGCTTCCGGACGCCGGAATACCAGCCTGTCATCGCTGGACTGCTCGGGCGCAAATGCATAGCCTTCGCTGACAAAGCTGGTTAACGCTTCGGGCCGGGTGATGCGATGGTCGATGATATGGCGCGCCATCAGGCCACGGGCCCGCTTGGCATGGAAACTGATGACTTTCCACACACCGTTTTTACTGTCCTGAAATACGCACTGCACGATTCTCGCGTCCAGCGCCTTGCGATCAACCGCCTTGAAATACTCTTCGGACGCAAGATTAAGCAGGACTCGCCCACTCTGCTTGCCTTTGGAGAGCAGGTCCAGACGCTGATTGATGTAGTCCGCAATGGTACTGCCCCAGAAGTCGTAAAGGCTTTCGCCTTTCGGGGTGGCAAGCCTGGTGCCCATTTCGAGACGATACGGCTGCATCAGGTCCAGCGGGCGCAGCACGCCATACAAGCCGCTGAGTAACGCAACATGCTCCTGCGCCCAGTTGAGCCTGGCGTCCGACAGCGTGGATGCTGCCAGGCCTTCGTAGACATCGCCATTGAAGGCCAGTATGGCCTGGCGCGCGTTGCTCAGATCGAAGCGAGGCTTCCAGGCGGCGTAGCGCTCGACATTGAGCCGGGCCAACGCCTCGCTCAGCTTCATCAGGCCGGCGATATCGGCCACGGATTTTTTCTTGAGCACCTTGATCAGCTCGGCGGCCTGAGGCACGAACTGCGGCTGGGTATGCAAGGTGGTTCGAACCGGTGAATCGTAATCCAGCTTTTTGGCCGGCGATAATACCAACAGCATAGTGATACTTCCTTCAAAATACCCGGCGCCTAGCGCGCCGTCCAGCCGCCGTCCAGCGACAGCGTTGTTCCCGTCATCTGGTCTGCCGCGGCCGAGGCCAGGAATACAGCAGCGCCGGCCAGTTGCTTGGGCGTGACAAACTGCAGCGAGGGCTGTTTTTCGGAAAGCAGCGCCTTGGCGGCCTCCTCCACATCGACACCCATTTTCGCGGCCAGCGCCTCGATCTGCTTTTCGACCAGCGGCGTACGCACCCAGCCCGGGCAAATGGCATTGCAGGTCACGCCATTGCCTGCATTCTCCAGTGCAGTCACCTTGGTCAGGCCAACCACGCCATGCTTGGCAGCCACATAGGCGGACTTATTGGCGGAAGCGACCAGACCATGGGCCGATGCGATGTTGATGATGCGCCCCCAACCCTGTTTTTTCATGTGCGGCAATGCAGCCGCCGTACCGTGGAATACGGCCGACAGATTGAGCCCGATAATGGCATCCCAGCGATCGACGGGAAAGTCCTCGATCAGATCGGTATGCTGGATGCCCGCATTATTGACCAGGATATCAATCCCCCCCAGGGTCTTGGCTGCCTGCTCGATGAATTCGCGTGTTGCGTCGCCTTTGGAAAGGTCGGCGCTAAGGTAATACGCCTTGACGCCATACTGGCGCTCGATGCCGAGTCTATCCTTCTCGATGGCATCTGCGTCGCCGAAGCCATTCAGGACAATGTTGGCGCCATTGGCGGCAAGCTCGTGCGCGATTGCCAGGCCGATACCGCTTGTGGACCCTGTAACAACTGCATGTTTACCTTTAAGCATGTTCTTCCTTTTGCGTGGTTCAGGAAAGCAGGACGATAAGGATTCATAGTGTAACGCCTGCGCCTGGCACTGCCTCCGGACGCAAGAGTTGTCACAAAACCTGTCGTTCGGATCGGACATTGCCTGTCGGTCAATCGGCATAGGCAGGTTAGCCGGGACGGCATGTGCAGTATGCCGATGCGCGGATAGCATTGCCGTCCCGGACCTTTCACACGCACCGCGCGTTCGATGCACTCACGCGCGCATCCCGTTTGCCGGCGCGGTCGACGCCGTGATGGTCAGCCCATGCGCCGCAGATCTGCATAGCAGCAAGCCTAAGGTCAGCAGCCTAGGAAAAATCGTGTTCTACCGGACGCAGTAGCGCATTTGACAGATGGCTGGCGTTCAGCCAAACCTGATATTAATTACACATCTTGCAAAACAATGTATCGCTGCACTGGCCACAGAGCCAGGCATCCAGATCAGGCATACAGCGCAACAAACACGCAGTAAAGGGAGACATCATGCACCATCCGGTACAGGCCACGCAGAACCGCCCGCCTGCTGCTCAGGTCAACATCGCTGCATCCGCCGCTGACACAGAACACCTGCTGCAATGGTATGTCGCCTATACCGAAGCGCGCCAGGAGCATGTCGCGCTGATCAATCTGGAGCGCCAGGGATTTCAGACCTATCTGCCGCGCTACAAGATGCTGAAGAAGAAAGTATCCGGACAAGGCGATGCCGGGACGGATACCTACGAGCCCATGTTTCCCCGTTATATGTTCTTCAAGCCTTCGCACGCCCAGCAATCCATCAGCACAGTCCGGTCAACACGCGGTGTGACGTCAGTCGTGCGGTTCGGCAATCACTTTGCGCAGGTGTCGACGGACATCATCCAGGCGATTCAGGAGCATGAGCATCGACGCAACATCACCCGCCTGGACGCCAGCAGCAGACTGCGGCCTGGACTGCGCATCAGAATAGACACCCCCGCGCTCAGCGGCCTGGAGGGACTGGTGCACGCTGTCTCTACGCAGCGCATCACCGTATTGATGGAGATTCTCGGTCGCCAGACCAGAGTGAAGGTCAGGCCCGACATCGTGGAACCCCTTTGACACTCGCATCGCCGCGCCACAGATCCAGTCAATTCCGGTCGCAGGCGCCTTTTTTACCGTAACGAACGAAAGAGCCGGCGCTACACCTACACGGCTTCGCAACAGCAACAACCACGAAGGCCCAGCAACGAAAAGTGTTTTGCCGGAAGGCAATCAACACTGCGGTAGCCTGCGCGCTTCGCCCGTCGCAGGTCTTCACAGGCAGCGGCCGGCCAGCCGGTCACCATTCAATTTTTTCCAGAGCAGCCACGCCATGAAAGAGTCCGGCCCCCGTCTTATACCTGCCCCTGCTGTCGCCCGCTGCGGCGCGGCAGTCTTTGCGCTCGCCACGGCCATACTGCTGTCCGCATGCAGCATGTCGCCAGGCATGTACATGGGCACGCCGGAACACATAGAGCAATCCCTGCAGGACGGCAGCGCGCCCGCCGGTGCGCTGCTGACCATTTCCCCCGCTCTCATCGACCAGCAGCGCGCTGCGGAAAAGCAGACAGTCCGGCAGGACATCCAGCAGCTGTTTGCCAAGGCCGACACCTACACCGTCGGCCCTGGCGATATTCTGAATATCGTCATCTGGAACCACCCGGAACTGGCGCTGTCCTCGGCCGGTTCGACCTCCGGCGCATCGACGCCCGGCCAGCCCGATGTCGGCAACGGCTACAACGTCAGTCCCGACGGTCGCATCCAGTTTCCTTTTCTGGGCGCCCTCAAGGTTGCCGGCATGAACGAGTACCAGATCCGTTCCCTGCTCGCACGTCGTATCACCCCTTATGTGGCCGACCCTCAGATCACGGTACGCGTGCAGGCCTACCGCAGCGGCCGCGTCTATGTGGACGGCGAAGTGCGGACGCCGGGGCTGCTCACTATCAACGATATACCCATGACGCTGCCAGAAGCCATCAGCCGGGCCGGCGGCTTTACCGGTCAGGCCGATCGTTCTTCAGTCGTGCTGACCCGCAACGGCATGGATACCCGCATCAGTCTGCCGCAGTTGACCCGCAACGGCATCAATCCATCCCGGATACTGCTGCGCGACGGCGACTTGCTGCGCGTGGTCAATCAGGACGAAAACAAGGTGTTTCTGCTGGGCGACGTCTATTCGCCCCGGGCTCAACCCATGCACGACGGCCAGTTGAACCTGGCGCAGGCACTGGGCGAGGCTGGCGGTTTGAGCCCGGAAACCGCTGAACCCCGCCAGGTCTATGTCATTCGCAAAGGCCCTGACGGCAAGGCCGAAATCTATCATCTGGACGCCAGCGTACCGACCGCCCTGGTACTTGCCGCTGATTTCGAACTCAAGGGACGCGACATGGTCTTCGTGGACCCCGCGCCCATCGTCAGATGGAATCGCGTCATCAGCATGCTCCTGCCCAGCTATGGCGCAGTGGAAACCACCCGCACCATGACAAGGTAAACACGCACCATGAACCATCCCTACCCGCTGGCCGCCGCGTCCTCGCCGACCACCCTGACCTTAATGGCCATGCCGCCAGGCAGGCAGCAGGAGGACGTGGATTTCCGCAGTGTGCTCGATACGGTTTTCAACGCCCGCAGACTTATTCTGGCGGTCACTGCCGTGGCGCTTCTGATCGGAGCGGCCTACGCTCTGCTCAGTCCGCCCATCTATCGCGCAGATGCCATGATTCAGGTGGAACAGAACCAGAACGAAGGCAACAATCACGTACTGGGTGCGCTGTCCTCCGCATTCAATATCCAGTCGCCCGCCACCGCTGAAATGGAGATACTGAGATCCCGCCTCGTGCTGGGCGAGGCCGTGAACGAACTCCAACTCTACATCAGCGCCCAGCCCAACTACCTTCCCGTGATCGGACGCTGGCTTTCCAAGCATGCGGACATACTGCCGGCGGTGGATATCCCATGGCTGCACAACTACGTCTGGGGTACCGAATCCATACAGCTGGCCGCGCTCAGCGTACCCAAACGCCTTGAGAGCCAGGCGCTGACGCTGGTGGCCACCGACCAGGGCTATGAACTGCTCGACCCCAACGGCGCACTGCTCACGAACGGCATAGTCGGTACGACAGCCAGGTTCGACACCGCGGACGGCAGCGGCAGCATCCTGGTCAGCCATCTGCAGGCCGATCCAGGGGCGCACTTCACGGTCACGCGATACTCGCAGCTGGACATCATGAACACCCTGCAAAAAGCGTTGATCATCGACGAAATGAGCAAACCCTCGGGGATACTGTCCATGAGTCTGGAGGGCACCGATCCGGCCAGGGTCGCCGCAGTGCTGAACGCAATCGGCGCCGCCTATGTGGAGCAGAATATCGAACGCAAGGCGGCGGAGGCCCAGAAATCGTTGACGTTTCTGGACAGCTTTCTGCCCCAGCTGAAAAAGCAGATGGATGACTCGAATAACCGCTATACCGATTTTCGGGATCGGCACGGCACTTTTGACCTGGGTACGGAGGGCGCGCTTGCCCTCAACAGTTCGGTGGAGCTCAAGACACAGATATTCGCCCTGCAGCAAAAGCGGCGCGAGCTGATTGTCCAGTATGGCGCCAGTCATCCGGCCATTCGCGGCATCGATCAGCAAATCGCCGCCGCAGAACAGGAAGTCAGCAAGCTGACGACCAGAATCAAGGGCCTGCCCGATATGGAGCAGCAGTTGCTGAACCTGAGCCGCGATGTCAAAGTCAATGGTGAACTTTATGCAAGCCTGCTGAACAGTACGCAGCAACTGCGGCTGGTCAAGGAAGGGAAAGTGGGTAACGTGCGTATGGTGGACCGCGCCATTGTGCCCGAACGCCCCGTCAAGCCCAAACAGCCGCTGGTGCTGACGGTTGCCGGCACCCTGGGCCTGCTGCTGGGCACCGCCCTTGCCCTGCTGCGCGGCATGCTCGGCTGCGCCATCAAGGGAGCGAGCGATATTGAGTCCCGCACCGGGCTTGCGGTCTACGCCACCGTGCCCCGCATTCAACCCCGCGCGCAGCGACGCATGACGACGACCGGGCGGCATCAGCCGCCGACCCGTGTGCTCGCCGTGGTCGCCCCCGAAGATCCGGCCATCGAAAGCCTGCGCAGCCTGAGAACATCATTGCGTCCGACGCTGCGCACCGCGGCCAACAACATCATCATGCTCACAGGCCCCACGCCCGACATCGGCAAAACGTTCACCAGCGTGAATCTGGCCGCGCTGCTGGGCTCGGCCTACAAGCGGGTGCTCCTGGTGGACACGGATTTTCGCAGCGGCGGCATTCACCGCCAGTTCAACCTGCGGCGGGAAGGCGGCTTCTCGGAAATGATCAATGGAGAATCGAATCTTGAACAGGTCGTGCATCGAGGCGTACTGCATAACGTGGACTTCATCTCCACAGGCCGCCTGCCAGCCAATCCCGCGGAAGTATTTCTTTCTGAGGCCGCCGAACCGCTGCTTGACCTGCTCTCGCAGCGCTACGACGTCGTCGTACTGGATACCGCGCCTGTGCTGCCGGTGTCAGACGCCATGGCGCTGGCTCCCCTGGCCGGCACGATTTTCGTACTCGCCCGTGCCGACATGACCACCATGGAAGAACTGGAAGAATCAGCAAAACGCATACGCCAGGCGGGTGGACAGGTCCATGGCGTCATCCTGAACGATTTCAACCCGGGCCGTCACCGCTTCAATCCAAAATACGGCGCCTATCGCCAGAACAGTCCCAACTACGGAAGTTGACCGGAAACCCAGCCATGATCGAGTTTATCGATCTGCATACCCAGCAGGCACGCATAAAAGGCAAGGTAGACGACAGACTGGCCCGCGTGCTTGCTCACGGACAGTATGTGCAGGGACCCGAGGTCTACGAGCTTGAGTCACGGCTGGCAGACATCACCGGAACCCGACACTGCATCAGCTGCGGCAACGGAACCGATGCACTGCAGATCGCGCAAATGGCCCTGGGCATAGGGCCCAGCGACGAAGTCATCACGCCGGGATTCAGCTATGCCGCAACGGCGCAGACCATTCTCCTGCTGGGCGCCACCCCCGTCTATGTTGACATCGATGCCCATACCTACACCCTGGATCCGGGGCTGCTCGAAGCCGCCATCAGCACGCGGACCAAGGCGATCATTCCCGTTTCGCTGTATGGACAGTGCCCTGATATGGATGCCATCAATGCTGTCGCTGAGCGCTACAAGCTGGCCGTGATCGAAGATGCCGCACAAAGTTTTGGCGCCCGCTACAGAAACCGCGCATCCTGCGGACTGAGTACGATAGCCTGCACCAGCTTCTTTCCCAGCAAACCGCTGGGCTGCTATGGCGACGGCGGCGCCTTATTCACCAATGATGACGAACTGGCAGCCATTCTGCGGCAAATCGCCCGACACGGACAGGACAACGCGGGCCGCCATGTGCGGATCGGCGTAAACAGTCGGCTGGATACACTGCAGGCCGCCATCCTGCTGGCCAAGCTGGACACCCTGCCAGACGAAATTGCACTGCGCCAACATGTGGCGCAGGGTTATGAACGGCTGTTCAGCCCCCTGAAACTGGTCTCGGCGCCTTATGTCGAACCGCATAACCTGAGCGTGTATGCGCAGTACACCATCCGGACGCCGGTCCGGGATACATTGCGGGAAAAACTCAGACTCGCGGGTATTCCTTCCGCCGTCCATTACCCCATCCCGCTGAACAAACAACCCGCATTCCAGGATAGCGGCGCACATCTGCCGCTGGGAAATGAAGCGGCCCGGGAAATACTCTGCCTGCCCATGCATCCTTATCTCGATGAACAGACTCAGCAACGCATCGCCGACATTTTCATGGATGTCATGAATCCATGATCGCGCTATCTTCCCGGATCGCCGCACTGCTGCCCAGGCACGCATTCGCGCGTGGGGTTGGCCTGCTGGCCAGCGGCACCGCCGGTTCTCAGGCGCTGCTGATGCTGGCGGCCCCCCTGCTGACGCGGCTGTACACGCCGGAGCAGTTTGGGCTGCTTGCTGTCTACACAGGGCTGCTCAGCATGCTGCTGTCCATTTCGACGCTGACCTACGAAGAAGCCATCCCCCTGCCTGAAACCGATGAGGAAGGCGCAAATGTCGCCATGCTGTGCCTGGCGATTGCCGGGCTCGTCGCGCTGGCCTGCGGCGCCGTCATCCTGTTCGCGGGCGGGCATATCTTGCGCAGACTGGACGCTGCTGCGATAGCGCCATATATAGGGCTGCTGCCCATTGGGCTCTTTCTGGCCAGTGCCAGCCAGATCCTGGCGTTCTGGGCCATGCGGCGCAAGCATTTTTCGCTGGTCGCACAAACACGCCTGAAGCAGTCCCTGGCCAACACAACCATGCAGCTTGCCGGGTACAAGCTGGCGACACTGGCTCTGATCCTGGGACATACCGCAGGACAGACCACAGGCTGCCTGTCGCTGGCCAGGTATGCCCGCGACAGCGCAGGCTTTCGCCATATCAGCCTGCGCGGCATGCTGGCTGCGGGCAAACGCTATCGCAACTTTCCGCTGTTCTCCACATGGTCCAATCTCCTGAATACAGCGGGGCGTGAACTGCCCTCCATCCTGCTTGCCGCGCTGTTCAGCCCCGCTGCAGCCGGCCTGTATGCCCTGGCCAACCGTGTGCTGGCCATGCCCATGACCGTGCTGGGCGGCGCCATCGCCCATGTATTGCTGGCCAACGCGGCGCAGGCGCAGCGCGAGGGCCGGCTGGGACAGTTGGTGGCCGCCGTCTATGACAAGCTGTCCCATATCGCCATGCCGTTTGTCCTGATGCTGATTGTGATTGCACCAGACCTGTTCACTCTGGCATTTGGTCAGGACTGGCGCCAGGCCGGCGTGCTCGTGCAGTGGATGACGCCCTGGCTGTATATCCGCTTTATTGCTTCGCCCTTCAGCACGCTGATCCCTGTGCTGGAGAAACAGCGCGAAGGCCTGGTCTTCTACGCCATCGTCTTTGTTGTCCGCATCGCCGCCATTCTGGCGGGCAGCCTGCAACATGATCTGGTGTTCACCGTTGCCCTGTTTTCCATGGGCAGCGTCCTGTGCTGGGCCGCTTACCTGATCTGGATCACCATGCTGGTCGGCAATTCCTCAAGCTCATTGCTGCGGCCCTTGCTCAAGTCACTGGGCTGGGGCGGCCTCTGCATGGCGCCGCTGATCGCCGGCTTGCATGCCGGCCAGATGGCGGCGTGGATAAGTGCCGCGCTGCTAAGTGTCCTGCTGATCTGCGCGCGCTTTTATTTTCTGCTGCGCAAAGCTTACTGAATTCCTTTCAACCGGAGAGTGTCGTATGGCACATGTTCCCACCAGTCCGCAAGGTACTGGCACCCTATCCAAAGCATTGCCAAAGCCGGACATCCTGCCCAAGGGGCAATCACCGGATGCACCAGCAACCGTGTCGCCCCGTCAGGAACCGGCGCAGCGCGCAGCCGCATCCAGAGCGACCTATCGTTCCCTATGCCTGAACGAAACCGCCATTCCTATTTTCAGCCGTGCCTGGTGGCTGGATGCTGTCGCCGGCGAACAGGGCTGGGATGTAGCATTGGTCGAAAAGGATGGACAGGTCATCGCGTCCATGCCTTATTGCAGGACGCGCAAACTGGGCTTTTGGCTGATCGTGCACCCGCCGTTCACCCAGACCATGGGACCCTGGATCCGCCGCAGACACACATGCCAGATGAAGCAGTTGAGCGAAGAGAAGAAACTGATGAGCGCGCTGATCGCCCAGCTTCCGGCATTTGACTACTTCGAGCAACGGTGGCATTACTCGAATACGAACTGGCTGCCCTTCTACTGGGCCGGCTTTCAGCAGACTACGCGCTATACCTATGTCATCAACGACATCTCAAACCCCGAGGCAGTATTCGAGCAGTTTTCCGAAGGCAAGCGGCAGGATCTGAAGAAAGCACAACGCAACCTGACGGTGAAGTTCCACATACCCGCCAGAGAGTTCTATGACCATCACGTCAGGACGCTCGGCCAGCGCAACGCAAAAATCCTTTACTCCCGGGATCTGTTCGACCGTATCTACGCCGAAGGCTATAAGCATGGCGCGGCCTGTTCGCTGGGCGCCTATGACGCGCAAGGTACGCTGCATGCCGCCATATTCGTCATCTGGGACGAAAACAGCGCCTACGCCCTGATCAACACCATAGACCAGACGCTAAAGAGCAGCGGAGCGTCGACTCTGCTGCTGCGCGAATCCATCCGGCACGTATCGCGCCTGACCCGTAAATTCGACTTCGAAGGGAGCATGATCCCCTCCGTTGAGTCATCCGTGCGGCAATTCAACAGTCGGCAAACGCCGTACTTTTCGGTGATGAAAACCACCTCCCCGCTCTACCCATTGCTCAGACTCCTGAAAACGCGCCTGCGCTGGAATCCATGATGGCGCAGGCATACAGCAAAGCTGCACTCGCATGGCTGTCCAGCGTGCTGAGCGAGCGATTTGGACAGCCTCTGCGCCTGGAGGCGCGAAACGACGCTTACCTATACCTATCTGTAGAAGGCAGTTCCCTGGGCATACGCTTTCTCTCGGATCCAGGCACATTCACCTGCAACGGTTCCGACCTACCCTGCGCACGATGGAACGGCGCGACCCAAGGCTGGAACATGGCGTTAAACCTTCCTCTGCCCGCACCTGGCGCTGCCGCATTGCCCGAGCCATTGATCGTCGCCGATGCATACGGTCTGACCGTGGCCTATGATATTCCTGGACTGCTCTACTGGATGCTGACACGGCAGGAAGAACACGCCCGGACCGATGTCGATCTGCACGGCCGCTTTCCCGCTGCGTCCTCCCACGCGGTCCGGCATGGCTATCTGGAACGGCCGGTGGTGGATGAATGGCTGTACATCATGAAACAGGCCATGCAGCGCGTATGGCCAGGCATGAAACAAGCCGCGCCTGAGTTCTTCATGCGCGTTTCACATGATGTCGACTGGCCCAGCCGCTTCGGCTTTTCCAGCCTGCGGCAACTGTCCTGCATGATGGCGAGCGATTTGCTGCACCGGCGCAATCTGGCGCAAACGATCAGTGCGCCGCTTATCTGGCTTGGGACGCGGCAGCGACTGCTGCGGGCAGACCCGGCCAATACGTTCGACTGGATCATGGACCTGTCTGAACATTATCGGCTGCGCAGCGCCTTCTACTTCATCTGCGGGCGAACCAATGCGGCCATGGATGGTCATTATGAGCCGGAGCACCCTGCAGTCCGCGAACTCATGCGCCGCATACATGCACGCGGACATGAAATCGGGCTGCATCCCAGCTACAACACCTATAAAGACAGCGACGCGCTGGCATCCGAAGCGCGGCGGCTCCGACGCATCTGCGCCCAGGAAGGCATAGACCAGAGGGAATGGGGCGGAAGAATGCATCTGCTTCGTTGGGAAACTCCCACAACACTGCGGGCCTGGGAGCAGGCCGCCATGAGCTACGACAGCAGCCTGGGGTATGCAGATAGGCCCGGTTTTCGTTGCGGCACCTGTTTTGAGTACCAGGCATTCGACACACTGCTGGATCGCGCGCTGAACCTTCGCATCCGGCCCCTGATCGCGATGGAGTGCACGGTTATGGCGCCACGCTATCTTGGACTGGGCACCGGCGCTGCGGCACGTGAAAAATTTCTGCAGATCAAGAACGCATGTCGCGCCGTGGCAGGCTGCTTTACCCTGCTGTGGCACAACTCCGAACTCGAAACGCATGCCAAGCGCAGCCTCTATGCAAGCCTGCTGGGATGATGCCCGGACGCCGCCTGCCTCCTGCTGGCACGAAGCACGCCCATCCTGCGGAAACACGTCATGAAGCATGTACTCATCCTGGGCATAGACACCTTCGCGGCCAAGAACGTGGCGCAAGTGCAGGCCCTGTCCCGAATGCAATATCGCTTCACCATCGCCACCATCGATTCGCGCGCCGACTCGCATCAGCATTTCGATGAACTGGACGCAGGCCTGCACCGCTATTGCGTCCTGGCGGCAAGTCCCTTCAAAAGGCTGCGGCAGGTGTGGCGTCTGCTCAAGCAGGGGCCCTACAACCATGTAGAGCTTTATGCCGGTGGCCGCTTCACCTTGCTCTATCTTCCATTGCTGCGCTGCTTCGACTACAGCTGGATTGTTGTGGAACGCGGAGATATCGGCTCACTGGCCATGCATGCCTATCTGACCCGCGTACTGGTTAAAAAGGCGTACCGGACAGCGAATGCCGTCTGGTACAAAGAGCCCTACATGCTCCCCCTGCTCATCACCGCAGGGGCAAGAAAGCTGTACTTCATACCGAACGCCGCGCAGGTGCCAGGCTCGCCCGATGCCGCTGAACGCAGGGACATCGACTTTCTCTGGGCCAATCGCCTGGTCAGGCCCCGACATCCTGAGTGGATCGTGCGCGCCATGGCCGACCATAGACTTGCGGACTGCAGTGCTGTCATGCTGGGCATGCAGGAGGAGGGCCAATGCGATCGGCCCACGCGAGCGATGCAACGTTACGTCCGCGAACACCAGCCACCGGGCGTGACATTGCATGCGTTCTCCGACCCCATGCCGTGGTATGGCCGGGCGCGGTATTTCGTACTGCCGGCCAGCATCGTGTTCGGCAACAACGCCTTGCTCGAAGCCATGGCGCGTGGCGTCGTACCGATCGTCACCCGGTCGCCGGGCATAGAGGGCCTGATCGTAGACGGCGTCAATGGCTTTATCGCTGAACTGGACGAGAACGCCTTCACGCAAGCCATGCTCAGGGCAGCGCAACTGGACCCTGACCGCTGGCGCATCATGTCAGACGCCGCCGTGCAGACCATACACAGCAAATTCAGCCTGGACTTGTGGCGCCAACGCATGTGCCGTATGTACGAAGAACTGGCCTGATCGCAGAACACTCAAGGAGCCTGCCCATGTGCGGCATTTCCGGCATATTCGGAAGACAGGATAGCGCGACGCTCAAACGTGCTGCCGCTTCAATGGCGCTTGCCATTTCCCACCGTGGTCCCGACGGCGCAGGCGCCTGGGCAGATCACAGAATCGGATTGGCGCTGGGCCATCGCCGACTCGCCGTCATCGACCCGAGCGATGCGGGCAGCCAGCCCATGCACTCGGCCTGCGGCCGCTATGTGATCAGCTTCAACGGTGAAATCTACAACCATCTGGATCTGCGCCAGCAACTACAGCAAAGCGGCCAAGCGCCTACTCAATGGCGGGGCCACGCCGACACCGAAACCCTGCTCGCCTGCTGCTGCGCATGGGGCATGGAAGCAACCCTCAAGGCTGCCATTGGCATGTTTGCCATTGCACTGTGGGACAGGCTGAGCTGCACACTGACGCTGGCACGCGACCGTATGGGCGAAAAGCCCCTGTACTGGGGCTGGCAGGGCAATATGCTGCTGTTCGGCTCCGAGCTGAAGGCGCTCAAGGCCTGCCCCGACTTCTCCCCGGAAATAGACCGCAACGCGCTGGTGCTGTTGCTGCGCCACGCCTGCATTCCGGCGCCCCATTCGATCTATCAGGGCATCGAAAAGCTGCGCCCCGGCCACTTTGTACAGATCCCGCTCACCCGCCTGGCTACCGCACAATCAGCCCGGCCACGGCCCTACTGGACCATGAACCATGCCGTGCAGGAAGGATTGCACAACCCTTTCCAGGGCAGCATAGACGACGCTGTCGCACTGGTCGAACGGACGCTGTCAGACAGTGTCTGCTCGCAGATGATTGCAGATGTGCCACTGGGTGCGTTTCTGAGCGGAGGCATAGACAGCAGTACCATCGCGGCATTGATGCAATCGCATAGTGCGGTACCGATACAGACCTTCACCATCGGATTCCAGGACAAACTCTACGACGAAGCCGGACACGCAAAAGCCATTGCACGGCATCTGGGCACCCGGCATACCGAGCTGTACGTCGAGCCGGACGATACGCTTGCGCTGGTGGGTAAGTTGGCGCACATCTACGACGAGCCCTTTGCCGACAGTTCGCAAATCCCCACCTATCTGATCAGCCAGCTCGCCCGACGCCATGTGACCGTTGCATTGAGCGGCGATGCGGGAGATGAACTGTTCGGCGGGTACACCGCCTACCGCCTGGCTCCCGCGATCTGGAGCAGGGTCAACCGCTATCCGTCCTCCTTGCGCAAAGCCTTCGCGGCCAGCCTGTCCAGCGTATCTGTGCCGACCTGGAACAAGACACTCAGTCCTCTGGGCAAGCTGCTGCCCGCCACACTGCGCCAGGCCATGAGCGGGGAAAAGCTGCACCGCCTTGCCTGCGTACTGCCGGCGCAATCGCAGGAAGATTTTTATCTTCAGCTCAGCAGCCACTGGAACCGCCCCGCTCAGCTGGTTCGGGGGGCCAGCGAACCGGCCACGCTGCTGGATACCCCGCTGGCATGGCCCAAGGTAGACAACTTCGAACACTGGATGATGGCCATGAATGCACAGACCTATCTCGCGGATGACATACTGGCCAAGGTGGACCGCGCCTCCATGGCCAACAGCCTGGAGGTCAGGACGCCGATGCTGGATCATCGGGTCGTGGAACTGGCCTGGCGCATACCGCTTGAACTCAAGATCAAGAATGGATCTGGAAAATGGCTGTTACGCGAGGTGCTGCACCGCCATGTTCCACGGCATCTGACTGCACGTCCCAAGATGGGCTTTGCCGTGCCGCTGGCCAGTTGGCTGCGCGGTCCGCTGCGCGACTGGGCCGAGAACCTGCTGTCCGAGCAGCGCCTGGACCGCGAAGGCTATTTCGACACCCGGGCACTGCGCACAACCTGGACAAGCCATCTGGGCGGCCGGTGTGATTACTCATCCCGGCTGTGGTGCGTACTGATGTTCCAGGCCTGGCTGGACGAAGAGCGCGTCGCCGCATCGGCATCGGCGTTATGAAGATACTGCATATCATCACAGGACTGGCCGACGGCGGTGCTGAAGGCGTGCTGTGCAGGCTGATCAGCGCAGACCTGAGCCGGGAAAATCAGCACTATGTGATATCCCTTACTGATCGGGGCAGGCATGCTGCATTCCTGGAGTCCCTGGGCAGCACAGTGGACTGTCTGCATATGCCGCGAGGCCGCCTGACACTCAAGGGTCTGCGCATGCTTTACCGGCGCATCAAGGCCATCGACCCGGACGTCGTGCAGACGTGGATGTATCACGCCGACCTTGTCGGTGGCGTACTGGCCAGGCTGGCCGGCTACCGCGCCGTTGTCTGGGGAATACGCCAGTCCAATATCGTGCAGGCTGGCAACAGCAGGCTGTCGTTCATGGTCATGAAGCTGTGCGCCCATCTTTCTGGCTATGTGCCTGCCCGCATTGCCTGCTGCTCGGAACAGGCCGTCGGGCCGCACCTGGATGTCGGCTATCGCGCAGACAAGTTCACGATTATTCCCAATGGCTATAGCCTGGACCGGATCAGGCCTGACCGCGAGGCCAGGATGCGATTCAGGCAAGGACTGAGCATCGACGCCCAAACCGTTGTGCTCGGCATGGTTGCACGCTTTGACCCCCTGAAGGATCACGAGAACCTGTTCACCGCGCTGCATCTGCTCAAGCGCAAGAAGCAGCCTTTTGTATGTCTGCTTGCCGGGGAAGGCATGACGAATGCGAACCAGGCCCTGGCCGCCATGGTAGACGCGGCGGGCGTGGGCAAGCATCTGCGCCTGATAGGACCCTGCGAGGATGTCCCCGCCATCATGAACGCGTTGGATATCCATGTACTGTCCAGCGCCAGCGAAGGCTTCCCCAATGTGCTGGCCGAAGCGATGGCCTGCGGCACGCCCTGCGTCAGCACCGACGTCGGGGACGCCGCCCTCATTCTGGGCGGCACCGGCTGGCTGGTGCCGCGCCAGGATCCAGAGCGGCTTGCAGACGCGATGTCCATCGCGATACATGAGTACACCCGATGCCAGTCCGACCGGCTGCAGCGACAAGCCGCCTGCCGCGACCGCATCGTCGAATATTTCGATCTGCAGAAAATGGTCTGCGCCTATCAGCTGCTGTGGCACAACGCCATGACGACTGCCCTTACTCATCACAACGAGCGATAAACATGTGCGGCTTCGCCGGCGCCTACGCCCCTCCCTCATCCAGACATTCCCCCGCATTCGCCGCACAGCGCATGGCCCAGGCGCTCGTGCATCGCGGACCTGATGATGCCGGCGGCTGGCAGGATGAGGCCGTTGGCCTGGGCCTCAGCCACCAGCGTCTGTCTATTCTGGATACTTCCGAGGCGGGTCACCAGCCCATGCTGTCGGCTGATCAGCGCTATGCGCTCGTGTTCAATGGGCAGATCTACAACCATCTTGCCCTGCGACGCAGTCTGGCCGCCCAGGGACTGGCGCCGGCCTGGCGGGGGCATTGCGACACCGAAACCCTGCTGGCCTGCGTGGCAGCCTGGGGCCTGATCGCCACCCTGCAATCCGCCGTAGGCATGTTCGCCCTGGCCTTATGGGACCGGCACGACAAAACGCTGTGGCTGGCCCGCGACAGATTAGGGGAAAAGCCGCTCTATTACGGTTGGCATCGCGGCAGCTTTCTGTTCGCCTCCGAACTGAAGGCCCTCAAGCGCCATCCCGACTGGCAGGCAGACATCAACCGGGATGCGCTCGCGCTGTATCTGCGATACAACTGTGTTCCGGCGCCCCATAGTATTTACAGGGACATCTTCAAGCTTCTGCCCGGCCATACGCTCGGCATTCCGCTGGAAGCATTGCACCAGGCTTACACTCCAGCCCCACAAGCCTACTGGACGGTCAACGACGCCGTGCAGAACGGACTGGCCCAGCCATTTTCCGGCTCGCCTGAGGAAGCGGTCGATCAACTGGAAAGCGCGCTGACCCAGGCCGTGGGCGAGCAGATGCTGGCGGATGTTCCGGTCGGCGCATTCCTGAGCGGTGGCATAGACAGCAGCCTGATCGTGGCGCTTATGCAGGCACAGAGCGCAAAACCCGTCCAGACGTTCACCATCGGATTCAACGACCAGGCCTACAACGAGGCCACGCATGCCTGCGCTGTGGCACGGCATCTGGGCACCGAGCACGCGGAACTCTATGCAAGCCCGGCGGACGCATTGGCGCTGATTCCTTCGCTTGCCCATATCTATTGCGAACCACACAGCGCCAACTCGCAGATTCCTGCGCTGCTGGTCAGCAGACTGGCAGGCAGACACGTCAAAGTAGCCCTGACCGGCGATGGCGGCGATGAGCTGTTTGGCGGCTACAACCGCTACCTGCTGGCGTTCGACACCTGGTCCCGCACGCAACGCCTTGCGCCGTCCATCAGAAAGCTGCTGTCCAATGGAATACGCCTGCTGCCTCCGCAGGCCTGGGACCGGTTGTTCCGCTGCGCCGGATTCATGCTGCCGCGCCAGCTACGCATCGCAACCCCAGGCAACCATGCGCACAAGCTGGCTGGTGTCCTGGACCAGCATGACGGACAGTCCTATTACCGGCATCTTGTCAGCCATTGCGCCAATCCGGCAACCCTGGTCAAAGACGCGGCAGAGCCCGCCACTCTGCTCTCGGACAGCAGTCGCTGGCCGAAAACCGACAATCTCAGGCATTGGATGATGGCGATGGACACACAGACCTATCTATCCGATGAAGTCCTGGCCAAGGTCGACCGCGCGGCCATGGCCAGCAGCCTGGAAACCAGAGTACCGCTGCTCAATCACGGCATCGTCGAAATGGCCTGGCGTATGCCGCTGGAATACAAAATCCGCGGCGGCGAAGGCAAATGGCTGTTGCGGCAAGTTCTCCATCGTCATGTACCAAAGTCCATCATGGACCGGCCCAAAATGGGTTTTGGCGTTCCGCTGGGCAACTGGCTCAGAGGGCCGCTACGGGAGTGGGCGGAAGAGCTCATCGGAGAGCGACGACTGCGTCAGGAAGGCTATTTCCATCCCGAGCCCATACGCTCGCTCTGGGCCCGCCATCTGCAAGGCGCGGCCAACGTCCAGTATGCATTGTGGGATGTGCTCATGTTCCAGGCCTGGCTCGCTCACGAACAAACATAGCAGTCCTGCCTCCTTGCGATCTTCCGACAGGAAGGAAACCCCGAATGGAACTCGTCTCGACTCCCTGGCAAGTGATCACGACTGCGCTGGTCTTTCTGTCGGGCATCGCACTCGCCTGCGCGGTCTCGCGCTGGCTTCAGGTAAGCGTGTATCGTTCGCTGGCACTCTACCTCTGGCACACGGCATTCTGCGTGGTCTATGCCCTGTATATCAATAACTACGGCGGAGACGCCCTCCAATACTACCGGGACGGGCTGAAAGGCACGGCGGAGTTCTCGCTGGGTACGGCAGCGGTCAGCTACATCACCATCTTCTTTGCCTCCGTGCTGAACCTGTCTTTCCTCGGCACATTCGTGGCCTACAGTCTGTTCGGCTACATCGGCCTGTCCGCCTTCGACGCCAGCCTGCGTGCCGCGACGCAGGACAAATCTCCTTTCATCGGCTATTTCGCCACTCTCGTCGTGCTCCTGCCCTCGATCAGCTTCTGGTCGTCCGGTATCGGAAAAGACGCCCTGGCCTTCATGGCGGCCGGTCTGTTGCTATGGGCAGCCCTGAAACCACAGCGCCGGACCTCGCTCATCGTCATCGCCGTGCTGTTGATGCTGGTCGTACGTCCGCACATGGCAGGCATCATCGTCATCGCGCTCGCCGCATCCTATTCGTTAAAGCCCGGTCTGCCGTTCAGCCGGCGCCTGGTTGTGGGGGGCGCCGCCATCGCTGCCTGTGTAGTCCTGGTTCCACTCGCCATCGACTACGCAGGCATGAAGGGCGGCTTGAACAGCGAGAGTCTGTCTCTCTATATCGAACAACGTCAGCAGGTCAACCTTGAAGGCGGCGGCGGCATAGACATCGCACAAATGAGCGTACCGATGCAGTTGTTCACCTATCTGTTCCGCCCTCTTCCTTTCGAGGCCTTCAATGTGTTCGCGCTGGCCGCTTCGCTCGATAACGTCATTCTGTTGTCGCTGTTCCTTGCCGGCGGCTGGCGGATACTGCGGCAGCGCACGCTGCCATCCGATGTGAACCGGACGTTTCTGTGGGTCTATGTCGGCATGGCGTGGGCGATCCTGGCGATGACCAGTGCAAATCTGGGCATCTCCCTGAGGCAAAAATGGATGTTTGCGCCCATGCTGATCTTTCTGCTGCTGTCTGTCATTGGCCGGCCCCGTAGCGCACTTAAATGCTATGTCTGCGTCCAGGCGCCGAACGCGCCGACCAGCCAGACAATGCCACCCGCCAGCACGGTATACGCCATCAAACAGCCGTGATGCCGTCCTTTTCTTCAGGGCCGGTCGCTCACGCCCCGCCTGCCCGCCACAGGAAATCCAATATGACCATGAAACAGGGCACATTGGTGATCTCGATCGACGTCGAGCTTTACTGGGGTGTGCGGGACAAGCGCAGCCTGGAAAGCTACCGGGAAAACCTCGCAGGCGTATGGCAGGCGATACCCGGCATGCTGGATGCGTTCCAGGCCGTCGACGCCCATGCCACCTGGGCGACCGTGGGCCTGCTGCTTTGCAACGACATCCAAGACGCGGCCCGCTATCTGCCCGCCGTACTGCCACGCTACAACAAGCCCGAGCTTTCGCCCTACGACTACCTGCTGCAGAACGCCGACCTATCTCCCGTCTATCACTTTTCGCCGGCACTGATTGCACTGATCGCCTCACGCCGCAACCAGGAAATCGCAACGCACACGTTCTCACACTACTATTGCCGCGAAAAGGGCCAGACGCTCGAAGCATTCACGGCCGATATACAAGCGGCACTCAGAATTGCCCAGGACAAGGGCTATGACACGCGCAGCATCATCTTCCCCCGTAATCAGTGGAATCCGGATTACCTGCCTGTACTGAAGGACCTGGGCATACAGTGTTTCAGGGGCAATGAATCGAGCTGGTTCTATCGGTCCGTGGACGCGCACAGCCAGAATCTGCTGCGTCGCATTGGCCGCTTCGTGGATACCTACACCAATCTTTGTGGTCATCAGACTTACACGCCAACGGCCTGCCCGGCCGACGAGCCATTCAATTTTCCGGCCAGCCGGCTGCTGCGACCCTGCTCAAGAACACTGTCCATGCTCGAGCCTCTTCGTCTTCGGCGCATCCGCCAATCGCTGCACCACGCGGCCAGGCACAAACAGGTTTTCCACTTATGGTGGCATCCCCATAACTTCGGGGTGGACACCGAACGCAATCTCAGCTTTCTTCGCAAGGTACTGCAGGAGTTCAGTCTGCTGCGCGACCGCTATGGCATGCAGTCACTGACCATGGGCGAACTCTGTGAACAGATGGAGTCCTCGTCATGAGTGTTGAGCGACCCGATATCGTGATGCTCACGGGAACCGGCCTGTCCTCTCGCGCCATGTACCACGCCCTTGCCGGCCAGTGCAATGTGCTCACCGTCATCCAGGAATGCAAGCCTTCCCGCAAGACCATGCTCTTGCGCCGAATCAGAAAACTTGGCCTGTACAGGGTCGTCGGGCAACTGCTGTTCATGCTCTACGATCATTTATCGCTGCAACCTCGGCAGCAGGCAAGAGTGGATGAGCTGATAGTCCGCTACCAGCTGGACACTGGCGACATTCCTCCGGACGTTGTTCAGTGCGTAGCGAGCATCAATAGCCCTCAGGTGATCGCCATGCTGGCGCAGTACCAGCCCGACGCCATCGTCGTGAACGGCACCCGCATCATTTCCTCAGATGTGCTGTCCTGCAACGATGCACCCTTTCTGAACACCCATGCAGGCATTACGCCCAGATATCGCGGCGTCCATGGCGGCTACTGGGCGCTGGCCAGGGGGGACCGCCAGCATTGCGGCGTGACCGTTCACCTGATTGATGCAGGCATCGATACCGGCGCGGTACTGTACCAGGCCAGGATAGAAGCGGACAAGAGCGACGGATTCAACACCTATCCCATCCACCAGATCGCCCGCGCCATTCCCTTGATGAAACAGGCGCTGCGCGATGCGGCTGCGCATCAGCTGCAACCCGTTCATCCCGCGGGGCCATCCACGCTGTGGTCCCATCCAACCCTGTTCGAGTACTTGCGGAACCGACAGGCGCTGGGCGTTGAATAACGAAGGGCAGAAGCCCTCACATCCTGTCGCATGCGTCCCCGGGATCAGGCTGGACTGGTTGAGCCGTCTGACGCAGATTGCGCAGAAGGAGAAACAAGATGGCCTCGGCCAAGCAGACATACAGAGCACTATGCGAAAAGGAGGCCTCCATCCCTATCTTCAGCCGGGCCTGGTGGCTCGATGCCGCCGCAGGCAGGGGGAACTGGGACGTGGTGGTCGTAGAGCGAAACGGGGAGATCGTCGCGGCACTGCCCTATGCCGTCAAGAAAACACTGGGCTTTACTTCCTTCATTCAGCCACCCCTCACCCAGAAGCTGGGCCCCTGGATCAGGCCCGCTCACCTTTGCTATGCGCAGCACCTGACCTATCAGACCGAGTTGATGCAGGCGCTCATCGCCAAACTTCCTCCTTTCTCCCACTACCTGCAGCAGTGGGACTACGCCTATACCAACTGGCTCCCGTTCGACTGGGCCGGCTTCAGCCAGACCACACGCTATACCTTTGTCATCGATGACCTCTCCGATCTGGACAGCGTGTATGCGCGCTTCTCTCACGCAAAACGCAAGGATATAAAGAAAGCCGAGAAGTCCATACACATAACGTTCGATCTTTCGGCCGAAGCGTTCTACGAGAATCACGCCATGACGCTGTCCTGGCAAAACAGCAGGATTTCCTATTCCTTTGAACTGTTCCAGAAACTGTACGAGGCAGGCTATGACAACGAAGCCGCCTGCACCATATCCGGCTACGACGAGGATGGCAATCTGCACGCGGCGCTGTTCGTCGTATGGGATGAGCACAGTGCATACAACCTGGTCAGCACCATCGATTCTCGATTCAGGGGCAGCGGTGCGTCCTCCCTGCTGATCCGCGAAATCATCCGCCACGTAGCATCCAGAACCAGAAAATTCGATTTCGAAGGCAGCATGACCGAAGAAATCGCTGCCTCGTTCAAACAGTTCAACGCTCGGCCCATGGCCTATTCCCGGATATGGAAAACGCCTTCCGGGCTGTACTCCATGGGTCAATCTCTGCGTCTGATGCTGGCACGCTCCTAACCCCCGCAAAACACTGCATCCGCCGCCTGGTCATGCCACGCGGCGCGCCTTCTGGTCGCCTGTCACCTCCGCCCTTCACCTCTGCCCTTCACCTCCTCCCGTCTTCCCTGCTCTGGCCCCTCTGTCCTCCACCCATCATGCAGCGAGAACAACATGAAATTTCTATTGATCGCGAGTTTCGCGGAATCCATCACCCTGTTTCGCGGGCCACTGATCCATGCCCTGTCCGCAAAAGGCATGGATGTCCATATTGCGGCGCCAGGACTGACACCTGACAGCCCGGCCCGGCACCAGTTGGAAGCCATAGGGCTGACTGTGCATAACATCCAGCTCAGGCGAACAGGCATGAATCCACTGCGCGACCTGATGGCACTCGGCTCCCTGTGGCGCATCATGCTGCAGCTGCGCCCGGACTACGTCCTGGGCTACACCATCAAGCCGGTCATCTATGGTTCCATGGCGGCGTGGCTGGCGCGCGTACCACATCGATATGCCTTGATCACCGGGCTGGGCTATGCCTTTGCCGGCAGCCAGGGCACCGGCTCGCGCCAGGGCCTGTGCCGTCGCCTCGCGCAAAAGCTGTACACACTGGCCCTGGCCCGCGTGCACAAAGTCTTTTTCCAGAATCCCGACGATGAAGAACTATTTCGCACCCTGCACATCCTGAGGGATGACGCCCAGACAGTGGTGGTGAACGGCTCGGGCATCAACCTCAAACAGTTTGCACCGGCCCCGCTGCCCGGCGCGCCGCATTTCCTGCTGATCGCCAGGCTGCTCGGCAACAAAGGCGTGAGAGAGTACTGCGAAGCCGCGCAACGTATACATCAGCATTCACCGCAAGCCCGCTTCAGCCTGGTGGGGTGGCTGGACGATAACCCCGATTCCATCTCGCAGCAGGAACTCGATGCGTGGCTAAGCCAGGGGCATCTCAGTTTCCTGGGTAAGCTGAGCGATGTACGCACCGCGCTGGCGGCCTGCAATGTGTATGTCCTGCCTTCTTACCGGGAGGGCACGCCACGTACTGTGCTTGAGGCGATGTCCATGGGCCGCGCGGTGATCACGACCGACGCACCCGGCTGCAGGGAGACCGTCGTCGATGGGTATAACGGCTATCTCGTTCCCATCCGGAACGTCGACGCGCTCGCCGGCGCCATGCAGCGATTCATTGACGATCCCGCGCTCGCACCCCGCATGGGAGCGCATTCGCGCCGGCTCGCCGAGACCAAATACGACGTCGGCAAGGTCAATGCCATCATGCTGAGGGAAATGGGCATAGGCATGCGCCAGGACCGGGTCCTTGCCGCCTACAAACGCAAACTCGCCACGGCCCGCTAAAACCCTGCGAACCAGCCATCACCATACCCATCAAGGAGTCCACCATGAAGCATATCTATGCCATTGTCGGCATCGGCGGTCACGGCCGGGAAACCATGCCGCTCGCTGAAGAAATGCTGGGCCAGATACATGTCAATCAAGACTACCGGCTCGTGTTCGTCGACGACGACAACAGCAATCCGCGAGTCGATGGCCACGATGTCCTGACGCCAGACGGCTTTCTGGCGCTGGACGCCGAGAAGTACTTCAATATCGCCATTGCCGACAGCCATTGCCGAAAGCGGCTGGCGGAAAAACTGATGGCGCGCGGAGCCCAGCCTTTCACGGTAAGGGCATCGAACAGCAGCACGCTTTCCAGCAGCACCATCGCCGCCGGCGCAATCCTAAGCCCATTTTCGCTCGTCACGGCCAACACACTCATCGGCAGGTTTTTTCACGCAAACATGTACTCCTACGTTGCGCATGACTGCCAGATAGGTGACTTCGTCACCTTCGCGCCCCGAGTCTGCTGCAACGGGGGCGTCGTAATAGAAGACCATGTTTATATCGGCACCGGCGCAGTGATCAGGCAAAGCATGAAAGGACGCCGCATCGTCATCGGCGAAGGCGCCGTGATCGGCATGGGTGCCATCGTCACCAAAAGCGTTCCCCCGCATACGACGGTGGTTGGCAACCCGGCCAGGCCCATGCGTCCCTCGCCCGCAGCCAGGCATATCAAGGATGGCGCCGCCACCGTCACCGCCTTGCCGACGGTGCTGGCCCGTCTGTACAGATAACGCTCCATGCATCCGTCAGGCCGATTGACGGAAAGGAAAGGGAAGATATGAACAATGCGGTCTCCACGCAAGAACCGGCGGGCATGCGCCCCGCTCAACAAGGCAGGCGACTGCGTGAACGCCTGCTGGCCTGGCCCAGAGGCAGGAAGCGATTGCTTCAGCTCATGGCGGATGCGGTCCTAATCTGGGCCGCATTATGGCTGTCGTTTTATCTGAGGCTGGACAACACTGCGCAGATTGATCCGCTCGGCGACCATGCCCCGCTGTTTATCCTGGCCCTGCTCATCGGCCTGCCTACGTTCTACCAATGCGGCCTCTACAAAACCGTCACGCGCTATGCCGGACTACAGGCGGCGGCCATCACAGCAATGGCGATTGCCATTTCAACCGCGCTGCTGGCCTTCTGCATGCTTGTCGGCCCTGCGCCAGCCGCGCTCATGCCGCGCTCCATCTATATTATCTACGCCATGCTCGCGCTATTCTTCGTTGCCGGGCTAAGGCTGATCATGCGGCAGTATTTCTTCGGGTCAGGCATGGCCAGTGCGGAACGTACACCGGCTCAGGGTCCACGACGCCGCCGGCGCATGCATGTCGTCATCTATGGCGCGGGCGCAGCGGGCAATCAGTTGCTCACTGCACTGCGCCAGGGGCGCGAACGACATCCGGTCGCCTTCATCGATGACAACCCCGAGCTCACAGGCCGGGTCATTGCCGGCCTGCCGGTTCACAATCCGTCCGGCATCGAGCGCCTGATCACGCGCAAGCATGTCCAGGAAGTACTGCTCGCCCTTCCCTCCGCCTCGCGCAACAGGCGTGCCGACATCATCAGGACGCTGAGCCGCCACGACCTCCGCGTCAGGACCATACCAGGGTTCATGGATGTCGCCAGCGGGCGCGTCACCGTACAGGACCTTAGAGAAGTCGATATCTCCGATCTGCTTGGCCGCGCGCCTGTCCAGCCCCATGCGGAACTGCTGGAACGCTGCATCCTGGACAAAGTTGTACTGGTGACCGGTGCGGGGGGATCCATCGGCGCAGAGCTCTGCCGGCAGATCGCGGGCAGCCGGCCTCGCAAAATGGTACTCGTCGAACAGTGCGAGTTCAATCTTTACAGCATCCAGAAAAATCTCGAATCCCATCTGCGCGAGCACAGACTGGATATCGAGTTGCTGCCTGTCCTGGGTTCAGTCCGGAACGAAGACAGACTGTTCGAACTCATGGCCGCCTGCAAGGTCGACACCGTCTACCACGCGGCCGCCTACAAACATGTGCCCATGGTCGAACGCAATATCAGCGAAGGCATCATCAACAATGTCTTTGGCACGCTTTGCTCAGCGCAGGCGGCCATGCGGGCCGGCGTCGGCAGCTTTGTGCTGATCTCGACGGACAAGGCGGTGCGCCCCACCAGTGCCATGGGCAGCACCAAGCGACTGGCTGAGCTGATACTGCAGGCTCTGGCCCGGGAAGCAGCTCCCACGCTGTATGGGGATAGACGGGGGATGAACACCCGCAACCCCACCCGTTTCACCATGGTGCGCTTTGGCAATGTGCTTGACTCATCAGGGTCGGTCATTCCACTCTTTCGCGAGCAAATCCGCAACGGCGGACCCGTTACCGTTACCCATCCCGACATCACCCGCTATTTCATGACCATCCCCGAAGCCTCGCAGCTTGTGATCCAGGCTGGCTCAATGGGCACCGGCGGAGACGTCTTCGTGCTCGACATGGGAGAGCCGGTCAAAATACTGGACCTTGCCGTCAACATGGTGAAGCTGTCCGGCCTGAGCGTACATTGCGCCAATAATCCCGGCGGCGACATCGCCATCCGGTTTACCGGTCTGAGACCGGGGGAAAAACTGTACGAAGAACTGCTCATCGGCGAGCATGTCACACCCACGCGACACCCCAAGATCAAACGCGCCGATGAACGCCATGTCGAATGGGAGTCGCTCAAGTCGTCCCTGGCCTGCCTCGACAAGGCGGTCAGGCAGGACGACTATCAGGCCATACGCCAGCTATTCCTGAACCTGGTAGACGGATATTGCCCCGACGATGACCTGGCTGACTGGCTGATGATGCAACAACAGCCCGCCAACAGACAGCCTGGCCCCTCTGCCCAGGCCGCTTCCCAAGAACCCGGGCTGGCCCAGTTCGGCACCTAGTCCAGGACGGCGGGGCCATTATGACTTTTCTTTTAAACCCTGCTAGAATACCCGACTTGCCTGATTGGCGTTCTTTGCTTCGACCCAAAGCGCGCCCGAACGATCAGGCGGAGGCATCATCCCGAAGTACGGGTTTATGCACAGGACAGGTGGCAGAGTGGTCGAATGCGCCGGACTCGAAATCCGGTGTACGTTTAGGCGTACCGTGAGTTCGAATCTCACCCTGTCCGCCAATGATTTCAAAACGCTTACAGCACAATTTAAGCCGCCTGATCGGGCGGCTTTTTTATGCGTGCCGGGGGAACATTTGACGGATCAATATCGTAGCCCTCCATCGAGAGCGCTGTTTCGGTCACGCCCCAAGGCCACTTGACTTTGGCATTAACGTATATACAATAACAGACGATCATTAAGATTGATCTGTATATATGAGATTATCCATATCAACAGCGGTCAGAACGAAGCTATCAGGTAAGAACCCTCCAGTTACCGAGACTGATATCGCGCAATGCTTTGCCAATCGGGCAGGCTCATTTCTCATAGACACAAGGGAAAACAACCTAACCAATCCACTTACGCGCTGGTTTATCTCAGAGACCGATGGTGGATTGAAATTAAAGATCTGCTTCATTCCATACCAGGATCACCTGGACATAAAGACGGCATACACGCCTAATCTCGAAGAAATTCGTATATACAAAAAATTTGGAGAAAGGCCATGACCACGATCAAGATTGAAAGCACTTTGGACAACTGGGACACAAAAGCGCTAGGAGCCGATGAGGCTTACGTAACAGTAGATGAAGAAGATTTGGAGGCACTCGTCAACGACCACCTTGCGATGCGCCCGATATCAATCCGTCTCGAAGAGAGCCTGATTAACGACTTCAAAATGATAGCCAAGCACCACGGACTGTCATATCAACCCATGATGAGGCAAGTATTAAAGCGCTTTGCGGATAATGAAACTCGCCGCATCCTGCGTGAATACATTGCCAATGAGAAAAACAAGAGCAAAAAAACAGCCTAGCCAACTATCCTGCGGATAGCGCCGCCGCCGCACCCGCGCCGGCCAAAAAGCATATGGATTGCCACATCTGCCCCATGGATATATAGTGATAGCAGATGTCAGGTGCATTGCTTTGGGGATAAGCCCCGATTGTGGTCCGGCCTAGGCATGACAGCACCTGGAGCCCAGGCCGGCTTTCTAAAGGAGCCGCCATGAATATTCAATCACTGCATCTGGTCGCAGACATAAACGGCGATGGGTCTTACAGCCTGTGGGAAATCTGGGAAATCGTCAGATTCATCTACCGCCTGCCTGGCAATCTGCTGGTCGAAGGACTGGGCCACCTGCCCTACGTCTCCACACTGCTGGGCATACATGCCTCGCCAGCGGCTGGTTACAGCAGCCTTGGCGGCATGCTCTCGGTGACACTGTCGCTGCTCTTCTGGGTCGCCATTCTGTTCACTGTTCTGAACCTGACCTCACCCACCGTCCAGGACCCCGAAGAAAGCGCCCCGCGCACGCCTGAAGCCGACCCGGCAACGCTTGGCCATCATGGCCCGGACAGCGGCACGCATACGGGCCGCCCCCACCTGCCGGTGAGCCGCCCGACTTACGCCGCCTCAGGCATCCGGCAGCACAAACGCCATCGTTTATCGGGATTTCTGGCGCGCCACGCGCGCTAAGAACATGAATCGCAGCTCGCTGGGCTGAGCACGTAGCCCGGCCCGTCCGCCCCCACGGAAACAGGGGCGGCGAATCAGCTGCCCATGGGGTGTACGCCGCCATCCATGGTCAACAGGGCGCCGGTCACATAGCTGGCGCGTGCCGACGCCAGGTACAGCGCCGCATCCGCAATCTCCTCCGGGCGCGCCAGCCGTCCGAGCGGAATGCGGTCTTCCATGATTTTGCGCCTCGCCTCCAGGCTTTCTCCAGCACGCTCGGCTTCGGCTTCCAGCCTGCCCTGCAGGCGGCTGGTCAAGGTGGGACCAGGGTTGATGGCATTGACGCGTATGCCGTGCGCGCCCCAGGCATGGGCCAGCCCCGCCGAAGCAAGCATCAATGCCGCGTTGGCCGCACCACCCGGCAAATGCACAGGACTGGCGACACGGCCGCCAGACCCGATGATGTTGACGACAGAACCCTTGCTACGCGCCACCATGCCCTTGAGCACGGCATCCATGGCGTTGATATAAGTGAAGTACTTGGCGTCCATGGCATCGCGCCAGGCCTGTGCGGTCAGGGCAGAAGGCGCGTAACGCTTGGCGGCGCCAGCGGAATTGACCAGCACATCGACAGGGCCGAGCTGTTGCTCGATGTCCTGGACCATGGCCTGCGCAGCATCGGCATCGCAAAGATCCGCGGCATGCGTATAGACAATGTGTCCGGCCTCGGCCAGCGCCGCCCTGGCCGAGGCCAGGTTTTCCTCGTTGCGCGAAACAATGGCAACCCGTGCGCCCTCGCCTGCAAAAGCCTGCGCACAGGCCAGGCCTATCCCTTTGCTGCCGCCGGTGACAAGCACCACTTTGCCATCGAGTTCCAGATCCATGTGCTCACTCCGCCTTCAGGATGTCCAGTCCGCCCATATACGCGCGCAACGCTTCCGGCACGACAATGCTGCCGTCTTCCTGCTGGTAATTTTCCAGCACGGCCACCAGTGTGCGTCCCACCGCCAGCCCCGATCCATTCAGGGTATGCAGGTACTCGGGCTTGCCTTTTTCAGGACGATAGCGCGCCTGCATGCGGCGCGCCTGGAAGGCTTCGCAGTTGGACACTGAGGAAATCTCCCGATACGTCTGCTGGGCTGGCAGCCAGACCTCGAGGTCGTATGTCTTGCTTGCGCCAAAACCCATATCGCCGCCGCACAGCAAAACAATGCGATAAGGCAGCCCCAGGCGCTGCAGCACGGCTTCGGCATGGCCCAGCATTTCCTCAAGCGCTTCATAGGATTTGTCCGGGTGCACAACCTGCACCATCTCTACCTTGTCGAACTGATGCTGGCGTATCATGCCGCGCATATCGCGCCCGCCGCTGCCCGCTTCGGAGCGGAAACAAGGCGTATGCGCCGTCAGCCGGAGCGGCAGGTCCTGCAGCGGAACGATGGTATCGCGCACCGAGCCGGTCAGCGTGATTTCAGCCGTGGAAATCAGGTACAGATCTTCTGCGCCGGCCTCGTCGTCCTCGCCAGCGGTGCTGCCCTGGCCGCCCTTGGTCACCCAGAACATGTCGTCCTTGAATTTGGGCAGCTGACCTGTGCCGAACAGCGTGGAGCTGTTGACGATGTATGGGGTGTAGCACTCTTCGTAGCCATGCTCGCCTGTCTGCAGGTCCAGCATGAACTGCGCCAGAGCACGATGCAATCTGGCGATCTGGCCCCGCAGCATCATGAACCGCGCACCGGACAGCTTGCGCGCCGTGTCGAAATCCAGGCCCAGGGGCTCACCCAGGGCGACGTGGTCGCGCGGCTCGAAGACGAAGGGGCTGGGGCAACCCTGTTCGTCCACCGACATACCCGGCGGCAGCCAGCGACGCTGCTCGACGTTGTCATCGCTGTCCTTGCCCTCTGGCACACTGGCATGCGGCAGGTTGGGCAGAGTCATCAGCCATGCGTTCAGCTCGCCCTGAACCTCGGCCAGGTCCTGCTCCAGTTCCTTGAGACGCGCGGGAATTCGTTGGGACTCCGCCATCTCGTTGCTGGCATCCTCGCCGCGGGACTTGAGTTGGCCGATCAGCTTGGACACCGCATTGCGGCGCGCCTGCAAGGCTTCAGTTTCGATCTGGACGGACTTGCGCCGGGCTTCGAGTTGGTTGAAACGCTCGGTGTCGAATTCGATGCCACGAACCGCCAGCGCCTTGGTGACAACGGGCAGCTCTTTGCGCAACTGATTTGGGTCTAACATAATTAACCAGACAAAGGAAAAAGGAGAAAAGCCGGCGCGCACGCCGGCTGGCGGAAGCTGTTCTAAGATCGATGCTGCTTGTCCAGCGAACGCAGGAAAGCCAGTTTCTCGGAGATTTTACCCTCAAGCCCACGATCGGTAGGCTGATAGAAACTGGCACGCAGTCCATCTGGAAAATAATCCTCGTCCGCCGCATAACCATGCGGTTCGTCGTGCGCATAGCGATATGCCTGGCCGTGGCCCAGCGCTTTCATCAGCTTGGTTGGCGCATTGCGCAAACGCATGGGCACCGGTGCACTGCCATGCTCTTCGGCATAACGGCGCGCGAGCTTGTAAGCCTTGTACACGGCATTGGATTTGGCCGCACAGGCCATATAGACCACCGCCTGGGCCAGCGCCAGCTCGCCTTCGGGCGAACCCAGACGCTCGTAGATGTCGGCGCCGTTCAGGGCAAGCTCCGTGGCGCGCGGGTCGGCCAGGCCGATATCCTCGATCGCCATGCGCACAATGCGGCGGGCAAGATAACGCGGATCAGCGCCGCCATCGAGCATGCGCGCAAACCAGTACAGCGATGCATCGGGATCAGATCCTCGCACCGCCTTGTGCAGCGCGCTGATCTGATCGTAGAACGCATCGCCACCCTTGTCGAAACGGCGCAGATTCTGGGAGAGCGAGGTTTCCAGCCATTCGCTGTCGACCAGCGTGCGGCCCGCCCCCAGCGCTGATTCGGCAACGACCTCGGTCGCGTTGATCAGGCGGCGCGCATCGCCATCGGCCCAGCGCGCCAGCTGCGCCCGCGCGTTGTCATCGAAACGCAGCACGTCGCCCTCAGACGCTGCTGAGGCCTCGCCAGCGCCTGGTGTGTCGTCCTGTCCGGGCGGCGTATCAGCCTTAACCCGGCCAGCCCCCTCATCTGCCTGTGTGTCAGCCGCGCGCGCATCCGCGTTGATGATCACCAGCGCGCGATCTATCAGTTCCTGCAATTCCTCCACGGTAAGCGACTGCAGCACATAGACGCGCGCTCGCGACAACAGGGCCGAGTTGACTTCGAAGGAAGGGTTTTCGGTAGTCGCACCGATAAACGTAAACAACCCGCTCTCGACATAGGGCAGAAAGGCATCCTGCTGGGCCTTGTTGAAGCGATGCACCTCATCGACAAACAAAATGGTGCGCTTGCCCTGGCCCTGGGCCACCTGCGCCACCGACACCGCATCGCGGATGTCCTTGACACCGCCCAGCACCGCCGACATGGCGATGAATTTGGCGTCGAAGCCGTCTGACATCAGCCGCGCAAGCGTGGTCTTGCCCACGCCCGGCGGCCCCCAGAAAATCATGGAATGCGGCCGGCCCGACGCAAAGGCCACGCGCAGGGGTTTGCCAGGCCCAAGCAGATGCGACTGACCCACGACATCGTCCAGTGTCCTGGGGCGCATGCGCTCAGCCAATGGCGCGTGGCCGCCTGCGCCGGACGGCGCCGAAAACAGATCACCTGAATTTGCCATGACGGCCTACTGCATTTTTACGACATCAACATCGGCCGGCGGCGTGAAGGAAAATGCCTTCGCGTCCAGCTTGGGATTGACGACTATATTGCTTAGATCAATGCGGGTGGTCTGCCCAAAGGAATCGAGCAGTTCCAGCCGGGCCGGCATGGCATCGCGAAAACCGATATCCACATACGCGAAGCCCGCATCCGCACTGCGCGGCGTAGCGCGCAGCCAGTCCATGCCCGCCTTGGAGGGCTGACCAAGCAGCGTGAAGTTGTCGTCCAGCGAGCCAGACCCGAACAGAATCGCCGCCGGCGACGAACCCACCGACTGCCCAACATTGCGCTCGGTCACCTGGGCCAGATCGGGATCATATTGATAGACCACTTTGCCGTTGGACACGATAAGCTGCTTGTAGGGCTTGGCGACTTCCCACCGGAACTGCCCGGGCCGCTTGAAGGAAAAATCGCCCGACTGCCCCGAACTGCCCTGCTTATCCAGCCGCTGCTGGGTAAAGTGCCCGCTGGCGGACGGAACCTCGGCAATGAACTTGCGCAGCTGCGCAACCGCGTCTGCCGACCATGCGGCCAATGGCGTGGTCGCCAGCAATGCCACGGCCAGGAGTTGTTTAATCTTCATCGGATACATTCCCCGCTGGTACCAGAATTTCACGATTGCCATTGGACTGCATGGCGGACACCATACCCGCCTGCTCCATCTGCTCCAGCAGACGGGCGGCGCGGTTGTAGCCAATGCGCAAATGACGCTGCACCGAGGAGATCGACGCGCGACGGTTTTTCAGGACAACCTGCACGGCCTGATCATAGAGCGGATCGGACTCCGCATCCGCAAAGCCCGTCACGCTGCCCACGCCGTCGCCGGTTTCGCCCTCCAGCGCACCCTCCAGCAGCCCTTCCACATAGTTGGGCTCGCCCTGCTCTTTGAGGGACTCCACCACGCGGTGGACCTCGTCATCATGCACGAAAGCGCCATGCACCCGGGCCGGCAGACCGCTGCCTGGCGGCAAATAGAGCATATCCCCCTGACCCAGCAGGGTTTCCGCACCCATCTGATCCAGAATCGTCCGGGAATCTATCTTGGACGAAACCTGGAAGGCAATACGCGTGGGGATGTTGGCCTTGATCAGGCCGGTAATCACATCCACGCTGGGCCGCTGCGTGGCCAGGATCAGGTGTATGCCTGCCGCCCGGGCCTTCTGGGCCAGACGGGCGATCAGCTCTTCAATTTTCTTGCCGACTACCATCATCAGGTCGGCCAGCTCGTCGATCACCACCACGATCATGGGCAGGGTGCTCAGCGGCTCGGGCGCATCCGGCGTGAGCGAGAAGGGGTTGGGAATAGGCTGCTCGCGCTTGTTGGCCTCGCGGATCTTGTTATTGAAGCCCGCCAGATTACGCACCCCCATCTTGCTCATGAGACGGTAGCGCTTTTCCATTTCACCCACGCACCAGTTCAGTGCGTTGGCAGCATGGCGCATATCGGTGACGACCGGCGCCAGCAAATGGGGAATGCCCTCGTAGACACTCATTTCGAGCATCTTGGGATCGATCAGGATAAGCCGGACCTGACTGGCGTCTGCCTTGTAGAGCAGTGACAGAATCATGGCATTGATCCCGACGGACTTGCCCGAGCCCGTCGTGCCCGCCACCAGCAGGTGAGGCATTTTGGCCAGATCGGCCACCACGGGATTGCCCGCGATATCCTTGCCCAGCGCCATAGTGAGCACTGAACTGCTGGAGTGATAGGTTTGCGAGCCGATGATTTCCGACAGCTTGACCATCTGGCGCTTGGGATTGGGCAGCTCCAGACCCATCAGATTCTTGCCCGGTATGGTTTCCACCACGCGGATGCTGACCAGGCTCAAGGCCCGGGCCAGATCCTTGGCCAGATTGACGATCTGGCTGCCCTTGACGCCGGTGGCGGGCTCGATTTCGTATCGGGTGATCACGGGGCCGGCCTGGGCGGCCACCACGACCACCTTGACGCCGAAGTCCGACAGTTTTTTCTCGATCAGGCGCGAGGTGTATTCAATCGTTTCCGGCGATACGGTCTCGGCGCTCTCGACCGGCATATCCAGCAGGCTTACTGCGGGCAGATCACCGGAATTGGGCGCATCGCGGGGCACGGTAAAAAGGGTTTTCTGTTTTTCTTTCTCGACCCGGTCGGAACGAGGCACCGAGGTGATGGCAGGCTCGATCCGCACAGGCGCTTCGTGCACCAGCTGCTCCTGCTTGACCACCACGCTCTCGTTGCGCTCGGCTTTTTTGGCCTCGCCCAGCTTGCGATCCTGGCGAGCCTCGCGCAGGGCCAGCATGCGCTTGAAGGACTGCTCGATGGCGGTGCCGACACGCTCGGCAAGATGCAGCCATGAAAACCCGAAGAACAGGCTGGCGCCAACCGCCGCAAAGACCAGCAACAACAGTGTGCAGCCGGCACTGCCCATGGCCAGGGACATGCCGGCGACCAGCAGTTGCCCCAGCTGCCCGCCTGCGCCCGCCGGCAGGAGGGCGTGGGCACCCATCTGCTTCAGCTGCAGGGCCTCGATACCCATGACACCGATGAAAAGGAGGAAAAAGCCGATGCCGACTTCCCAGTGAACCCGGGGCAGCGATGGCTCTTTGTCAGGCTGCAGGAGACTGGTGAGGCGATAAAAGCCCTGCACCACCCGCTGCGCCAGCAGCACCACCCATAACCAGGAGGAATAACCGAATAAAAATAAAAGAAAATCAGATATATAGGCGCCCAGCGTGCCGCCACGGTTATGCGTGGCGCTTGCCACCACCGAGTGGGACCATGCCGGGTCGGCCGGATCCCAGGTGGCGAGCACCAGCCCCAGCCAGGCGGCAAGCGCGGCGAACACGATCCAGCGTGCTTCGCGCAATAAGCCTGAGAGCCGGGATTGCAGGGGAGAAGGCCCGTTGCGCACGTTGCGCGACGAGCGGGGAGATGTCGCAGGTATTCTAGCCATGGAGTCATTATAATTGGCTGTTCACATATTTTCGGATTTTCTGTAATGACAACACCCAAACACGCCAAAGTGCTCATTCTTGGCTCTGGCCCGGCAGGCTATACCGCTGCGGTGTATGCAGCCCGCGCCAACCTGGATCCCGTCCTGGTCACGGGGCTGGAACAGGGTGGTCAGTTGATGACGACAACCGATGTTGACAACTGGCCTGCAGACGCCCAGGGCGTCCAGGGCCCCGACCTGATGCAACGCTTCCAGGCCCATGCGGAACGCTTCAATACAGAAATGATCTTCGACCACATCTCCTCGGTCGACCTCTCCAAGCGCCCTTTCACCCTCACTGGCGACACCGGCGGGCAATACACCTGTGACGCACTCATCATTGCCACCGGAGCATCGGCGCAATACCTGGGCCTGCCCACCGAACAGGAATTCATGGGCCGCGGCGTGTCCGGCTGCGCCACATGCGACGGTTTTTTCTACAAAAACCAGGACGTCATCGTCGTTGGCGGCGGCAACACGGCTGTCGAAGAAGCGCTCTACCTGTCCAATATCTGCCGCACGGTCACCCTGGTGCACCGCCGCGATAAATTCCGCTCCGAGCCCATCCTCACCGACAAGCTCATGGACAAGGTTGCAAACGGCAACATGAAGCTCAAGCTGTTTAACGAACTGGAGCAAGTTCTGGGCGACCAATCCGGCGTCACCGGCGTGCGCCTGCGCAACAATCAGGACAACACGACCGAAGACCTCCCCGTCACCGGCGTTTTCATTGCCATCGGCCACAAGCCCAACACATCCATCTTCGAGGGCCAGCTCGACATGGAAAACGGTTACATCATCACCCGCAGCGGCTTGCAGGGGCTGGCCACAATGACCTCCGTGCCGGGTGTCTTCGCTGCCGGGGACGTCCAGGATCACGTCTACCGCCAGGCCATCACCAGCGCCGGCACCGGCTGCATGGCTGCCCTGGATGCCCAGCGATGGCTGGAGAATGCGGCCGAATAAAAACGGCCGTGGCGAGGGTGCCGCCAAAGGGCTTGCGGAACTGAAGCGCCTGCGCAAGCAGGCCGAAGCGCAAGCCGCTCTCGCCCCGCCGGCCATCCAAGCCAGCGGTCCCGCCACGCAGGCGGCCCGGCCCCGTCGTGCGGCCGCTGCAGCCGGCCAGAGCCTGACCGCTGCCGATATCGCGTTATTCAGGCGCGCGGTAAGTATGGTCACGCCCATCAAAGACACACATCGCAGCCTGTTGCCGCCCGTGCCGGCGGCCCCCGCCGAACTGATGCGCCAGCGCCGTCAGCGCGCCATGGGCAGCGAGACGCCCAGCGTCGCCAAGCTGTCGGATCACTTTCACCCAGCCCTGCCCGAATCTGACGACAGCCGTTTCGTGCGCGACCGCCACGCCGCAGACCTGATCAAGGGACTCAAGCGTGGAAAATGGCCGGTCGGCGCCGTCCTGGACCTGCATGGCTGCACACTGAATCAGGCGCAAGCGCGCCTGGATCGTTTTCTCGCGTCCTGCGTAGACCACCAGATCCGGTGCGTGCGCATCGTACACGGCAAAGGCTATGGCTCACTCGGCGAGCCCGTCCTCAAGCAAACCATCCGCCGCTGGCTGGCACAGCTGGCATGCGTCCTGGCCTACACCGAATGCGCCGAACAGGACGGCGGCGCCGGCGCCGTGCAGGTACTGCTGCATGCCGCCCCCGTCCCACCGGCTTCCGAAGGTTCTGTTCCATGAGCTGGCTTTATCTTGCCATCGCCATTTCAGCCGAAATCGTGGCCACCACCGCGCTCAAGGCCACAGAAGGCTTTACCCGGCTGTATCCCACGCTGATTACCGTCGTCGGTTACTCGGTCGCATTTTATTGCCTGTCGCTGGCGCTGCGCACCATACCGGTCGGCATTGCCTATGCGGTCTGGTCCGGCGCCGGCATCGTGGCCATTTCGTTGATAGGCTATCTCGTGTTCAAACAACACCTGGATACTGCCGCTGTCATCGGTATCGCCCTGATCGTGGCCGGCGTCATGGTTCTGAATATTTTCTCCACCTCGTCCCCGCACTGACATGGTGCATCGCACCATCGAGCGCCGGCACCAGAAATCTTGCGACGATAATGACAAAAGCCGACATATGATTATCATATGTCGGCTTTTATGCGTTTTTATTTCTTATGGGACCTGCTTCTTTTATTATGTACCGTTACCGGCTTGCCCATGCAGGGCGTCGTCTCCTCACCTGCATGGAACGCATTTTGCACCATATTCCCACCCAAGACACTTAGGGAATGCACTAAGTTAATGCGTAAAATGTCCAAAATGATGCGGAATAGCGCAGTATCATGATTGGTTTACTCCAGCGCGGCATCGTAGCGGCGGGCCACCTCGTTCCAGTCGACTACATTATAAAAAGCATTGATATATTCAGGACGCCGGTTCTGGTACTTCAGATAATAAGCGTGCTCCCACACATCCAGGCCAAGAACAGGAATATTCCCGGTCATCAGCGGACTGTCCTGGTTGGCGCTGCTCTCTACCAGCAGCTTACCCTGTGACGTCACGCTCAACCAGGCCCAGCCGCTGCCAAACCGGCTCACCGCAGCCTTGGTGAACGCCTCGCGGAAGGCCTCCAGGCCGCCCAGGTCTGCATCAATGGCCTTGCTCAGCCGGCCATTGGGAGCTCCACCGCCGCTCGTGGACATGACAGTCCAGAACAGGCTGTGATTCGCATGGCCGCCGCCGTTGTTGCGCACAGCAGTGCGGATGGACTCAGGCAAGGCATCAAGATCGGATATGAGCGTATCGACAGACTGGTCGCTCGATATGCCCGCCTGCTCCAGCACCGCGTTTAAGTTGTTTACATAAGCCTGGTGGTGTTTTGTATGATGGATTTCCATCGTCAAGGCATCTATATGCGGTTCCAGCGCATCGTATGCATAAGGAAGTGCCGGCAATATATAGGGCATGAGCTCTCCATTGATTGGACAAAATCTGAAAATGAGGAGGATGGCCCGCGCAGATTCATCCCGTTACGTGGGCGTTCATTGAACAACTTTTAATGAAAATGATAATCATATTCATTAAGTATACAGAAATATCTCCGCTCGTCGCATTTCGCCCCCAGCAGGTGCTTCCGCCGCCTTTGCATCATGCTTGACCTTTTGCCGAGGGTGGTCGCACACTGCACGTCATGACCAGCGCCACGCAAACCCTCACCACACAATGCTGCATCGTCGGCGGCGGACCAGCCGGGATGATGCTGGGTCTGCTGCTGGCTCGCGCCGGAATACAGACACTCGTCCTGGAAAAACACAAAGATTTTCTGCGCGACTTTCGCGGCGATACCGTCCACCCGGCAACCCTGGAAATCCTGGATGAGCTCGGGCTCAAGCAAGCGTTCGACCAATTACCGCAGCATCGCATCCAGCATTTGCGCGCCCTCTTTGACGACGGCCCCGTAACATTCGGTGATTTCACCTCGCTCAAGCCCTATCCCTATGTAGCGCTGGTGCCTCAATGGGATCTGCTCGACCTCCTGGCCGGGCATGCGCAGCGCTATCCTGGCTTTACCCTGCGGATGCGAACGGAAGTCACAGGACTTGTCAGTACGGGCAACGCCGTTTCAGGCGTGCACGCCACAACGCCCGACGGCGAACTGCTCGTCCAGGCCAATCTGGTCGTCGCCTGCGACGGGCGCAACTCCATCATTCGGACAGCGGCAAGTCTGCAGCCGCGCAACCTGGGGGCTCCCATGGACGTCATGTGGTTCCGCGTGCCCCGCGGCCCCGACGATACGCAGGACACGTTTGGCGTGACCGGCCACGGCAGCTTTCTGGTTCTGCTGAACCGCAATGAATACTGGCAGGTCGCCTGCGTCATCCCCAAAGGACAGGCCGCACAATGGCGCCAGGCGCCGATCTCGAGTTTCCGGGAAGATATCGCGCGCCGGGTCGCCATGCTGGCCCCTCACATCGACGCCATCGAATCGTGGGACGACGTCAAACTGCTCGAGGTCCGGGTGGATCGCCTGCCTCGCTGGCACAAGCCGGGCCTCCTGCTCATAGGCGATGCCGCGCATGCCATGTCGCCCATGGGCGGCGTGGGCATCAATCTGGCCATTCAGGACGCCGTCGCCGCCGCCAACATACTCGCTCCCGCACTGCTGAGAGCAGACACGCCCGACGAAAGCGTGCTTGCCGCCGTGCAGCAGCGGCGCATGCTGCCCACCAGGCTCATACAAGGCATTCAACTGCTGATGCAGCGGCGCCTGATCGCACCCGCGCTCGCCGCCCACGACAATGACAAACCCGCCAAGGCGCCCAGGCTCGTACGCCTGCTGACGAAATCCAGACTGCTGCGCTCGCTTCCAGCCCGCATATTCGGACTGGGCTTTCGCCGCGAACACGTGCAGTCGCCCTGTGTGGCACAAGCCCCGCGGCCGGATCAGCCCTGAACATCACGCCAGCAGCAAGCCCACGACCAGAGAAAAACTGACCAGGCAGGGTGGCCTGCTAGCCTGCGGCAGGCGGCGACACGCCCAGCGACAGCGAATGATTGATCTCGTCAGGGTCATTGACCAGATTCTGCAGCGAATAGCCATCAAGCACATCGAAATACGCTTGCAGCGCCTGACGCAGGATTCCCCGCAAGCCACAGGCATCGGTAATGACGCAACGATTGCCTGCGCGGAAACATTCCACCTGCCCGAAGTCGGGCTCTGTCGCGCGCACAAGCTCGCCAAGATTGATCGCGCCGGGGGGACGACCAAGTCTGATGCCGCCTGATCGACCACGCATAGTCTGCAGATACCCTTTCTGTCCCAGGTTCTGGACGACCTTCACCAGATGGTTTCTTGATATGCCAAAGGCATCGGAGATCTGCTGAATCGTGACGGATTCGTCAGGGTGAACGGCCACATAGATCAAGACGCGCAGGCTGTAGTCCGTGTAGTCGGTGAGCTTCATATGAGCGGCTGCCGGTGAGCCTTATGCGAACCATTCGAAGCGTGCATTGATGCCTATGGTGTAAGGGGCCCCGCAAGCCTGCGGGGTTGCTGAATCTTAACATGGCCTGCACCGCGAACTTGAGCAAATCCGGTACCGTTCACGCCCCAATATATGCTGCGCTGCATATCAATATTAAATGGTGTTTAGACACACAATATGCTGCGCTGCAACTCCCATTTTTATCTGGTGTATATCGCCAAATATATTGCATTGCAAATACATGTTTTATGATATTCTAAAAAAACAAATGCTGCGTTGCAGCTTCATTCTCGATAGAGATTGAACAAGATTTACCGTCGTGCGCAGGCGAAGGAGGCGCGCTTCTTCGTTCTATTTGATGTATTTCAAATACATCTTTGGAGATCTGTATGCTATCAGAGAAATCACGACCCTACATCGACGCCAGTGTTCCCGTGCTCAAGGAGCATGGTCTGCAAATTACACAGCGTTTTTATCAGACGATGTTCGAAGAACATCCGGAGCTCACCAATCTCTTCAACATGGGTAATCAGGCCAATGGCCTGCAACAACAATCCCTGGCGTCAGCCGTGTTTGCCTATGCAGCAAACCACCAGAATAGCGAAGCCCTGGCGCCCGTCCTGAGCCGCATCGCGCACAAGCATGCTTCCGTTGGCCTGACCTCCGCTCACTACCCTATTGTCGGCAGGCATTTGCTGGGAGCGATTTCCACGACACTCGGCGATGCGGCCACGCCCGAATTGATGGCTGCCTGGGACGAGGCCTACTGGCTGCTCGCCGAAGCGCTGATCGAGGCAGAAAACAAGCTGTACGATCACGCCGGCGTCACCGCCAGCCATCGAAACGCCATGCGTGTTGCCGAACGCGTCACGCAGGCAGCGGACACGATCAGTCTGACGCTGGAGCTTGAGTCCGGCGAAGCGCCTGCCAGCTTTCATCCAGGACAGTACGTATCGGTTGTCGTGGAACTGCGGCCCGGTGTCTTCCAGCAGCGTCAATACAGCCTCTCGGACGCCCCCAATGGCAAGGACTGGCGGATCACGGTACGCCGCGACAAAACGCCGGACCAGAACATCGCCGGCCTGGTCTCGAACTGGCTGCACGACAATGTCCAGGTTGGAGATACCCTCATGGTCAGCCAGCCTTTCGGAGACTTCGCACCCGCCCTCAAGGGAGATGGTCCGATCGCACTGCTCTCCGCGGGCGTTGGCATCACGCCGATGATCTCTGTGCTCAATGCGCTGGCGACCCAGGGGCCCCGCCGCAAGGTCGTCTTTGCCCATGCCGCCCGAAGCCAGTCCTATGTCGCGCACCTGCACGACATTGAGTCGGCCGCAGGATCGCTGCAGCAGCTGACGCCTCATTTCTATCTGGAATCCGGCGAAAAGGCGAAGCTTGCAGGAATTCCCGCCAAGCCCGGGCGCATGGATGCAGGCGGCCTGGTGGTGCAGGACGCCGATCTCTCAGAAGCCGTCTTCTACCTTTGTGGCCCTCTGCCCTTCATGCAGGACCAAAGGGCCTCGCTGCTGGCCCAGGGTATTCCGGTAGACAGAATCCACCGCGAAGTATTTGGCCCTGATCTCCTTGACCATCTGCTCTGACATTTGCAGATATCGTAACAATGCGGGCGGGTTCGGCGCATCTCCTGATCCGTCCGGCGCATCAACGCAGCGAGCACCCCATCAGGCCTCGCTGCTAACGCCTCTCAGCTTCCTTTTTGATCAGTTCGTAAAGCGCTTTTGCCGCGGGCGAAAGAGGATTGTTCTTCCGATGCAGCAGCCCAAGCGTGCGTGACACCTCCGGCTCGACCAGTGAGATTCCTTTCAAAGTAGAGTGATTTTTTGCCGGCAGCGCCAGCTTGGGCACGGCGGCAACGCCGAGTCCTGCCTCTACCAGCCCAAGCAAGGACGACACGTGGGCGACTTCAAAAAAGCTGATGGGGCGTCGGTCATTCTGGGCAAGCGCGGAATCGATCAACACTCTATTGCCACTGCTTTTTCCTACGGCGATAAATCGCTCATCACATACCTCCTCCCATCTGACCTTGCGGCGTCGTGCCAGCCTGTGATCTGCATGCACCGCCAGCACAAATCGCTCGGTGAAAATAGGCTCAAACTGAAGATCCATCTCCTGTGTACCGATGAAGTTAACCCCGAAATCCGCCCGCCGGTTCATGACGTCATTAAGGACCGTATTGGCGCTTTCATCCAGAATGCGCACCCGTATGTTCGGGTAATGACGGGTAAACGTAGCAATCACACTTGGCAAAAAATAATAAGCAGCCGACGGAACACATGCCACGGACACGACGCCGCTGCGATGCGCAGCCAGGTCCGATATGCCCAGCATTGCGCCTTCGAGCTCGTCAAGGGCATTGCGCGCGTGCCCGAGAAACACGCGGCCGACATTGGTCAACTCCACATGACGCGTGCTGCGCTCAAACACTTTGACGCCTAACAGTGCTTCAAGCTTTTCGATCCGCCGGCTCAGGGCTGGCGGAGAAATGTGCAGATCATCCGCCGCAGCACGAAAAGACAATCTTTCGGCGACTGCGACAAAAGCCTGTAGTTCCTGCAAATCGAATTTGATGCGTAGCATGCAATTATCCTTGATAACGTTGCAATTTACTGACTACTGCTCCAGGGGCATCATAACCTCATGGAACTCGAAATACCCTGTCTCGTCATGCGAGGCGGCACCTCCCGCGGCCCCTACTTCCGGGCAGAGCACTTGCCAGCCGATACAGCAGAACGCAATCGCGTGCTGCTGGAAATCATGGGGTCCCCGCACGAACTGCAAATAAATGGTCTGGGCGGAGGCAACTCACTGACCAGTAAAGTAGCAATCATCTCGCGCTCGACGCGTTCAGACTGCGATGTTGATTATCTCTTTGCCCAGGTAGCCGTAGATCAGCAGTTGGTGGACACGCGCCCCAACTGCGGGAATCTGCTATCAGGTGTCGGGCCGTTCGCAATCGAAACGGGCCTGGTTCCCGCGCAGGACGGCATTACCCATGTTCGCATCTACAACATCAACACAGACACCATTATTGAAGCGCACATACAGACTCCTGACCGTCATGTTATGTACAGCGGCAATACCCGTATCGACGGCGTTCCCGGAACCGGCGCTCCCATCGTTCTTGACTTTCTTGATGTAGAGGGCGGCGTCACTGGAGCCATGTTTCCAACTGGTTCCCGCCGCGACCTCATCGAAGGTATAGCGGTCACCTGCATGGATGTGGCGATGCCAGTCATGATCGCCGCTGCAGCCTCACTCGGCCTCAAGGGCGACGAGCATCCCGAGGCGCTCGATGCAAATCGGGAAATGATGAAACGACTTGAGATGCTCAGGCTGGAGGCGGGCCGGCGCATGGGTCTGGGTGATGTTTCCGCCAGTGTTGTTCCGAAGCCAGTGATCGTCAGCGCCGGCGATCAGGCCGAGCAAATCCGGTCGCGCTATTTCACTCCGCACCGCTGCCATAAAACGCATGCGGCGACCGGCGCAATCGCCGTCGCCAGCAGCCTGGTTATCCCCGGTACGGTCACCTATGCGCTGAACGACCGTCATCCGTCACCGGTAGGCAAGATCATCGTTGAGCATCCTGCAGGACAAATCGACATTGCACTGGATATTGCGCTGAACGGCGACGCCGTGCATGTCAATCGCGCCGGGCTGATCAGAACAGCCCGCAAAATCATGAAAGGAACGGTATTCGTTTCTGCCCATAATTTCTGAAGTGAGACATCAAGGAGACATCATGAAGCATTATGTACTTGGGGGCCTGTTGCTTGCATTGGCCACTACGGCTACAGCATCTGCACAAGAGGCTTACCCATCGCGGACAATTACCATCATTGTGCCAACTGCGCCAGGAGGCGGCAACGATGCCATGGCCAGGATTCTTGCCCAGAAAATGAGCAGCGAACTAGGGCAATCCGTGATTGTAGAAAACAAACCCGGCGCCAACGGTGCCATTGCCTCCCAATATGTTGCCCGTGAAAAACCCGATGGCTACACCATTCTATTCGGCTATATAGCCACACACGCCATTAATCCGGCCATGCGTAAACTGCGTTACGACCCCGTCACGGACTTCGCGCCTATCGGCGAGGTCGCATCATCTCCAACCTTGATGGTGGAGAACAAAAATGTGCCGGCAAAGAGCGTCCAGGAACTGATTGCACTGAGCAAGCAGAAAGACACCAAAATGAACTACGCATCAGCGGGCAGCGGCACGGCCCCTCACGCAGCGGGCGCACTGTTCAAGCTGGCCACCGGTGCGGTCATGCAAGAGATTCCTTACAAAGGCTCAAACCCTGCAATGATGGACACCATTGCAGGCACAACGCAGGTTATGTTTCCTAGTCTGTTCAGTGCTGAACCACATATCAGAAATGGGTCGGTCCGTGGGCTGGCCGTGGCAGGAGAACAGCGCACACCCGTATTTCCCGATCTGCCGACACTGAAAGAGCTGGGTATAGATGTAGCCGTAGACCAATGGTATGCGCTGTTTGCGCCAGCCCATACCCCCTCACCCATCATCCATTCACTGAACACCGCGCTGAACAAGGCACTGAACGATGAAGCGATAAAGCAGAAGTTTATCGACCAAGGGGCAACAGTACAGCCCAGCACACCAGACGCACTGAAGCGCAGGGTAATTGACGATCTGGCTAAATGGAGGAAAGTAGTTGCTGAAACAGGTATGAGCAGGGGCTGACCTGACAGCAGCCCATGACTCGCCGCGCAGAACCTTCCCAAGGCGCCTCACCAAAATGGACAAAGGCCATGCCTCTTTTCAGATAACGACGACATTGTTCGAGGGTCGGCGTTTTTGGTGACGCTGCACCCCATCAGCCCCCACCAGGCACAAAAAAACCCTGTCTCGCGATGAGACAGGGTTTTTTCGGACTGCAACGAATCAGCTAAGCGCTGATTACATGTTTTCGATCATTACCTGACCAAAGCCCGAGCACGAAACCTGCGTCGCGCCTTCAAGCAGGCGGGCGAAGTCATACGTGACCTTCTTGGACAGAATGGATTTTTCCATGCTGGAAATGATCAGGTCAGCCGCTTCGGTCCAGCCCATATGACGCAGCATCATCTCGGCCGACAGAATCTCGGAACCGGGGTTCACGTAATCCTTGCCTGCGTACTTGGGTGCCGTGCCGTGCGTAGCTTCGAACATCGCAACCGAATCGGACAGATTGGCGCCCGGGGCGATACCGATGCCGCCGACCTGTGCCGCCAGCGCGTCGGACACGTAGTCGCCGTTCAGGTTCAGCGTGGCGATGACGTCGTACTCAGCCGGGCGCAGCAGGATTTGCTGCAGGAATGCGTCGGCGATGGAATCCTTGACGATGATCTCGCGACCCGTCTTGGGATTCTTGAATTTGCACCATGGGCCGCCGTCGATCATCTCGGCGCCGAATTCCTTCTGGGCCAGCTCGTAACCCCAATCACGGAAGCCGCCTTCGGTGAACTTCATGATGTTGCCCTTGTGCACCAGCGTGACAGAGGCGCGATCGTTGTCGATGGCGTACTGGATGGCCTTGCGCACCAGGCGCTGCGTGCCTTCGCGTGACACAGGCTTGACGCCAATGCCTGAAGTTTCGGGGAAACGGATTTTCTTGACGCCCAGTTCGTTCTGCAGGAAAGCGATGAGCTTTTTGGCTTCGGCGCTTTCGGCTTCGAATTCAATACCGGCGTAGATGTCTTCCGAGTTTTCGCGGAAGATGACCATATTGGTTTTTTCCGGCTCGCGCACTGGCGAAGGCACACCCTTGAAATACTGGATGGGACGCAGGCAGACGAACAGGTCCAGCTGCTGGCGCAGCGCCACGTTGAGCGAACGGATGCCGCCGCCGACCGGCGTGGTCAGCGGGCCCTTGATCGACACCACATAGTCTTTCACGGCATCCAGCGTTTCTTCGGGCAGCCAGACATCGGGGCCGTAGATCTTGGTGGATTTTTCGCCAGCGTACACTTCCATCCAGTGGATTTTGCGCTTTCCACTGTATGCTTTTTCGACAGCAGCATCCACCACCTTGAGCATGACAGGCGTGATATCCGCACCGGTACCGTCGCCCTCGATGTAGGGAATAATGGGTTCGTCGGGAATGCTCAGCGAAAAATCGGCGTTAACCGTGATTTTTTGACCCTCGGCGGGGACTTTGATGTGTTGATAGGACATGGATGCTCCGGTTGTGCTCCACATTTCGTGGAATCTACAAGAAATAAACTGCTCAGGTCTTATATAAGAGTAGTGTAGCGCACTTTGGCTGACGCAGGCGACAACCGTTTATTCTACAGCGATGCAGGGCGCAACTCATGGGAAGCGCGCAAGCCCGCCTGCACCGCCCCACGCCCCCGGTTAAAATGCTGCTTTAGGACGTACCGGCAAAACTCATCATGTTCAACCCCTCGCGCGAGCAAGTGCGGCAGTTTTTCACCGAGGCCTGGCGCAAGCGCACATCGGGCGGCCTGCTGACGCCGCTGGAAACCATGGCAGCGGATCTGGTCGAGCTGCACCCCGAATATCACACAGATCTCGACAACCCCGACAATCTCGAGGCTGAATTCCCGGTGGAACAGGGCAAGACCAACCCTTTTCTGCACCTGTCCATGCATCTGGCCATCAACGAACAGCTGTCCATAGATCAGCCGCCCGGCATCAAACGAGCGTTCCAGGATCTCCTGGCCACCCACGATGCGCACGACGCAGCCCACATCATCATGGAAGCCCTGGGCGAGGTGGTCTGGGAGGCGCAACGCCTGGGCCAACCGCTTGATTCCGACAAATACATAGATCTCATCCGCCGCCACGCCACACGGCGATAAGTCATGCCAGACAGCAGGACGGCCCAGGTGCCGCAAGTCATCCCGGCAGCGAGCCAAACACGCTGCACGACTGCGCGAACAGGCATCGTTCTCCAAATAAAAACAGGATGCCTGGGCATCCTGTTTTTCCGTCTGTGCTGCCGAAGCCGGTTTGTGCGTCTTATTTATGTACAGACAGGGGCGATGGCAGACTGGCCAGCCAGGCAGTGATGTTTTCAATATCGCTGGGGGACAGTTGCGCCACCATGGCGCCCATGATGGCGTTCTTGCGGATATTGGCCGATGCAGGCGCGCCGCTGGCGCCGCGCTTGTATGCCTTGAGCGCATGGGCGAGGTAGTCTGGATGCTGGCCAGCCAGGATAGGATAGGCCGGCAGCGTAGGCGTCTTGCCATCAGCGCCGTGACATGTGGCACAGGTGAATTTCGTGAAGGCGACCTTGCCGGCCTCCAGGTCGGCGGCGGTGCTGACGCCGGCCATTGCGAACAGTGCGGTACCCGCCAGTGCGATCATCAGTTTTTTCATGGCGGACTCCTTATTTCTTCAGGCTTGCGTAATAGGCAGCGATGTCGGCCATATCCTGTTCGGACAGGTTTCCGGCGATCGCCTCCATCGTGGGGAAACTGCGCGCGCCGCTGGCATATTCTTTAAGCGCCGCCACGATGTACTCAGCGTTCTGGCCGGCAATCATGGGCACATGGTAAACCTCGGGAAAGCTGGACTTGTAGCCTGGGATGCCATGGCATCCGATACACATGGATATTTTGGACTGAGCAGCCTGCGCGTCGCCCACGACAGGAGCCGCATCGGCAGCATGGGCTGACCCTAAGATTGCACAGGAGGCCATCACGGCCAGCGCAGGCAAAGTGCGCTTCAGAGAGGTTCGCAACTTCATAATAGCTCTTGTTTGGCGGTAAATTGGAATATATTGATCCACATCAACGGACCAACGAAAAAATGAGATTGTACGATAATTGCAGTCAACTTCGTACGATCTACCTCACGGCGTCGTAATCTGCACGCCAGACCATGGAAGGAAAACATGACCTCCGCAGCTCCCGCAACCTCCGGCGACACGTTTACCGGCACCGAACGCTATGTTGCCACCGATGATCTGAAAATGGCTGTCAATGCCGCGCTTGCCCTGCAGCGACCCTTGCTCATCAAGGGCGAGCCGGGTACCGGCAAGACCATGCTGGCCGAAGAGGTGGCCTCAGCCCTTGGCCGTCCCCTGCTCCAATGGCATATCAAATCCACCACCAAGGCCAATCAGGGTCTATATGAATACGACGCCGTCTCGCGCCTGCGCGACTCCCAGCTTGGCGATGAAAAAGTTCGCGACATCGGCAACTATATCGTCAAGGGCGTGTTGTGGCGTGCCTTCGAATCGGCCCAGCCCACGGTGGTGCTCATCGACGAAATCGACAAGGCCGACATCGAATTCCCCAACGACCTGCTGCGCGAGCTGGACCGCATGGAATTCCATGTGTATGAAACCCGCCAGACCGTCCAGGCCATCCATCGTCCCCTGATCATTATTACGTCGAACAACGAAAAAGACCTGCCGGACGCTTTTTTGCGCCGCTGTTTTTTTCACTACATCAACTTTCCGGATCGCGACACCATGCGGGAAATCGTTGCCGTGCACTACCCCGATATTCGCGAAGAGGTACTGCGCGCCGCACTGGATACGTTTTTTGCGCTGCGCGACGCGCCCGGACTGAAGAAAAAGCCGTCCACGTCGGAATTTCTGGACTGGCTGCGCCTGCTCACCAACGACGCGGTGACGCCGCAGGACATCGCCAGCACCCAGGGAGACCTGCCCCTGATGGCCGGAGCTCTGCTCAAGAACGAGCAGGATATCACCCTGCTGCAGCGACTGGCAGCCATGACACGCACAGGCCAGCGTCGCTGAGTCCGGACATCCCGCCGCGCAGGCGGCAGCTTCCCATGCAGCGCCCGACCCACTTCGCATCCGACTCACGAGGGACCACATGAAAACCCAGCAACAGTTTCGCGCAACCCCCGCTCCCATCGAGCTTGCCGGCCATGGCGTGCGCCTTGTACCGCTCGGCAGCGAGCATGCGCCGGCGCTGGAAGCCGCAGCGGCAGACGGCGCGCTCTGGCAGTTGCGGGTAACCTCGGTCCCGGCCCCTGGAGAAGCGCAAGCCTACGTCGAGCACGCACTGCAAGGACAACAGGCCGGGCATATGCTCCCTTTTGCCGTCATAGAGGAAGCCAGCGGAGACATCATCGGCACCACCCGCTACCATGACATCGTGCCGGCTGTTGCCCGCCTTGAAATCGGCTACACCTGGTACGCCAGGCGCTGGCAGCGCAGCCACGTCAACACCAGCTGCAAGCTATTGCTGCTGCAGCATGCCTTCGATAACCTGGGCGCTGGCGTCGTAGGCTGGCGTACCGACAACTACAACCACGCCTCGCAGCGCGCCATCGAGCGACTGGGCGCGCACCGGGATGGCATCATCAGGCATCATGCCCTGCGTCGGGACGGGAGCGTGCGCGACACCGTCATGTACAGCCTGCTGGCCGGAGAATGGCCCGAAGTACGCAAACACCTTGAATACCAGTTGGCCCGCCCCCATGCTGCTTGATTTTTTTTATCACCTCAGGGCCCATCGCCTGCCGGTATCCGTACAGGAATACCTGACTCTGCTCGAAGCGCTGCAGGCAAAGGTCATGCCGCCCTCCATTGATGACTTCTATCAACTGGCCCGGATGACGCTGGTCAAGGACGAAACCCTGTTCGATCGCTATGACCAGGCGTTCGGCGAGTTCTACAGAAAACTCGAAGCGACCCTGCCGGCAGACAAAGAAATCCCACTGGACTGGCTTATCAAGGAATTCCAGAAAAACCTCACGCCCGAAGAAAAGGCCGCCATCGAAAAGCATGGCTGGGACAAACTCATGGAGCTGTTCAAACAAAGGCTGGAAGAACAGAAAGAGCGCCACGCAGGCGGCAACAAATGGATAGGCACCGGCGGTTCGTCCGCATTCGGACATGGCGGCTATCATCCCGAAGGCATACGCGTCGGCGGCCCCTCTGCAGGCAACCGCAGCGCCGTCAAGGTCTGGGAAAAACGCGAATACCGGGACTACGACGACCAGCAGGAACTGGGCACGCGCAACTTCAAGATGGCCTTGCGCCGCCTGCGGCGTTTCGCCCGCGAAGGCGCCGAGCTCGAACTGGACCTGGACGACACCATACGCAGCACCGCCCGCAATGCGGGATACCTGGACCTCCAGATGGTCCCTGAAAAACACAATACGGTGAAGGTGCTTATGCTGCTGGACGTGGGCGGCAGCATGGATGACCACATCGCCCGCGTCGAGGAACTGTTTTCGGCGGCGCGCAGCGAGTTCCGCAACCTGGAGGTCTATTACTTCCACAATTGCCCCTATGAATCGCTGTGGCAGGACAACCACCGCCGCAGCAAGGAACGCTTTGACACCTGGGATGTACTGCGCAAGTACAACGATGACTGGCGCCTGATCATTGTGGGAGACGCCACCATGAGTCCGTATGAAATCCTGCAGCCAGGCGGCTCGGTCGAGCATTACAACAAGGAAACCGGCGCGGCATGGCTGCAAAGGCTGCTCGAAAACTGGCCCAAGGCCATTTGGCTCAATCCCGAGCCCGCTGCATATTGGCAGTACAGGCAGTCTATTGCCATTATCCAGAACATCATGGGCAATCGCATGTACAGCGTGACCGTCCAAGGGCTGGAGCAGGCCATGCGCAGCCTGTCGCGGTAAAGGAACCAACCCTGGCGTCAGGGTTCTAAACCCGCAGCCCAGCCCTGCATAGGGCCGCTGCAAGAGTTTGCCGCCGGGGACCGCGCCGGCCCTCGCGCGCGCCGACTGTGTTAAAAGAAAGGCCTCTTCCCCCGTCTTCTTACTGGGATACCTAGCGTATGTACACGTTTTCGCACGCGGTGCTGACACGCATCGCCGTCATCGCCATTACTGCCGTGTTTGCCCTGCCCGCCCAGGCGGATGAACCCGGCAAGATCCCTCAAACGGCACCCAGCACGCCAGCCGCCAGCAAGGCACCGGGCCGTACTGGCGAAATGGCACTGCCAGCCGGCATCAAGCGGATGCATACCGTAGGCGGCGTCACCGAATACCAACTGGACAACGGCCTGCGCATCCTGCTCGGCCCTGATGCCTCCAAGCCCACCACCACGGTCAATATGACCTACCTGGTCGGCGCCCGCCAGGAAAACTACGGGCAGACAGGCATGGCGCATTTGCTTGAACACATGCTGTTTCGCGGCACCCCCACCACGCCCAATGCCCTGGCCGAGTTTTCGCGGCGCGGACTCGACGCCAACGGATCCACCACCAGCGATCGCACCAATTACTACGCCAGCTTTGCATCCAACCCCAAGACGCTGGACTGGTTCCTGGGATGGCAGGCCGACGCCATGGTCAATTCGCTGATTGCAAAAAAAGATCTCGATTCGGAAATGACGGTGGTTCGCAACGAAATGGAACGCGGCGAAAACAACCCCTTCCAGATCCTGCTGCAAAAGATGCAGGCCACCGCCTATCAGTGGCACAACTACGGCCATAGCACCATCGGCGCGCGCTCGGACGTGGAAAACGTCGATATCGCCCAGTTGCAGGCCTTTTATAAAACCTACTATCAGCCCGACAACGCGGTGCTGATCATCACGGGCAGTTTCGATCCGGCTGCCACCCTGCAGACGGTCGCCGATGCCTTCGGCAAGATTCCTGCCCCCAAGCGCACCATCCGTCCGGAATACACCGTTGAGCCCGTGCAGGATGGCGAACGACGCGTCGTGTTGCGCCGTCGCGGCGGCACGCCACTGGTGGCCGCGATGTATCACATTCCGTCGGCCGGCAGCCCTGACTTTGCCGCGCTGGATCTGGGTGTGTCGATTCTTTCGGACACGCCTTCCGGGCGCCTGTACCACGACCTGGTCGGCAACAACCTTGCTTCCAGCGTCTTCGGTTTCGCGGCCGACATGAAACAACCCGGTTACGCCCTGTTCGCTGCCCAGCTCGAACCCGGCATGGACCAGGACAAAGCCCTGGCAACACTCAAGCAGAGCGTCGAGTCGGTCGGCGACAAGCCCTTTAGCAAAGCGGACCTGGATCGCGTACGCAACAAGTGGCTGACCGACTGGTCGCAAGTCTACGCCAGCCCCGCCCATCTTGCCAGTGCACTCTCCGAGGCCGCCGCCGATGGAGACTGGCGCCTGTTTTTCCTGCAACAGGCGCAAGTCAAAGACATGACACTCGACCGGGTTCAGAAGGTCACCGCTGAGTACCTGGTCTCCAGCAACCGCACCAGCGGCAAATACATCCCAACAGACAAACCCGTGCGCGCCCCGCTGGCAAAGACGCCCGATCTGAACGCCCTGCTCAAGGACTTCAAGGGCAAGGAGGCCGGCCCGGCCATTGCCGCGTTCGATACCACACCCGCCAACATCGATGCCTCCACGCTGCGCACGCCGCTTGACCTGCCCAATGGCGAGGTCAAACTCGCGCTGCTGTCCAAGCCTACGCGGGGTGACCGTGTCCAGGCCGAGATGGTGATCGAATTCGGCAATGCCGACAGCCTCAAGGGCCAGCGAGAGGTCGCCAGCGCCGTCGCCGCGCTTCTGGACCACGGCACGACCAACATGACACGCCAGCAGATCCAGGACAAATACGATGCCCTGCAGGCCCAGGTCAGCTTCAGCGGGGCAGGCGGCGTTCTCTCCGTCGATATGTCCACGGTCAAGGAACATCTGCCCGACCTCATCGAACTGGTGCTGAACATCGTGCGCGAAGCGGACTTCCCGAGCCGCGAACTGGTCGAGTATCAGCGTCAGGCCAGCACAGCCATCAGTGATGCCATGTCCGAACCCAGCGCCCTGGCCGCGCGGGCGCTGGCTCGTCACAACAATCCCTGGCCGCTGAACGATATCCGCTATACCCCGACGTTCGATGAAGAACGCAACGAGATCGCCGCCCTCACCCGCCAGCGCCTGCAGGAATTCCACGCCTCCTTTTACGGAGCCGGCACCATCATGTTCTCTGCGGTCGGCGCGTTCAATCCCGACGCCGTCAAGAACGCCCTGACCAAAGGCCTCAAAGGTTGGCAGAAGGCTCCCGCCTATACAAGAGTGAGCGATCCCTATCAAGCCGTTCCGCCAGAACGCTTTGACATCAACACGCCTGACAAGGCCAATGCGTTTTATCTGGCCAAGATGCCGCTCAAGCTGCAGGATACCGACCCCGACTTCCCCGCCCTCTACCTGGCCAACTATCTGCTGGGATCGTCCGAAACCTCGCGGCTCTGGAACCGGATACGTGTGCAAGACGGTCTGTCCTACGACGTGCGCAGCCGCGTCAGCGCCTCATCATTCGAGCCCTCGGGCAGTTGGGTCATTTATGCCATCCACGCACCGCAAAATAGCGGGCGTCTGGTCAAGGCCGTGAACGAAGAGTTGCAGCAGGTGCTCACGCAAGGCTTTAGCCAGCAGGAGGTCGAACAAGGCATCAAGGCCCTGCTCAACTATCGCAAGCTGGCCCGGGCCAGCGACGGCACCCTGGCCGCTGTCTGGACGAACTACCTGGAACTGGGTCGCAGCTTTGCCTGGTCGGCCGACATGGACAAGGCGCTTGAAAGCCTGACCGCAACGCGTGTCAATGACGCCTTGCGGCGCTGGCTGATTCCCGACCAGCTCAGCGTGGCCCTGGCCGCCGACCAAAGCAAGCAGAACGAGCCTGCGCCACCGGTCAAACCCGCCACGCCAGCGCCCGCCGCCCCCTTGCCCAGTCCCGCTGACACTGCCGCTCCGGGCGGGGCCGCAGATGCGCCTCCCGACGCAGTGCAATAGCGCCCTTCAAACAGTACTCACCAGAAAAAAAATCCCTGCCCGAAAGGACAGGGATTTTTTTGCCGGCACAGGGCAGGATCAGGAAAAGAAGTTCTTGACCCTGTCTGTCCAGGACTTGCTGTCGGGCGAATGCTTGTCACCGCCCTGCTCCAGCGACGCCTCGAATTCCCGCAACAGCTTCTTCTGTTCTTCTGAAAGGCGGACGGGCGTTTCGACCGACACATGGCAATACAGATCGCCAGGATAGCTGCCGCGCAGGCCGCGTATGCCCTTGCCCCGCAAGCGGAAAGTCTTGCCGGACTGCGTGCCTTCCGGAATGGTGATCGCCCCCTTGCCCGACAGGGTTGGCACTTCGAGCTCGCCACCCAATGCCGCCGAGGTAAAGGGAATCGTCAGTTCGCAATGAAGATCATCGCCATCGCGCTGGAAGATATTGTGCTGCTTGATATGGATTTCGACATACAGATCACCCGAAGGGCCGCCGTTCACACCAGGCTCGCCGTTTCCGGAAGAGCGAATGCGCATGCCATCGTCGATGCCGGCCGGAATCTTGACCTGCAGCGTCTTGTTCTTGCGTATGCGCCCCACGCCATCGCAAGCCGTGCAAGGATCGGATATCTCCTTGCCGGTGCCGTGGCAGGTCGGGCAGGTTTGCTGCACACTGAAAAAACCCTGCTGCATGCGGACCGCCCCCGAGCCATTGCAGGTATGGCAGGTTTTGGGCTGGGTCCCGGGCTTGGCGCCTGAGCCGTGGCATACATCGCAGTTTTCCCAGCTCGGAACACGGATTTCCGTGTCAAAACCGCTGGCGGCTTGCTCCAGCGAAATCTCGAGCGAGTATTTCAGATCCGCGCCGCGATAGACCTGCGGACCGCCTCGCCGCCCGCCACCACCGCCGCCGAATATCTCACCAAAGATGTCGCCAAAAGCATCCGCAAAACCTGCTCCGCCCATACCGCCACCGCCCATGCCTGAGCTGGGATCCACCCCGGCATGTCCGAAACGGTCGTATGCCCCCCGCTTCTGCTCATCGGACAGCATTTCGTAGGCCTCTTTGGCCTCCTTGAATTTTTCTTCGGCTTCCTTGTTGCCCGGATTGCGGTCCGGGTGGTATTTCATCGCCAGCTTGCGGTAGGCTTTTTTCAGTTCGTCATCCGAGGCGTTCTTGGCGACGCCCAGGATCTCGTAATAATCGCGTTTTGCCATGAGTATTGCTTGTATCTGTGACGCCTATCAACAGCGTCGTACCGAACCGGATGATCTCGCCCGGCTGTCGGAACAAGAATGCCCGGTTTCCGGCACAACGCCAGAAACCGGGCTCGAAGCCACTACAGACAGGCCTTATTGGTCGCGCTTGACTTCTTTGAAGTCGGCATCGACCACATCGTCGTCAGCAGGCTTGGCCTCTTCCTGGCCTGCCTGCCCTGCGGCAGCTGCCTGGGCCTGCATGTCGGCATACATTTTCTCGCCCAGTTTCTGCGCTGCGGTGTTCAGCGCTTCTACCTTGGCGTCAATGGCTGCCTTGTCGCCGTCCTTGAGCGTTTCTTCAAGCTCCTTCAGGGCGTTTTCGATGGCTTCCTTCTCGGCGGCTTCCAGCTTGTCGCCATGCTCTTCCAGGGACTTGCGTGTGGAGTGCATCAGCGCATCGGCCTGGTTGCGGGTAAGGGCCAGCTCGGCAACACGATGATCGTCCTCGGCATTGGCCTCGGCATCCTTCACCATGCGCTCGATCTCGTCATCAGTCAGCCCGGAATTGGCCTTGATGGTGATCTTGTTTTCCTTGCCGGTGCCCTTGTCCTTGGCCGACACATGCAAAATGCCGTTGGCGTCGATATCGAAGGTGACCTCGATCTGCGGCGTGCCGCGGGTTGCTGGCGGAATGCCCTCAAGGTTGAACTCGCCCAGCGCCTTGTTGCCGGCGGCGATTTCGCGCTCACCCTGGAATACCTTGATGGTCACGGCAGGCTGGTTGTCGTCGGCCGTGGAAAACACCTGCGAATACCGGGTAGGAATCGTGGTGTTTTTCTGGATCATCTTGGTCATGACCCCGCCCAGGGTTTCAATGCCCAGCGACAACGGTGTAACGTCCAGCAGGAGCACGTCCTTACGATCACCAGACAGCACGGAACCCTGGATCGCGGCGCCGGCGGCAACGGCTTCGTCGGGATTGACGTCTTTGCGCGGATCGCGGCCGAAGAATTCCTTGACCTTTTCCTGCACCTTGGGCATGCGTGTCATGCCGCCGACCAGAATCACGTCGTCGATTTCGGAAACCTTGACACCAGCGTCCTTGATGGCGACGCGGCAAGGCTCGATCGTGCGTTCGATCAGCTCTTCAACCAGCGCTTCCAGCTTGGCGCGCGTGATCTTGAGGTTCAGGTGCTTGGGACCGGAGGCATCGGCCGTGATGTACGGCAGATTGATTTCGGTCTGTTGCGCGGAAGACAGCTCGATCTTGGCTTTTTCAGCGGACTCTTTCAGGCGTTGCAGCGCGAGCACGTCTTTGGACAGATCGACGCCGCTTTCCTTCTTGAACTCGGAAATGATGTAGTCGATGATGCGCTGGTCGAAGTCTTCGCCGCCCAGGAAAGTGTCGCCGTTGGTGGACAGCACCTCGAACTGCTTTTCGCCATCGACATCAGCGATTTCGATGATGGAGACGTCGAACGTGCCCCCGCCCAGGTCATACACCACGATCTTGCGATCGCCTTTCTCGGACTTGTCCATGCCAAAGGCCAGCGCTGCGGCCGTAGGCTCGTTGATGATGCGCTTGACGTCCAGACCGGCAATACGGCCTGCATCCTTGGTTGCCTGGCGCTGACTGTCGTTGAAATAAGCGGGAACCGTGATGACGGCCTCAGTGACTTCCTCACCCAGGTAGTCTTCGGCGGTTTTTTTCATCTTGCGCAGCACATCGGCGGAAACCTGCGGAGGCGCGAGCTTTTTGCCCTGCGCTTCGACCCAGGCGTCGCCGTTGTCGGCCTTGATGATGCTGTAGGGCATCAGGTCGATGTCTTTCTGCACGGCTTTTTCGTCGAACTTGCGGCCGATAAGGCGTTTGACAGCGTAAAGCGTGTTGGTGGGATTTGTAACAGCCTGGCGCTTGGCCGGCGCGCCTACCAGGATTTCGCCATCCTGCATGTAAGCCACGATGGAAGGCGTCGTGCGGGTGCCTTCGGCGTTTTCGATAATCTTGACACTGCCGTCATCCAGGACAGCGACACAGCTGTTAGTCGTGCCCAGGTCAATACCAATGATCTTGCCCATAGTCTTGTAACCTTGCTAAAAATTTTGAATATGTAAAAAATCCGATGAATACTATGTGGGGTTCACACGCATGATTTCAAGGCGGAATCCCCGTTTTTTTTGCGGTTTCAGGCCTTTCCGGCGGAAACCATGACCAATGCGGGGCGCAGCACGCGCTCGGCAATGGTGTAGCCCTTTTGCAGCATCTGAACCACGACGCCCTCGGGCAATTCAGACGGAACCGATGAGATCGCCTGGTGCAGATGAGGGTCGAAACGCTCGCCTTGCGCGGGCGCGACTTCTTTCATGGCATTGCGCTCGAACGCTGCATTGAGCTGGCGCAAGGTGGCCTCGACGCCGTCTTTCCATGCCTGAGCGGTCTGGTCGGACAGCGACAGCGCGGCCTCCAGGCTGTCCTTCACGGGGATCAGGCTTTCCGCGAAGGATTCCGTGCCGAATTTGCGGGCCTTGGCGACGTCTTCCTGGGCTCGCCGCCGAATGTTCTCGACCTCTGCCTTGGCGCGCAGCATGTCGTCGTGATAGCGCGCCACCTGCTCCTGGGCTTCCGAAAGCAGCGAGGACAGGTCTTCCTGGGGCGCAGCCTGATCCTGCTGTGCGGCGTCCTGGACGGCGTCGCCGCCGTTCTCGTTGACCTCAAGCTGCTCGGAGGTGTTGACCGATGGATCCTGTTGCTGGCGATCTAAAGGCTCTTTGGGTGACGACATAAAAAATCTCCACATTCGATGTAATGGTCGTAATTTCATGAAAATGGGGGCGCATGCCCCCATTTCAAGTCCGGATTTGCGGGAAAACCCGATCCGGCGGCGGCGTCAGGCGTCCCAACCCGCCATATGGCGCCGGACGAGCCCGGCAAGACCCACGCCCCAGGCGGGATCATCGTTCAGACACTCAATGTAACGAAACTGGCTGCCGCCTTCCTGCAGAAAGGCATCGCGGCATTGCATCTGGATTTCCTCCAGCGTTTCGATGCAGTCAGCCAGGAAACCCGGGCACATGACATCAACCCTGCGTATGCCTTCTTTGGCCCAGGCCCGCAGCGTGGGCTCCGTATAGGGCTGGAGCCAGGCCTGCGCGCCGAACCGGCTCTGGAATGACACATAGACCAGGTGACCGTCCTCCCCCAGGGCCTGACGCAGCAGCTGCGCAGTTTCCATGCAATCGCGGCGATAGGGATCCCCCTGCTCGATGGTCACGCGAGGCAGGCCGTGAAAGCTGAGCAGCAGGCGCTCCGGCCTGCCCTGCTCAGCCCAGTACCGGCGGACTTTGCCCGCCATGGCCTGGATATAGTCCGGCAAGTCGTGATATCGCTTGATAAAGCGCAGTTCGGGCTGATTGCGCAGGCGGGCGGCGCAGGCCGCCACCTGATCGACGGCAGTCGCCGTCGTGCTGGCAGCATATTGCGGATACATGGGAACGACCAGGATGCGGTCGCAGCCCTGCTTGCGCAAGGCGTCCATCGCATGGGCCACGGACGGATTGCCGTAGCGCATCCCGAGCTCCACCCTGGCATTGACCTGCTGGGTCAATAACTGCTCGCGGACCTGCCCGGCCTGCGCCTGGCTCCATACCAGCAGGGGCGAGCCCTGCTCCAGCCATATCTCCCGGTAACGCGGAGCCAGCGCGTGCGGGCGCCGCAGCAGCACCACAGTGCGCAGAATAGGCTGCCATATCCATTGAGGAATCTCGATCACGCGCGGATCGGACAGGAACTCGGTGAGGTAGCGGCGAATGGCCGACGGTGTCGGCTCATCCGGGGTGCCCAGATTGACAAGCAGCACGCCTACCGGCCCGGGCTCCCTGGACGGCGGTGTGTCGCTGAAAGCCAGCGGATCGGCCTGTTCAGGCAAAAAACGGGATTTAAACATTGTGATTCAAGGCATTGGACAGCAGTCTGGCGGTGATATCCACAATGGGGATGACGCGCTCGTAGGCCATGCGCGAGGGCCCGATCACGCCGAGCGTACCCACGACCTTGCCATCGACGCCATAGGGCGCGGTGATGACGGAGACATCCTCAAGCGGCACCAGGCGGGAATCGCCGCCAATATAGATTTGCACGCCCTGGGCGCGACTGGAGACATCCAGCAGCTGCAGCAGATCGGTTTTTTTCTCGAACATCGAGAACATGCCGCGCAGCCGGTCCATGTCGGACGCGATTTCGGAAATATCCAGCAGCTTGCTCTCGCCCGAGATGACCAGGGTCTCGTCGTCGTCGTCCGTCGCCGTACCGGCTTCGACCGCCGCGCGCATCAGCCGCGAGATGTCGGCCTGCAGCGAGGAGAGCTCTTCGGCGAGCGACTGGCGCACCTCGGCAAAAGATTTGCCGGCAAAATGCTGGTTGAAGAAATTACTGGCCTCGATGAGCTCCTGTTCCTGGTAATCGCGGTGAACAAACAGAATACGGTTCTGAACATCGCCGTCGGGGGTCACGATAATCAGCAGTACCCGCTTGTCGGATAGCCTGATGAACTCGATCTGGCGAAATATCTGGGCGCGCTTGGGCGCCAGCACCACTCCGGCGAACTGGGACAAGTTGGACAGCAGCGCCGCCGCAGCATTGACAGCCCGGCCAGGCTCGGCCGCCGGCAGCATCTGGCGGATTTGCGTGGACGGCAGCACCTCGAAGCGCTGCACCGCCAGCAACCGGTCGACAAATACCCGGTATCCTTTGGGCGTGGGCACGCGGCCCGCAGAGGTGTGCGGGCTGTGGATCAGGCCAAGATCCTCCAGATCGGCCATGACATTGCGTATGGTGGCCGGTGAAAGCTCGAACATTTTGGACAGCGTGCGCGAACCTACTGGCTGGCCGTCAGTGATGTAACGTTCTATAAGTGCTTTTAGCAGCGCGTTGGCTCGGTCATCCATGGTCTTATTTTATGCAATATTGTTCAGACAGGTTTTTTCTGTCCCATCCATAGGGTCCAAGGGATTCTATAATCATTCCAGCCCTCATTTCATCACACCTACAAGGTATCTGGCCCATGCACTTCAAAACCGTTGCCATCGTCGGGCGTCACCAGGACACTGGCCTGGATGCTCCTATGCGCAAGCTGGCGGCCATGCTGCAGGCGGCAGGGTGCACCGTGCTGATCGAGGCCGATACCGCCCGCAACACCGGCCTTGCAGAGCTTCCCGTGGCCACCTACGAAGAAATCGGCAAGCGCGCCGACCTGGCGGTGATCATGGGCGGTGACGGCACCATGCTTGGCGCATCGCGCCAACTGGCCCAAAGCGGCGTACCGCTCATAGGCATCAACCATGGCCGGCTCGGCTTCATTACCGACATCCCCCTGGACAGCGCCAATGACGCCCTGGCCAGCGTCATTCATGGCAATTTCGACACCGAAGACCGGGTCATGCTGGAAGGATGCGTCACCCGAGGCGATACCACCCTGTTTTCCGGCCTGGCCGTGAACGATGTCGTCCTGAATCGCGCCGGGCGTGGCGGCATGATAGAGGTCAAAGTCGATTTCAACAACAATTTCATGTACAGCCAACGGGCCGACGGCCTGATCGTCGCCACACCAACAGGCTCCACAGCCTACTCGCTGTCCGCATCGGGCCCGGTCGTGCATCCCACGCTCAACGCCATTCTGCTGGTGCCTGTAGCGCCGCAAACCCTGTCCAACCGTCCCATTGTCCTGCCCGACACCGGCACAATCAGCCTGACCATCACGGCGCTGGGCCGGGTGGAATCCGGCGCCAGCGTCCACTTCGACATGCAGACCTGGTCCGACTGTCAGCCCGGCGACCGCATCGACGTGCGCCGCGCCCGCCATACCGTGCGTTTCATCCATCCCACCGGCTACAGCTTTTTCTCCACGCTGCGCCGCAAGCTGTACTGGAACCACATGCCCCAACCTTCGGACGAGGCCGAATAAACCATGCTGCGTACGCTGCACATCCGGGATTTTGTCATTGTCGACCAGGCCGAACTGCACTTTGAGCCCGGCTTTACCGTATTCTCGGGCGAAACCGGTGCAGGCAAGTCGATTCTGGTCGACGCCCTGTCGCTGGCGCTGGGCGCGCGAGGCGACGTCACCGTCCTGCGCGAAGGCGCAACACGCACTGACATCACTGCCGTTTTCGAACCCCCGGCATCGCTGCACAGTTGGCTGCGCGAGCGCGAGCTCGATGCTGACGACGCGCTGGTGCTGCGCCGCGTCATCGACAGCCAGGGCCGTAGCCGCGCCTTCATCAACGGGCTGCCCGTGGCGCTGGGTCAGTTGCGCGAACTGGGAGAATCCCTGGTCGACATCCACGGCCAGCATGCGCATCAAAGCCTGCTCAAGCCCGCCAGCCAGCGCGAGCTGCTTGATGCCCAAGGCGGTCATGCCGACCTGTCCCGGCAGGTACAGCAGGCCTGGCACACCTGGCAACAGGCACGCAAAACACTGGACGACGCGCTGCAAAACGCCGCCGCCCTCCAGGAAGAGCGCGAGCGGCTCGAATGGCGGCTGGGCGAACTCGATCGCCTGGCGCTGGAGCCTGGCGAATGGGACGCCCTGAGCAGCGAACACAATCGCCTGGCTCACGCTCAGGCCTTGCTTGACGGCGCTGCCCAGACACTGTCCGCCCTGGACGACGAAAACGGTTCGGCACGCCAGGCGCTGAGCACAGCCGCCCATCACCTGCAACAACTGCTGCGCCACGACGCCCAGCTCCAGAGCATTTACGACGCCATCGACTCGGCGCGGATCTCCGCCGACGAAGCCGTCTCAGACCTGAACAGCTACCTGGACCGCATCGAACTCGAGCCCGACCGGCTCGCCCAGGCAGAACAGCGCATGACGGCCATCTTCGACATCGCCCGCAAATTCAATACCGAGCCAGCAGAGCTGCCTGCCCTGCGGCAGGCCCTGGCCGACCAACTGGACGCCAGCCAGGCCGCCGACACAGCAAGCCTGCAGGAGGCCGCCGACGCCGCTCAGGCGAAATATGCCAGCCTGGCCGAAAACCTGGGCCAGGCACGGCGCAAAACCGGCAAAACCCTGGCCAAGCGTGTCACACAAGCCATGCAGACCCTGGCCATGCAGGGCGGACGCTTCGATATCGCGCTATCCACCTGCCCGCCCGGGCCGCATGGCACCGAAACCGTTGAGTTCCTGGTCGCCGGACACGCCGGCACCACACCGCGCCCGTTATCCAAAGTCGCTTCCGGCGGCGAGCTGGCCCGCATCTCCCTGGCCCTGTCCGTCATTGCCAGCCAGGCCGCGCGCGTACCCACGCTGATCTTCGACGAAGTGGATACCGGGATAGGCGGTGCCGTGGCAGATGTGGTGGGCAGGCTGCTGCGCGAACTGGGCGACAGGCACCAGGTACTGTGCGTTACGCATTTGCCGCAGGTGGCAGCGCGCGGCACACAGCATTATGAGGTCCGGAAAGCCATGTCGGGCGCCAGCACCTTGTCTCAAATCGCCTTTCTGGATGACGCAGGACGCGTCAACGAGGTGGCGCGCATGCTGGGCGGGCTCAAGATCACCGAAACCACGCGCAAGCATGCACGCGAAATGCTGGCCAGCTGACAAGGCCGGCCAGTATCCCGATTTACATGACGGCGCCCTTATTGTGCCCTTTGGACTGGCACTCCGGGCAAATGCCATAGAGCATCATGGTGTGGCTTTCAAGCAGGAAATTCTTGTCCTTGGCCACTTTGTGCTGACGTTTTTCGATTTCGGCGTCGGTAAACTCAACGACCTTGCCACAGTTGGTGCAGATAAGGTGATCGTGGTGATCGCCGTCGTTGAGCTCGAACACAGCCTTGCCGCCGTCGAACTGGCTGCGCACAAGAATGCCCGCCTGTTCAAACTGCGTGAGCACGCGATATACCGTAGCCAGGCCGATATCGACATCCTCGGCAATCAGGGTACGGTAGATGTCTTCGGCGCTCTGGTGACGCTGATCGGCCCGTCGGAAAATGTCCAGAATCTTGAGGCGGGGAAAAGTCGCCTTCAAGCCCATGTTTTTCAGTTCACTTTGATCGTTCATAGCTAATTAAAATGTCTCTGGCGGGTAGAGGAATCATGCCGGGCGCGACAAGCCAAAAAACGCCCGGAACCGACTTACGCTTATGCGTGTATTGTTTACCCTTTATGATAACGGTTTTATTCGATATGGATAACAGGGGCGCTTTGTGCTGACAACTGCTAAACCTTTTTACCGAGTGCTGCGCGCCGGCCTGGCCGCCGGCGTGCTGGCCACTGCCCTTGCGGCCTGCGGCTCCACCAACTGGGGCTTTCCTTACCGGCCTGATATCCAGCAAGGAAACTGGATCACCTCCGAGCAGGTCGCTCAGCTCAAGCAGGGCATGACACGCGAACAGGTGCGCTACATCCTCGGCACACCCACGCTACAGGATATCTTCCACAGCAATCGCTGGGATTACCCCTATTACAACAACCCTGGCTACGGCGAGGATCAGCAGCGCCGGTTCACGGTCTGGTTCGACGGCGACAGCCTGACCCGCTGGGAAGGCGACAAGCAACCCGATCGCCAGCCGTTCCAGAAGGCCGATACCGGCATGCAGAACAAAACGGCAGAAGACAAAGCTGCCGCCGCGGCGGCAGCCGGGCAGCCGGCGATCAGCGGAGGCGAACCCGCCGCCGGCGGGGGCCAGCCCGCCACTGAAAGCTACGCCTTGCCCGCTGTCAACGGCAGCCAGCAGATGACGCCTGATCAAGCCACGCCCGCAATAGGCACGGGCGAGCCCCGTATCATCAACAACACCATCACACCCGATGGGGCCTCCAAGGACGCCACGGCCGCCACAGACGGCTCCGACACGTCCAACCAGGCGTCCGACCAGCAACAACGTACCGCCCCGCGTCGGCCCTTGCTGAACCAGCTTCAGCTTGAGTCGCGTCCGGATAGCGGCGCGCCGTCGGCAGGCCGAAACACCAGCGAACCACTACGTTAATCAGGAAGAACAACACTATGCGTATCGCCATAGCAGGGGCCGACGGCCGCATGGGCCGCATGCTGATCGAAGCCGTTCTGCAAAGCCCCGATCTGGAACTCACCGCCGCGCTGGACCGCAGCGGTTCCGCCGTGCTGGGCCAGGATGCCGGCGCCTTTCTGGGCCGCGACACAGGCGTTCTCATCAGCGACGATCTCGATCAACTGGCCAAGGCCGACTGCCTGATCGATTTCACCCGCCCCGAAGGCACGCTGGAGCACCTGCAGGCTTGCATCCGGCACAGCACCAAATGCGTGATCGGCACCACAGGCTTTGACGACAAGGGCAAACAGGCCATACAGGCCGCCAGCCAGAAAATCGCCATTGTGTTTGCCGCCAACATGAGCGTGGGCGTCAATGCCACCCTCAAGCTGCTGGATATGGCAGCCCGCCTGCTCAACGCAGGCTACGACGCCGAAGTGTTCGAAGCCCATCATCGCAACAAAGTGGACGCCCCGTCGGGCACAGCGCTGGCCATGGGCGAGGCGGTCGCCAACGCCTGGGGCAAAAAACTGGACGACATCGCCGACTGGGCCCGCCATGGCGAAACCGGCGCCCGGGAAACCGGCCGGATCGGGTTCTCGGTAGTACGCGGTGGAGACATCATCGGCGATCACACCGTTTACTTCTGCGGTACCGGTGAACGCATCGAAATCACGCACCGCTCAAGCAGCCGCTCCACCTATGCCCAGGGCAGTCTGCGCGCCGCGCGCTATCTGTCGCGTAAAGAGTTCGGCCTGTTCGACATGCAGGACGTGCTGGCCACCTGAGCATCAACAACGCCGGGACAGCAGGATGTTCCGGCGCAATCAGCCCCTGCTCGTGAGCCGCCCCTGAACAGGCGGACGATCAGCAGCCAACCGCCACCGGCTCCTGCTCCAGCACAACCCCAAACCTGTCTGCGACATCGGTCTGGATCGCCTGGGCAAGCGCAGCGACATCGCCCGCCGTCGCTCCGCCATGATTGACCAGCACCAGCGCCTGCCGTTCGTGCGTGCCCACAGCTCCCATCCGGCGCCCCTTCCAGCCGGCGCGCTCGATAAGCCATCCGGCTGCCAGTTTGTAATGTTGCCCATCGGGCTGGGCGTAAGCGACGATACCCGGATAAGCGACACGCAAGCCGTCCAGCACGGCAGCGTCGACCACGGGGTTCTTGAAGAAGCTGCCTGCGTTGCCCAGTACAGCGGGATCCGGCAGTTTGCGACGCCTGATCTCGCATACGGCATCAAAAACCTGATGCGGCGTCACCGCCCCCTGACTCGCACCAAGCAAAGCGTGCTGCTTCAGATCCGGATATGCCAGCATGGGCTCCCAGGGTTTGGGCAGGCAAAACCGCACCGATACGATCAACCAGCGCCCCGGTCCGGCCTGCTTGAAAATGCTGTTTCGATACGAGAATCCACACTCGCCGGCCGACATATCCACGCTTTTTGCCGCCTTGATGTCCCAGGCTGTCAGACTGTGAAAGCGCTGATCCAGCTCTATGCCATAAGCACCTATGTTCTGCACCGGCGCAGCGCCCACCGTGCCTGGAATCAATGCCAGGTTTTCCAGGCCAGGCCAGCCTTGGGCCAGACAGTACGCTACAAAATCATGCCAGACCTCTCCGGCCTGAGCCTCCACAATCCAGTGCGAGTCGGTTTCCTCAAGCAATCGTATGCCGCGCGACGCCACCTTGATCACCAGGCAGTCCAGCGCGTCGGCCAGCACCACATTGCTGCCGCCGCCCAGAACAAAAACACCGGGATACTCCGCTGCCAGCTCGGACAGCCCAGCCAGCTGCGTATCAGACTCGTACCGAACCAGCGCGCACGCCTGCGACCGCAGGCCCAGTGTATTCAGTGACGTGAGATCCTGTTCGGTAGCGTGAAGCAATGTGATGGTTTCCGCAAAAATGAATGCCCGGCTGCGGCAAGCCCCTAAATGCTGCCGCGCCCGAAAGACGTAAGCATAACCCTCCGGAAACCCAGGTCAAAATCGATTCCACCCGGTCATGAATCAGCCGAATACTTTATCCTGGCGCAGGATGCGGCGCGCAAACATGGCAAAGCTGGACTTAACCACTCCCGGCAACAGCAGAAAATCGTGCGACTCTTTAGCCAACGCAGGATCAAGCTCGGTAATCGGCCCGGTCGCCTGCGCAATAAGCTGATTCCTGGCCGCCCGCTCGATCAGCACTGAAAGATAGGCGGTTTCTTCGATGGATGAGGTCGCCGCCAAGAAACCATGGTTGGCCAGCAGAATGGTGCGCCGGCTGCCCAATGCGCCTGAAATAATCTCCCCTTCGTTATCGGCGATAGGCAGGCCCGGCCATTCAGGCAGAAAGGCGCAGTCATCGGCAAACGGGGTGGCATCCATATGCGATATGGACAAGGGGCGGCCCGTCATGGACAGCGCGGATATATAAGGAGGATGCGTATGCACGATACAATTGACGTCGGGGCGCTCTCGATACACCCACACATGAAAACGCACGGCAGGATTAGCCATCCTGTCGCCGCCGAGAACCTGCAGGTTCTCGTCAACGCGAATCACATGTTCAGGGGTGATTTCATCGAACCCGACAGCCATCGGCGTGGTCAGATAAGTACCGTCAGCGCTGCGTACCGTGATCTGGCCCGCCAGAGTCTCGGAATGTCCTTCCATGGCAAGCATGCGACAAGCCAGCACAATCTTCTCGGTTTCGCTCCACTGCCCGACATCCACACCGGTTTTCATTCTCTCCACAGCCTGCGCCGTGGCTACGTCCTTCTCTGCATCCTGCATCTGTTTTCTCCTTAGCGTCAATCGGTGGCATAGCCGCTATGCCATGCCACATGTAATTACCGGGTAGCAGTAGGCCGCATAAAATAAGCGCTGATCGCACCGATCAGGCCAAGCACCGCCACATAAACCCCTACTGCCCCTATGCCACCCATATGGGCAACCAGCAGCGTTGCAATAAGAGGGGCAAGTCCCCCGCCGAGCGCCGCTGCTATCTGTATACCAATGGACATGCCCGAGTAGCGCAATTCCGCCGGGAACTGAGCGCTGTACAACGATGACTGGGGCGCAAATATCATGGCGTAATTCAGCGCAAGCGCAATCACCGTTGCTGTCGTATAAAGGCTGAGGGATCCGCTTCCGAGCATGTGAAAAAGCGGTATTGCCATGACCGCGAGCAACAAGGTGCCGGCGATGTACAGCCGGCGGGCGCCAACTTTATCGCCCACCCAGCCGAAAAATGGTATGGTGAAAATCTGGATCACTGAACCAACCAGCACGGCGTTGAGCGCCTGCCCACGTGAAAACCCCAGATTGGAAATGGCGTACGAGATGGAAAAAACTAGGATGGTGTAGATCAGCGTGACTTCGGCAAGCTTGCCACCTATTGTCAACAACAACGGACGCATATGACGTTGAACGATATCGCGCGCGGGTAGCGTCGAAGTCCTGGCCTGTTTTTTGATCGCCGTAAAATCAGGCGTTTCCTCCACCTTCATGCGTATAAAAATGCCAAGTGCTACAAGTATTGCGCTGGCCAGAAATGGAATACGCCAGCCCCAACTGAGAAAACGCTCGTTCGGCAGCAGATTCATCAGTGCAAACGCTCCGGATGACAGCAGTATGCCAATGGGTGCGCCCGCCTGCGGAAGGCTGCCGTAGAATGATTTGCTCTTGACCGGCGCATGCTCGACCGCCATCAGCATCGCGCCGCTCAGCTCTCCACCAAAAGAAATACCCTGCGCGATACGCAGCAGCACCAGCAGAACCGCTGCCCATATGCCTATGGATTCATAGGTCGGCAGCAGGCCTATCAGCGCGGTACAAACCCCCATCAGGCCCAGACTGAGAATCAACATCGATTTGCGTCCCAGGCGATCCCCATAATGACCAAAAACAATGCCTCCTATGGGCCTGGCGAACAGGCCGGAGGCAAAGGCGCCGAAAGCAGCCAGCGTTCCGGTGACAGGATCAAACGTCGGGAAAAACAATATATTAAAAACCAGTGCTGCCGCGGTTCCATAAGCCAGAAAATCAAACGCCTCGATGGCGGTACCCGCCATGGTGGCAATCGCAACACGCCTGAGCGTGGCACGGTCGGGAGGCGCTGTGGATGGCACCCTCTGTACGTCGTCAGCAGCAATGCTCATTTTCTTCCCCTATTTCGTATTAGGACAACCAAGTTGTCTAATAGGCAAAAGTATATTCACTTAAAATAAACCACGGCAAGAAAAATTATCCAATCCCCCATAGGGGTTTACGCCTAGCCCGCATGCCTCTTGCTGTTCCATGAACAAGCATTGCATGCCTGGATACACCGCAAAACAGCACATGGCGTCCACTCGCCAAGATCGAAATGAGGAAGTTGTGGCTAACAAGAAAAAACCGGATGACGCCATCAAGGCCGGTCATCCCTTGCCGGGCCTGCGGGTTCGTGCCTTGCGCATGCGCCAACGGATGACCCTGGAGCAGTTGTCAGCGCATACCGAAATCAGCAAAGGCCATCTCTCACGCTTCGAACGTGGAGAGAAAACCGTGTCCATTGCGTCTCTGATGCGCGTGGCCCAGGCATTGCATACCTCCGTGGCCGCCCTGCTCGGGGAACAAGTCAGCCACGACGTGCTTCACACGATCAAGGCCCCAGAGCGTCAGTTCCGGCAATCGGACACAGGACAATATGAATTTGCCCCTTTAAGCCGGGCAAATGGCAACGAAAGCCCCACGACCTTTTTACTGCGACTCTCGGCAGAGTCTGTCGTAAGGGAGCAGGCTTTTCACGCCGGGGAGGAAATTTTTTTCGTGTTGTCCGGTTCGCTGGAAATTGAACTGGCCACCCAGTCGGTCGTCCTGCGCCAGGGCGACTACGCGCAATTTCCTGGCATGATCCGACACAGGCTGCGGGGACTGGAGACCGGCACCGAAGTGCTTATCGTGGTTGCCGGCATTGCGGATTAGGCCGCAGAGAAACAGCCCGCACCGACCACATTTTCCAAAACCAAAAAAAACTGCTATGATCGCTTCCTTCGTTGATTGACGCACTTTGTTTGCAGCAACCGACATGCGGGAATAGCTCAGTTGGTAGAGCGCAACCTTGCCAAGGTTGAGGTCGCGAGTTCGAGACTCGTTTCCCGCTCCAAAATTTTTGTCCATGGACATCCATCCACTGGCGTCCATGGATGATTGAAAAAAGGCCGAAAACTTCGCGTTTCGGCCTTTTTTTCGTCCAGCGATGTCTACTGGCGTCCGCCTACAGCCACGCGATTTAAGTCCATTTTTTGAGCCGTACTCGCGGGCTAATGAACTGGATTTCGAGCAGTCGATCCGCATAGATGTTTCAATCCAGGCCTTTTGCTCTGGATGGATGCATGGGACTTATGGATTTCGCGAGATTCATGCTACCACCGGATTTCCCGACATCTTGGTGCGTGAGCGCAACGCAGACGCAAATAATCTCATAGTGCTAGAACTAAAGAAGCTCGGCGAGGGCAGCCGTTGCGCTCTAGCGGCGCGACCCGGGTGTCGAGCATGAGCGCGGTGGGCGAGGTGAACGAGGCGTCGTGCTCGTGCGGATTGTGGTGGATGGGATGGGTGACCATGAGAAATCTCCGAGGTACAGGCCAGAACGGCCCAGTGCCTCGCATCTCATCGCAGTCGCGTTCGTGCGTCAGGCAACAATGCGATTCGCAGCGTGACCAGTGTATTTAATGTAGCGTCTGTGTCCCCCAAAAGTACGCCGCCAGGCATTACTCGGCTTAGGATGGCTCGGTTGTGTCGGGAGCAATAATAGTGCAAAATAAGTGCATGTAAATTGCATGGAGTATGTGCCATGAGCACCGTACTGCAACGCCCTTTCGCCGAACAGTTCCGTGAGCCGAATACGCCGTATCTGTCCCCAGCCCGCATCGGGGAATTCTTCGGCTTCCAGGTCCAGGAACTGGCCGAGCGTGCCCACGTGCATCGCAATACCCCGACCTCAAGACCCCAGGCGCCTCAGTTGCAGAAGTACCTACAGGACATGGTCAGGGTACTGACCGTCGCCACCGAGATGACTGGCGACGAAAAGCGGGCGGCGTTCCTGCTGCGCAACGAACCGCTGCGCGCCTTCGGCTACAAGACAGCGGACACCCTCATTCAAGAGGGGCGTGCCGATGCGGTCATTGCCTACCTGGAGTCGCTTGCCGGCGGTGCCGCAGGATGATCCCGGCCATTACCCTCGGCAAAGCTGAAGAGGAGGCCTACTATCGCGTCATTACGCCCGTCTATGCCGGCACGCCTTTGTCCGGCGCGGGTGCGGCCCGCCAAGGTGGACGCTTTAACCGGCCAGGGCAGGAAGCACTCTACCTGTCGACGGACGAGGCCACCGCACTGGCGGAATACAAGCAAGACAACCCGTGGCTGCCGCCAGGCACGATCTGCACCTTCTTCATCCGCGAGCTGCGGGTGGCTGACTTCAGCGCAGGTTTCGACTCGGAAAAGTGGCCGGCGTTATGGTCTGATTTCTCGGTGGACTGGCGCGCGGAATGGTTCGGAAAATCCATTGAGCCGCCAACCTGGTACATGGCCGACGATACAGTCGCCGAGGGGCTGGACGGCATCCTGTTTCCGTCGCAAGCACACCCTGGCGGAACCAATCTGGTGATCTACCAGAGTTCGGTTAGGCCGGCGAACCAACTGCGCGTATACGACCCTGCCGGCGCATTATGCAAAATTGCGCCGCCTGCCAACAAATGAGCACGGTGCGGTCTGTCTGTGCGGTCTTGCCAAGTACTACCGACTAGTACGCAATTTAGTTCGTTAAATAACGAAACGCGCCGAAAACACATTTAACATCAAGATCATAGCGGATAAACGAATAGCCCGTTTCCCGCTCCAGAATTCGCGTTCGTGGACGTCACAACATCCACGTGTGATTGAAAAAGGCCGAAAACTTCGCGTTTCGGCCTTTTTTTCAGCGGGGTGCCGACATTGAAAATGAGCCAACCTCCCTCGCGTCTCAGCAGTTCGGCCACGACTACCACGGTGGCTTCTTCGGGCTGCCAAATTGATGATCTATTTATAGACCATCATATGGGCACAAAGAAAACGGCAAGCACAGATAGACAATCTGTTTCGTACGCGATAACAACAACACGCCATTCATAACTAGAATACAAACACCCGCCCCAACTCAAGGAGACCCGCGATGGCCAACAAAAACACAATTTGCCTCTGGTACGAAGGAGATGCCCTGGAAGCCGCTAACTTCTATGCCGAAACCTTCCCCGACAGCGCAGTACAGGCCGTGCATCATGCGCCCGGCGATTATCCCGGAGGCGGTCAGGACGGCGTATTGACCGTCGAATTCACCGTGATGGGCATCCCCTGCCTGGGTCTGAACGGAGGCCCCGTGTTCAAACACAGCGAGGCCTTCTCCTTTCAGGTAGCCACCGACGACCAGGCCGAGACAGATCGTTTGTGGAATGCCATTGTCCAGAACGGCGGCCAGGAAAGCGCATGCGGCTGGTGCAAAGACAAATGGGGGCTGTCGTGGCAGATCACGCCGCGCGTCCTGCTGGAGGCGGTCACAAGCAGCGACCGGGCGGCAGCCAAACGCGCATTCGAAGCCATGATGGGAATGCGGAAAATCGACATTGCCGCGATTGAGGCGGCCATACGCGGCTGATAATCAACCCAATTCCGGAGCAGCCGTCTGTTGTATAGCCGCCAATGAAAGTTTTGCTTGAGTCGATACTTATGGTAGTGTGCAACGAATACGGTCTGTTTCGGTATATAAAACATCCATACAAACGGCAACGAACATAAAGCGGTAGGCAAGGCCACGACGGCAACGCACCAGAATCTAGTGGCTGCGCAGTTTATCCCGGCCGACGGCACGCGACGACATGCCCGTGCACACTGGGCCGGCGGTGTATAAACCACGGGAGAAGTGTCATGGCGATAGGCGTCTGGATCAGTCTGATTCTGTACTTTTTATTGATGCTTGCAATTGGCTTTTACGCCTTGCGCCAGTCCACAGCATCGTCACAACAATACTTGCTGGCGGACCGAAACCTGAATCCGGCTGTAGCGGCACTGTCCGCCGGTGCTTCCGATATGAGCGGCTGGCTGCTGTTGGGTTTGCCCGGAGCGATTTTCATCGCAGGATTGCAGGAAGCATGGATAGGCATCGGGCTGTGGTGCGGCGCCCTGGTCAACTGGATTGTCGTGGCGCCGCGCCTGCGCGAGCAGACCGAACGCTATGACAACGCCCTGACGATACCGGCATTCCTGGCCAGTCGTTTTCCCACAAAGGCCATGGCACTGCGCGTGGTGTCGGCTGTAGTCATTGTGGTCTTCTTCGTCGTCTATACTTCGTCCGGCCTGGTCGCAGGCGGCAAGCTGTTCCATATGGCCTTTAGCGGCCTGTTCACCTTCGGCGGCCTGAGCGAGTACCAAACCGGTGTCTGGCTGACGCTGATCATTGTGCTGATCTATACCTCGGTCGGCGGCTTCCTGGCAGTGAGCCTGACCGACTTCGTGCAGGGCTGCATCATGATGCTCGCGCTGGTCATCATGCCGATCGTGGTTCTGTACGGGCATGGCGGCGGGGGCATTTCCCAGGCATCCGAAACCTTGTCGGGGATTACTGATCCTGCCGGCTATCTCTCCTGGACAGAGGGCCTGACATTTATCGGCTGGCTGTCTGCGGTGGCCTGGGGCCTTGGCTATTTTGGCCAGCCGCATATTATTGTTCGCTTCATGGCTGTGCGTTCAGTCAAGGACGTGCCGGCAGCGCGCAACATTGGCATGGCCTGGATGTTCATTTCGCTGTTCGGTGCGATTGCAATGGCCATCTTCGGACGCGCCTATGCCATCCGCAATGGACTGGACATCAAGGATCCTGAAACCATCTTCATTGTGCTTGCGGATCTTTTGTTCAACCCACTGGTCACCGGCTTTCTCTATGCTGCGCTGCTGGCCGCTGTCATGAGCACGATCTCCAGCCAGTTGCTGGTGTCTTCATCGTCGCTGGTCGAAGATTGCTACCGCCTGTTCCTGAACAAGGAGGCCACCGAAAAGCAAAGCGTGACGGTTGGCCGCATCAGCGTGATTGCGGTCGGCATCGTCGCCGCCATCATTGCGCGCAATCCGGATTCCGAGGTGCTTTCTTTGGTCAGCCATGCCTGGGCAGGATTTGGCGCGGCGTTTGGTCCCCTGGTGGTTCTCGCGCTGACATGGCGCCGGATGTCGGGAGCAGGCGCGGTGGCCGGCCTGGTGGCAGGTGCTGTGACGGTCATCATCTGGACCTCGCTGGGCTGGGATGCCGAATTCATGGGCGGGCCTGGCGTCTATGAAATCATTCCCGGATTCATCGTGTCCTGGATCGCGATCTATGTGGTCAGCATGATGACACAAAGCCAGGGCGAGTTCCGCGCTGTCGAGCAGGCCTGAGGCACTCATGCTGCAACTCAGACCCGGCTGCGAATGTTGCGACAAGGATTTGCCGCCAGGCTCCACCGATGCGCGCATCTGCTCTTTCGAATGCACGTTCTGCGTGGATTGCGCCGATAACATTCTCATGGGCATATGTCCCAACTGCGGGGGCGAGCTGACCGCCCGCCCTCGCAGGCCAGCAAACAGACTGGCCAGCCATCCGGCTTCGACTCACCGGATTTTCAAGCCGGAGTGCTCGCAGCGGCGCTGAACCGCGGCCCGTATTCAAGCGGTTTTGCGCCGTCCGAGGAAAGCCTCGAACGCTGCTTTCGCCTCGGGCGACGCCAGAAGACTCGAAAACTCTACCGCCTCCCTGGCGATCTGCTTCTCGCAGGCGGGCTGCGTAGCTTCACGCATCAGCTTCTTGCTCGTCTGCAATGCCAATGCGGGCAGCGCTGCCAGGCGCTCAGCCGCCTCTCTGGCTCTGGGCAGCACGGCGTCCGGATTCATCACCTCGTTGACCAGCCCAAGCGACAGCGCGCGACCCGCGTCGCAAGCCTCGCCCAGGAGCAGCAGTTCTGCAGCACGCTGATAACCCAGGCGGGAGGTGAGCAGCAATGTGGACGCGAATTCGGGACACAAGCCCAGTTTCACAAAGGGGAACAGCAGTTTGGCATCGCGCCCGGCATACACCAGATCGCAATGCAGCAGCAAAGTGGCGCCGATACCCACCGCAGGCCCATTGACGGCAGCCACCACCGGCTTCATCAGGCCGGACAACGCACGCATGAAATAGAGCGACGGCCGTTCGCCATCCTCTGGCGTGCTGGTGGCGAAATTCTCAATGTCGTTGCCGGCGCAGAAAACATCGTTATTGCCGTGCAGGATGACCACGCGGACATCCTCGGACGACGCTGCATTGATCAGGATGTCGGCCAGCTCTGCATAAAGCTGAGGCGTAAGCGCGTTCTTGCGGTCAGGGCGATTAAGCCCCAGCGACAGCACGCCATCGCGCAGTTCGGTAATGAGATGATCGCTCACGGTAACTCCATTCTGTTTAATGATAAGAATAGCCGGCTGCGGCCCGCAGTCCGGCGTTCCCCGAATCGGCCCAATGGCGCCATGGGGCGCTGTGCCGGAAGGCTTCTGGCTGCATGAACGGAGCAGACTCAGGCAGCAAGCCGTGCACGCGCGGCCTGGTATTCCCGCCCCAGCCGTTCGACCACCTGCGCGGCAGGCAGCACGTCCTTGATGTTGCCCACGCCCTGCCCTGCGCCCCAGATATCTTTCCAGGGCTTGACCCGGCTCGAGCCGAAATTCATGGAATGCTTATCGGCGGTGGGAAGCTGTTTGTAGTCCAGCCCGGCAGCGGTGATGCTGCGCGCCAGATAGTTTCCATGCACACCCGTAAACAGCGGCGAATAGACAATCTCGGAGGCGTCGCTGTCGATAATCATCTGCTTGTATTCGGGCTGGGCATTGGCTTCTTCCGTGGCGATGAAACGCGTGCCGATATAGGCCAGATCAGCCCCCAGCGCGCGCGCAGCCGCGATATGCTCGCCCGAGGTGATCGCGCCCGACAATGCAATCGGCCCATCAAAAAACTGCCGTACTTCGCTGACCAGTGCAAACGGACTCATGGTCCCCGCGTGGCCGCCCGCCCCGGCGCAGACCAGAATCAGGCCGTCAACTCCGGCATCCAGCGCTTTTTTTGCGTGACGAATGTTCGTGACGTCGTGAAATACCAGCCCGCCATACTCGTGTATGGGTTTGACAAAATCCGTGGGCGCCGACAGGCTGGTAATGACGATAGGCACGCGATGCCGGATGCAGGCCTGCATATCATGATCGAGCCGGTCATTGGAGCCATGTATGATCTGATTGATGGCAAAGGGTGCGATGCGTTTGCCGGGGTTTGCTGCGCGGGCATCTGCCAGCGTCGTGGTGATGCGATCCAGCCACTCGTCCAGCATCTCCTTGGGCCTGGCGTTCAGCGCGGGCATGGAACCCACTATGCCCGACAGACACTGCGCGATGACCAGATCGGGATTGGAAATAATGAACATCGGCGAACCGATGACCGGCAAAGCGAGGTTCTCTTTCAAAATAGCGGGTAATGCCATTGCTCAACCTTATAGTTATCCTGGATGCGCGGACCGAAATAGCGCCGCGCGCAGTCTGAGTTCCACCAATCAAAACGCATCCAGCGCCATCTGTGCGCCGGGTGCGTTATGCACGAGAGACTATGGTTGTACAACAAAATCCAGGCTTCCATCCTCTGCCTGCCAAGCGCCACTGATGCACCACCCAGCTCTTTTCCAGGGGAGGCTTCCCAAAAACAAAAAAACTGCTATAATCTTGTTCTTCGTTAAACAGCGCATTACCCAATGCCCAAGACGAAAATGCGGGAATAGCTCAGTTGGTAGAGCGCAACCTTGCCAAGGTTGAGGTCGCGAGTTCGAGACTCGTTTCCCGCTCCAGATTCCAAAAAGGCCCAACTTCGGTTTGGGCCTTTTTTCGTTTTCGCTGGGGTTTTCAACGCAATAGACCAAGAGCAGACATTTCATGCGGTATTAAAGCCCTGGTTTTAGTCTTATGGCCTTAAATTCTCCTCGACCTACGACTTACGCGGATTGCCTAACAACTCCGATCTTCCGATAATCTCTCGCCCACTGCCTGCCTTATCTGGTACCGAAAATCCGGCCTGAGCAATCGCTTCGCTCAGTCCCTTGAAAACAATCAGACTCTTCGGACTACGCAATGATGCTATCCCATCATTCCAGGCATACACCATATGTTTGGCAACGGTATGCCAGCGCGGCTCATTCCTGGCAGCCTCGATCACTTCTTGCCCGACTTCCACCGCCGACTCGCACAGACATTCCACCATTTCCGCATACTGCTTTGGCGCAATGCCCAGCCTAGCCTTGAAGAATCGCTCCAGGTTTTTCCCCGCTGCCCACGTTTGCCGCCCATCAACAGGTAACCCCGGCGGATTGGCTGCATAGCGTGGATATGCCTGTGTAGTAACGACGTCATAGACTGGCGTATAGGCCACATCTTTCAAACTGGTGTAATACAACGCGATGTTCTTGGCATGGCAATCGGCATTGCGCACGACATAATTGATCAGCAAATGCCAGCCGAACTGCTCCAGTTGCGCTCGCATGGCCGCAGCAGGCACATATACCCTGGTGGCATTCAGCACACGCTCAGTCGTCGTCGCATATTTCTCGTGCGGCGGCAGCCCCAGCAAACCACAAGCATCCTCAATTCCATGCGTGGGCATACCTTGCTCATCTACATCGAACCTATCGACGACCAGCACGCGTCCGTCTTCCGACATCCGTGTCCTGGCCACAGGCACAACATTCAAGCGTGCCAGTACCCGCATGGTATGGAACTCGTTGAACCCGAGATAAGGCGTGCTATCGTCCGAACCTTTGACGATGTGGCGACTGGTACGCAATGTGGAGCAGATAGCCTTCCGGCAGATTCTGTCGAAAGAAAGGATGCAGATCACGCGGCCACCGCCAGGGTTCCGCACGCACCGGCATCGTCAGACTAACGAAGTCCGTAGGATCGGTATCCGCCAAATAGCTCAGGACATATTCGTCACGCTCCCGATAGAGCTTGGCGACTGTCTTTCCGCACACATGTACGTCGAGTTTCATGGTCCGTCGCCCCGCCGCTGCTCTGCCAGGATATCCTCGACAGTCCGAACGTAACCCTGCTTAGCAGGCTTGAGGTCGTAGCCTACGGCTTCCAGCAGTCGCAGCAGTGCTGAAACGCTCATATCGCCTTTCGCAAGCGTCTCCATACGAGCAACAGTTGTGCGGGAAACCCCGGCACGTTGAGCCAGAGCTTCCTGGCTTAAGCCAGCTTCCCGGCGCACGCTACGCAGCAAGTCTGCGACGTCAGCTAGTGTTGTCACTGTGTCCTCTGGGCATCAAAAATCATATAACTTCTTTAAAATGTAGCCCATAAGATACATTATTGCAAGAAATAAGTCTGAATCACCATGCGTCAATCGACTCAAATCGCATGCAGCAGAGAATTTTGTATCTCATAGGCATCAAATCAGCCAGTAATGACTGAGTTTGACGCCCAACAGCTACAACCCATAACCTTCAGCAATGATCATCCACTAAATCCCTGGAGGGTTTGACATGGTTCTGTAGACTTCGACATCAAAGACGCCGGGCGTTACGCAGACAATACTGATATGTTATAACATTCTAAATATAGCCAATGGTTCTGACGCCAGCCACGCACAACCATAAACAGGCGAGCAACGTCACACTAAAGATACCCAGCCATGAACCCTGCATCTTCCCCACCTGACCAGCGTCTGCCCGTTACTGTCCTCTCTGGCTTTCTCGGTGCGGGCAAAACCACCCTGCTGAATCACATCCTGAATAACCGCGAGCAGCGGCGCGTGGCGGTCATTGTCAATGATATGTCCGAAATCAATATCGACGCCGCACTGATCCGTGAGGGCGGGGCCGAGCTCTCTCGTACCGACGAGAAACTGGTGGAAATGAGCAACGGCTGTATCTGCTGTACGCTGCGTGAAGACTTGCTGCTTGAGGTAAACCGCCTGGCTCGCGAAGGCCGATTCGACCAGCTTGTCATCGAATCCACGGGCATTTCCGAACCCTTGCCAGTGGCGGAAACGTTTACCTTCGAGGGCGATGACGGCCGCAGTCTCGGCGAGGTGGCCCGCCTGGACACGATGGTAACCGTGGTCGACGCCTACAACTTCCTGCGCGACTATGGCTCGCGCGACCGCCTGCAGGATCGCGGCGAATCGCTGGGCGAAGACGACGAGCGCACCGTCGTGGATCTGCTGATCGAGCAGATCGAGTTTTGCGACGTCCTGGTGCTGAACAAGATCGACCTCATCAACGCGCAAGAGCGCGAACGATTGACGGCCATCTTGCACAAACTGAATCCCAGAGCACGGATCGAAGTCGCCGAGTTCGGCAAGGTTCCGCTGGATCATGTGCTGAGCACCGGTCTGTTCGATTTCCAGGAAGCCTCAAAAGCGCCCGGATGGCTGCAGGAACTGCGCGGCACTCATACCCCCGAAACCGAGGAGTACGGCATCCACAGTTTCGTTTACCGGGCCCGCCGGCCATTTCACCCCCAGCGCTTCCAGGCGTATCTGCAGCGCGAATGGCCCGGTGTTGTGCGCTCCAAGGGATTCTACTGGCTGGCCAGCCACCCTACGCTGGCCGGCTCATGGTCGCAAGCTGGTGCTGTGATCCGACACGGCCCTGCGGGTCGCTGGTGGGCGGCGGTGCCGTCCGAGCGCTGGCCACAGGATCCCGAAGCCATCCGCCTGATTCACGCCAAGTGGGACGAGCGCGTCGGTGATGCTCGCCAGGAGCTTGTACTGATCGGCATGGATATGGACCAGAACGCGTTGACTGCGGGTTTTGATGCCTGCCTGTTGACCGACGCGGAAATGGCCCTGGGCCCGGACGTCTGGCAGCAATGGCCAACGCCCTTTGCAGACTGGCCGGAACAACAATCCGCCCCTGGCCTATAGACGCAAGCCTGACGACATAGACCGGAGCTGCTGACGTATGCCGGCAGCCGTCGCCAACTTATCTCAGGACTTTTGCGCCCTTGCTCCACGCGCAAGTGAGCCTGCCCGGACGACTGCTCACCCATACGTTCATTTGGACACAGGCGGCTTGGTCAGCGGCTCCGGGATGGGCTGCAGATGCAGCCGATCCCGGCCTGACATGAAGTTTCCCTGCACCTGTTCGGACAGACGCTCGGCATCCCGCTGACGGATATCCTCGACCGCCTCATCGACATCGACCACGGCACAACCTAAGGCCCGCAGGCCTTCCGCCCCCATAAGATAGGCGGACTCTACAGTTTCCCTGATCTGATACTCAACGCCCGCACGGATCAGTTCCACCGCATGCCCGCGGTCGTAGCTGCGCACCAGCAGCTTGGCCTGCGGAAACTCATGCTGCGCCAGTTCGACAATCTGCGTCGCGGCCTTGGGATCGTTGATGCAGATCATGATTGCAGCGGCTTCACCCGCCCCGGAATGACGCAGCGTGTCGAGCCTGGTGCCGTCGCCGAAAAAGACCTTGAAGCCATAGCGCCCGGCATCGCGGATGCGATTGGGGTCTTTGTCGATGACGGAAAGCTCGACGCCTTTGGACAGCAGCACCTGCGAAGCGATCTGTCCAAAGCGGCCAAAGCCGATAAAGAGTATCCGCCCCCGCAAATCGCGGGCGACATCGATGCCGTCCATCGACACTTCAGTACGCAGCAGCCGATCGGCCAACAGCATGAACAGCGGCGTCATCGCCATGGACAGAATCACAACCGTGGCAAACAGTGCATTTTCCCGGGCATCAATCACACCGCCTGATGCCGCTGCGGTATAGAGGACAAAGGCGAACTCCCCGCCCTGCAAAAACATGGACATTCGGCGCAACGCATGATGGCGTGAACCACCGAGCAGGCGCGCCACCATGTAGACCACCGCGCCCTTGGCGATCATGAACGCAAACAGCATGCACAGCAGAAGGCGCCATTCAGCGGCAATGACCGAAAAATCGAGCGACATGCCGACGGCCAGAAAGAACAGCCCCATCAGCAAACCGCGAAACGGCTCGATGTCGCTCTCGATTTGGTGCCGGTAGCTCGAGTTGGACAGCATCACCCCGGCAAGAAAGGCCCCCATCGCCATCGAGAGGCCTGAGAAGTCCATGAGCAGTGCTGCACCGAGCACCACCAGCAGCGCACCCGCCGTCGACACTTCGCGCGTCCGCGCCTGGGCCAGCAAGGCAAAAAACGGATTCAGGCACCAGCGCGACACCCCCAGCAGAATCAGTAGCGCGGCGAGCGCCAGCAGAATATCGGTCCATCCTGCCTGTCCATGCGACAACGGCGACAGAAAGGCGACCACTGCCAGAAGCGGCACGATCATCAAATCTTCGAACAGGAGAATCGCGACTGACTTCTGCCCTTCTGCGCTCGACAATTCGCCCCGATCCTGCAGCACCGACATGATGACGGCAGTCGAAGACAGGACAAAGCCTGCTCCAGCAACGAAGGCCTCCTGGGCGGCAAGGCCGAAGATCAGTACGCCTATCAGCGCAAGGACAGTGGTCGCGACGGCGACTTGAACAAGCCCGGACCCGAATATCTGTCCACGCATCGCCCAGAGCTTGGGCGGGCGCAATTCCAGCCCGATCACAAACAGGAACATCACCACGCCAAGCTCGGAGAAATGCAGAATGGATTGGGCATTGGTGAACAGCCCGAGCACCGACGGGCCCACAAGCACACCGGCCGCAAAATAACCCAGGACCGATCCAAGACCGAGCCGCCGGAATAACGGTACCGCAACAACCGCCGCGCCCATCAGGACGACCGCAGGCCCTATTATGTGTCCCAGGCTCGCGTCAGCCATCAAATCACCTTTCTAATCCAGCGTTATTTAACGGCGAACGCCGCTCATCAAAGGCCATGCCTCGCAATGAGCGCAGTCAAACCACGGTATGACGAATACGGCATGAAAAGGAGCCGCGGCATGCGCCCCTTTTCCCGACTGCCGAGAATATCATTACCAGTACTTAATGAGCTAGCCCTGGCCGCCATTAAACTGTGTCGCGAAAAACGGAACGGCACAGCAGACCAGAATACGTGCTTTCATCATGCTACGATCATCACGATAAGCAAGGGATGACAACCACGATGAGGCGATGGCGTGCATGAAAACACCGGCTGAAGTCTCACTCCGAAGTCGCATCCAGCGCTCGCTCACGCGCGCCTGGGCTCGGCCTGCATTGCTCGCGCTTGGCGTACTCATTCTGGTCGCCATTGTGGTCAGTTTCTCCGGACACGAGCTGGAACGCCACATCAAATCGCTTGAATCATGGGTCTCTCAGCTCGGATGGCCGGGAATCCTGGTGTTTGTCGGCCTGGTGGTGGCCGGAACATCGCTGTTCCTGCCTGAGTCGCTGTTTGGCGTAGCTGCCGGGGTGCTTTTCGGGCTGACGTGGGGCTCTGCCGCCATACTGGCCGCCAACATTCTGGCGGCGGCACTGCAATACGTACTCGCGCGTCGGCTATTGCGCGAGCCGATCCGGCGAAAACTGGGGACGGGCAAGATGTCCGCCCTGATCCAGCATGCGGCCAGCGAGGGCAGCTTCAGCTTGCAGTGTCTGCTCAGGCTCGCTCCGATGAGCCAGACCATCATCAGCTATTCGCTGGGCGCGGCGGGGATACGATTTGCGCCGTACATGGCTGCGATCACGGCCATGCTGCCATCCATCCTCGTCGAGGTCTATCTAGGCCACACCGGCAAGCACCTGGCCCTGCTCGGCGCCGGAGCGACGCACACGGGCTGGCGGCATGATGCACTGCTCTTCGCCGCCCTGATCGCCATCGCCACGGGAGTCGGCCTGGTTTCCCGAGCCGCGTACAAAAACGTGCTTCGTAAAACCAATCCATCGAAGTGAGCGTCCAGCCGGGACATTGTGCAGGCCAACGGGGCTCATATATTTCGTGCAAATACATTAAAAATGAAATAAAACACCTTATTTAGTGCTTACGCATCGTGAAAACAGTATTGCAGTCATTCGTGCGTCCGGACCGACGATACTCAGATCTTCGCCGGCGGATCCGCGCAGCAACGCATCCAAATCTTGATTGTGGTTTCCAACTGTAGCCTGCCCCTTGACGCCGGGACTGGCTATCCCCTAGCCTCTTAGCAAGCCCTTTGTCACCGAAATGTCTTTCGTGCCCGAATGGCGGTTTGAACCGGCCAGAACACCAATTACCGGAAAAAAAATGGCGATTTCGAAAACACTTTCATTTGCGCCCTTGCTGCTGTGGACAAAAGCCGCGGGTGAAGGCCTGCATCGGCTCAGCCAGGGAAGCGCCATCTCAGACAGCGCGCTGTTCCTGAAGAACTGGCTCCAGAATCCAGCAAAAGTGGGAGCCATCCTGCCCTCCTGGCCAGCCCTCTCTGCAGCCATCACGCGCGAAATCAATGCTGACCATGCGCCCGTTCTTGAGCTGGGCAGCGGAACCGGAGCGTTTACCCGAAGAATCATCAAGCGAGGAATCGCTGCCCACGACTTGATCCTGGTCGAAACCGACCCAGCCTTCGCCAGCCATTTGCAGGCCAAGTTCCCCCCCGCCCGGATTCTGTGCAGCGATGCATGCCGGCTTTACCCGTCCCCTCCGGGAATGCAGGGCACAGTGGGCGCCGCAGTCTGTGGGCTGCCACTGCTGAATATGTCCACGAAACAGCAGTTCCGTATCCTGCATGGGGTGTTCTGTTCGTTGCGCCAACAGGGCGCACTCTACCTGTTTTCATATGGGCTGCATTGCCCTATACCGCTGCGCGTGCTGGACAGGCTTGGGCTGCGGGCGCAGAAGCTGGAGACCGTGCTTCTGAATGCGCCGCCCGCCAGAGTATGGAAAATCACGCGCAGACAGGGAACATGGCTGGGGCTGGCCAGGCCCGATGCAAGCGATCTGTGAGGGGCGCCGCGCCGAGGCAATCGACCTGATGATGGCAGCCGGCGTTCTTATCCCTGCCCCGCCAGCTCGCGCGCCGCGGGATACAGCGACGCCAGCAACAGCAGCCCCATGCTCAGGTTGAACAGGCGGACCGCCATCGGTGCGCGCAAGAGTGTCTGCAGGCTTGCGCCGAAAACCGCCCACACGCTGGCGCAAGGAAGACCGACCAGACAGCAGGCAAGCGCGGCAATCGCCAGGTTGAAATAGTAATTATGCTGGGGGGTATAGGCGGCAATCACGCCGATCACCATGACCCAGGCCTTGGGATTGACCCATTGAAACAGCGCCGCCTGCATAAACGTAAACGGACGGCCACGCAGTTCGCCACGATCGACGGGCCCGGCCGTCGCTACTTTCCAGGCAAGATACAGCAAATAGGCAGTGCCCACGTACTTGAGCAAGGCATACAGCCAGGGGAATCGCTGGAATACGCTGCCCAGACCCAAGCCAGCCAGCACCAACAGCAAGGTAAACCCCACGACCACGCCCAGTATGTGCGGCGCCGTGCGGCGAAAGCCGAAAGTCAGTCCCGATGACGCCAGCATAATGTTGTTGGGACCAGGAGTAATGGACGTAGCAAAGGCAAACAGAACGAGCGGCACGGGAAGCCAGGCGGGCAAGGCATATTCAATTGAGGTCATGACGGGCTTCCTGCTCAGATCACTATTCTGGCAAAATGGCCGGTCTGAGCGATGATTGCCCGGGCGTCAACGCAGCCATCACGCCATCCTATCCAGCGCTTTTTCAAGGTTTTCGACGGTTCGGTCAATATTGTGCAGTTTATCGAGCCCGAAGAGCCCTATGCGAAAGGTTTTGAAGTCGGCAGGCTCGTCGCATTGAAGCGGAACACCTGCTGCAGCCTGCAAGCCGGCGGCGGCGAATTTCTTGGCTGAGTGTATGCCGTCGTCGTCGGTATAGCTCACAACCACGCCCGGCGCTTCGAAGCCTTGCGCAGCAACGCTTTTGAAGCCTTTTTTCCGCAATGCAGCACGCACGCTGTCGCCCAGCGCCTGTTGTTCGGCGCGAACCTTGTCAAAGCCATAGGCTTCTGTTTCCGCCATAACATCGCGCAAAATGGCCAGCGCATCCGTAGGCATCGTGGCATGGTAGGCGAAGCCGCCCTGCTCATACGCTTCCATGATTTGCAGCCACTTTCGCAAATCGCAGGCAAAACTGGTACTGGTGGTCGTTTCGATGGCTTTGCGCGCCGACGCGCTCAGCATAACCAGGGCACAGCATGCCGAAGCGGTCCAGCCCTTTTGAGGCGCGCTGATGAGGATATCGACACCGGTGGCCTGCATATCCACCCAGATTGTGCCTGAGGCAATGCAATCCAGGACGAAAAGCCCGCCCTCCTGGTGCACAGCTTCGGCAACCTGGCGCAGGTAGTCATCGGGCAGGATGATGCCCGACGCTGTTTCAACGTGCGGCGCAAAGACCAAATCAGGTTTTTCCGCCCTGATGGCGGCAATCACTTCCTCGATCGGCGCCGGCGCAAAGGCCGCCTGCCTGTCCGCAGCAATCGGGCGCGCCTTGAGCACGGTGGTCTCCGAGGGGATGCTGCCCATATCAAAGATCTGGCTCCAGCGATAGCTGAACCAGCCGTTGCGCAGGACCATGCAGCGCTTGCCGGTGGCAAACTGCCGCGCCACGGCCTCCATGCCGAACGTACCGCTGCCTGGCACCACAATAGCTGACTCGGCGTTGTAGACCTTTTTCAGCGTGCGGGAGATATCCTTCATGACGTCCTGAAACACGCGCGACATATGGTTGACCGCGCGATCGGAATACACGACAGAGTATTCCAGCAATCCATCGGGGTCGACATCAGGCAGCAAACTTGGCACATTCATCTCCAGGAAGACAAGAACAGGTTTTATTGGGCAGTATCATCTTAGCCAGGCATCAGTATCGCGCTCTTGCAGCGTTATGTCGATCCGGCCTTTTCCCGACCGGACGCTAGATCATCAACTCGATCAGGAAGGGGCCTTTGCGGCCGTAACTGCTGGTCATCAGGTCTGCGCACTGCTCCATGGTGCTCGCCCGCATGGCTTCCACGCCCATGCCGTTGGCCAACTGCACCCAGCTCAGGGCCGGATTGCCCAGATCCAGCATGCTCATGGCAGTCGGGCCCGGCTCAGCGCCCACGCCCTTGTACTCGCCAATAAGGATGTTGTACTTGCTGTTATTAAGAATAATGGTCGTGACAGGGAGCTGCTCGCGCGCCTGCGTCCACAGCGATTGCAAGGTATACATGCCCGAGCCATCGGCCTGCAGGTTGATAACGCGGCGCTGCCTCCCGGCGCCGATCGCAGCGCCAGTGGCAAGCGGCATGCCGTTTCCGATGGCGCCCCCCACCATGTGCAGCCAGTCGTGCGCGGGTGCGGCATAGGTATGCGGATAAAACCCCCGCCCATAGGATACGCTTTCGTCGGCAATAATGGCATGCTCGGGCATCAGGGCCGCCAGCGTACGCGCCAGGCCTTCGGGCGTAGGCGCGCCGCTGGCAGGTGTTGGGCGTTCGCCCGGGTCGGGAATGGCCGCATCGCCCACGCCCAGCGCGTCGGCCAACGCCTGCAACGCGGCATCGGGATCCTGATCAGGGCGAGCCAATATGTGCAATTGCGCCTGCTCCGGGTATTTGCACGAAGGTTTGCCGGGATAGGCAAAGAAGCCGACCGGCGGTTTGACACCTACCAGCACGATATGCTCGAAACGGCGCAGCTTTTCGACTGCGGCATCAATACCGTAGGGCACGCGCTCGAGTTGCAGGCGGCCGCGGCCCCGCGCCACGTGCCCCGTCACGTAATCGGCCATCACCGCTGCGCCCGTGGCTTGGGCGATGCGCCAGGCCACGGCCTGGGTTTCCTGCAGGACCCGCCTTCCGCCAAGCAGGATCAGTACGTTCTTGCCTGACCGCAAGGCATGGGCAGACTGGTCGATCACCGTTGCGTCTGTCGCCGGCGGTGTCGGCGCAGCCAGCGGTTCGGCTACCCTGCCGCCCTCATCCCAGGAGGTATCCGAAGGCAGTATCAGCGTGGCGATCTGGCCCGGCACCGTGTTTGCGGCCTGGATGGCCGCAGCGGCATCCCGGCCGACGTCCGCGGCGTGCGCGCTGGTCCTGACCCAGGCGGAAACAGTGCGCGCCAGTGCATCGGTATCCGCTGTAAGCGGTGCATCCAGCGGGCGATGATAGGTTGCCTGATCGCCCACGATATTGATCATGCCGCTGTGGGCGCGGCGGGCGTTATGCAGATTCCCCAGACCATTGGACAGACCCGGCCCGCAATGCAGCAGCGTGCAGGCAGGTTTGCCGGCGATGCGGTAATAACCGTCAGCCATGCCGGTCACGATATTTTCCTGAAGCCCCAGCACGCAATGCATGCCCGGGCTCTGGTCGAGCGCCGCCACAAAATGCATCTCGCTCGTTCCGGGGTTGGAAAAACAGGTATCCACCCCTGCCTTCAGTAATGTATCGACCAGGCTCTTGGCGCCATTCATGGGAACAATCCTTATGTGAGAATCCCGAAATACCAGCATCCATCCTAACCCACTCCGGACACATCTGGCGACCCGGCAAAAACCATGCTGGCGCAACAGCAGGCCCGGCGCCCCAAACGAAACATGCCGTCTCCATGGACGGCATGTTGCTGGCAAAGCCTATACGGATTCGCGGCCTATTTTTTTTTGGAGTCTGGCGACTGGGCGCCTCCCTTAGCAGACGCGGCGCCAAATGGCGAAGCAGGGGTTGCAGGTTTGGGAGGCTGTTTGGGCTTCTTTGCCTCTTTGTTGCCGCGTAGTTGACCTTTAGCCATGATGGGAGCTCCCTGAAGGACAGGCACATTATGCAAGACGCATGCAGAGAGCATACACGCAATATCGCTGGTTTACTCCGACTCGTTGGACGATAAATACTGCTTGCGCGCAAAATAAGCCAGCAGGCCCACGGCGATCAATAACATCACGAGCATAGCCCACCAGAATCCGTGGGCTTCGTGCACCCCCGGTATGAACTGGAAGTTCATGCCGAAGATGCCGGCAATGAGATTAAGCGGCAGGAACACCGCCGTAATCGCCGTCAGGGTGCGCATAACATCGTTGGTACGATTGCTTTGGATGTTGAAATGAATCTGGATGGCGGTTTCGGCACTTTGCTCCAGTTGCCTTATGTGACTGGACACGCGCGCGATGTGCTCGAGCACGTCGCGGCACCGCACCAGCAACTGATCGTGCTCATGCCTGGCGGCGTCAGTCTTGGGTGCAGGCAGATCCTCCAGCACCTCCATCCACTGGCTCAGGGCATTACGCTGGTCTTCGCAAATATCGTATAAATGATGCAGGTACTGCCGCGCCTTGAGCAGGCCTTCCCAGTTATCGAAACGCACATCGGGGCGCATCAGCCGCTGCTGCCAGTGATCCAGTTGGCGCGTCATGATTTTGCGCAGATCCAGGTAGCCATCGACCATCAAGCTTACGATACGCAGCGTTTGCTCGGCCGGAGAATCCGGCAACCTGGGCGCGCCAACGGGCACGGCCAGCGGCCCGTCGGCGCTGCGCTCCGGGCTGGCGTGACCCAACAACATCAGGCGTTTTATATAAGTCTCCAGAATGCCGCAACGCTCGGGATGAACAGTGAGCAACAGATTGTCAAAAACCACGAACCCTACCGGCACGGTCTGGATTTTCTTGCCGCCAGGCAACATGGCGCTGCCCTGGCCGCCGCTCTTGGGCGGCGGTGCGCTTCGGTCATTGCCCGCCCCGCTGGCCGGGGCGCTCGCATCACGCTCCGCCAGCCGCCGGAACACGAGCACATCGTAATGCGAGGTGAAATCGAAATGAGACGGCAATTGCGCGTTGAGCAGATCGGAAATGTGCAGATCCAGCAGACGCCGGCCCGCAAGCCTTTCCAGATGTTCCTGCAGTGTCGCCAGATCCTGCTGGAAGTCTTCTCGCAGGCAGGCCAGCCAGAGAAACGTCTCGGCAGGCACGGCATCCGGCACCTGATCAAGCTCCTCGACGGATTTGCCAGGCCGTATCAAAAAAGCACGCAGATTACTCATCGCAACTCCTCGAATGGCGGATGCAGCCCAGCGTACTCAATCGCCTGGCCGGCAAGCGCCCTTCCAAATAACAGCATCGATACTGACTGCTCCGCTTTACGCACCCACTCAGTCAGGACAGCAGCTATGCATCAGACTGGCGGCGCTACCGACGCGCCCTTGATGCCGTGCCGCTGCAAGGCTGCCTGGACAGCGCCGCTGCTTTTCTGCTGCTCGACAAAGTCAGCCAGAAAGCGCGCCGCTTCGGCAGGGCGCGACTTGGGCAGCCCCATCGCCTGCTGAATCACCATGAAACGTCCGGGCAGCAGACGCAGCCCTCCTATCCGCCGGGCATCCGCTTCAAGCTGCTGCTTGACGCCTGCAGCAACCTCCAGCCCCTGCTCAAGAAACGTATCGACCACCGCGGGCGAGGACGCAGCCCGTACGATTTCAGCCTGCTTGAGTTCACGGGTCAGATACAGGTCGTAGGCGCTGCCCTTGCCCACGGTCACCCGCACACCCGGCCGATCAACCTCATCGTTGCTGTTCAACAGTGAATCCTGCACGACCAGATAAGCGCCTTCGATCAGCACATAAGGCGCCGTAAAGCTGATGCCCGCCCCTCTGACCGGATCCACGGCAAAAAACCCAATGTCCGCACGCTCTTCCGTCACCGCTTCAACCGACTTGCCGGCGGTATCGAACACCACCAGTTCCAGTTCGACGTCCAGCATTGCGGCAAAGGCACGAGCCAGATCTATGGACACGCCACCAGGTTCGCCCGTCTGTGCATCCCGATTTGCCAGGATCGGGTTACCCAGGTTAATCGAGGCGCGCAATACGCCGGTGGGGGTAAATGCTTGTTTGATACGGGTATCCATGGCGGGCACTGCTCCTTGTGCAAGATACGCGGCCGACCTTGCGCGGCACGCATGGGGGTACAATTTTGCTCCTGACGCCTATCCAGGCTTTTTTGCGAGATAACGCCATGTTACCCACAACTTTACCGCGCCTGCTGACAGCGGGCCTGCTCGCTGCCGTCTCCAGCATGTCTTTCGCCTCAGCCTGGCCCGACAAACCGGTGCGTGTCATTGTCGTATATCCTCCTGGCGGCGTCAGCGACTCCGTTACGCGCGCGATCTCTGAAAAGCTGAGCAACAGCCTGGGCGTCTCGTTTGTCGTTGAGAACAAGGGCGGTGCTGGCGGCACGGTAGGCATGGCCGATATCGCCAAGGCCGCGCCCAATGGCTACACCATAGGCTTTTCTTCCGTCAGCCCGCTGGCCTTGTCTCCACTCTTTTCCAAGGTACCTTATAACCCCCAAAAGGATATTGCGCCCGTCGCCCGCGTCATGATTTCGCCGGTCGCACTATTGGGCACCAAGGCCTTCAAGGGACAAAACATCAAAGACGCCATCGCCGAGTCCAAGGCCGATCCGGGCTCGCTGCGCTGGGCAACCTCAGGGCCAGGTTCGGTCGGGCACCTGATGCTGGAGCAATTCCAGCATGCCGCCGGCATCGAAGTCACACACATTCCCTACAAAGGCAGTGCGCAGCAGCAGACGGATGCGCTGGGTGGCCAGTTCGAGCTGATTTCGACCAACGTCAGCCCGGCACTCAATGGCAATATCGCCAAAGGCGCGTTCAAGCCGCTGGCCATTGCCGCGCCGTCGAGGGTGGACGCCATGCCCGATGTGCCGACCTTTACCGAGTTAGGCTACCCCAAGGCCAATATGATGTCGGTGTTCGGGTTTTTCGCGCCTGCCGGCACGCCTCCAGCCATCATCGATCAGCTTAACTCAAGCATCAACAAGGCCATTGCCAGCCCCGATATCCAGAAGCTGATGGTCAGCAGCAGCAATATCCCGGCCGCTGCCAGCCCGGCCGACTTCGCAGCCGACATCAAGGAAGAGTATGCCAACAACAAGGCACTGATAGAAAGCGCCGGACTCAAGCTGCAGTAACCGCCTGGCCGATGCAGTCATCGGTTCCTGGCCCGCGTTCGCAGAACCTGCCCGATCAGGTTTCTGACGACCGGAGAGCGTTCATGTCTGCGGAATACAGCTGCTACCTGAGACGTAATAGGCTCTCCTGCCAGAGGCTTGAACACCACATCGGGCAGTGACACTGCAATGGTGAGGATAAGCTGTTTAAATAAAGCCGCCATGACAATATCAAATGCCGCTTCCTCCTCCAGCCGCAAGACTGCGCTGCTGCTTACCGCGTCCACAGGCTGCGCAATCACCGTACTCGATACCAATGTGGTGGGCATCATCCTTCCCACCATCGCGCGCGAGTTGAATGCATCGTTCGCCGACATCGAATGGGTAATCAGCAGCTATGTGCTGTGTTTTGCCGCGCTGCTGCTTCCGGCCGGATCCATCGCCGATCGGTATGGCCGCAAGCGCGTGTTTCTGATCGGCATGCTTCTGTTCGCCCTGGCCTCGCTGGCCTGCGGCCTGGCGCCTACAGCGCAGGCGCTTTACGTGGCGCGGGCCATACAGGGCGCCGGCGCCGCCTTCCTGCTTGCGCCAGCGCTTGCGATTATTGGCCACGCCTTTCATGAAGAATCGGAGCGCGCCCGCGCCTGGGCAATATGGGGCGGCATGATGGGATTGACCATGGTGCTGTCCCCGCTGGCTGGCGGGGTTATCAATACGCTGCTGGGCTGGCGTTGGGCCTTCCATCTCAATATACCCATCTGCGCCGCATTGGCCCTGGCCGTCGTCAGACTCATCGACGAATCGCGCGACCCATCGCCCCGCACACTGGACTTCGCCGGCATAGGACTGTTCGCGGCGGCCATGTTCTCCTTTACCTGGGCATTGATACTCAGCCCCGAGCATGGCTGGCTTGCCCCTGCGGTCACCGGTCGCCTGGCTGCCAGCGTGATCATCTTTGTTCTCTTTTGCCTGGTGGAACAACGCCGGACATCTCCCATGCTGGATTTGACTCTGTTCAGGTCCTTGCCCTTCGTAGGCGCCGTGCTCGCGATGTTCGCCTATGCTGCCACGGCGCAGGTAATGGCCTCGCTGCTGCCGCTGTTCCTGCAAAATGCGCAAGGCCTTTCAGCACTCGCCGCAGGTGTCGGCATGCTACCGTTCGCCCTGGCCATGCTGGTGCTGCCACAGGTAGGACGCAGGCTGGCGCGCCACCTGGCTTCTTACCAGATACTGACACTGGGCCTGACCATCGTAGCGCTGGGCAACCTGGTCATGATGCATGCCGCCGGCACGGGCAGCGATACCATTCTGATTGCGGGCATGGCGATCCTGGGCAGTGGCGGCGGCCTGCTCAATGGCGAAACACAAAAGGCGATCATGGGCACCGTACCGCCCCGACGTGCCGGCATGGCATCGGGCATCAGCACCACATCACGCTTTTCAGGCATTCTGCTCGGGTTTGCGGGGCTGGGAGGCGTGCTGGCCGCCACCGTGCGAACCTCCGTACAGCAGCAGCTCGAATTGATCGGACTGCCCACGCCGGAAGGCTTCGCAGACCGCCTGGTGGCGGGCGATTTCGATCAGGCGCTTGCGCTGTTCCCACCGTCTGCCGCCGACGCACTGCTGCAATCAGGCCGGCACAGCTACGCACTCGGTTTTGCCCAGGCCTTCATGGTGGCGGCCATGATCGCGATCGTGGCCGCAGCCGTCGTGTACTGGACGATGGGGCGTGTCAGGGTCCGGCCAGCTGATAGCCTGCCGGACCCTGTACGCAGCGCCGCGTCGAAATAGGCGCCGGGCAGGCAGGTTCACCAGCATGAATACCCGTTATGGTGTAGAATCTTTGTCTTTGCTGAAGACGATCATCGTCTTTTTGCATCAAAAGGGAAGCCCCGCGCTTTCCTTTTATATTTCTGTTTTACGGCGCAATGGCAGAGTGGTCATGCAGCGGATTGCAAATCCGTCCACCCCGGTTCGATTCCGAGTTGCGCCTCCAGTCTTGTATGGTTGTTGGCGGCTGTTTATCCGTTAACATTAACGCGACAATAATCATTAAACGCCACCCTTTTGCTAACGGTTCATTTGCCGTTTCTGCTGCTGGTATGTATGCGTGCCTGTCAGGCAAAGCGCAAGCCACGCAAGGCCTTCTGCCAGTGCGGCCAGCACGTCGCTCAGGTAATGCGCCCCGAGGTATAGCCGGCTGAACGCCACCAGGCAAACCATGGCAAATGCCAAAAGCACTGCCCATACGCGCGCGCTCCATGACGAGGCATTTGCAATGATAAATGCAGCGAGCATGCCGTAAAACAAGGTGCTGGCCGCTGCATGGCCGCTCGGAAAGCTATAGCTGCTCAGGCTGACCAGCGGTTGATCGAATACTGGGCGAGCACGCTGGAATGCGTGCTTCATCAACACATTGAGCAACATACCCCCGGGCACTGCCAATATCAGATTGAGCAGCCAGTACCACTGCCGTTTTGCAATGAGCATGCCCGCAAATACAGTAGTCATCACGGTGATGGCAACAGTATTGTGCAGCAGGGAGATCAATAGCATGATGTGCGTCAGCCAGGGCACTCCGTGCGCGTGCAGCCACTGCGCGATGTGTATATCGACGACGGTGATCGGGTCTCCCGTCATGACATCTTCCGCGATACCGCCAAACAGCCAGCTTGCCGCAATGAGAATCCCAGCCCCAACAGAAAGCCGTAAACCCAAATAACCGTTCGGTGAAAGCCGAGCCCGAATAAAGGCCAGCTGCGGCTCAAAACGAAGGCGTAAGGCGGCAACCCGGGGCCGCACCGAAAAGCGGGACCATGCTGATTTAAGCGCGGATTCACGGCGCATCGCCCAGCGCCATAGCCACAGCAATCCCAGTGCAAATACAAAAATTCCACCCAGGATGGCGCTTGCTTTCCCGATCCAGCCTGATGCAACCTGCCAGCTTGCCCCCAGAAAATAGCCAAGCAGTGTTATGACTGCCGACCATATGATCGCGCCCATCATGTTGTAGGGCAAAAAGTGCCGATAAGGCATTCTCGAAGAGCCTGCCAGGAAAGGCACCAGTGCGCGCGCGAATCCCACAAAACGCCCCAGAAAAACCGCTTTGCCGCCGTGACGGGTGAAAAAAGCATCAGTTTTTGCGATACGCGCTTGATTGACACCGACACGCGGCCCATATCGCAGCAATGCTGACCTGCCCAGGTGTCGCCCCATTTCGTAACCCAGGCTGTCGCCCAAGACGGCACCCAGCGAAATAATGATGATCAATACGTCGAGATCAAAAACCCCTTGCGCCGCCAGAAAACCGGCGACCAGCACCAGGCTTTCACCCGGCACGATCACCCCAAGGAAAGCGGCAGACTCCAGTGCAGCCCCCAGGAAGACAAGCACATAACCCCAATGCCCGGCGCGGCCAACCAGTTCGATGAGATAGTTCAGCATTGCCTGTGGGATTCTTTATTGTTGGCGCTCAGTGTGAGCTAAGTCGTTCTCCGTATTCTCCATCCTAACGCATATCCAGCGTACTTTTATTTGGAGAATCACTATGTTTCGCTATTTGACATCCTCCCCTCCCTTAAGTGAGGGGATTCCTACCGTGTTCAGTCCGCAGGGACTGACTCACCTCGGCGGGT